>JAWLHX010000001.1:0-168561 GCA_041690105.1 Phycisphaerae bacterium
TACATCGGGGTCAGGAGGCGCGAACGTAAAGTTCCTGCTTGCGCTCTCGCGGTCACAAGAGCACGCCATCGAACGATGGCTTGAGGCTGATTCCGCCGGCAAGTCCGAAGTGCTGCCCGACCTCTATCGGCAAATCGATACGAACTATGGCTCGCTCGAACGCAGCATCGACTACTTCAAATTCCTGCTCGGGCGGCACGACCACTCGATAAGGAATGCTCAAGTAGTGTTTCGGAAAGCCAATGGCTAGCTGAATGGCATTGGTTCCGGTTCTGATGAACTAGTGACCGCTACGCCACCTCCCGCACAGTGCTGCCATCCCAGGCGAAGCGGACGGCGTTCAGTCGGTTATCGCCTGGCAATCCTCCAGGCCCGCCAAGGGCTGGTCAGCATGGACCTGCGCGGCTGGCTCGGCCATCAGCCAACGCCTGCCGAAATGCGGAGATAGTTTGGCCACACGGGACTTATGCGCGAGCCAGCGAGACGATGGCGTTGCGGATGTGTTCGGGCAGCGAATCCCAGTTCGAGGCCAGACCGGCCAGTTCTTCGGGGACGGCAGGTGCAGCTACTTGGGCGCCTGGTAAAGGCAAAGTTCGAGAAGCTCCAGGTCGGCAAAAGCACTGGCACCTGGCGCCGGCTGTCGGGGAAGTCGGCGTAGATGTGGCCGAAGTCCAGTTCCAGCCGTTGGCCCGGCTCGTGAGCCAGCGGAATGAAGGTCTCGATGCGCCGCCGGCGATGGCCGCCAAGGTAGCGCCGGACCTGATCGTAGCCGCCGGTGTAGCCCTGCTCGTCCCGCAGGCGTCGGAAGATCTGGGCGGCCGTATGACGCTGCTTGCGCGGGGCCTGCTCATCCTCGGCCAGGATCTGATCGATGATCGCCTTGAACGGCCCCAACTTCGGCGCCGCCGGATCCCTGGCACGCGTGTAAGGCTGCGGCTCCGGACCAGCCAAGGCCTTGCGAACGTTGCGGCGACTGTGATGAAACGTGCGGGCGATGGCCCGAATGCCCAGGCCATCGCGATACGCCCTGCGAATCTGACCGTAATCGTCCACCGTCAGCATCCTCGCCTCCTTCATCCAGTGTGCCACATGGCATACCAGATCGGAGGCTGCTGGGGTGGGTCCAAATTACACGCCGATTATCCTCCCGAGGTGGGTCCGTTTTGCATGCCGATTACCAGGCGCCGGGGTCGCAATGCGTCTCTGTCGCAGCGGCTGATAGGTTGGCTCCCGTATCTGCATCGGCGGCACCATTGGTCATACCCAGCGCAGGCGGGCTCTCCACATCTCGTGCGAGATCATGCACGCTGACGTGGGTGTAGAGGTTCATTGTCAGGTCGATGGCGCTGTGGCGGGCGAGGGCTTGGGCGTTGCGGGGATGGACGCCGGCGCGGGCCAGATTTGAGATAAGGTGTGCCGCAGGGCGTGGAAGTCGACCACGCGGCCGCGGTCGTCCTCGTGGTTTGCCGCTGTCATGTCGATGCGAAGCATTTCGGTGCCGCAACGGCCCGCCGGGCCGGTAACAGTGAGATGTTTAGTCTAAGGAAGCACCACGAAAAAGGGCAAAGTTTTCGGACACGAGCAGCGTCACCATCTGAGGATGCAGAAGACAATTGAGACATAAAAAGCCGAGCTCGAGAGGGCTCTGACTGGAGTTGAAAGCCATGAATCCGCAACAGAAGCTTCATGCAACAATAAGAGAGCTCTGCTTGTTCCCATCCAAACACGTTTTGTCTACACCCGCCTCAATAGTGCTGCTACAGATGGCGCAAGACACGCACGGAATAGCGCAGATGAAGCACGACAATGGCTTGCCCCACTTCTTCGTCCAGTCCTTATGAGAGACGGAAGTCGAGGCCCTGGCGGTTGAGGCAGGATGTCCGTGGGAGAACGGCGTGGTGGAATCGTTAAATGCGATCTTTCGGGATGAGCTGCTGAATACGGCGATCTTCCCGACGTTGAAATCGGCCCGGGATATGGCTACCTCGTGGCGGCTGGAGTACAATCACCGCCGACCGCACGGAGCCCTGGGCTACCAGACCCCGGCCGCCTACGCCGCCCGTTGCCAGGCCGCTCCGGTCTCCGCTGCGCTCCGCCCTGCGCAGCCTGGCAGCGGAGAGAAAGGCAAAGCATTGGTTCTCTCATAAGGACTGAACGAAGAAGTGGGGCAAGCCAGCCGAAAGGACAGGCTGCGAACAAGGCGAACATGGATTTAAGTTGGACCTCGACGGGGGCCATGAGGCAATGTGACCTCGCGAGTGCGACTGAGGCCAACAAAACCGATAAGTGGCGCTCCCTCACCGGATGACGCCGGATAGATGGTTGGAACAAGTCCCGTAATCGTCCCTGCTTCGCCTTGACAACGGCTTGCTCATAGATGGCACCCGGCAAGCCAAAGATGTATTTCATTGCACAGACGCTTCTGGTTTGCCTAGAGCCTTCACCTCCCTCAGACGAAGGATAATGTTCATCACGCCGCTTGCATCGCCCTCGCAATCTTCAAAAATATATTTTGCAATTATCTGCACACCTGGATCCCAATCAACAGCCATAACAAATGGCCGCGCGTCCTTCTCGCCTTTAATGACTATTTGCCCACCACTCCCAAAGATGTGTCTCTTTGCAGAGCGTAACGCACCCGAAAAGCTAAACTCCACCCCTTCGCTGACCCGGTGCTTACATATCGCGATATGGATGGTACTCGGTTCATCTTGCAGTCCGGTTAGTCGCAAAGAAAGTACCCGGTGCTCCTCGCGACTTCCTCGCACCACATACTGAGAAACCACATCGACCACGTGTTCTGACCACTCTGGAGGAACCGCCACCTCCATAACGTCTGACGTGCCTCCGGCCAGCAGAAGTCTAACATTATGCCTTTTTGTGGCAGTTTCTTCCGCTGTGGCCTCACCTTGGTTCCCGGGACCCAAAGAACATCCCGCCACTGCTAATAGCCCCACGGCGATATATGCATACAGTACACGCATAGAGTCCTCCTTAATCCAATTATAATGGTCTCGGGGTTCATCGTCCAAAAAATTGTTATGGATAGCGTCAAGAGTCTTTCGCACTTTGGATCATATGTAACTCCTGTGCCACACACTCCGCCCAGGGCAACCAGCCAAGCTGGCTGTGCGGCCGGTGATGATTATAATCCAGCCGCCAGCGATCCACAACATACCGAGCTTCCGTCAGATTCAAGAGCAACTCGCCGTTCAGGCACTCGTCCTTCAGCTTGCCGTTGAAGCTCTCCACGTAGCCGTTCTCCCACGGGCTGCCAGGCTCGATAAAAAGCGTCCCCACGCCCAGCCGATGCAGCCACTGCCGCACCGCCTTGGCCGCGAACTCCGGCCCGTTGTCGCTCCGCAGGTACTTCGGCCGACCGCGGAGAGCAAACAACTCCTCAAGCACCCCCGTCACATCCCGGCCCGTGAAACTGCGGCCAACCTCTATCGTCAGGCTCTCCCGCGTAAACTCGTCAACCACCGTCAGCAGCTTCAACTGACCGCCACGCTCCGTCCGCTCACTGACGAAGTCGTAGCCCCAGACATGGTTCCTGTACCTGGGCCTGCGGCGGTGACAGGCGTTCTCACCCGTGCCCAACCGCCGCTTTTTGCGGGCTTTCCGGCGGATCTGAAGACCCTCCTGCTTCCACAGCCGGTGAACCCGCTTGACGTTCACCCGCCAGCCCTCACGACGTAGAAGAGCCGTGATCCGCCGATAGCCGAATCGCGGTCGCTCCAGAGCCAGACGCCACATCGCCGCCACCAGCCGGCGATCCTCATCAGGTACCTTCACCTGGTAATCCTGAGTCGAACGGGCCTGGCCCAGCGCCCGGCACAGTCGCCGCTTCGAGTAGCCCAGCCGGTCGTGCAGATGGTCAACCGTACGCCGGCGGCCGGCCGGGCTCAGCAGTTTTTTGAGTTATACTCAATGGCCTCCTTCAGGATCTCCAGGTCGATCCGCTGGTCGGCCACGATCTTCCGCAGCCGCTGGTTTTCCTTCTGAAGCGTCTTCAGATCCTTGACCAGCTCCGGACTCATCCCGCCATACTTCTGACGCCAACGATAATACGTCTGCTCGCTGACCTCAATCTGACGGCAAACCTCCTTCACCGATAAACCTTTGCCCAACTCAACATCCGCCTGACGCAACTTCTCCACCACCTGCTCCGGTCGATAACGCTTCATCCGTCGAGTCTCCTTCCAACAATATCTGTCGGCAAAGACTCTCATTCAACTTGGACCAGTTTCAAGGGAGCAGGTCACAGGCACTCATCTTTCCGGCCCAAACACACTCTCAGGAAAAGGCTTGTCCTTGAAAACAAATTCATAGTATCTTTTGGGACGCGCGTCCGCAGCCCTGGCTTGTATCTGCTGACCCTGAAATGGCACGCTAGAATACGCGCCGCTCCCACTAAAAACTGTCATCCAAGTATCATGTTTTTCGTGCTTTGTTTGGCCAGTATTCCCATATGTAAACCTCGTTGTCTTCGGCTTTGGCACGTTATAAATCCCAATTGCAACTGTACGGTCGGCACAAATCTTGGCAGAAAATGCAATTCTTTTTTTCTCAATTGCGCCCTCCTCGATTACTTTCTTCGAGATCAGGGTAAATGGCACAGCTACTACTTTGACGACTGCTCCACCAGGAACTAGTGCAACTCCTAAGTCTATCAGACTTGTGGCCAATCTTCTGTCTTCTACAAATTCTAACTCCCATGTCCTCTGCCAAGTTATGCACTGCACACAGTGCTCTTTGCGTCGAAGACCTTGCCAAACTAGGTTCTCAGTTGTTGGTTTTTTATCCTTCTCCTTCCAGTAAATCCCCTCTCTTCCGCCCCTAAACTCGGCGTCCACCCCGTCTACGGTTAGATCGTCCTGAAATGATTCCGGCACAAACCAAAGCTCCTCATCTACCTCCATGGTCTCCCCATACGCCTTGTATATAAGCTTATTCTTTTCCCACTTGATAATCTCGTAGTCAAAGGTCTCTCCTGGATTAGTGCCACGCGTCCACCACTTCGACCATATTCCAAAGGAGATATCCACTCCGACCTCCACCTGTGCCAGTCCAAGGGGATCGCACCATTTCACTGGATTCTGACTAACATATTCGTAAAATGTCACACCACCTTTGTACCCTATTGGGTCTCGCTGAGCCCATCGCCCCAACCCATTGACATACATCCGATTTCGCACGTGGTAGAGACCGCTTTCTGGTTCATACCTATAGCCACAGTAAAGGATTTCGTTGCCGAAGGCGCTGGCCGTGCCGTCAACGTCGTGGCCGGAAACGTGTGTCAAGTTCCATGAGTCGTCATAAAACGTAACTGCCCCATACGGGTCATACACATACCGCTCCACCACCGTGCCGCTGGTGTTAATGAGGCCGGTTACATTGAAGTTGGCGTCCTGCATGTAATACAGCTTCTCGTTATCGTCATTGAAGTCACTGTCGCTATTGGCGTCAAAGTAGCGAACCACCGGCGCATCAATGTAACGCTGGTCCCAGATGTAGGAGGCCTTCAGGCTCGTGGCTACCGACTCCTTGTTGGCCGCAGTGCGACCGGTGTTGCAGGTCTCATCCGCTACCTGCCAGGAGGGGTTGTAGTAGTAGTCCCATCGGGTGTAGGTTGTCGGAACGTTGCTGCCATCATAGGCTGTGGGTTTGAGTTTCGCGATCCGGTGGTTCAGACCGTTATAGCGATACTCGGCCAAAAGCTTGTCGACTGTGCCGCCGGATGTCGTAAGACTTCCATCTGTGGTCGTATCCTCATAGACGGCAACCATGCGATTCCAGGCATCGTAAACATAGAAGTGCGGCATCTCTCCATTGGCCGGAGATGGGCCCTTGATCATGTTGCCGGCGGAATCATGAACGGGATCCACCCACGCCTTCTGACCGCTCACCTCGGAAAAAGTCTTAAGCTCGTTAACCTTGTTGTGTGTCCGATCCTGATCCAGATCAACTGTGCCGCTGTATAAGTCGTCGCCACTGGCATCCAGCTTGAACTTTGCCCAGTTACCGAGCTGGTCGAGAGTAAAGACCTGCCCTCGACTGAGATCAGTTGAGACAGTATCGTAGGCATAGCCATCGCTGCCGTTGGCGTCGGAGAGGGTGCCGCGGCGGAAATCGGTGAGCCTGGCGAGGCCATCGTAGCCGTTGGTGGCGCCATTGGCGTGGTATAGCTCACTGCGAGTCGATGAGGCCAAATTCTCGCGCCACAACCGGTTGCCGCCGGGATCGTAACCGTATCCGTAGCCGTCCATCAAGGTTCCGGCCGTTTTAATCTTCCAGGCGTGCTCCTTGACACGGCCAAACTGGTCGAAGCCACTGAACGTGCCGCTTCCACCGTAGGAGAGAACGAGCGGATTACCACTAACCGCCACCTGGGGGTACTCAAGTTCGACGACCGCTGCGGCGCCCAGGTATTTGGTATATTTGATGACGGTGTCGGTGTCGTCGTCAATTTCGCTGACGCGGTTAAGAGCGGCACCGATGCCGGAAGTGGGGTAGGTGTAGTTTACACTAGTAAAGGGACGACATTCTACTGCAGTACGGACGTTTTTGGCATTGCCGCCCATGGAGATCTCAGCGTAGGTATAAAGCAGCAGCGGACTTGCCCAGGTGGCATCACCTTTGTTGGCTTGGAAGTGGTCGCTGATGCCGCCCCAGCCGTTGCTAAATTTCTGCCAGACAGAGTTTCTCTGTGTGCCCGTGCCGTCGGCGTCGCTCCAGGAGTCGACCTTGAGTTGGCGAAGAAGCTCGGCCTCCTGGGATTCATTCACGACTATGGCTTCGTGCTCGTAGGTTATGGACATGACAAAATCATCGGCCCCGCCCAAAGCCGTTACGCCGTCCCTCGTTATGCGTCCGAGATTGTCGTAGAGATACGTATGCTCGGTGCCGCGCTGATCCTTCTTAGTCTTAGTTGAGCCATCGGCGTAGTAGGTATATTCGACGCGGTCGTAGCCGGTGCCGTCATTAATGGTACCAGAAGAGACGGAATTATCGCTATCCGGATAAATCACCGACCTCAGAGCGGTGCCGTCCTTGACAACCTGGAAATCGCTGCTGCTCAATTCAACGGCGTACACATACTGCGTAACCTGATTATCGCTGGTGTTGACGTCATGGTCAACATCGATGGCAATGCGCTGCTTTACCTGGCCGGCCTCGTTGTAAACCATTTTGGTCACCCGGTTGACATCGCTACTGCGGCTGCCGGGGCTGTCGGGATCGAAACTCTGACCAGGAACATAATTTTCCACAACATGCGTGGGTCGCCCCGAATCGTCAAAAAAGGTCTTGGTTACGATGCCGCGATTGTCGGTCGTGCGGTCATTGCGGCCATAGCCGTCGTACTGATACCTGGCCAGGATGTACTGCAGCGTACCGTTGGCCATATCGGCCTGTGCGGCTGCGTAAGCCTCGGTGGTGCCGTCGCCATCAAAGTCGAAACCGGCCGTGGCATAATCTGACTCAGCAATATCGGTGCCGGCATTGTCGCCATAATCTGCCATTAAAACCTTGCGCCCCAGGTCGTCCCACCACTGCACCACGTATGTGACTCGGGCTTTGGGTTGGCTGTCGGAGGAATGCTTGAGAGCGCCTGCGCCCGTGGCATCGTCATGGCGCTGGAACTTCTTGACCATCCAGGTGCGGCCAAAGACGTCATAGAATGGAATCGCCTGCTCCACGACGATATCATCTGTGATAATCAGCGGATCAACATTGCTGCCTTCCTCGCTGCAGAGATAACTGCCAGTAAGGCGGCCATAATCATCGTAAACGGTCTTCTGGAACGCTCCCGACGGCTGCGTTACCTTGCGCTGCCGACCATAGGCGTCGGAGTCGTAGGTGGTTTCCATATAGGCACCTGAAAGGGTGCCAGTGGCGCTGACTTTATAGACGCGGCTGGCAATGGCAACAACCGATTGTCCGCTGGTGCCGTAAAGCGTCTCGCTCTTTGAACTCCTGATGTCTGTGGAACCATTTTCGGCGAATGTCTCGGCAACGAGCGTTCGGCCAAGGTCGTCATAGGTGTAGGTGGCGTAATTTCCATCGCCGGTGCCGCTTGCGGCAGGCTGGATAGTCTTGCTGGTACGCCCGGCAATATCATACTCGAATTTGGTCGTAACATACTGAGCGGTATCGGCGGCTTTGAGGCTTGAAGTGCCCGTCAGGTAGGGTTTTGCAACTCCCGCCCCGGTCCAGGCATCGTCGTACCACTGCTTTTGCACTGCAACTGCATTGGCCGTAGTGGTGCCGACCTTTGTCTCAAGGAGGCGACCGCCATCATCGTAGACGCTCACAGTGACGCGAATTACGGTATCGTTACTAATGCCAGCAGCGGCGGCGTAGTCAGTGTCGGTCTCGGAGTGATCATAGCAGAGGTACGTTTCGGTGACTCTGCCGGCGCCGTCGTATTTTGTTTTTGTGAAGAGGCCATTGAGGCCGCTGCCCGGACTTGGTACGGCGGTCTTTATAGTACGGCCTGTCTCGTCGTACCAATACTTGCTGGCCATGGAGCCATCGTCGCTGCCGTCGGTGCTGTCGATGTTGTGGACGGTGGACTTCCAAAGTTGACCTTTGCCATCGTAATAGGATCTGGACAGGCTGCGGCGGTGGGAGACATGGGTGGAATCCAGGGCGGTACCATCGTTCTGCACACCTTGGGCGAAGTACCAGTTGCCAGTTACGGTGGACCAGGCTGGCTCGGAGTCATAGCTGGCCTGGGCAATTTGTGCTCCGCGATTGTCATAGTCATAGACGGTGAAAGGCCCCGATTTGACCCAGTTGGTTCCGTCGTGTCCCGCCGTTGCCGTGCCGCGCAGGCGGCCTCTGTAGTCGTAATAGGATTCACTTCTTAGTGCATCCTGGTCATTTGCACCATGAAAGGATTTTGTGCTGGTAATTTGGCCGTCACCAACACCACTTGTGCCGCTGCCAACTGTGCTCTCATCGTAGTAGGTTTCACTGTTGCGGTAAAGTGTTGGATCGCCGCTATCCAGATTATGCGATGCAATGCTAACGCCCGACCAAGACCGTATTGAGCGGCCCAATTGGTCGTAATCGGTTTTGGTAAGGAGTTCAACACTATCGCTGCTGGTCGTGCCGGATTTTACTTGAATCGCATGTGTTCGCAGACCGGTGTTAGCGTCGTACCTGTACGATGTGCGGTGGTAGTTTGTACCGAGTGCTCCAGCACCGTCCGATGGTATGTCATGGTAGCGTCTGGCTTCGCTGACGCGACCATGCGAATCATAGACAGTGTCTGTCCTGGCCGTAAGAATGCCGGCAAATTTGTCCTCGATAGAATCAGTTGAGCCCCAGCTGGCAGTCCAGTCGTTGCACAGATTGCCGTCACTGGGGCTGCCTGTGGGTTTGCCCTCAGCCGAAATAAGCCTACGGCCATCCATATCCGAAACGGTAATCGAGACTGGGAGGACATCATAATTGCCGCTGGAATCGACAAAGGAAGAATTCAGTGACACCAGATAAATTGTCGTTCCTTGATCACGGCTTGAATCATAGGATGAAGCATGCTGGAATTTGCTAGTACGATTGTTGGGGTCAATGACGGTGAGCAGCCGACCATAGGAGTCGTAAGTGTATTCGGTAATTAGATGCAGGCCATTAGAGTTGGACCAGTCTTGTGGTAAATCGCTGAAGCCGGATCCGGTTGAGGTATTGACATCCCTGATCTCCTTGACCAGTTGGCCCAGGGAATTAAGCTCGCGGAATGAGAGAGAGCCGCAGGAGTCCTTAGTCCACTGAACGTAGCTCTGGTTGTTCAGTGCATCATGCTTATAGACGCTGGTGCGGGAAGTCCCGCTAGTGCCGCCAGGACCATGTTCAGCGGAGGCTACAACAGGATTAACGACAACTGCCTCCAGAATGCGATGCATGGCATTGTCGCCATTCCTGCCAAACACGTACTCATTTGTCGTAACCACACCACCAGTGTCTGTCACGGTGTACTCATCGTAGTAGGTCGTTTGGTGAGGATAAAACTTTTTAGAAGCTGCGCTTCCAGACCCTACAGTCACGGCCACATAGTTCATCTTACTTTGAAGGCATTTGGCATTCGCGTCATCGATGCCCTGCCTTATCCATGTGTACTTCAGCTTGCCACGGAAGTCGCCGTATTTTGCTGTCCCGTTATACGTAACGCTGCCATAGCTGTAATCTAATGTAATATCAGAGGATGCATGGTATTCGTAGAGGACAACTTTGCCGATCTCATGTGGAGTTGTATATGTTGGCACGGTTGTCCATTCGAAAGTTGATGTGCCGATCGTCTCCGAAGAACCCTGACCTTTAGTGTACTTGGTTGAAGGATAGTGAATCTCCACAAGACGCGGTACCAGATCACCGTAGTCTGTACTGACAGCGTACCGGTGTGCGGTCACCCATACGGCATCGGCGGAAAAGACACTGCCGTTTTGGGAAACTGTTTGCTTAATGTCATAAAGTATTTGGCCGTCACCATTCATGTACTGTATCGAAGCAGCAGTTGCTAGAGGATTTCCGGTTGCGTCCAACTGGATAATGCGACGGCAAGTTTTCCATTCATTGACGCCGCCGGCATACTGGCTATTTTCAAGATAGGTGGTACGGGTCCTTGTGCCGCTTGATCCACAGCTGCCACAGCCTTTATGAGTCTCGAGAGTGACGCGCCCCTCTGAATCATAGTCTTCATAAATGGTGGAGGCGTATTCAAGCAGAGCTGTTTCTGTGACGGTAGCCAGATTATCCAGATCGCAGGCAACCTTCGGATCGCTAAAACTAATTCCACCAATCGTCCCATTGGCCGCCAAGAACTTTCTTGTTCCTTCAGGTGTGACCACAAATTTCAGGTACCCACTCTTCTCGACCGCACTACTGCCATAGTATCCATGGATGGTAGTAGAATACCGAGAAGAGCCGTCGCTGTTGAACGTCTCGATAGTTGCGCGCTTGCGCACCAGGACGCCATTTTCTTCAGTATACTTGGTGTAGGTTTTACTAGTTGCCGTCGAATTCATCTCGGCTGTGAACGTGACAACTCTGTCTGAGGTATCATAACCGACGGTGTGGACTGTATCTCCCTGCGTGTAGGCAGTCACTTGCCCGTCAGTGTAGGTCACGTTTTCGAAAATCTCGTTGTCTTGTGGGTCCTTCATGCTGACCAGTTGCTCACTGTCGTTCCAAGCAATTCGGTAGCCATTGCTGATGACATTATAGTTACTCAGGCCGCTTGGTGGAGAAGTGTAATATTGCATTGCTGCGTGAACGTCAGGTCTGGTTGACTTGTATGATCCGTTAGGGTCTGTTCCTGTTGCGTCAGATTTGACAAAGCATACTTTCAACTCCCCCCAACGCATGATTATTTCCCACTCTTGGCTATTATCATTATAAACTGGTTCATCTTGACTAAGCATTGGCACTGAAATCGTTGAAGTGCCATTAGTTATGTCAGAGTTGTCTTTTTTAATTGGCACTGCAGAGGAGGTATCTGGACTCATTAAAACCGTAGTATTTAGCTGACACGCCTTGCAATATCCGCTGCTATTACAGTCATCGCAGGCATAAATCGGTTCTGAGACAGCAGCAATGGTTGCAAGCAATGCGGCAACTGTGAAAAGCGTTTTGATCAATCCGATGCGATTCGTAAGCATGGTTTCCAGCCCTCGCCTAGAAGTGGGTCCTGTTGTCTCACAAGATAATCAAAGAAGATTGACCTATTCTTCCCTGAGTTTCTGCTGCAGCACCGCAATTGCGCTGCGAAGCTTGGATGCCTCAAGCTCGTCACCTTCAGCTTCGTATGCTTCCAGCCTGCCCCGATAGTATGCAAGACGCCCCGCTGTTCTTGCTGCTTCCTGCATTGCGCGACTGCGCTCCTGAAGTTCTTCCAGCTTTGCCTGCTCAAGCTGTAAACTGTTTTCCAGATCCTTGAGGCGCAATAGTTCATTTCCGGAAAACTGGTCCTGAATGCTGTGAATGAAGCTGATTGCGACCGCGGGACGAGCGACAATGCGATAGCGTTCAATGTACTCAGTCGTAACGGCTAAACGTGCTTCCGCAGATTCTGCTGCAGCAAAAGCCGGATCAAGCCACTCGGTTTTGCCTCGCCACGGCTTGATATCACCAAGTCGGGCCATTTCTGCATAGGCTCGTGCCAGCATCCAGTGGATGCTTACGTCGCCATCAGATGCTGCGATCTGCTGATCTAGAAACTTTCGCCACTCGGCAGCGACCCCAGCACGCTCATAAGCATACGACAGTATCCGCACCACGACCTGCCGTGGTTGTCCTTCGGGATCCACCAGAGCCTGTCGCAAAGTCTCACTGGATGCTGGCATCGACAACAGCATGCCGAAGTGTTTACACTTCGGAAAAGCGGCTGCGTCCTCGAGCTTTCCGCTGGCGGCCAACGATGCCGCCACATGGGCAAAAGCGGGATATTCCTGCTTGTGCCGATCAAGCATACCAGTTGTGTGCATTGTGCTGACGAGTAAGTCCAAAGTGCTATAACTCGCAACCGCCCTGACATCCTCTGAACCCAAAAGCTGGTTATACATCAACGATGCCCACTCTCGACTCTTTTGCCTTGCACCCAGCGCTAACCATGCTCGCGAAAGGTTGCGGCAGTCTTCTGGAGCGGCTTCCGATGCAGCAAGCTTGGTACGCCATGCAGCATCAACTTGATCCATTAACAGCAACACCCGTTCTCGGTTACTCTTTGCCGCTGCCATAACAAGGCCGGAAAGATCTGCAGTTGAAATGGCAGCAGCGTCTTCAACATTGTTTGCCAGCCACTCCGTGGCTGGAACTGCCGCCGCTTCATTGTCGAGTAAGCAAAGCGCCCGACTCAAAGCAATGAACTCTGACAACTCCAGATCACCAACGCCACCGTCCGGCATCAGTGCAGTTTGGAGCGACTGAGCCCAACGACTCTTGGCGGCCGTTCCCATGAACTCATGGACTTCCCGAATAATGTCAGTCCAGGTCCTTACACTAACCGCCCGAATTGAAGCCGCGTCACCCATGTGGCGCTCTTCGATTTGTTTAATAAGATTGACGCGAGCTTTGGCAGCTTCCTCTCCGCTTTTTGGCAACGCCTGCAGAAACCAGGACAGGTCGCCTGCTTTCCAAGCCTCTGAGGCCTTCAGCCACTGTAGATTCAGTTCCTCGGTTTTCGTATCTCCGAGATATTTAAGCGTTGTCACCAGATGCCGGAATTCAGCCGCCGTAAGTCGAGCGAGTATACCAGCGTCGTCAGTGAACACTGTTCTCAAGGCTGCAGCAAGCTCTATGGCCTTATCCTTGGGCACGACGTTTCCGGAAAAACCGCGCCCGAGTGCCGCCCAAGCCTGGCATCCTCCTGCACGCGCAGCCTCAGGGTTGCCCCGAAGCTTCGCGATCAGATGAAGAACCATAGAAGTGCGAACCTCTTCACCCTCTTTACCAAGTGTGTTCAAACGTAAAGAAAGCTCCTTAAGTTTGGTCAGGTCCAGAGACTGCCAATGATCTCCGGCTTGTACCCAAGATGCGCACAGAGCAGGTAATTGGAGGTCGTTAAAGCGATCGAGCAACCGGACAAGGTGCAGATAGTTATCTTTCGAGAGGTTCTTTAGGTCTTCCTCTTGCGCATAGTGTTTTCGGAGCCCGTTTATCCATCGCGTCTTCAACTCTGGGGGCATTGCGTCAACCAATTCGCGAGAAATCAGCTCTGCTTCTTTGAGATCAATTACAGCTTGTGCTTCTTCGCCGGCAAGGACACCGGCTAAGTGATCGCCAACACGCAACCTTGCAGCCAAACCAGCTTCGCCGGCTCTCTTCAAAGCTCTCGAAGTTGCGAGTAAATTGCCACCAGTTCGCCAATTTTCTGATTTTGTGACATATTGAACATAGATCGCATCCAGTTTTTCTTCGCCAACTGCCCGCAAGGCGGAGATTAAACCTGCAAATTCTGC
Organism: Phycisphaerae bacterium; assembly: GCA_041690105.1. Classification (GTDB taxonomy): domain Bacteria; phylum Planctomycetota; class Phycisphaerae; order FEN-1346; family JAACEH01; genus JAWLHX01. The sequence continues at coordinate 13,962 of JAWLHX010000001.1, forward strand.
AGAAGACAGTGAGGCCAGCGACGCATCGTCTGACACATATACTTCCTTCAGCCGTACGAGCCATAGTTCTTTCATCTCTTCGTCCATGTTATGATGGTACGTTACGACCCGCCGTCGAAGCTCTGAAAGGCCGACAGCACGCGTCTTTGTCACGTCCACCAGATCTATAGCAGTATGCCTTGTTATGACTAACGACTTGGCATCCGTTTCTGCCAGAGCTCTAAGCATGCCTATTACTCCGGTGAAGTCGTCGTCTTTCATTGCAGCCATGGATTCGGGATCAGGAATTAGTGCTTCTGTGATCTTGGCGTGCCACTGTGCAGCACCCTCATCCGTAAGTCCGGGGCGGCTTTCGAGAACGTACTCCTTCCATTTCGTTACACCCACGGCTCGTATTGTTGCGGCGTCCAACAAATATTTTGTCTCTACTCGCTTAGCCCACAGCAACGGCAATTCCGAATCTTTCAGGTGCCTCAGAGTGCTGACCAGAGAAAGGAAATCATCTTCAGACATTCCCGTCAAAGCTTCTTGGTCTGCGATCCAGCCCTCTCTCAGGCCCTTCCGCCAGTTGATCACAACCGCCTCATCCATATCTGCAGCAAGGGCGGACGAGAAGCCGCTCCATACAGTCAGGGGTATTGAATGTGTAGCGACGGCATCATTAAGAAAGCGGTAGCCTACGTAACTCGCAAGGAGTGCGCGCTGATCTTTTGCCGACTCCCCCTGCGTCACTAGTTGAGCGGCCAAATCGTGCAACTGAATGGCGTTCTTTTCCTTCCACTCTTCCGGAACCGTGGGCTCTGAGAAACGAAGCTCTTGTGCAGCCGCTGAGGTGGTAATGACTGAGATAGCAAGTATCACCAGCAATCGCTTCATTGACCTGCTCCTTGTTGTTTTAGCTATGTGGCCTCGGGCCCGACGGCTACTACTGGATATGTAAACTACCTGTCTTTACGCTAGCAACCCATTTTCTGTATGTCAACAGTATTTTGACAATTTTTAATTTGTTAATTGTTTTTGCTCTCTGGGCTCTGTACATTTTCCGCAAGAACATCGAATTTTGGGAGCAAGCCATGTCTTCTCATCGTCAGCCAAAGTTATCACGCCTGACACAACTGTCGGCTTTGCTTACGGCAACAGTGTTGCTTGCCGCGGCCGGGCTTAAAGCCCACCAGCTGGCTACGCGTCCTGTGCTTGAGCAGACTTGGCTTGATCAGCGGTGGCTTTTGACGGCAGGAGTGGGATACGAGCTGGTGCTTGGCCTTCTACTGCTTAGCGGGCTGTGGCGCAGACCGGTGTGGTTTCTGGCTCTGGCAACATTTCTTTTCTTCACTGTCGTCTCGCTTTACAAGGCCATATCAGGTGAGGCGTCGTGCGGCTGTTTCGGCGTCATTTCAGTCTGGCCATGGTACACAGTGGCTCTCGATGCAGGCTTGGTTGCGTTATTACTCCTGTTCTTTCCGCGAGCCAGTAACACTGGCTTTCAACCTCCCGCTCAAAAGCCAAGCCGGCCTCGTCTGCGTTTCGCGACGGTCGCTGCCGCCAGCCTGGTTCTTGGTGCTCCCGCTATGGTTGCCATGGTTGCTTACGAGCCAGCCAGGCTTTCAAACGATGGCGACATACTGGGCGATGACCAGTTTGTCTTGCTTGAGCCTCAAGCCTGGACAGGTTTGAGATTTCCGCTGCTTAAGTATCTGGCGGTTGATAATGAGCCCGGCAGCACAGAGAATGAGGTGGCTGAGGGAAACTGGGCAATCGTTCTCTATCATAATGACTGCGGACGCTGCAGGAAAGTGCTGGGCGAGCTGGAGAAGCGTGCTTCTACCCTTAGCTCTCTCGATGGCTGGCCGGAAAACGTAGCCATGGTCGAACTGCCGCCGTTTGCTGACCAGCGGTTGAGCCTGCACACAAAAGGATGGAAGTACGGTCGCCTGAGTACTGAAAGGGACTGGTTTGTAACAACCCCGGCGGTGATTCGATTACAGGATGGAGAGGTTGTAGCGGCAGCCGATTCGGTTAGTGATATGAAACAGCTTATTGCCATTGCCTCAACAAAAGCAGTTCCGGCAGCGACTGACGCAGGTACGGCCTCAGCAGCGACCACTGACGGCACTGACCCTTCAACGCCGACAGTGGCGGGCGGAACAAGCCAATCGGTCTCGGCGGCACCTGCTGCTGAAGAGAAGAAGCAAAAGACAAGAGTGCATCAGACAGTATCGGTTGATTGGGATGACGGAAAGGCGGAGTTTGACTTTGGCTTCAGCAGACCGGAAAGCCGACACAAGGTTAACATCGTACTGACCCGAAAGGATCAGCCACTGCCGGCACTGGGACCAATCAGATCAGAATGCAAGTGCATGACAGGCAAAGAGATCCGTTCCGCCGCAGAAGACCCACGACAATCCCTAACTCTGGAACTGGTTTTCGAGGCACCGAACGAGCCGCTTTTCTACAGTAAGCGCCTGCTTATTTCGTCCGCCCAAAACCCGAGCGAGAAGTTCGTTCTCACGGTCAAATCTCGCGTGGGGATGCCGCTTTCAGTTGAACCGGAACAGGTTGATGCAGGTGTACTTATTGTCGGCCAGAAGTGTCGGCTGAACGTGGTCTGTGTTAACGAAGGAGACGAGGAGATAAGGCCTGTCTATGGCATATCTTCTGACCCGGCGTGCACCGCACTTGTTCCTCGCTCGCCAATTGCCCGTGACGGTGGGCGACTTTCCGTGCCCATTGTCATTGACGCATCCCGCGCCAGGGCAGGATCGACAAAAGCTCGCATTTCCATCAGCACGACAAGCAAACTGCAGCCAACAATTAACGCAGCGGTATCTTACTCAGTGACCGACCGCTTCACCATCAGCCAGGGTGAAGTAGCCCTTGGTTCAGTAGCGGCCGGTTCCAGAACCAGCCACAGTATCCTCATAGGTGCCAGAGATTCGCAGGAGAGAATTGTCGAGCGGCATGAATTACTGGCATTTCAGAATCTCGAGGCTATACTCACGCTTGATGAACAGCCGGGTAAGGCTTTGCTGAAGGTTGTCTGTCTGGCAGGCAACAGCCAGGGGCCGATGAGCGGGACGATCCGCCTTCATCTTCAAGGCCATTCTCAGCCGGTTGATCTTTACATTTCTGGCAAGGTGAAAGAGGCCGGGGCGGTTTCCGCCGCGGCCGCGCCGCAGTAACCTGACCGACAGCCGCACAACATGCAGAAAGAGAACGCCATGAATCGTCGCCTGATATACGTTCTGACGCTGCTTTCTGTGGCCGCGTTTTCAATTCAAACAGCTTCGGCGCAGCAGTCCCCTCAGGCAGAAGCAGAGACCCCTGCCCCACCGCCGTCCCCCAATCAAACCTCTGCCGACGATCAGATGGCGACACAGGAAGCCGCTGCTGCCGAGCCGGAGATGGTACAACTTAATTTCCCCGAGAATGTCGAAGTCAAGGTTCTCATTGACTATGTGGCCAAGCGCCTGGGCATAAAGCTGATGTATGATGAGGCCCTGGTGAAGAAGCGCATCACCATGATCATCCCTCAGCGCATTCCGCTGGAGAGCTTGCCGGGAGTTCTGCAGAGTGTTCTGAAGATGGCAAATCTGACCATGGTTGATGGCGACGAACCTGGCTGGAAGAAGATCGTGGCCGTGCAGGATCTGCCAACGGTAGTTCGAGACCTGCAGCTGACTGGTGAGGCCTTTCGAACAGCCGAAGCGACTGTTCTGATGGCCCAGGCATTCGAGCTTCGCTCGGCGAGCGTGGCCCAGGTTGACCAGGTGATCAAGCCATTCCTCAGCAAGCCTGGAGGCAGCACCTTTCTGCTGGCTGATCAGAACACCATCATGGTCATGGACTACGCTGACGTTCTGCGCCGTGTGGCTCCGCTGATCGATCTGGTTGATCGGCCTGGAGATCAGCTGGAAATGCGTTTTGTGCCCGTGCGCCATTGGGAGGCGGACCTGCTGGCGAGGCAGGTTACGGCGCTTCTTACCGAGAAGAATCGCCTTGCCGGCGGCGGCAGGCAGCTGCGCGTCAGCATGTCGACTGAGCCACGGGGCAACCAGATTGTGCTTATCGCCCCTCCAGCCCAGGAAAAGGAAGCCCTCGAACTGATCGAGAAGCTGGATATTCCGGGGCAGGTGGAGACCAGGACTTACCGCTTTCTGCACGTACCGCCTGAGCGCGTAGACAGGCTGGTTCGCGGGGCTTTTGGAGACAAGGACCGGTATAAATCGATGATCGATGCCGAGAGCGGCATGCTCATAGTGACGGCATCATCGATTGTTCAGCAGCACGTGGAAGCGCTGAAAAGGGACCTTGATGTTCCGCTCCGCGAAGAAGAGAGCCATGTCCGCTTCTACAAGATCATGAATCGAACGGCAGCAGAGGTTATGGCTACCATAAGAGCGCTGGAGGCGGGCGGCGGATTGACGGCCGACGCCCTGGCCGGCATGGATGGGCCAGTGGCCTCGGACCACGAATTACCGAGGGAGAGAGTCTTTCCACCGGACCGAATGTCCCTCCAAGCCCACCTGGCGTTGCTCCACCCAGGCCGCCGATGGATCCCGCGGATTCGGCGGCGACTGCCCCAAAAACCGACCCGGAATCCGCCGCACAGCCTCGCGGAGCGATCGCCGCAGCCAGCGGAGAATCAGCAACACAGGCCGTCGTAACGGCCGACCCGATTACAAACTCCATAGTGGTCATAGCACCTCCTGCCACGCAGAAGGTTTATGCCAAGCTGATCGAGATGCTGGACACGCGCTTGCCGCAAGTAATGGTCGAGGTCACGCTTATTACGCTCGACACTTCGGACAGTTTCTCTCTGGGCATTGACGTAGCCAAGGCCGGCGAGGCGGGAGACGATGGCAGATACCTTGTTTTCAGCTCAACAGGCCTGAGCTCTGTTGATCCGCTCACCGGCGCCTTGACGCTGGCTCCAGGGCTGGGCTTTAATGGCGTACTGCTTGATCCTGACACAGTCAATGTAGTGGTGAGGGCTCTGGCCAGTCACGCCCGAGCCAAGGTTGTATCGGCTCCCAAAGTCCTGGTAAACGATAATGGTACAGCCACCCTTTCCAGCATAGCCGAAGCTCCATACGTCAGCATCAATGTCGGCGACACAGTCTCCACCACCAGTTTCGCGGGCTATGCATCGGCCGGCACTACCGTAACAGTCACCCCTCACATCAGCCAGGGAGATTACCTGCTCCTGAACTATGCCTTTACACTGAACAGCTTCACCGGATCGGGAGCAGCGGGCGTACCGCCGCCTCGGCAGACCAATACCATCAACAGCACCGTCACGGTACCAGACGGACACGCCGTAATAGTCGGCGGCCTTACGCGGCGTGACATCAGCAAAAGCATCGCCGGGCTTCCGTATCTGGTCCAGCTGCCGTTGCTCAAATATCTCTTCGGTAACGAGACCAGGAACGACAATGAAACGACGCTCTTTGTGTTCATCCGGCCGGTGATATTGCGGGATGATCAGTTCACGGACCTGAAGTATATTTCCGAAGTGGCCTCGGGCACGGCAGGACTTCAGCCGGAATACCCCGAGAGCGAACCAATGATGATGCCATAATTGCAAGGCAAGTCTGGTCGAGCACGCGGAAGACAGGGAGATATGGAAGTAGCAGAATTAACATCATGTGCTGGCGAGAATCTGGCCGTGGGGACGCCGCCGACCATAGCTGCCCGCTTTGCCGCGGCAGTCAAGGGGCAGCTGAAGGGACTTCATGCCACCTTGAATGAGATGCCGGACAACCTGCCAAAGGCTCGCCAAGCGCAGATTGATGAAACAGTCATTGCCAGGGCCGCGGCCGAGGCATTATCAGTGCCTTTCGTCGAAAGCCTCAGCGGCCTCGCACCCAGCCATGTTTTTCTTTCTTCAGTACCGATTGCCTTTGCCCGGCAGCATCACATGCTGGGTTTGGCTGGAGAGGCCGGAGAGCAGGAGCTGACGGTTGTAATCTGCGATATTGCCTCCTGGCCGCAGTTGCAGGTCATCAGCAAGCTCATCGGCCGTCGGGTACGGCCGATCCTGGCCACAAAGGACGAGATAGAACGAGCGGTGAATCTGGCTTACCAGCAGCAGAATGGCCAGGCCGAGAAGGTCATTCAGCAGCTCGATGAGGAAGCGCTGCAGCAAGAGCTGCTCAGTGCTGTAACAAACGAAGATCTGCTGAACGTGGCCAGTCGTGATCCCGTGATCAAGATAGTCAATCTGGCAATTTTCGATGCCATCAAGCGACGCGCCTCGGATGTCCACATTCAGCCGACGGAAGATGCCCTCATTGTCAGATTCCGGGTCGACGGGGTGTTGCACGATGTCCTCCATCCTCCAAAGTCACTGCAGGAAGAGATAGTCAGCCGCATCAAGGTAATGGGCGGCATGAACATAGCCGAACGCCGCCTGCCGCAGGACGGCCGGGCAACGGTGGAGGTGGGTGACCGCGTTGTGGACCTGAGAATAGCCACCTTACCTACCAGCTTTGGCGAGAGGGCGGTGATTCGCCTGCTGGACAAGAGCGCCAGACTGTATCGACTGGGCGAACTGGGCATGCCGCCAGAGATTATGACGGGTTTTCGCAGCCTCATTCACCGCGACCATGGCATTGTCCTGGTAACCGGCCCTACCGGCAGTGGCAAATCGACAACCCTTTATGCCGCTCTTCAGGAAGTTAACTCTCAGGAACTTAACGTACTGACGCTGGAGGACCCGGTCGAGTATCGGCTGGAAGGTATCAGTCAGACGCAGATCAGCGAACGCAAGGGCATGACTTTCGCCAGCGGCTTGAGAAATGTCCTGCGGCAGGACCCGGACATCATAATGGTCGGCGAGATTCGGGATGCCGAGACTGCCCGCATGGCCATTCAGTCGGCTCTGACCGGCCACCTGGTTTTCTCTACTTTGCACACAAATGATGCCGCCGGGGCCGTCTCTCGTATGCTTGACCTGGGGGTCGAGCCTTATCTGCTGGCGAGCAGTCTGCTTGGAGTCCTGGCCCAGCGGCTTATCAGGCGCATCTGCCCGCAGTGTCGTCAGGCCGTGGAACCCGCGGCTGACGAGACCCAGCTGTTCGCCGCCAATGGCCACCAGGAGATCGAGGGACTGTTTGTTGGCCGTGGCTGCCAGGAATGCCTCAACACAGGCTACCGCGAGCGAATGGGTATCTTCGAGTTGCTTACGGTGACCGAGACGATACGGGAGCTGGTCCTTTCGCGAGCCAAATCCTCGACCATAAAAGGTCAGGCAGTGGCGGACGGCATGGTTACATTACGGAGCTGTGGCCTTTCCTGGGCGGCCGAAGGATGGACTACGCTCAGCGAGGTGACGCGCATAACCAGCTGCGACGATTTTTGACAATGGCCTGATTGCTTCGGCATAATTCCAGAAAGGACGTTTCTTCTATGGCGGTCTTCGCTTACGAAGCCATGGAAAAAGATGCATCGCTGGTGGCCGGCACGATCATTGCCGATACACCCCGGCAGGCTCGCGACCAGCTTCGCCAGCGCGGGCTGACGATCACGCAGATCACCGTCTGCAACAGTGGCCGAGCCAATGGCTTTATTTCCCGTCGCCGCGGGCGACAGAGTGATGTGCAGGTTACGGCCTTTATTCGAGAGCTGGCGACACTGACGCGAGCGGGGATTCCGCTGCTTGATGGCCTCGAAACTCTTGCCGATCAGCACCGGGGAATATTTCGTACTGTCATACAGCATCTTTCGGATGATGTTCGCGGCGGACAAAGCCTTTCTGAAGCCATGAGGCGACAGGGAGTTTATTTTGACGAGTTCTGCGTCAACATCACCAGGGTTGGCGAAAACACAGGCTCAATTGATCTTGCCCTGAGGCAGCTGGCGGCTTTCAAGGAAAAGAGCCAGCGCCTGCGCGGCAGAGTGGTCAACGCGCTGCTCTACCCTCTGGTGGTCTGTGCAATCGGTTTTGCGGTAATGATTTTTCTGATGACTTATGTTGTGCCTAACCTTCTGAGTACTCTGACGCAGTCAGGCAAAGAACTGCCTGCCCTGACCCTGGCGGTCCAGTCGGTAAGCCGCCTGTTGATTGACTGGTGGTGGCTGCTGCTCGGTGGATTATCGGTTCTGGCATTGCTTGTCCGTCATTTCTCGCTGACCGAATATGGCGGTCGTTTTATGAATCGTTGCACTCTGTGGCTGCCAGTGGTGGGTGAACTGCTGCGCAAAGAGCTGACCAGCCGCTTTGCGGTAGTCTTGTCGGCCCTGCTGCGGAGTGGCTTGCCTTTTATCGAAGCCCTGCAGATTACGCGGAGGACACTGCGCAACAGGGTCTTCCAGCAGGCCCTGAAGCAGTATGAAATGGCAGTAAACGCTGGCCGGGATGTCGCAGCCCCACTGGCCGCAAGCGGAGTTTTCAGCCCGATGGTCGTGCAGATGCTGGCGGTCGGCCAGCAGAGCGGCCAGCTGGAGGAGATGCTGGAGCAGCTTGCTGAAACTTACGACGAAGAAGTCGACATGGCTACGCAGCGGCTTACGGCAGTGCTGGAGCCGCTGCTTATTGTACTATTGGCACTAATGGTTGGGACAGTGGCTTTCGCCACGATTCTGCCGATCCTGGAGGTAAGCAATGTACTTTGACCACCCCTGCCGGCGCATGAGAACAGCCGGCTTTTCGCTGGTTGAGCTGATGGTCGTCATCGTCATTATCGGTCTTCTGGCCGGGACAATAGCCATACAGGTCAGCAGCTACCTCTCGCGTGCTCGCCAGACCACGGCTCGTTCTGAATTGTCGACTATAAAACAAGCCCTGGACACCTTCTATGGCGTGTATGGTGATTATCCCAGCAATGACCAGAGCCTGAATGTACTTGCCCAGCCGAGCGAAAAGCTGCCAATACCGCCGCTGGAGCCTGGAACAACCTTCAAGGACCCCTGGGGCAACCTGTATGTCTACAACAAGCCCGGCGTGGGCGGCGCTCCTTACGATCTTGTCTGCCTTGGAGCGGACGGCCGCCAGGGTGGCGATGGCATCAACGCTGACATCAGTGCCTTTGACTTGAAGGAGTGACAGAAGTTGAGGATGGCAAGGCCGGCATTCTCGATGGTCGAGCTCATTGTTGTGCTGGTATTGCTGGGCCTCATGGCGGCCACGATTACCCTTCGACTTCACAGTCCGCTTTATCTGGCCAGGATCAATGATTTCAAGGAGAGTATGGCTGCTTATGACCGGCTGACCAGGAGAATCTGTCTGGAGCAGGATCGCCCGGTACGACTATGGGTGGACCTGTCCGAAGGCCGCATCGAACGCCGCTCAGCCGATGGCGGCAACGAGCTTGGCACAGCACTTCAGCTGCCTCATGGCCTGAAGCTTATTGCCTTGCGTGTGGGCCGAGACGAGATCGTCGCTGGGCGTTATGTTATTCCCTTCAGCCGCCGGGGTCTCTGTACAACCTATGGACTCTGCATCGAAGCTCGCGAAGGCGACCGGCATTGGCTGGTTATCAGTGGACTGACGGGACAGACGCTGGAGCCCGAGGAGGATCTGGATGTGCGCGAAATGTTTCTGGCTGACCCGGCAACGCCAGGCGGGTTCAACCCTCGTTGAGGCCATCGTTTCGATGGCTATCCTGGGCAGCCTCGTTGTCAGCATTGTGGTGGCCGCCGGCAGAATGACGGCTCAAACCGGGCTGGCTAATGAACGCATAAAGGCCTGCCGCCTGGCGGACCAGCTGTTGGAGGGCTGGTGGGCAGACCGTGACAGCTTTCCGGTGCAGAGCGCGGGAATCTTTGCTGACGAAACACTCTGGCGCTGGAGGACAAGCATTGTGGAGAAGCGGAATGCTGAAGTATTGCAGGCCGATGTAGTGGCCCTGGAAATCTTTGCTCCGGTTAAAAACGCCGGAGTGGAAATGGCTGCGGCCAGCGAAAAGGCCACCTTGCGACTTGAAGTGCTGTTACCACGGAAAGAAAGATGATAAAACGCCCCGGGCTGACTCTGGTCGAAATGATGATCACGCTGGCCATTACGGCCATGCTGACGGCTGGGGCTTTAAGGCTTATCACACGCCTGTCGCAGAATGCAGCGGCCATGGAATCTGCAGCAATGGAAATGCCGGCACCGCACGAGGCGGCTCTGGCAAGACTTCTGGAGGAGGATCTGCAGCAGGCCCGCCGCATGAGACTGGCCAGACATGGTTTTGAGCTGCAGACTGTTTGTGCACTGAACAGACAATCGCTCGAGGTTGAGCACAGGCCGATCACTGTCGGATATCAGGTGCAGCAGGTGGGACAGAGGAAATGGCTGCTTCGCATACAGCAGGACGAGAGCAGCAGACTCTGGAGCGAGAAAGTCTTGTGCGATATACAGTCGATCGAGGTGAGCACATCTGGAGGCCCACGCGCTTCTCTCTCCAGCAACTGGGGGTCTCCCGGCGATGTAGTTGCCATTACGCTGTCGCTGGTGGAAGGTCCACCAATGAATTTCGTCTTTCGCAGGAAATGATTATGATCGCTCGGCGCTCAACCAAGAGAGGCTTTGCACTGGTGCTTGTGCTGCTGGTGCTTGTTCTGGCCGGCAGCTATCTCGGCCTTGCCGCTCATCGCAGTGGCAAAGCAGCATTGGCTGCTGCCAGTGCTCAGGAGGAGTTACAGCTGAAGTGGGCTTTTCTCAGTGCCAGGGCGGCAGCGCTGCCGGCGGTTGAACGGCTGCTGGAGGAGCAGCTGGCAATCTCTGGCAGACCTGCATCCACTGCCCGAGTGGACCTGACACTCAACGGCAGGCAATTGACAATTGTGGCAGGCGATGAGCAGGCCAAAGCCAATGCTAACATGCTGCTGGAGCGACACGGCATGAGATCTTTGATCGATACGCTGAGGAGCTTGCAGGCTGACCAAAGGGAGGCCTTGGCGGTTGAACCACGCCCGGCGGCAGAACCACCGGCGAATCTGATCTCACGCTGGCCTCAGAGATTCGCGGCCCTGGGCCAGCTCTTTGCTCCTGGAAAAAGGATGTCGGTGCCACAGATGAAATACGACAGCTGCGTCAATCAGCACATCACCTGCTGGGGCAGCGGTGCCGTCAATATACTGCGTGCTGACGCTCTGGTGCTGCGGGCAACGCTGGGCGATCTGCTCAACGAAAACGAGATTGATCAACTGCTGAAGTGGCGACTCGACAACCCGCAAGGCACTGTCGATGCAGCCATGGAAAGCCTGGAAATCGAGAAGAAACGCCGCGAGAGCTTGAGACGACTTTTAACCAGCCGCTCTTATTGCCATAGCATCTGGCTCGTTGTCCGCAGCGGCTCCCGAGATTGGCAGCGTCTCTACGTGAATCAGCAGGGCGATGCAGAGAATGACTCCCAGGAGTGGACTTTTCTATGGTGACAATGACACTGCGGTCCTGGAAGAGACTGCTTAAATTGACGTCTGCTCTTGCCTCGCTTGGCATCGCGGCTATTATCGCCGGTGCCCTGCTTCTTCCTTTGGACGTGGAGATGCCGACTACTGTTCCGACGACAGAATCCTCCAATGAGAATCCTATAGTTGCAGCCGTTCAGGGCGGGCCTCTTCAAGACTATGCGGTCATTTACCAAAGCAAATTGCTTCAGACGCTCGTAGATCCCGAGCCGGCGGCACCACCACCGCCCCCTCCTCCACCACCGCCCCCTGCCGTAGTTCTCGAAGGTACGGCCATTGAGCCAGGGTTCACCATGGCCCTGCTTCGTCCAGCTCGTGGACAGGCACAGTGGGTAAGCGTCGGCCAGAAGCTTGAAGATGTCGAAGTGCTGGAAATCCGGCAGGACGAAGTAGTGCTGAAACATCGCGGCCGCAGTGTTACCCTGAAGTCTGCCTCCTCAGAGGGAGGCAGGCCATGAGCCAAGGCTTTTTCGTCATGCATCTTCTGGAGGGGCAAGCAGGCTGGCGCGTAAGCCGGATTAACGGCACTGGCATTGAGTCGCAGACTGTTCCTCTGGGGCCAGAGGAGAGTGTCGCCGATGTTCTACCCGCGGTCGTGGAGTCACTCCGCCAACTCGGATACGATCGTCAGGAGTGTCTTCTGTCAGTCTCGGGTAGTCGTGTATTCACAGCCGCCATCGATCTCCTTAATCTACCGCGTCGCAATCGCCGACCAGCGATGATCTATCGCCTGGAAGACCAGTTGCCTCTGGAGGCCGAGCGGCTGACGGTTGATTTTCTCTCCGAATCGAAGGGGCGATGTCTGGCGGTGGCCGCCGAAACGCAGCCGCTCAAGGACATAGTAGATCGACTGACCGAGAATGGGATCGAAATCAGCTGCATCTGCCCGCGCAGCTTGCTTGTGCTTCGCTACCTCATCCAGGCCGACTGTAATCCTGGACAATACCTGCTGGTTGTCGATGGTGAACAGGCCGACCTCCTTCGCACCTGCGGCCCCACCGTCACGGCCTGGTACACTGTCACTCCTTCATCCGACGAGATTATCCAGGCGGCCAGTGCTGACCTGCTGATCTCGCCAGTTGATGACGGCGGGCAACCGGCCATTCACGTGGCAGGCGAGTTGCCGGCAGCCGCCGCCTCCGAGATCACCGCCACCACTGGTCTGCCGGTGGTCACGCTTCAGACAGAGCTACCAGAGCGATGTGCCGACCTCGGTGCGGCCATGGTCCTGTCTGCCGACGGCAACCGCAGCATCAATCTTCGCCGCGATGGGCTGGCACCGACCAATCTTCTAAAGAGAGTATTGGGGCATCTGCGCGTTGCCAGTATCCTTGTTCTGACACTTTTGGCCGTTGCCGCGGGATCTGCTTATTGGCGGTCAGTGCAATACGCCGAGGTGGCCGACGAGCTCGAGAGATGCCAGACGACTGTCTACCAGAAAGCCTATCCCTCAGGCCAGGTGCCGCCGGTCATTCGCTCACGGCTTCAGAGCGAGTTGATGCGCTTCAGCGCCGTGAGCGGCGAGAATCTGAACGTCGACCTCCAGCGCGATTCACTTGACGTCCTGCGGCTGATCTCCGAAAACCTGCCCAAGCAGGACCGGTACCGCTTAACCAGCTTGCGCATCAGTGCCAGCGACATACTTCTGGAGGGACAAGCCACCTCGCATACCACGGCTGAACGTATTGCTCAGGCCATGCGATCAGGCGGCCTGGAATTCAATCCGCCAACCACCGAAAGACTGCCCAAGAACATCGTTGGCTTCACGCTCTCCGGGAAACCTGCCGCCAAATCGCAGGATGACACGAAGAAGATTGCATCACCCAAAGTCTCCTCCGTCAATCAAGGAGGCGCCAAGTGACCCGTAGACACCTGATACAGCTTCTGCTCCTGGCCCTGCTGCTTCTCTGGATGCTCTATCTGGGCGTCGGTCAGCTTACATACCAGAAGCACCGTGCCGTGCAAGCCGCGGAGGATTTGCTGGACTGCACCTTGATGGCCGACAAAATCAAAACGCTCCGCTCCAGACCCACGCTAGCCACCGAGCGAGAGCGGCTGTCAGATGAAATCACCGGTCTGGTGGAGCGAGCAGCGCAGTCGGCCGGCCTGGGAGCCGACATAGTCCGCATCAGCCATGAACCGGCCCAGCGAATAGGCGATAGTGTCTACAGAGAAAAGCCCACGCGAGTTACAGTGCGGAAGTCTCGTCTAAGGCAACTGGTAACAATGCTGCATACTCTTACCCGTGGCGACCATGGTCTGAGAACTCAAACGCTGCGACTGAGCCCTAACCGTCCGGATGATAATGCCGACAGCTGGGATGCTGAATTTGTGGTGACCTATCTTATCTACGACCCGCCGACCAACACGAAGTGACTGGAAGGAAGACTGACATGAAGATGCTGCAACTTACTATCATCCTGATTGCCGCCTGCTGCTGCATCACATTTACTGGGTGCCGCAAAAGCCCGACCTACAATACCGGCTACGAGACTATGCCCGGCGATCCTCGTCGCGACACCGATACCGCCCGCCGCTTGAATGCCGAAGGCGTAAAACTGGCCAATGCTGGCAACATTGATGAGGCAGAGAAGGTCCTGAAGGAAGCCCTCACCGCCGACATCTTCTTCGGCCCGGCCCACAATAACCTGGCCGCGGTCTACCTGCGGCAACAGAAGCATTATCTGGCAGCCTGGGAGGCGCGTTACGCCATCAAGCTCATGCCCAACAACCCCGAACCCCGCAACAACCTGGGCATGATCTTTGAATCGGTACGACGCCTGGATGAAGCAGCCGCAAATTACGAAGAAGCGCTGAAGCTGGCGCCGGATTCGCCGGAGATTATCGGCAACCTGGCCCGCACCCGCCTGCGTGCAGGCCTGAAGGATGAACGAACTCGACAGTTGCTGGCCGACCTGGTGATGAAGGATACCCGGCCGGAGTGGGCCGCCTGGAGCCGCAAGCAACTTGCTCTCATGGGCGGTCTTGGCAGCCCCAACGTCGTCTACCCCGAAAGTCCGCTCCCGTCGCCGCAGGCCGAGGAGCCGGAAGAGGCCGCTGTGCCGTTGCCGGAGGATTCGCAGTTACCGCAGTAAAGCGTTACTGCGGCCGTGATATGCTTAATTGGGGGGAACAGACACTATGGCAGACGACGCCTCGCGAAATGGCTCAGAGATGGAACCATTGACGGTTGACCAGAGGCTAAGCATTTGCAAGTTCCTGTCCGAAACGCATCGCACCCGCATGCGTGACCGCAATGGGGAAATCTGGAAGGTAATCTTCACCGTGCTCAGTTTTTACGTTCTCGCAGTTGCGGCTCTGCTGCGTGGAGAATTCAAGGATAGGCCTTTGGGAGTACTGATAGCTGCCGCTTTTCTTACACCTGGGGTAGCGGCAATTGGCTTTGTGTTCCGCGGCCTGCGCGGCAACGAGAAGAACACAGCAATCGCAGAGCAGGCCGAGGCATCACTGCAGGATCCGATGCATCTTGCCTACCTCAAGTGCGGCGTTACTGGCCGAATGTTCGAAAAACAATGCCCGATAGTCGGCAAAGGCAAAAAGCGACGCAGTGTGCTTCGCCGGATACTGAACTATTTCTTCAACCGCTCCCGCATAACAATCCACAGCCTCTGTCCAATGGCGACGGAGAATAATGCATGCTCTTTACGGCCGCGGCGGCGAAAGACGTTATTTGATTGGTATTTCTTCTTTGAAGCCGCGGTCATCGTTGCCTTTGCGGTTACAGCGACGCTGATCTACAATTATTATGGCTAATCCTGAGCATGCCTTTGTAGGGCAGTTCCGTCCGGCTCTCAGGAGTGTTCAGTGCAAGCCGGTCTCTGCTGGAAGGCTTTCTCTGAGGTAGTGCCACCCTGTAGCGTCCTCTGGTATCAGTTTAGCACCCGGCAACTTGCCGACAATCATATGGTAGGCTGCGTGCTGCGAACCGTGCCCGTCACCTCACAGGCCCGACGTTGCGAACAGTCCAGCCGATGCTGGACCTGCGGGACTAACTCCCGCCGCCGCGCCGGGCTCAGAGGTTTTTTGCTATGTCCAGGGCCTCCGTCAGGATGGCCTTGTCCAGCGAAAGATCAGCCACCAGCTTCTTCAGCCGCGAGTTCTCCTCCTCCAGCAAAGCAAGTCGCCGAGCCTCCTCGGCCTTCATGCCGCCATACTTGCTCTTCCAGCGATAGTAAGTCTGCTCGCTGATGCCCAGCATCTGGCAGACAGCAGCCAACTCGCGACCGGCCGACAACGCCGCCTGAGCCTCCTGCAACTTGCGAACCACCTGCTGAGGACTGTGACGCGTACGCTTCATGATGAGAGTTCCTTTCCGTCAAAACAGCTTAACCGAAAACTCTCATAAGAACTGGAACAAATTCAGGGAGCAAGCCACAAGTTGTGGCCGAGATTGTCCCGATGGGCGGGCATCGCGCGGGAGCAGTACGATAGATACTACGCAGGCATCTGGTAATCGGCATGTAAAATGGACCCACCTCGGCGCGCGAACTGGACCCACCTGGGGCCGCATTATAGACCGCCGTTGTGGCGATCTGGAAGGGGTTAATTGGCTTCTTTCGGTTCCTTGGTGACTTTATCGATGGCCCTGGTCTCGCTGCCGGCTTTGCTTTCGCCGGTTTGTCGTCCCTTGCGGGCTTCGTTGACCTCGTTGTGACCGCGCTGCTGCTGGAGGTCCCAACCCAGACCGTCATCGTCCTGCTGGAATTCCGTCCAATTGCCAAGATGATCGAGTGTTCAGTCGTGAGCACGGTTCTTGCCAGTGACTCCCGTAAAGTCCGGGGAAGTGCCGGCCAGCGTGCCGCGCTCGGCAGAGACAAGCCGGTTGAGACGGTCATCACAACACTGGCGGCAGCATTGGTCACCGACCAATCGCCGCAGATGATCCTTCTCACCTGGTGTGACACCCGCAAACGGCGCGATCACAAAATGACGCCTCGTTGACCTCCGGCTTGACCACCGGCCCACAAACCTCCCTGTCATATCCTCCTGATGATCCCAATCTACCCGAGATACGCAGTTCGAGGCAGCCTATCATGAGATTACCGGACTTACCTTCGGCACACTTTAACGCCGGCTGCACCCCGCCATCCAGGCATTATGACCTCGTGAGTGTGACTGAGGCCAACAACGAAAACCGATAAGTGGCGCTCCCTGGCCGGATGACGCCGGATAGATGGTTGGAAAAAGTCCCGTAATCGTCCCTGCTTCGCGCTTGACAACGGCTTGCTCATAGATGGCACCCGGCCGTCACTCATTTTTGAACAGTGCCACCCGCCTTTGTCTCGTCTGCCATCCCAATCATTTTTCACCTGTAATCACCTCGGCTATGGCTATGTCTCGGCCGTCACTGGCCCATGCCATGTAAAACCTCCCATCGCCACCGCTGAACAGCCGTACGCGGCGCAAAGCCGGCACTTCCACCGCTTCACTGGTGCCGCGGGAGTTCCACGTCTGAAGAAACCCCTGTTCCTCCTCGTTCGCGTGGACTTCTCTCCAGTAAAGCAGCACCTGCCCCTGTGGATTGCTGATGATGACCGCATCGCGGCCGCCACGGCCAACCGCCGTCGCCTTCAGCCATCGGCCATCACGGCGCTCCATGTACCACGATCCCTTAATGGTGCTGAAAACAACGTGCAGGTTTCCGCGATCATCTTCTGCGATGCTTAGGCCTTTCACCATGTCACCTTTTGCAGAGATCCGCTCCGGATCGCTCCACCCGACATCTGTAAAAGACCGATATTCAAACTCCTGTTCGTGGCCGATCCACCTGCCCTTGAACTCGCGTTGGCAGATTAAGTGAAAGCGGTCGCGTCCTTCCATCAATGCCATGCTTCCATAACTCCAGCGACTGCGATCAGCAATTGGCTCTGCTTCAGACCAATGCGACCCTTCCGCAGCAACGTAAAATGGCTTCAGCGGGAAGTATCCATCCATTCCGGCCACGTAACTCTCTTCTGGTTCAAGCCGGGACAGGAATACTGCATGGATCGCACCGGCAGGCGCTCCTGCAACGACAATTGGCATGGAGCCTGAAGTCCAGGCTGGCTTGCCTGGCGGTTCCATTGGCTTCCAGTTGTTCCCATCCCATCGGACGGCCTGCAGAGGGACCGGGGGCAATGTGCTGGACCACCGTATCAGAACAGGATTGCCATCCGCGCCTGAGACAGCAGCAAAATCAACGTACAACTCGCCCTGATCCCTGTAAGCAGGGGCAAGCTCAATCCAGGAATCGTCTGAATGGCGGAAGCAGCGTAGCTTCACCTGGGCCACCGGCCCCGCCACTTTCTTAGCTGCAAGTACGAACAGCCACTGCGGACCTTCAGGCCGGAGGATAAGATCATAGCCGCCGTTCAACTCGCCCTCTTTAAGCTGAACTTTTGCTGCCGGGCCTATTTTAAGCTCGGCCGTTACCGCGCGATGATTCCGGACTTCACCGCACCCGAAGATGAAAGACAACAGAGACACCAGAACAAACATTCTCATTGCCTTCTTCTCCCGTCACTAGGGCTGAGCTCCAACCGTTTTCCATGAGCCATCGTCTTGCTGCTGACAGCAATGGCGCCTGAATTCTGCCATTACCATTCTCGTATCATCCATTGCCTTCTGGTGCCGACTGTTGTCAAGCAAGGGGTTATCCAAAGCTGTGGGACCACGATTCTTCTCATCTTCAATTCGCCACACTCTCCTCTTCCACTGTGGTGCCACACTATCCATCATAAACTGCTTAAAACCAATTTTGTCGTTGATGCCTTCATGCAGTCCTATTCGTCTTTCGCCATCCTGATCCTGAAAAGCCTTCGGATGGTCTTTCCATTTCCACTGGCCACGTGGATCACCGGGGTTATCAATAGCACCAACGTTTGGATCAAAGAACTCAGGGTGGAAGCCTCTCTCGGGCCACCCTTCGTGTGAATAGCTATCCTGAAGGACATGCAATGATGTGCCTAGTCTATCTGCGTCGCATGACTCAACAGCATCATACACCATCTGGACGACAACATCGTTGAGAAAGCCAGGATAAACGTAATTTGATGCCGAATGATCGCCAAAGATCAGGTACCACATGTCAGGTTGTCGTGCGCCAGGAAAATGTAGTTGGTAATCACGGCCAAAGAGTCCACTGGTCAGAACACTGACGATGGCCTGAGTCGAGGCTTGATGTAGCCAATCATCAGCGCCTTGATCTGCTGCCGCAATTCTGTCAGCGTCCTGCAGCCTTAGCCCACTGATAGGATTGCTGGCGATATCTGCCGTTAGTTGCTTGTGCGTGTACTCCTCGTACAAGCCAAGAGGGTCAACAGCGTGTATTGGCTGTCCAAGAACCGTCTGGTAATAAGACCCGGCAGTATCTCTTATGCAGGGATCCCTTGTCACCCACCTTCCCAGCAGCGGGTCATAATACCTGTGCCGCACATGGTATCGCCCGGTTTCCGGATCGAACCGGTAGCCGCAGTAGAGGATTTCGTTGTCGTAGGCGGAGGTGTTGCCGACACGGGGGGTCCAGTTGCCGTCGAGCACCGTCACCTGGCCGTAGGCATCATACAGGTACCGCTCGTCTACCTGGTAGGAGCCGTTGACCATCGTGACAAGCGACGTCACGTTGTAGTTGGCGTCCTGAAGGTAGATCAGCCGCCGGCTGCCGCTGGAATCGAGGCAGTCGCCGTCGCCGTTGGTATCCTCCTCGCGGGAGATCAGGGAGTCGATATAGCGGGAGTCCCAGACGTACTGGCAGCCCCAGTAGTTGGGATCGGGCGTGGAGGGCAGATCCACCACCGCAGAGCGGGCCGCATCCAGAGAGGCCAGACCCTTCAGCCGCCGCTCTTCCAGCACCTGCCAGTTCTCGTTGTAGTAATAGTCGGTACGCGTCCAGGTGACCTGCTGCCCGTCATCGTGGCGGACAAGCTTCGCTGTTCGCCGCAACAGCCCGTCGTAATGATACTCGGCCACCGGAACAAGAGTCTCGCCGATCTCCTCCTCAACGCGGACAAGGCGGTTCCAGGCATCATAGACCAGCGTCTGGCCGTTCTGGGGACTGACTGTTTTGGGCCCTTGAGTCATGTTGCCGGCGGCATCGTAGACCGGAACAACCCAGCTGCCACCGGTGATGGAGGTGACTTCGTTGACCTCGTTGTGACCGCGCTGCTGCTGGAGGTCCCAACCGAGGCCGTCATCGTCCTGCTGGAATTCCGTCCAATTGCCAAGATGATCCAGTGTCCAGTCGTGAGCACGGTTTTTACCGGTGACTCCCGTAAAGTTCGGCGAAGTGCCGACCAGCGTGCCGCGCTCGGCCGAGACAAGACGGTTGAGGCGGTCATAGGTATAGAACTCACTCTTGTCGCCCTGGCCGGAAACAGCCACCTGTCGCCAGAAACGGTTGCCGGCGTTGTCATAGCCGTAGTTGAAAGAATCGTATGAACCGCTGCCACTCCAGCGGACCTGAACTGTGCGGTTAAAGTCATCCCAGGCTGGATAGTTGCCACCCCACCCGATGTCGCCGTGGACGTACGTATTGGTCTGCGTGTCGTAACCGTAGAAGAAATATACTGGCGTGCCGTAGCCAACCTGGCCAACAAGGTCGCCAGCGGTATAGTTGGCATACTGGAAGCTGCTCATCGGACGAATGATCTTCTCCAGGCGGTCGTTGCCCGGCAGACTGCTGTTATAGATATAGCGGACGCTGCGGGCGGTGGCCGGCCCAGGATAAACAACGTCTTTAAGGCGCGAGTACCGGGCGCTGTTGCTGGCGCTTGCCAATGGGCCATCGCCGGCTGTTTCGTAAAGGTACCCCACCTTGGGCGAACTGTTCACGTCCACCGCTCCAATGTGCTCCTGTCGGCTCTCGGAGAGAGCACCCCAGTCATCATTATTGTAGGTGTAGTGTATCTGGTCAACTATGTTGCCAGCGGTGGCGGCATTGTAGCTGGTGACATGAGTTGTGCGGCCGAAGTCGTCGTAGGACATTTCGATCCTCAGCACGCGGTCATCAACCGAAGCGGGGAAGGACGGATCATCAAGTCCGTTGGTGGAATCGGTGATCAGGCGGCCGGCGCTGTCATAACCGTAATTGTGCACTACCTGCAGCTGATCGGTAACCTTGGTTCTGCGACCCACATAATCGTAGTTGAAAGAAACGTGGTCGTGTGAGCTCAAGGGATCCAACGACCAGATTTTTGTCCCGGGATCCTGGATGAAGGTGCTTTGCGAATCCGGATAGATGACGGCTGTAGGCAGCGAGGCATCGTGCCCGCAGTCGTAGACGTAGCGGGTTTTCTGATCCACGGTGGTGGTCCCGTCAATGACATTGACGGCAATCAGCGTGGCCAGGCGTCCTTTGGAATCGTACTCATACCTGGTGGTACGATTGATATTCGCGGGGTCCGTTCCCTTGTCTTCGACGACCTGCGCAGTACGACCAAGAGCATCATACGTGGCTTCTGTGACCCGGCCGACGTTGTCTATTGAACGATAGGGGCGACCGGCTGAGTTATACTCGGTGCGGCTGAGGATGTACTTGGCTGAGTTGCCGGCCAGAGGACTGGAGAGGACAGCATAGTAGTCCTGGGTACCGGTGGTCTCGGGGTCAAAGTCGCAATCATACGTATAGAGACTGACGCCGCCGTTAGTGCCATAATTGGCTGAGAACACGGGGCGCTTGGTTTCAGCGTCGTACCAGGTGGCGGAGTAGCTTACCCTGAATCCACCATCGTCGCGGCGCAACAGGTGGGCCGTGCGCATAAGCTGGCCGCCACTGCCGTTCTGACTATCGTCATAGAGGTAGTTCGTTCTTTCATAGACGGTATCGCCAGTGACGGTGGTGGCATCGGCGTAGCTGGAGTCGCTGCTGTCGCCGCAAAGATAGGCATCGATTGTGCGGCCAAGGCTGTCGTAGCTGGTTTTGGTGAAAAGGTTGTTTGGATTAGCTACCTTGATAGTTCTGCCTGCGGCATCGTACCAGTAGTTGGTCTCCAGGTAGTCGGCATTGACAGCGTCAAACGTGCTGCCGCCAACGACGTTATAGGTACGGCTGCGGAAGCGGCGTCCGCGGGCGTCATAGTATTCTTCCGTGCGGGAAATCATTTTGCCAGTGTCCGGCTGCCAGTCGTTGTCGCCGTCATAGAAGCTTTCTGTTACTGAAACGCGGCCGCCGCCTGTAAACTGCTCGCTTTGTGCAGAGACGATGTTGTCAGCGCCGACAGACTTCTCCAGCCTGTTTCGCCAATCGTATAGCTTTCTGGTGAGATAGTAGTTGCTGGCATCGTAGTAGACGCGGGTACTGGTAAGATTGCCATCACCGACGCCCTCCGTTCCACTGCCAGGCACCGATTCGTCGTAGAAATTCTCGGAAACCTTCACCAGGGCCTGAAGGTCAGTCCCCTGATAGACAGCTCGAGTGCGGCCAAGCGCATCGTAAGCCGTCTGCCGGTAAGTGCCGTCCCAGCCTTTTTCGAGATAGTGACGGCCCTGAGTATCGTAGTAATAGTATTGTCGATAAAAGTGCGTTCCTTCGACCGGGTCGCCTGTGGCGGGAATGGTGTGGAAGGAGTCGACCGAGGCTACCTGTCCGCCATCGTTGTAGTTTGTGCGGGTCCAGGCGACATAGTGAGTTCTGTCGTAAGACTCATTGCCGGTAAGGGTTGATCCGAAGGACATATTAGAGGAATCCAGCGTGATATTGTCGGTCACCTGCCGAAGCATGCCATATTTGGTGACCTGAATGGGGAGTTTGGGTTTTCCATCCGCGCCGATGGCTGGATAGACACGTGTCTCATTGGCACCGTAGAAAGTCAGTGTCTCAACGCCGGCGGCATCGGTTGATTTAACCATGCGCCCGAGTCGGTCGTATTCAAACTTCTGAGTCCTGTTAAGTGGGTTTTGAGCAAAACTCCGCTGCACTTCCGTTGGCGCATCGCCGCTCCAGGCGATCCAGAGACCATTGCCGTCACTAGCCACCTCTGCCGGCATGTTCGCTGCTGAGGTGGCAACGTCATTGACAACCAGTGCCCTCCGCCCGTTGACAGGGTGGTAGGAATGGTAAGTGACAATGCCCAATGCGTCCTTCACCCATCGCAGACGTCCCTGCTGATCGTAGTACTCGATTTCAAATTGAGCCACAGTGCCAGGCCCGTTGTGGCTCTCGCTGACATCAGCAAGAACCCTTTTCCTGGTCTTAAGCTGTTTCTCATCGGCATCCCAGAAAGCATATTCGAAATCTGTCTTTACTGCTGTGCTGCCGCGAGCTTGGGTGTAGAGGGTATCCACGACGTAGTCGTATGTAGAGGCCGGCAGACGCGAAGGAGTTGTAAGGCCGTCGCCATAGTCTGTCGAGCGGGTCACGTATTCAGCGCCAGCTTGGCTGCCATTCCACTCCACTACAGTTGCGTCGATCAGACGCGTGTCAGAGTTATAGTAGTACTTTCTGACGATGCCGGTTGTGCCAGCGGCCGCGCCCAAGGTGTCAACATCGTTACTGCCATACTGAGGCTTGAGGAACTTCCTTAAATCCTCAGCCGAAGTTATTCGCGAGTGAGCCGATGGACCCCGTTCTTCAACCACAAGCCCTTCACTGTTGAGTATCTTCGACCGGCAATAATACTTCTCCTGGTCGTTGACCCGCACAATTGTTACCTCTCGCAGCGCCACACCGTTGCTATTAAGGCCGTAAATTCGTCTGGCTATTTTGGTGTCATCCGCAACAGTTTCAGTGGCTGTCAAGTCTTGAATGGTGAGATAGACTACATTGTTTGGGTCAGTGGTGTCTGCGTCGCTGTGCTGCAGGTAGAAAAACGTGTGCTTGACTGTTCCATCACTTCCGCCGCACGATCCGCAATTGCTGTGCACAAGTTCGCTCTTCACCATTGGTGGCACGCGAACTCCAATCTGTGCCCCTTCTGTCAGCGTCACCTCGCCTTCGTCGCGATCATCCGCGCCGTAAAGATTATTTAGGTTTTGACTGCCGCCCCACGGTGTGCTGATGTTGGAACCTGTGTCAACATGGTACGAGTAATAGCTGAATTCCTTCAGTACCTGCGAACCGGTAACACCATAAGTTGACTTGGTGACCTTGGTGAGCTGATACAGGAACATGTATTCGTACTGAATTTGTTCTATTGCCCCTCGAACGATGAAAAAGCTGTCAGTCGCAGTAACAGCACTAGCCAGATCCGAAAACGTGATCGTCACGTAATCTCCGCTGACCGAAGTACTTGCAATCGTGCGGATAACGCGGTTGTAACTGCTGTAAGGATTAACCATCACCAGCTTCATCTGATCGAACTGGCCTGGGACTACACCT
This sequence comes from Phycisphaerae bacterium, assembly GCA_041690105.1. GTDB lineage: Bacteria > Planctomycetota > Phycisphaerae > FEN-1346 > JAACEH01 > JAWLHX01. Next base: position 37,669 of record JAWLHX010000001.1, read on the forward strand.
GCTGCTTCGAATGTAAGTGACGTCTTGGTGCCATTGGCTGATGCCATCTTCGACACGACCACGTCTTCGCAACGGGTTACTTTCGCAAGGTCACCACGTGACCCACGGTAGTAAGGATAGCTTGAGGAGTCATCGCAATAATCATAGGCGACGCCATTGACCGGGCCATCAGCATTGGAAACAGTAATGCCGACAATCTTGCCGTTCTCTGTGCCGGGATGAAAACGATATTCATAAGTGATGCGGTCGCCATTGTCATTCGAGACTTCCGTTATGCGGCCATTGGTACCGATTGTGGAATCATACTTGAATTCCAGAAAACGACCATAAGCATTGCGCTTCCACAGCAGCATTCCCTGCTGTGCCCCCCAATCGTCATGCGATCCTGCAAACTCAAATTTCATCCCGCTGTCTGGATAGTAAAGAACGATTCGATCGAGAATCTTGAAGTTAGCATTGGCAGGAACAGTCGGCAGCGGTCGGTCAACATGAACGACACTACCTGAATGCGATACAATCACTCTAAGCTCATAACCTGATCCCATGTCAACCTGGAGCACCCTGTCGACCACGTCCAGACCCGGATCCACGCTCAAGGTCACTTCAGTGCCGCTGCTGCCAGTGACCGTATCACTGCCTGAGTTGACCCTGGAGCACGTGAAGAACTTCATCTCTGCTCTATAGTCATCCGGCGCCTCATACGTGCTGGGGTCCTGAGTCGCAGTGAACGTCCTTTTATGCGTAGCATCTTTTATCAGGGCAATACTGCCACTTGAAACCTGCACGCGCTCGGTAAGCATGTTTACTTCCCAGCGCGCTCCTTGAGGGTCAGGCATCCATTGATTACGTGCCTTGAGGTTAATAAGACGACTGTTGTAGGTACGCGTATGAGACCATGACATTCCGTCAGTGGATATGCTGGCGTCGGTCTCGGTCTCAATTACAAAACCATCCTGGAGATTCACCGGGTCCGATGTGGTGGCGCTGGAGGAGGACGCCCCGGCGCCATTATTGCAACCGCCGGGATTACATTCCGGCGTATTGGGTTCTGTTTCATCATAAGGATTCTCAGCGCAGCCCTGGGCATTCACCGTCCCCGCCGCCACAGACATGACGATAACAGCTGCCAGCGTCAGAAGAATGGCCGCACTCAAACTCTTAGCAGAATCCGCGTGGAGATGCTTCATATTAATGTTCCTTACCAGTAGCCCAATAAGATGTCCATTTCCCGGCCATATCTTTCTCAACGTAGATTCTTCAGCTTTTCCTGACGCCATTTGATGCGCTCCGCCAGATGCTGCCTCTGCTCCTCCTCAAGCCTTGAACGCCATTGCTCAATTTGTTCCACAGCAGTCGCCGCTGAAAATTGCGGAGAGATGCTTTCCAGCATCGAAAGCCCCTCCTCGTAACGGTTAGTCAAAGAAAAGCCTTCAACAAGTTCGCTCAGCACAAGAAGACGACAGCTTTCAGACTGACTGATCGCCAATGCCTCGTCCAGGTGCTGCTTGCCGTCCAGCGGCAGGCGTTCCTTGCCGATGTTCCGAATGCTTGCTGAATAGGCCTTCACCATAAGCCATTTTGCTTTAGCGTCGCCGTTGGCGGCTTTAACATGCTCGTCAATCTGTTCCTCCCAGTGCTTCTCCTTGAGCAATTTTCGGTAGGACCAGGTCAGAATGTTTGCCACCTCAATCCGCACGTGCCCTTGCTCGTCATGCAGGAGTTCTTCAAACATCTGCTGTGTTTCAGGGGTCCCGAGGCCGCGAGCGATTATGTTGTGCGTCCGCCAATCAGTCATCGGCAGCTTGCCCTCCACCGCCAGACGCCGCATCACTTGAACGTATCCTTCGTACCCGCGTCCCGGGCCAATCAGCTCCGCCTGCCGCAGCAGAATCCCAATACGCCTCAATACTGCCATGTCCGCGGCAGCTCTCATTTCCTCAGTCCCAAGAGCCAGGCCATAGGCACGTTCAGTCCATCTCTTACCGCGCTCTTTATCCCCGCTGGCTATCCAGGCTTCAGCCACGCCACAAGTCGACTGCCACGAAAGCTTCCCCTCCTGGAAGGCCTTGTCCCACTGAGGCTCGAACTGCAGCAGAAGATCACGCGATGCATCTCCACTGGCGGCAGCCACAGTCGCCAAGGATGTCGTCACCTCCGCACTGTCGCCTTCGGCAGTTCCAGCTACAGCGCCGATTTTCAACGCTTCGCCCGAACTCAGCACGGAAAGAGCCGCCGCCAAATCCTTCAGTTGTGCCGGTGTTAGAGAAGACTTCACCCCCTCGTTCTCAAGATAATTTGCAGTCAAGCTGCGAGCCCATCGCTCACGCTGCTCAATAGGCAGCTCAGGGCCAACGAGAGTTGCCAAAAATCGCCAGTTGGAAACCCCTGCCTTAATGGTGGTCTCCGGATCCGATAGCGGCACCTCAACCAGGTGAGCGCCAAGTTTCGCCAGAGAACTTCTGGAAGCAGGTGGCTTGTTCAGCTGGCGCGCCAGCCAGAGCATATCCTGCACAGTCCAGGATCTCCAACCGTCCTGCTTATCGACCATTTCCGCAAGAACCGAAGGGAAGCTTGTTTCGGAAACCGCTGCAAGTGAAAGCTCCAGTGCCCGCACATCCCCGGTTGGCATCTCTGCGAGACGCCCAGTATCTGCTGCAAAAGTTGCCTTCAGAACCGCCGCCACGCGATTCTTCTGCAACTCATCAAGGTCGGCCCGACACACTTTCAGTACCGACTGCCATTGTCTGGGAGTCAACAGCTGCGCCTTGTCGGCATCAGCGCCGTATACATCAATCGCGTAAGTCATGGCCTTTTGGTACGCTCCCGCCCCGTTCTCACCAACCTTCTGAAGGTCGCTCAGCAGACCACCAAGATATGCCACTCCAACAGTTTCAAGTTTTCCGCCGCTGTTTATCCACACAGCAGGAACGTCTAAGGCCTGCTTGTGACCGAGCCCTCGCAGGCTGCTGCCAATGCTCATCATCCCCGCGCCATCCATTAAAGCGCATGCCTGCGGATCAGCAAGGTATGCCGCCCAAATACGTTCAGCCAGAGACGACTTGGATTCAGCACCTATTTCACTATTTAAGTCGCGGACGTAAGAGGAGATGATCTGTGGCTTGACCTTGCGAACAGACTCAGCATCCTTCAGTATCACTTTGTCGATCTTATCCACCAGCCGCTTGCGACCAGCCTGCTGAAGTTGACTTGATCCCTTAATGCGACTGGCAACCGTAGAGATGCCTCCAGAGCTGAAACTATCAACCATTGCAGACTGACTCGCCCACTTGCCCAGCACATCGGCCGACCCGGCATCTCCCAGCGAACTCAATGACTGCCCGAGAGCCAGTGCCTCATTACCGTCGAGTGCAAGCAATGTGTCATCGTTCACAAAGGCCGCTTTCAGAGCGGTAAGCCAGCGGCTGCGACTATCTTGAGTAAAATCTTGCTGGAACGACTTCACCAGAGATGACCACTGCCGCGGTGAGATCTCGCGAGTACGGGCCGCAGAGGAGAAATACTGCTCGGAAATATAACCTTCCAGCAGCTGACGCTGCTCCTCAGCGGACTTGCCTTGGGCGGCCAGATCCTGCGCCAGCTTAACCAGCTCACTGCTCTCCATCGCCTGCCATTCAGCCGGAACCTCGGCAGACGCATTTTGGCCCAAAGCCAGTCCCCCCAGGAATACTACCAGTGTCATGATTGCTGAAAGCTTTCGGCCTGGCATGTTCTTAGTCTCCTTAGCCATATCAACGACGGACGTGGATTGTGTCTGTTGCCCCAAATTCTGCATGGACAATACATGCACTTCTTGAAATTGTCAATATAGAGTCTTCCCCTTTTATTAAGTTTTACTATCCTCTGTTGCCAACTGTTACAGCGCACTCCTGATGCAACAACCAAGCACATGACTAGGGGCATGATTACCTTAAGAAGTTTCTGTTCCGCGCCTTAAAGATGATCGGCAGCCGAATTAGCCTTGATATTCATCTCTAATAGCATTATCCTCACACCCACTCGACTGGCCACTGGAGAATCCTGGTAATCGGGTAGAGTCGAGATCTGGCGCGGCGGTGTAGGCAGGGCATATCTGTTACCGGCCCTTTCGGTTGCCGGTGCCTCACTATCTCTGCCGTGCTCCGTTTCCAGTATCCCGCTCACCGAACCGGACGCGCGGTTTTCCCGCATCCGGCTCTCGGACAAGGCCCGACGCCCTTCGCTCACGAGTCGCTGACAGGCCGCGCCTGGAGCCGAAAGAGCCCCAGTTCTTGATAGAGGTACTCGTCCGGGTATCGTGAGGCCCCAATCGGCTCGCCCTGCGGCGTGCCGCGTCCTTGGTCCTTGTTACGGGTCGTTCGCTGCTTCCGTCCATGGTTGTCCGTTTCTTCCACCGGTACCCGTAGTCACATCTTGACAAGCTTGAGAACCTGCCGGTCGCTGATGCGGCGGGTCACGGAGGTCATCAGTTCACCGTGGGGGATGCTGTCGAAGTAACCGCTCAAGTCTGCGTCCACCACCTCCCTGTGCCAGCCATCGAGCAACGTCATGACCTGTCTAATAGCATCATGAGCGTTACGTCCGGGTCGGTAGGCATACTGCTCCGGCGGCAGGTCCGTCTCGAAGATCGGCCCCAAGACCAGCACTGCCGCCATCTGCACGACGCGATCACGGACCGTCGGGATACCCAAGGGCCGTTGCTTGCCGTCCGGTTTGGGAATGTAAACCCGCCGGACAGCCTGCGGACGATATTCCTTCTTCCTGAGTTCCTCCGTCAGTTCACCCAGCCACCGTTCCACCCCGTACAGTTCGATCCCGTGGAAGTCCTGGCCGCCCACCCCCGCCGCACCGCCGTTACCCGGCTTCGTCGGTACTACGGGGCCTCTCCGCCACCCCAAGCAGCCTGGCCTGTCCCTCGCGGGTCGCCAGTTGAAGGTCACGCGCCTTCACCGCTTCGGGTTTCCCGTGTTGCGTTCGATCTCCTCTGTCGGCATGCCGTCGCCACTACCCCGGCGGGATCGTCAGGTTCTATCGCTCATTCTTCGCCTGACGACGGCGGCCTTCCCCGTTACACGGCCGGGTCGGCTCCCGCATTGTCCTTTTCGAGGCCTGCTCAGCGTTCACTCACGTTACGGCCTGTCGACTTGCCGAGTCGCCCAAGGCGACCCTTTACATCAGAGGTTTCGGCAATTTCGTTACCTCCATTGCCGCTCCGATTGCTACCGGCTGGAGCGATCAGTTGCCGGGCGGGATTGGCCCGCTGGAGCTCGACACCTTTTCACGGCACACCATGTAAAACGGACCCGCCTAGGGAGGATAATCGGCGTATAATTTGGGCCCACCCCAGCGGCCTCCGATCTGGTATGCATTACGCACACCAGATGAAGGAGGCAGAGGATGCTGACGGTGGACGATTTTGGACAGATTCGCAGGGCGCACCGCGATGGCATGAGTATTTGGGCCAGCCGGAAGGAGATGGGCGTCCATGGAAAAGCAAGATGGAGTATGTCCTTTCTTGTTCCCTTAACTCTCTTGCAGGCCTGATGTATGTGGAAAGTCTTATTGGCTGCAACAGAATGGTGGGGCAAACGGCGCTGTAATTAAACTCCTCTAAAAGAGGCATCTTATGCGCAACCGCTTATCACAGAAGGTGTTAGATAAGACGCACCCAGCGCTGAAGATGTTCCGCGAGTCGGCAGTGTTAAGTAAATATCAGGTATAAAAAATAGCGCATATGAGGGGGCAAAATCGCTGTAACTCAAATGCTCTAAAGAGAATCACCTGCTAGCCGGCCCAACAGCCTATTACAGTCACGGGATGGGTTACTTCAGTGCTGGGCTCTCGAGCAGAGTCGAAAACGGCCGCAGTAAACCGTCAGCCTCTTCGTCGCCTCGTAGATAATCACTCCGGTTCCAAGCCTGAAGGTCGTCGCGGAGCCTTCGCGCACATGGCGCTACACACGATGGGAGGCGGTTTTCAGCGTTTCTCACGGTTTTCCCGAGAAACAGAGGCTGTCCGGTTACATCGCGCTACACACGCGTCAGGCCCAGAACGGCACGTACTTGGCATCCTTCTTCGACTCACTAGCCTGGCCATGAGGCTTAATGAGGCCAGCTTCGATGGTGTCCCTGATGATCCGAGAGGCGATGGGGTAGTTCTTGTCGCTGATGCCAAGCCGTTTGCGCAGCGTGGCGTTAGTCATCTGCTTGCCGGATACGACCAAGAGACCGGCATGTTGATAGCAGGCGCGGATGCGATCTGCCTTGTCCATGTCGGCGAACTTACGTGGACCAAAAAGAACGGCAATCGTATGACCGGGCGAAACCCTGAAGTCCGGCGCCGGCAACTGAAACATTTCGACGCTGAACACAACCTTGTCAATGCCACTGCCGCGCTCTTCACAAATCTGCATCCGCCGCATAACAGCAGCCAAGTCCTCGTTCCGGGATCGCGGGGGTTCATCGATGAAGCGAAGCGTGTCGATCAAGGGGACACCCGGGTTGGAGATCTCTATCCGGTCGCTGAATAACTCCACCATCGGTCCGGTGCCCGTTATATGGAATTCCTGGTGAATGAGGGCATTCGCCACCAGTTCCCGGACGGCGACCTCCGGGAACATACGCACTTCCTTGCGCAGTGCCTGTCCCACGGCTTCGTTCTGAGGCAATTGACTGTTGATGAATTCAATGGCGGCCTCGAAGCCGGAGGCATAGCCCTTGGTGACGACCTGTTCGCGTAGCGTCTCAATCCGATTGACACCCTTGTAGACGACGATTCGCAGGGCCTTGCGGGCCAGGTGCTCAAACGCATCAAGGCTTTTCGCAAAAAGGATCGCCCCCAAGTTCGTAATGTCGTAGCGATCAGTCGTTCGAGCGACGATAAAACGTTCAGAGACCAATCGCTTCAAAATGGCCGAACGGTTCTCCGGCAGGTTCTGCCGCGACATCTCGAGGTAGGCTGGGTAGTCGAGCATCGCCAGTACGTCATCTGCCCCGGCTCCCTCAAAGGCCAAGCCCTTTTCAAATGGCTGCTTGGCAAACAAAGCCCAGAGGGATCGCTCCTTCTCCGGGAATTCCTTGAGCTTCTTCTTGTAGCTGCCCGAACGGATGAACTCGGTGCCCTTGAACTGCACTGGCGTATGGGTGGCCCGAGGGACGCTGAAGATAACGAACTCTTTGCCGGCTGCTTGGAACTCATGAATGCGAAAGTCAATTCGCGGAGCCAGCTGTATGGCCAGCCAGTTCTCCAGTTCCTCGTTGCCGACCTTCTCGCACCGCGGTTTGAATGTTGTGCCGACGAGAGCGTGGGTTTTGTCAGCGACGCCCCAGACAATGTAGCCTTTGTTCTTGCCATGCAGAGCGGCGGAGTTAGCAATCGCCGAGAGGTACTCGCCAATATCTTCCGGCGCCCAGTTATTGACCTTAAACTCGACCCATTCTGTTTCACCGGGCATAGAGGCCAACTCGTGCAAGAGCGCCGCCAGTTGATCGTGCCTCATCCTTACCTCATTTCCTCTGCTGGCAACTCCCTGCGCAAGGACTCGCAAGGTCGGACAACCCTCACAGCCCGGAGGCCGCAGACAACCGGCGGTCTCCGCCCCGTCTGTTGCGAGCACAATTGTCGTGACAGCGTCACGACAGTCCCCTTCAACCACACCTAATTCCGAATACTGGCCAGAACAGCCAGCCCCCGGACTGTTCGGCGCGTCTTGGCATGATGATCGGGTGGAATTATAGAGTCTGCAAGCATCTTTCACAAGCATTCCCCTTCACCCGACTTCGCCAGCATCCTACAGGTAGCGATCTGGAGATTCGCTTGGCAACCATGTCGCCTTCTGGCATAATCCCGGCATGGCCACCTTAGATCGCCCAGCAACTATCGGTCCCGCCCAGTTTATCTCCAAGTGGCAGCGCGTCGCCCTTCCGGAGCGGGCCGCAAGCCAGGAGCATTTTCTGGACCTCTGCCGGCTGCTGGGCCAGCCCACGCCGGCGGAGCACGATGCCACGGGAGCGGAATACACTTTCGAGAAGGGCGTCAGCGTTACGGCCGGGGCCTCAAAAGGGGCCAAGGGCGATGGCGGCTTCGCCGACGTCTGGTGGCGCGGCAAATTCGGCTGGGAGTACAAGCGCAAGGGCAAATACAAGGACCTTGCCGATGCCTACCGCCAGCTCTGCCAGTACCGCGAGGCCTTGGAGAATCCGCCGCTGCTGGTCGTCTGCGACATCTCGCGCACCGAGATTCACACCAACTTCACCGGCACCGCCAAGCAGGTCCACACCGTACTGTTGGAGCAGATGGATCAACCGGAGAGCCTCTCGCTGCTGCGCCGCGTCTTCACCGCGCCCGACAGTTTCCGCCCGACGATCACCGTGCAGAAGGTCACCGAGCAGGTGGCCCGTGATATCGCCCACCTGGCCCAGTGCCTGCGCGAGCGCGGCCACGAGCCCCACGCCGCCGCTCATTTCCTGATGAAGTGCATGTTCTGCCTGTTTGCTGAAGACGTGGGCCTCTTGCCGGGCAACCTGTTTTCGCGCATCCTCGACACTTGGCACAATCAGCCGCTTGATCTGCAGAAGCGCCTGGCGGAGCTTTTCACCGCCATGAGTCGTGGCGGAGCCTTCGGAGTCGAGGCCATCCCGTGGTTTAACGGCGGTCTGTTTGACGACACGCCGCCTATCGAATTGACGAGCATTGAGGCTGAGGCCCTTCGCGCTGCCGCCCGGCAGGACTGGTCGAGCGTCGAGCCGGCCATCTTCGGCACGCTCTTCGAGCGGTCGCTTGACCCGTCGAAGCGAGCCCAGATCGGCGCCCACTACACCAGCCGCGACGATATTCTGCTCATCGTCAACCCGGTGGTCATGGCCCCGCTGAGGCGTCAGTGGGCCGGGGTTCAGCAGGAGGTCGAGCGGCAACTTGCCCGCCGCAAGGCCCTCGACCCCCGAGACAGGAGCCGCAAGGCCGACGCCACGCGCCGCACCGTCAGCAAGGCCGTCAGTAAGGCCATTCAGGACATGCTGCACCAACTGGCCGCCGTCCGCATACTCGATCCGGCCTGCGGCTCGGGCAACTTTCTCTACGTGGCCATTCAGCAACTGCTGGAGCTGGAGAAAGAGGTTATCACCTTTGCCGCCAAGCCGGAAATCGGCATCGGATTCTTCCCTCACGTGCGGCCCACTCAACTGAAGGGGCTGGAGCTTAACCCCTACGCCGCGGAACTGGCCCAGGTGGTCATCTGGATAGGCTACCTGCAGTGGATGCGCGACAACGGCTTCAACATGCCGCGCGACCCGATTCTCGAACCGCTCCAGTCCATCGAGTGCCGCGATGCTATTCTTGACCTGCCGCCGATAACCGGCGGGCTGGCCGCGGCCGGGGGCACGCAGGCGGCCTCGCCCAACGTTCTGACAACGCCGGCCGAGTGGCCTGAAGCGGACTACATCATCGGCAATCCGCCGTTTCTGGGCTCCAAGGTCTTCCGCCAGAACGGCCTGACGGATGATTACATTGGGGCCATGTACGCTGCCTACGATCTGCCGAAGACAAGCGACCTGTGCTGCTACTGGTTCGAGCAGGCGCGACGGGTGATCGAGCGCCGTCCGCACGTGCGGGTGGGGCTGCTGGCGACGCAGGGCATTCGAGGCGGGGATAATCGGAAGGTTCTGGAGCGGATCAAGAAGACGGGCGACATCTTCATGGCCTGGAGCGACCGCGAGTGGGTGCTCGACGGCGCGGCGGTGCATGTTTCGATGGTCGGGTTTGATGCCGGCAATCAGACGGAGCGGCGACTTGATGGCCACGACGTCCAGTCAATACACGCCGACCTGACATCCGCCACCGATACGACTATCGTTCGCCGACTGTCGGAGAATCGTGGGATTGCCTTCATGGGCGATACGAAAGGCGGGGCGTTCGACATTCCCCGCGCAGAGGCACGGTGGCTACTTGCGCAGCCGAATCCGACGGGCAAGCCAAACAGTGACGTGGTTAGACTATGGGTCAACGGCAGCGATGTCACCAGACGGCCGAGAGCCATGTTCATCATCGATTTCGGCTGTGACATGCCAATGGGCGAGGCGGCGGGCTATGAAGGCCCGTTCAAGGCAGTCGATACATACGTCAAGCCTGAGCGCATCAAGAACCGTCGCCGCGCCTATGCCGAACGATGGTGGATTCACGTGGAACCGCGACCGGCGATGAGGGCATCCCTGCCTTGCCAACGATACCTTTGCACACCGAACGTAACCAAGCACCGTCTATTCGCATGGCTTTCCGCAGAAGTCTTGCCCGACCATCAGCTGATTGCTTTCGCCCGCAGCGACGACTATTTCTTCGGTGTCCTGCACTGCAGCATTCATGAATTATGGGCACGGCGGATGGGTACGCAGCTTCGCGAGGTGGAATCAGGATTCCGTTACACGCCAACGACCTGTTTCGAGACCTTTCCGCTGCCCTGGACGCCGGGCAAGGAGCCAACCGACAGCCCGCTTCATGCCCGCATCGCCGAGGCCGCCCGAATTCTGAACGAACAGCGCGAGCGCTGGCTCAATCCGCCAGAATGGCTGGACGAAGTAGCGGCAGCCGTCGACCGCGAGGATGACTTCCACGACGTGCCGGTAAATGTCCGCCCACTTATCCGGCAGTCGGCGATCATGGCCCGGGCCGCAAATCACCGGGAACTGAAGCGCCGCACACTCACCAATCTCTACAACGAGCGACCCACCTGGCTGCGCCTCGCCCATCAGCAGTTGGACAGGGCTATGCTGGCCGCCTACGCCTCCACCGACCCGGCGGGCGAGTGGAACGAGACTTGGGCTGAAGCCTGGCTCGACACCGGCGCCGGCCAACCCCTGCCGTCAGATCATCCCTTAATGGCACGCCGCAGCGAGATTGATGAACGCGTCCTAGAGAACCTGCTGCGGCTCAATCAGACGCGGTCAGCACGGTGACCTGTTGGGCAACGCGTCTTATCAGTTTGAACCGCAAAACATGAGAAGGATGTGGTAGAGAGTTACAGGCTGGCCCACTGAAGGCCGCTTGTGAACAGTGCGATAACAATGCTTCAACTCCGGTATCACCTGCTCAGCCGACCACTGTTCAGACAAGTTCAAAGAAGAGGCGTCACCGTTGACCTTGTCACAGAGCTTTGCGGCCCACTGGTCCGAGTCATCCGACTGAACATATCCTAACATTCCTGCTTCAGCCTCGCCCGTGGAGTAGCTGCCGTCAAGGAAAGCCCCAAGTCCCTCAGCACCAAGGTAGCCGCTGACCCCATGCGAACCAGTACACAGTCTCTTGGCTTCAAACGCATAACGGGCATGGGGTCCAACTTGGGTTCTTTCGAATCTAATATCCAGGCGTGGCCGGCGCTTTCCACGGCGACCTCCAACATTCTCCGGCGGATCGTCATGTACCGCGTATCGCGACGCCCACCCCGGCGCGCTGCGATCATCGATTACTTCTCTAATCACCCGTACGAGTTCACCGGTGATGTTCTGTTCCTCGGCCTTCTCACAATTGGTGGCCTTAATGCGGTCATACCCCATCTTCAGCAGCCCGAGCACCTGCTTACGAAAGACGCGGCGATAGACTTCTTCGTCTCCCGCGTCTGTCCTAGGAACTTGTGGGCCCGCTGTAATCGGCACGTCGCTCAGCCCTTTGCTGTGACAAGTTTGTCAGCAATGAATTCGTCCGCATCAACATAAGCCTGACTCTTGAGCCAGTGCAGGCGTTCACGCGGCTTGAACAAATACGTGGCCTTTCCATCATAGACCCTCAAGCCACGTTCAAAGTAAAGCCACTGCCGGTGCTGTTGCAGCAGACTCCTGTAAACGTTGCTTAGCCCCTTGTCAACGCCGCTTTGTACGTCAATCTCGGAGGCCAGGGCCGCCGCTCGCCCTTCAAGATATTCAACTCTCACAACACCCAACCGCTCCGCGTACCCAACCGTGACCCGATGCTGTTGTTGAGAGGTTGCTCCGACAAAAACATCTAACTCTTTCTTCAATGTCTTGGCATACGCCCTGATCTCCGCCTCGCTTGCCGGTTGGGTGGCAGCCTCTGCAACCTTGCCTTGATTCAAGTCCATCCGCACATTCAGCAGATCGTGAACCAGCACTTGCTCGGCTTTGCTGAGGCCAAGCAGAGAGAACACCATGACATTCACTTCATGCTCAAGCTCTCTCATGCGATCAGGGCGTTGATTCTGGGCGAGAAGTGGTTGCCCGGAGCACTGAGAACGTCGAAACTGTTCTTCTGCTACGAGCGCCCTCTGGAGCTTGGCCAGTTCTGAGACCTCCTTCTCGCTCTGGCCATCGAATGGCACAGGAAGTGTAAGCAGGGTATCCAAGGTAGTGGTGGATTTCTGCACGCCCCACTGCGCCGACATAAAGAACTGATGGTACTGAGCAAAGTCTGAGCACAAGAAAAGCGATAAGGCCCGAAGCATCACCTCGTTCTCTTGGGTGGATGATATCCCCAATTGACCATGTGGCACCACGACAAAAGAATTTGAAAAAACGGCGAATCGCCTCGCGCAATCAACCACTACATGCGGTGGGCGGCAGATCCTCAGAGGGGCAGCACCGCCGCGAGTTCTGATATAAGCCCAGTCGCTTGGAACAGTGTCCAATGCTTCCTTGGGAAAGGCGTAGATTCTTCCGCACTCTTTCAGGGCCTGCATGAGGATTCTGTTTTGGCCGATGACTTCGGGAGCGGGTTTAACGGCCTCCTCTCCGTCCCGCGTGCGCAATTGCGGTCCTTCGTGAACGAGAATGTTTTTCGCTGCGGCAAAGTCGGCGAAGGTTGGGAATTGCGAGGCAAGCGAATCCAGAACATGCTTGTCCCTCGCCGTTCCCCACATGGCCAGTTTCCACGGTAATCCGTCGCCGGTTGCCGCATCTGCGACGGGTACCTCCCGCACTTCGGCCCGGTTGACGGCGATGCTCCAAGTGTCTTGTCGGCTGTGGGCCTCTGGAGGGCAGTTGGCAATCTGATTAACCACCATCGGCGAGTAGGTCAAAACAGTTTCCTGTCCGTCTCGCTCTTCGCCTTCGCCAAGACCTGTGTAAAAGAGAGCCGCTGCGGGCAGCCGCGATCTACCGGCAAACAGAACCTCAGCTAGATTGGCGAAGTTCGCGATACACCAAACGCGGTTGCGTTTGAAAAACTGCTGCCGCATTAACTTCGCGGTCTTGGAGGACTTGAAAAGAAGCATCGCAGGTAACAGTAATCCCACCACCCCATTCCCCGTGGTAAAGTCAGCAGCTTTCCACGCAAACGCCTCTGCCAGTTGCTTGTCGCCGGTCGGGCAGCGTGAAGCGTTCTTGCCCATCCAGGTGAGTGCGTGCTTGTCGCTGGGGGTCAGGTTTTTGTGAAGTCTCTTCCATGGAGGATTGCCCACCACCCAATCGAACCGGGCCAGTGGTTCGGTCGGCGGCGTGCCAAGCTCCGGATCGAAAAGACCACCAGGAAGATGCACTATGTTCCGGTCCCGCAAAGTAGGGAGCTTGAAGTTTGGCGAACCCATCAGGTCGGGCGGACGCACATAGTCCAGCAGCGTCATGACGAGGCTGAGTTCCGTAACGCTGCACGCATCAGCATCTACGTCAAGACCAAAGATGCTGCTGGTGAGCAGCTCTCGCAGGTCAGAAGGCCGGAGGCGCCGGCTCGGGCTGGCCGCAACCTTTCGCTCTATCAGCCTGCGATAGCACTGGACAAGAAACGCGCCAGACCCGCACGCCGGATCGAACACCTTCATTCCAGTCTTCAGCGGATGCTTGGCGTCGAGTTCATCCAAAATGAAGTTGACAAGATGAATCGGTGTGTAGTAGGCCCCCAGGCCCTTTCCTTGGCCCTCGGAGTGCAAGAACTGCTCGTACACCACCGAAAGAGTTTCAATCGGGATATGCTGAAAATCGTAGGCCTGAAAATCAAGATGCATCTGGCCAGTGAGCGGCTCGTCTCCGCTGAATGTGCCGGCCACTTTGCGCACATGCTCTTGGTCAGGAGATGCCTTGCCCGACTTTGGAATCGGGAAGATGCTACCATTGAGCCAGTCCGCCAGCCTGTCAACGACAGAGAAAAGCCCATGGCGTGAAGCGTTTGGTCCGAATACAGACTCTTGTTTGATACCCCAGTCGTCAAGTCGCCGCGGCGAAAGTATGCCGCGATCCCGCAAGTAGCTCAGGTACACATACTGTCCAATGATCGCGTGTGCCGTTTCTTTGGGCAGATCGTGGTTTCGCAGCCATTGCCCCAACAGTTTCAGGTTCTCCAACAATTTCCAGTCAACCCTTGTCTCCGGGCTTACCGTTTGCGACCAACGCCGCCATAGCGTCCCCTGGTCAATCGCCTGGGCCTTGAAATCCGCGAACTTGTCCAAAACATCCGCGGCATCGCTGACTACGCTCACGAGAGACTGGTCTTGGGGGCCGGCCCCCGTAGCGTCCGGCGTGTCATACCTGAAACCGCGATAAAGGCGGAAATGAGTCGGGGTGCTCATCAGCAGGAAAGGGGCAACGTTCTGGTTCCAGACAAATCTGTGTATCTCTGCTGCCTCAGCGTCCGAGGCGGCCTCACAGACATAGACGAGTGGCACAATTGAACCGCCTGTAGCCTGATGACCGGATGGCTCATTCAGGACATAGACGCCGCGCAGTTTGCAGGTTTCCGTTGCCCGGCGGAAGATATGGGAGTACCCGGGGTGTTTCTCCAGATGGTCTCCCCATAGGAATGCCGACGATTGATCGTACTCAAGGAGGCTCAGAAGATTAGTCAAATTCATGAACTGTGTCCCCTGTACCGCGGACGCGCGGCACTCCCAAGTTATTCTAAGAAACCACACGGAGAATGCAATACTTAGAGCTACACCGTCTTGTTTTTGTGTGCTACCGCCACCTGCTGCTCCCGCATGTACGGCACCAGCTTGTTGAGCAGGTCGTGCCGCTTCTCGCAGTCGCAGGCCGAGGGGGACGCTGCGGCCGGATCGGCCCGCGTAGGAGTCCCCAGAATGCGGTTTTTCGCCTCAAGTCTCAAAGTCTCATGTTCTTTCGTCCTGCACCCCCTAGGGTCACGAGTATGAACGGTTCATCCGCAATTACCATAGCCAGTTCTGCGGACGCTGGGAGCGGTAGCCGGCCCTCACGTCGTGTCCGCAACGATCCCTGCAAACCGCTCAAAATCCGGCACCGTGCCTGTCTGCTGATACGCCTTCCGCGCCTCCCGGATCGCATCATGCAGTTCCGGCCAGGCCTGCGATTCTTCCTCGGCCTCGTGCAGGTGGCCGATGGCTAGGAGGCGGTGGGGGTAGCCGTTCTGGTGCTCGGTGATAAGCACCCAGGCGGCGCCCAAGTGCTTCTCGCAACACTCCATGCACGACGGCCGCGTTACCTGCTTCCGCCGCGACAGCGGCCCCAGGCGGTGTTTTTCGAGATTATTGGCCATTTTACTGGATCCGCAATCACCCATCGCAGCACGCTCCACAGTCAATCAGGTTTCTGTACACCTTGGCCACAGGGGCTTCGGGATTGTCAATCACGTCGGCGATCTCGTAGCACGGCACCAGGTCGCCGGGGTTGGCTGGCTCATCAATGATAATTACGCCGCTGGCGCTCGACGGTACACGGCGCTCCAGGATGCAGCCGTGGATGCCGACGTTGCGGTCATATGGGGTCTGGCCATCGAAGATGTACCAGCAGTCCGGCGGGGTTGGCTTCTCGCCTGCCGGCCGGTTGAGCGGCTCCACCCAGTCGGCTAGTTCCATGTCGTGCCAGGTAATCTTCAGGACGAAGTCGTCGCACCCCTCGGGCGGCGGGCCGGCGTAGGGGCAGATGCCGATGTTGAAGACTCTGTCTTCGCCGTACGGCGCATAGCCCGAGGCGGTATCGTAGGCGATGCTGACGCCATTTTCGCCGCTCCAGTTCATTGTGCAGGTGCCGTGGCCCGGCCCGGAGCAGGTATGGTTGCCGACGGCGAACTTCGGCGGGCAGTAATTGCAGTCGGGCCACTGGACGCCGGGCAGCGCGTCGCAATCACCCTCCTGCCAAGGGTGATTGGCCGGAAAGCGGGCCTCGTAATTCCAGCCGCCCCAGACCTTGAGGTCGGTCTCGATGCCGGGGCTGGCGCAGCCATCGGCCTCCTCGCAGTAGCGGAGGCGATAACACTGACCGCCGCGGACGATCAGCACGTCCTGGGCCCACAGGTGACCATCGGCTTCGGGCGCGAAATCGAACTCGCGGAAATCATTGCGGCAGCAGATCGGCGCGCCGCCCCCGCACGGCTCCAGGACGAAGACCGGGAAGCACGGCATGAGCAGCACGGGCGTCAGGCCGCACCCGTTGACGAGATGGCCGCCCGCGTTCTTAACCAGGTGACCCGTGGTGGCGGACTTCTTCAGGTGGGCCACGTCAGCAGTCCTCCGGGGTGTCAATCTCGATGCGCGTCTCGGCCGTCGCGGCCACCAGGCATCCTCGGCTGTCGAACTTCAGGTCACGATGGAAGGCGTAAAGCTTCTGGTCGCCAAGTTCGTTGTAGGCGGTGCGGGTCTGGATGCGGACGGTCACGCCGTCCTTGGCGGCGGGCTGCCCGGTAATGTCCCACGTGTCAATTGCGGCCAGTTCCTGCTCGAAATCGGCCGGCTCCAGCACCGCCGGGTCGTCCGCCGTGCCGGGGGCGCAGTCGAAGCGGACGATGGCCCACTTTTCGCCGGTGCCGGCCTCTTTCCAGAGGATGGCCGCCGAACCCGTGGCGCCGCTCTTCAGCCGCGCGGTGCCGCCATCGATCTCTGCCCACTGGTGGCCGGCATCGGTAACGTTAAGTTTCGCGGGGAAAGTGCCGCTCGCGTAGCCGCGGCCGATCCCGCCGGCCTTGACCGGCCCGGAGAGGACAACGAAGCGGCCGAGGTGGTTGGGATCGATTGGCATGACGCCCTTGACCGTCAGCGTGGTCTTGAATTGACTGGCGGGCATTGCACCGTCCGAAGGCAGCACCAGGACGCCGTCGATGCCGAGCACGTCGAACTCGTCGCGATCGGCACCACTGTCGTTCCGCACAATGACCGGTGCGGGCGCGGAGAGGCCGAGGGCGGACATACCGGCTGCGTCCATGCCGCCGCCCTCAAATGCCTGCGCCAGCCGCATCAGGGCGTTCCAGGCGCGGGCCGAAGGGCGGAACGGCTCGCCGCTGGTGACGGGTCGGAAGGGATTGCTCATGTGCCGATCCCCAGCCCGCTGAAATCCCCCTCGTCATACACCCGCTCGACATAAGCGGCGCACGGCCGCTTGACCAGCATCTTCGCTGTTGTGTCGAGCACGTCGTGATACCTGATCCACAGGTACTCCCAGCCTTTTTTCGAGACCACGGTGATCGAGGGGATTTCGGTGATGCTGGTCCGGTTCGGGCTGCTGGCGAAGCGGAACGTTATCTCCCAGTCGCTCTCGCCGCGCTTCGAGCCACTGGCCCCCAGAAACAGCACCTCGCCGGCCTGAAAGCCCTTGAATGCGCCGCTATTGGTCTTGCCGGTCAGGCCGAAGAGCGTGCCGCGATAGGCGAGCGTCACCGCACTGTCAGCCTTGTAGTGCGTCTCGCTCCAGTTGTAGACCGGCACGATGATGTCGCAGCCTTCGATGCTGCTGTCGGTGACGTTGATCGCCCCCTTGAAATCGGGGGCCGTATCGCCGGCCTGGCCGAAGCGGCCCTTGTTCTCCTTGCTCTGGGTGATGTGCTGCGAGCCGCCGCCGGTGTCGAAATTGAAGACGCTCTCGCCGGTGGCCGGCGGTTCCTTCTTCTCCAACTTTCCGGGCGTGACATACTCGACTGTGCCGAGCCAGAAGTCGGCCCGCTCGGTCTCGGCCACGCGACAGGTGCCCAGAACCAGCAGCGTCCCGATGCTGGCCGGAGCGTAGGCCGCCAGAGCCGCCCGCGCGGCTGACTCATCGCCGACATCATCGTCGGTCTGAAAGATGATATAGCGCCGCGAGGCGGAGTTGTTCCGCCCGGCCTCATACTCGCGACTTTCTGGCGCTTCCAGCACGGTTACTGCCATCGGCTCTTGCCCCTTACTGTTCGAACGTCAACCCGCCATCACCGGCCATATCCACCAGCCGGTCGGTATTCTCGGCAGTCTTCTCCGCCGCCTTGGCGGTCCGCTCCGCGGCCGATGCACCGCCGATGCTGAGGCCCTGCAGAGCGACGGCGCTGAAGGTGCCGATGGTCGCGAACTTCGACTGCACCTCGGCCACGCCCTTGGCCAGCCACGGGAACATATCCGTGTTGGGCTGTATCTTCGGCCCGCCCTGCTTCGCCCCGCCTGGCTTGCCCGGTGCCTCTTGCCCCGCCGGCGTCTGCTTCTTCTTCGTCTCGGCGATGGCGTCCTGCCATTCCTTCCGGGCCGCGTCAACTTCGTCCTGGGCCGCGGCGATCCGCTGGTCGTATTCATCGTCAAGGGCCTGCTTTTTGGCCTCCTGCTCGGCCGTGAGCTGGTCCATGACGGCATTGTGCAGCGATTCCTCCTGACGACGTTCGGCGTCGCGCTGGGCCTCGCGGGCCCGGACGGCGCCATTGGCCTGCTCGTCAACCTTCTTGTTCTCCGCCTCCAGCCAAGCGTCGGCCCCGGCGTTGGCGGTATTGGAGTCGAAGCTGTCGTCAAAGAGACCCTTCAGCCAGTTCCAGGACTTCGAGACCTGCGCCCCCGCCCAGTTCCAGGCTTTGCCGATGCCCTGGCAGAACCGCGTCCAGGTGGTCGAGAGGAAGCTGGTCGTTTCGATCCAGGCAATCTCCAGCCCGTGCCAGACCGTCTCGGCCGCCCGCACCGCTCCGTAGAAGGCGTCGTAGGCCAGGCGGATGAAGAAGTTGCGGAAGTCGAGCCATAGCTTCGAGAGCCAGGCGATACCCTTCTGCCACTGGAGCTTCAGCGTCAACCACAGCACCTTGGCCGCCAGACCGATGTCGCCCGAAGCCAGGGCCGCACCGATGGCGCCAAAGGCCTCGCCCGCGTCGGCTGCCAGATCGCCGAAGACGCCCTTCAGCCATTCCAGAGCCTTGCCGCCCGCGCCGGTCCAGTAGAGGATGGCCGCACCAAGCGCCACGACGCCCACAATCACCAGGCCGATGGGCGAAAGGATCGCCCCGAGAATTGAGCCCGCCACGCCGAGCACCGTGCCCAGCACTGTGACAATAGTTGCCAGCCCGCCGATGGCCGTGGCCACCACGCTGGCGGCCAGCCCGAGGCCGATGAGTACCGCGCCCACTGCCGCCACGCCGACCGCCACTTTGGCGATGATGACCACCAACGGCTTGTTGGCCTTGACGAATCCGGTCACAAAGCCCGCCGCTTTGCTCAGCCAGTCAGCAATGTCCGAAATGGCCGGTGCCAAAGCGTCGCCGATAGAGAGGGCAATGCCCTCAACCGCCGACCAGAACCGCCGCAAGGCTCCGCCGATGCCGGCATCCATCTCCGTGGCCGTCCGCGCCGCCGTGCCTGCCGCATTGTCGATGGCCTCGTTCAGCCGGTCGAATGACGCCCCCGTCAGCTTGGCTGCACCGGCAATGGCCCGGTCGCCGAAGAGTTCCGACAAGAGCGACACGCGCTCGGCCTGCCCCATGTTCTGCATGGCCTGGCCCACATCCGAAAGGATCGCCGAGACCGTCCGCAGGTTGCCGCCGGCATCGGTTACAGCCACGCCCATTCCTTCCAGCGTCTTCTGCACCTGGGGATTGGCGATCTGGAGCATGACCCGCTTCAGGGTGTTGCCGGCCATGGAGCCCTTGATGCCGAAGTTGGCCAGTGCTCCCAGCGTCTTGGCGGTCTCCTCCAGCGTCAGGCCGTAGGTCGAGGCCACCGGGGCAGCGTACTTCATGGACTCGCCCAGATCGGTGATGGTCTGGGCGGAGCCATTGGCCGTGGCCGTCAGCACATCGGCCACGCGGCCCATCTCGGCAGCCTCCAGATCGAAGGCCCGCAGCGACGCTCCGGCGATGTCGGCGGCCTCCGAAAGCTCGACACCCGTAGCCCGCGAGAGGTTCAGGATGTCGCCGATGGAGGCGTTGATCTCGTCCGACGAGAATCCCGCCCGCCCGAGTTCGGTCATGCCGGCGGCCACCTGGGCGGCGGTGAAGCTGGTGGTGCGGCCCAGTTCCTTGGCTGTCTCGGTGAGCATCTCAAACTGTTCGGCCGAGGCCCCGGTGACGGCCTTGACCGTCCGCATCTGGTCGTCGAAGGCCATAAAGACGCGGGTCGCCAGGGCGAAGCCGCCGGTCATGGCCGCCCCGGCAGCGAAGACTCGCGTGCCAGCCGAACGCAGCGTGCGGCCGAAGGCCTGAAGCTTCCGCTGCGCCGCCCGCAGCCCGCGCACGAGCTTTGAGTCGTCGGCGAAGAGCTCGACGAAGGCGCGACCGGCGCGGATGGAACCAGCGCTGTTTGCCATTAACCCACTCCAGACTGTTGCGTCCTGCCATTTGGTATTGCTATCATTGTGGCATGACGATTTCAGAGATAAACTTCACGGCACTCTCGGCTTTTGCAACAGTGGCACGCGAATACATCATTTTCATTGATTCCTTCAGCTCAGGCAGACCTGACAGGCTCTATCATCGACTTGAGGCACTATTACAGCATGTGCATCAGGCAATTGTGCCCGTTGAAATCGAAATTCCGAAAACTAAGCATGCCAAGTCAGAATCCTTGGCTATGAGCACCGATGAGGCTGCTGCTGTCTCTCGCATGGTTCATGAACTCGTTGCGCCCGAGTCTTATGCGCTGCTTGAGCGGCATGAGGAGTTTGCTGATGCCGATATGAAAGGCAAAGACCCTGCCGCTACTCGAGCATTCATGCTTTTCGACGATCTGGCTGATATCTACCGCGACGTGCACCATGGCTTGGCCGTGTGGAATGTCGGTACACCCGACGCTCAAGCGGAGGCCGCATGGCAGTGGCGGTGGGGATATGAGAACCACTGGGGCGAGCACCTTTTTCGGGCCATGCTGACGGTTCACGAAATGCGTTATTGGCTTGTTGAAGAATGACGGCCGAATGTCAACCCTTTCGGGCCTCCGCCCACTTCGCATCCGCCGCATCGGCCCGCGAAAACGCCGCGTCCACCTGCTCACGCGTGACCTGCCGCTGGCCGTTCTCGATGGCCCGCGACACCAGGCCCAGCAGTTCGTTGGCGATGTAGAGCACCAGCAGCGCGTCGAGCATTTTTCCCTCCTGTCTCCCGCTCATTGCCCGGCCTCCCTCTTCTCGGATTCAACCTTCAGCCGCTCCTGGAGCAGGAGCCGCACGGCGTCATTGAACTGCAGCGCCGCCGATTCCGTCGGCAGCCCGTTTTCGGCCGCCTCGTGCCAGCTATCAAGCGCCGCGCGGGCCAGCGAACGGTATACTTCGATCCGCTCCGCCGTTGCATCGTCAATCTTTCCCGCCTGCCGGGCCTCGGCCAACACATTGACTGTCGAGGCATAGCCATCGACCGCCGTCACGAGCGGCAGGCGCGGATCATTCTTAACTGCGCAGCCCACCAGCAGCACGCACAGCGCCAACACCATCAGCATCAATTGCTTCATCATCCGCCCTCCGTTACAGGTTGCCCGCCGCTTCCAGGTCTGCATGCGTCACCTGAATCCCGTTCTTCAGGTCGGCCACCTCGGCCGACGTGGCCACGCGCCCCCTGGCCTGCTCGTACACGGCCACTACCATCTTCAGGGCCGCATCCAGCCGGGCCAGGCCCGCGTGCGGCGTCTCGTCGGGGATCTCCTTCTCGGCCCACTTCACCGCCGAGATGATTTCGCCCTCGTACTGCTGCCACAGAGGCTTGGCTGCATAGAGCCGCCCCAGCAGCCACAACAGCGCCGTCGCCAGCAACGTGATCGCCGCCGGAGAATTTACCACCGCCCATAATCCCGATAACACTCCCGTCCAGTTCATTGCTGCTTTCCTTTCTTCGCAAAGGCCTTCAGAATGCTTATGTTTGCCGCCGCAAGGGGTATGCCGCGACGCTCCGGGCGGCGCAGCGGATGAAAATCAATGGGCCTGGCCGCAGTCTGCCGCTTCGGATCGCGGTTGGCGTTGAAGATCATCGCCAGCACGGTGCTGGTGTGATCCCAGGCCTCCTGCCGCTTCGCCTCGGCCATCAGGGCCAACTCGCGAAGCGTAAGCGGGCCGGGATCGACTCCGACGACCCCCGCCAACTGCCAGATCAGCCGCCAGCAGGCGTCTTTGCTCCCGAGGCCGTCTCGATCTCGGCCAGCTGCTTTTCGACCTCCGCCATGAGCCGCGGGTCGTCGAGCCGGCTCTCCACCGCCCGAAGCGCCCTCTCCTCCAGCACCCGCAGCTTGCCGAGGGCCTTCGTGAGGACCGCCCGCTTCGGGCTCGGGAAAAAACCCACCATCTCCTCCAGGAAGGCAGCGGTCGCCGCCTCGATCACGTCGCCGCCCATGGCCCGGCCGAAGTCCTCGTCCGAGATGCCCTTGGCGTCGAGCTCCGGCTTGCAGACGGCATAGAGCACGTCGCATAGGAGAATCGGATCGTTGGCCAGACGGCCCAGCAGGTCGCCCTCGAAGATCTCCAGCAGGTTCACCCCGCACAGCGTCCGCACCCGCTTGATGGCGTCCACGTTGACGGCCACGGTCCAGGTGCGGCCGGCGTTATCAATAAATGTTTTCAATCAAGGTTCCTTTCTCAGGCTGCGGCGATGGTCTTCCACTGCGGCGGGTTCGCCGAGTAGGTCGGCTTCAGCGTCACCTTGACCGTCAGGGCTTCCTCCAGCGGCTCGGAGCGGCTGAAGTCAATCACCGCCATGTCGGCCCACAGGCCCTGGCGTCCCGCCTCGGTGACATCCCCGTCCATGGCCGCGATGCCGATGGCCGTGTCGTTGAAGTAAGCCGCCTGCAGCGCCGCGAAGCCGGTGTCGTCGGTGTCCCAGACCATCTCGAACTCGATGGAGCCTTCCTTCAGCGTGCCCACGCTGGCCTTCCAGCCGTTGTTGCCGCGGGTCGTCACGTCGGCCTCGCCCTTCTGGAGACTGACGTCCACGTTCTTGACGTTCGTCAGCTCCGTCCAGAGCGGCGTGCCGCCAATGCCGTCCGCGCAGAAATACAGTTTTGCGTCCTTGCCCAGTACGATGCTCATCGTTCTCTCCCTATCGTTCTCGGGGTTACTTGTCTGGTCAGCCTGCTCTGACCGAAGAGGCCCAAAGCCGCGGCAACTCCGGTCTTACTTTCGCCAGCGCCGGCCGCATGTACGGGCGGGCTTCAACAAACATGACCTTGTACATCGGGCCGTACAGTTGCTCGTTCAACCGATTGGCTCGCGACACCTGGGCGGCGGACTTAAGTTTCGTGTAGAACACCCGTCCGCCGCGAATATTGATTTCGCCGCCACCGCCGACACGTCGCCTGCGCCGCTGTTTATTGCGTACCCGCGTGCGACCGCCGAACTCCAGCGTCTCCGGAGCGCCGCTGCCACGCGGAAACCCCACCGGCCCGATGACCACCGACTGCGCCACCGGCTCAAAGGCGTAGAAGAGGTTCTTGCGAACCCACGGGTGCGGCTTGATGGCTCGCGGCGGCTGGCCCGGCGAACTCACGCTCGGGTCCCGCGCCTCCTTCTTGCGGAGGCCAGCGGCAACGCGCCGCTCCTGCTCCCGGCGGCTGGTAACGTAGCGCATCGACGTCTGCGCTGCCCGGCGAATCTTGCGCCCCGCATCCTGCAGGGCCTGCCGGCTTCTGGCGTCCATGTAGTTCTTGACGCGCTGGCGGTCAAAGAACCACCGTTTGACGTCGAACCGCAGCGTGAGGCCCGACCCCGGCGAGCCGCCGCCTCCCGCCAGCCGCGAGAGCGACCCGCCCAGCCCGGAGCCCGACAGCTTGCCGATCATGCCCCCGAAACCCGCCATCACTTACCTCATCACGCGGAACGTCACCGTCAGCACGCTCGTAAACTGCCGCAACTCTTCCAGATGCCCCGGCGAGTAGACCGGCTCGTTGGCGGTGGCGATCCATGAGGCCCGCGGATACTGCGACAGCTTCCGCTGCCGGAAGAAATCCGCGATCTCCTCAACCAGGTTCATCAGCGGATCGATCTCGGCGGCGTCTTCAGTCTGGAGCTTCTTCTGCACCGCCACGTCAACCGACACGTCACACTGCACGCCACTGCGGCTGGCGATGCCGATCTCGATGCCTTTGGGCACCACCGTCACGTGCAGGTCGACCATCTCCACCAGGTCGAACTGCGGCCGATAGAGCCGCCGGGCGGTGAACGTTTGGGTGAACTCCCCCGCGTTAAGCTCCACGACGACCGCATCGGCAATGTCCACGATCAATGCCATGTCAGCTTCCCACCCGCCCGAAACCAACCTGCCGCACGCCCGACCGCACTTCTCCCCAAGCAACTTCCGGCCGCATCAGAAAGATATTTGTCACGTCGCCTGGCATCGTCTGGTTGTCGACCACGCCGGACATCAGTTCGATGCGGCTCGCACTGATGCCGCCAAGAATGCTCGTCGTTCCGTAAAGCCGAAGGAGCGATACGCTGGCGCCCAAGCCTATGATCTCGCAGTCAAAGAGCGTCATCAGATCAACGGTGCCGCCGTAGACGTCAATCGACGTGCCCGTGCAGGTCAACTCGCCAACCGTGCCGACACCGAGAAGCACGCCGCCGTTGACCGTCAGCTTGTTGGCCGTTATGCCAAAGGTGGCCACACCCGAGAGATTGAGGACCGCTTCATCGCAGCTGAAGTCGCCGCAATCGTTGAACGTGCTCGTCACCGTGACCTTGCCGCCAATGGTTCCACCGAGGATCTGGGCGCCGTCGTTGATGGTCACGTTGCTGTCCACCGTGCCGCCGGTCATGTAACCCAGCGCCATGAGTGAACTGAAAGTGGCGTCGCCGGTGACGCGTCCGGCCGACATCACACCATCCCAGCAATCCAGTGCCGCCGTGGTCACGTTGGCCCACATGATAGGAACGTCCAGATTGCCGTTGGCGTACAGTTCATCGGTAGAGAGCGAGGCCAGCGTCGGAGCGTTAGCCAGTGTCGGCCCCGTCCAGCAGGTCTGAATGATCTGGAACTCCGGATTGCCGTTTGCATCATCCGCCCAAAAGCCGTACAGCCCGACATGATCGGCGAAATTAGCCGGATCGAGCCCCGGCAGGACTGTGGCCGGTTCACTGGCAGCGCCGTTCCAGACCCGCCAGTTGCCGAGGACGTTCCAATCGGCATCGACCTCGCCCGTCCAGCGATAGTGCCGTAAAGTGGCCATCAGAAGATTCTCCTGTGGGCCAGCCAGTAGGCCCGGGCCTCTTCACCAGTCGGGACCGGCCGCACGGCCTTCTTCATCGCTTCAGCTTCGGTGGTGCCGCGAAGGCTCGGCTTGGTCCACTCCGGCACCACGATATCGTCAGCCTCCAGCCGCCGCTTGCGCCACTCCCATAGCATGTCGGCGATGATCTTGCCCGCGGCGTCAGACTTTGCTGCCGTCTGCAGCGTCTGGAAAGCCTGCTGCACTCCGGTGGGCCAGGCATCCAGCTGCAGCGTCGGCGCCTTCCGCAGGGCCAGCATGATTCGAATCGGAACGTTCATCAGGAGAAAACTCCTCAGGCGAAGATGCGGTAGACGACGCCTTCGCCATTGGCGTTGGCCTTGACGTACAGCTTGCTGGCATTATCGATGGCGATGGTCAGCCCCTCGAAGTTCGCCGGCATGACCGGAATGTTCTGTCCGGCCGAGTCGCCGATGAAGACGGGCTTCGTATTCTGGGCCACACCCGCCGTCGTAACCCGCGGGCCAATCCAGACTGCCCGACACGGTGTCGACGCCGCCGCCAGCTTCTCGGCCACCGCCTGGTTGGCGCAAGTCTTCGTCCCACCCGCCAGCGACGTCGGCGGCGAGCTGCTCACGGCCAGCGCCCCGGCGTCACTGATTTCCACGTCAGCCGACTGAATCCACTTCCTCGCCACGGCCTACCCTCCGAACAATGCCTGCCAGGCCGCGCTTGCCGCCATGGTGATAGCCGAGCCGGCAATCAGCCACAACAGGCGACTGCGCGACTTTTCCGAAAGCTCCAGCCGATCAAGCCGCAGCTGAATGCCGGGCTTACCGTTGCCGCGAACTGAATGATCGAGGGCGTCGAGTTTGCGGTGAATCTCCGCAAACTCGTCCCGGCAGACATCGTTGTAGCGATCATCACAGTGCGCGCTCATCAGGCGACCTCTTTCGTGTGAATCCGCAGCGTCCGGCGGTAACCGTCGCTCCAGCGCCATGGCGTTCGCCCGGCCGGGGCCAGCACTTCATAGACGAAGCTCTTGCCGCCGACCGTGTCGGTGATCCTGTCGCCCCGCTCCGGAAGGCCGAAGGCCACCATGTCCTCGGCAGAAACAAGAAAATCCCGCGACTGCCATTGCTGCACGATGCCATAGTCGTCAGCGACCTCGAACTCGGTCTTACCGACCGTGGCCAGGATCTCCTGGACAACATCGCCGCGACTGTAAGTCACCAGCCGCGACAGAAACCTCCGCCGCTGATCGTCCAGCCACTGTGAAGCCTGCTCCAGGAGGTCAGCCACTGTCGAGATTCCTTACTGGCTGAGCCGCACGCGGACAGTGGTGTCGGCATCGGCCGCAGTCTTGACGACTTTGCCGATCAGCTTATTGGCACCGGTTTCAGAATCCGCCTGGACCACGCCGGGATCGGCCTTCCAGTAGACAGTGGTGCCGACTGTGATGCCGGTCCCGACGCCGGTCGCCTTCGGAAAGTCGAAAACTCCCGTCACCGAGAGGCTGCCCAGCGCATCGGCTGCGATCGGCGTGCGGGCCACGCCCACCAGATCCCCCTGAACAACGACCGCCCCGGCCGCCACCGCGGAACTCGGGGTATAATCCACAGCGCCGCCTTCATGCACAAAAGTCGCCATCGTTACTGTCTCCTCTGTGATTACTTATGGAGCCGGGCGGCAGCCTGAAGGCCACTCGCCCGGCCCCGACATGTTCAGTTGATTACGCCTCGCCCTTGGCCTTTACACCGCCCCGCGGGTCCTGCAGAGCCACGCCGAAGTCGTGATAACCGCGCATCTGGACGCCGAGGACGTTGAAGTCGGCCTCCGCCGTCTCGATGGTGGGCGACTCCTGGCCATTGAGGAACGCCACCTCGATGACCGGCAGGTCGCCCGGGTCGGCCAGCAGGTACCAGGCTTTTGAACTTGCGCCCGTGTAGCGGCTGTTGCTCAGGTAGCGGCTGACCTCGGTCCGGAACTTCCCGGCGTGCGGGTTGGCCACCGGGTACTTGGTGCTGGAGGTCGTATCGCGAATCTCCAGACTCTTGTGCAGCACCATGGCCATGGCCGACAGAGCCGTGGGTACCAGCAGGATGCTGGGCATGATGCCGATCGGCTTGTTGTCGGCGTCGACCTGATCCATGAAGGTCACTTCGCCCTTCGTCAGACCATCGATCCCCAGCACTGTGTCGGCGCCACTGACGTAATTGGCGTTACCGGCGGAGAAAAAGCTGCTGTTGGCCAGGAATACCGACCAGAAGACGTCGTTGATCTTCAGCCCCGAGCCGCGGCCCAGCTTCCTGGGCACCGTGGTGATGGCCCCGAGATCATCATTTATGATGTCGCGGCGATCCACTGAGAGCATCAGGCCGTAGGTGTCGGCCCTGTTGGCGTAGCTTTCCTCCCCGAGCGTTCCGTGCTTCAGTTCGCCGCCGGGGGCCACGATTTCATACTGGTCCTTGCCGACCAGCCGGTAGCTGGTGACCGTCTTGAAATCCCGCACGCTGCGCAGAGCGCAGATGTTCCGCCAGACCCGCTCCACGCTGAAGAAGCCATCAAGCAGAAACTTGTTGGCCACGTTCGACAGGATGCCGCCGATGTCGACCGTCGAGAAACCAGCCTGAATGTCGGCAAAGGCATGGCGCAGCACCGCCCGGCTGTCGCGGAACGTGCGGCCCGTGTAGCCGTTGGCCCAAGCGGCCTCCAGCAGCAGTTCCTGCAGCCCCAGGCCACCCCGGAAGCGCTTGTCAGCGGCGTCGAGGGTCTTTTCGTCGAACTCCTTCTCCACGCCCTCAAACCTGGCGGAGATCATGCAGGCCGCTTCCAGCAGACGCCCGCTCATCGGGTTATCCGGTACGTGGGCCGCAGGCGCCTTGGGCCTTGAGGCCCTGAGTACTTCCAGTTCTGTCTTCGTCTCGTCCCAGCCCTCCTCGATGGCTTTGGCCTCGATTTCGGCGAACCTGCCGTTGCAGATCCGCCGGATGGCGCTGATGCGGTTGGTTTCAAGCAGCGCCCGGGCACGGATCTCCTTCACCGGATCGGCCGCCTCCACCGTGCCAGCGGTCTGCTGCTCCAGAGTCTGAACAGGGGCCGCCACCTGACCCTTGCCTTCGCCGGTCGCCGTCTGCTCGTGGCCTTCCACACTGTTCTGTTCCGTGACAACCTCGGTCGTCTCGTTCGTCACCACGTCCATATGCTCTTTCTCCCTGGCGGCTCCTGTGCCCGCCGCGATACTGGCTGACGTCTGATCGTCCGCCCCGTTGCCCACGAAACTCACTTCCGACAGTTGCGACCGCCGAGCCACATTGATCGGCCCGCTGACCTCCCTGCCGTTGACATTCAAGGTCCTGCCTTCGGGAACGAACTCCACCTCCTGCACGCTCGCTCCGATTGAGGCCTGCCACGGATAGCCATTTTCGGCGTCGGCCACCACCTCACGGGCCGCGGCACTTGTCGAACTGACCACACCGGTCACCCGTAGCCGGCCACCGAGTACGTTCACAGCCTCCAGATGGCCGACCCGCGCCGTGCGATTGTGATCGAGGTAGACCTTGGCTCCGCCACGGATCGACAGGCCGTCCAGATCGACAACCACCGGAAAACGCCAGCCCGCGAGGGTCAGGGGACCGCCGGTATAGGCATCCATGTGGAACTTCCGCGGCCGGGCGGGCATGCCTTCGCCACCAGTGACAGCCTCGGCCGCCTCAATATTGATGTCGGCGCTCAGCGTCAGTTCACGCGGCACGTCGGGTTTCTCCGTCAGCATTCTGGTCATCTTCATCCTTCTCCTCGTTTTCATCCTGCGGCTCGGCCTTCGTCCGCGGCTGCGCCTCGGCCAGGCCCAGTTCCTTCATCAGGGCCAGCTCCTTGGCCCTCTGCCGCAATTCCGTCTCCCAGTCCTTGCCCTGCCGGGCATATTCCGTGGCCAGCGTGGTTGTGTTGGATGCCAGGCGAGTGGCCTGAGCATTGGCTTCCTTGGCCGGATCAACGTGTTCACGGCCGTCCCAGAACCACTGGTGCGGCGCATTTTCCGGCAGCGCCCATCGGTACACCCTCACGGCCTCGGCCAGCCACGCCGTCAGAATCCTGTCCAGCACCAGCGTCTCAACGTGCGATTGCTCAACCCTGATCGATTTGTAGTAGGTCTGGTGATCCAGTCGCCCCGAGGCATAGTTGTAGCCGCTGGAGTTGCAGGCGGCGATGTTGAACGGCATGTTCAGGCAGCGGGCGATTTCATTGAGAATCTCGTGCTTGAACTCGCTGTAAGTCGTGGCCGGCTGCTCCGCCTTGATCTGGCTCGGCTCCCACCCTTCCGGGCCGAAAACAGCCATGTTCGGCTCGAACTCCATGGTCACGCCGGCATCGACTTCAGCCGCCTCGCCACCGGTGGGGGCGTTTGTCTTCATGAAGATCGCCACGTTGGCCGCCGACTCGGCCGCCGCGATCACCGCCAGCGTATAGCGCCTCAGCTGGGCAAAGAGCGGCAGGGCAGGCAGGATGTCTGGCAATCCGCGTGACTGGCCCGGGCGGTCCTGCCGCAACCAGTGCACCACGGCCTCCGCGGGAATGCGGTCGTAGTCCCGGCCGAAGCAACCGGCACCGTCACCGGGGTGGGCCTTCAGAACGTGGTATTCCACGGGGTTGCCTGCATCATCAAAGACAATTCCGTCAACCGCATGCCTCCCCGGCGTTCGGTCCGGCGTCGTCACCTGGTCGGCCTCGACCAGCCGCAGGTCAAGCTGCACCGCGGTATCAAGGGCCGGATTATCAAAGAGCACGGCAAAGGCCTCGCCGTCCTGCGCGCGGGCCATCCGCATCGTCCGCAACTTGCCGGCCAGATCGACCTCTCGCGCCCAGCGGCAGAACTCCTGCTCGATAACGTGGTTCAGACTGCTATTGAGTCCGTCGCCGAGCAGCATCTGCAGCCGTGGTCCGGTGCCGATGACGTCATTGGCCAGTGTCAGCACGATGCCACGGGCATAGCTGTTGTTGGCCACTTCATACCGCGCCCGGCTCCGCAGCACGCGCCGCACTTCCGGGCTGGCAGCCGCGTTGGCTGACAGATGATCGGCATTGGCCCAATGGCGACGATTGTCGGGCGTGGTCTGGGCGGAGTCGAATCTGGCCCGGACAAACAGTTGCTGCACGGCCGTAATGGCCCGCCGGCGGCGTCTTTCCCCGGCACCCGACCACACGCCCTTGAACTTGTCGATAATGCGTCCCATGCTCACACGGCCCCCGGCGGCACGATCTTCACTTTCCGTAGCCCCATGTTGCGGGATGACATGGCCCGCTTGCCCGCCAGATACTTGTCCGCCGTAATCTGATCCGCCAGCGAGTGCTGCTCCATGCTGCCGGAATCGCCGCTGGCTTTGCGCGGCCCGGCGGCATTCTGCTGAATTGCGTTTTCCAGTTCTTCCGGCACCTTTATCTCCTTTGGACGCGGGAGTTGGACGCGAACCAGCGCAATCGCCTTTTGAGCCCCGCGCTCTGCCAATTGAGCTATCCCGCAAGCGGACAACGCGACCGTTTGTTGTCCGGTCTGGTTGTGTGGCCTATCTATATCGTCGTCCGAATGTCACGCCAGCGGAAACAGAGGCGACGGAATTGAGGATTCCAGATCTGGAAAGAAACTGTGCCGAAGGTTATCCTGTTGTCCATGGACTCCAGAAAACAGACATCCCAATACATCCTGCTTGCCGCGGTGATAGTCGCAGTGAGCGCCGTTGTGTTGCTTTGCGCCGTCGTGGAATGGCAGCAGCCTTCGAGACAACCCACAGTACCTGCAGTTGCTGACGAGCCACGAGCCGGCGATCCGGTCGTACAGACTGGCCATGATCCTATTCCTGAAGCCTTGCCGGCAACGGCCGCGGATCGCATACATGCCTATGCCGGGCTGCCCCGCTCCACAGGCCCTGTGACGGTGCTGGTGAACAGCGGCTATGTCGTCGGTTATTGTGACACGCGTCAGAATCCCCTGTGGGTCTGTTACCGTCTATCGCGAGTCGCTCCGTCCAGGGCTCCGCCCAGGCCAAGCCGCTTCATTACCGACATGCGCACCCAAGCCCGTGTCACGCATGATGCCTACACCCACAGCGGCTACGACCGCGACCATATGGCTCCAAACTACGGCATCGCCACTCGCTACGGCGTTGAAACCCAGATTGAGACATTTCGGATGTCCAACGTGGTGCCGCAGACGCCTACGCTCAACCAGGGTATTTGGCGGCGACTGGAGCAGCTTGAGGCAGACAAGTATGCCCAGGTGTTTGAGGATGTCTGGGTAATCACGGGCCCGATCTTCGGCGATGATGCCCGAAGGCTGCCAAGCGGAGTGTTAATACCAGATGGCTGCTTTAAGATCATTCTGAAGGAGATCGATGGGCATCCGCATGTGCTGGCGTTCATCATACCTCAGGACGTTACCACCAAGGCCATCCTTGAATCATATCTGACCAGCGTCAGGGAGATCGAGCGACTGACGGGACTGGATTTTCTGGCTGACCTGCCGGACAGTCTCGAAGAGCTGTTAGAAATGCAGACAGCCACAGCCCTGTGGCTGTCGCCCAACTGACGCCCGTCAAAGGATCGTTCGATCCCAGCCAACCGGCAGATTGGAAGTCCGCCGCCAAAGCCCGTATCTGATAACCGCCGACGATATAAGCCCGATCTGGCAAAGGATATCCACTGGTTCTGAATGCATTCCGAGAGAATCCGCCGCTAATATTCGGGCCGCTCATCCTGCAGCCGCTTGGCTAGGTCCACCTGCCGCAAACATCGCACCGTCTGGCCAGAATGGCGGCGACTTTTTCGTTGCGCTCGCGCGCCGTCATCTCCGGCGGCTTCCTAAGAGCGTACATTGAGCCTCCTTGCCTATATACTGTTAACATACCGGAAACGAAAGCGGTTTGGTTGTAACGGGCCTTGGATTCCTGGGAAAAACTTGGGGAACCGGGAGAGGACAAGTGGTGAGTAGGTGACTATCGTCCTCGATGTTTTCTCTTGGCTCGTCTGCATCGCCAACGCCTCAGGAAGCGGGATAGTCGCCTCCATTTTCTGCGACTGCGTTCGGGCAGGGCATTCAGAGGAGTTCTGTAGACGGGACGCGCTATGACGGGGCCCGAAAGGGCGCGCGGCATTCTTTCCAGCAACTGCTCGATGAGTTTGGCCGCTTGACGTTCTTTTGGACAGCGGAACCATATCTTCGCGATGAGTTGGCTCGTCAGGAAGCAGTTCTGGGAGTTCATTGGAACGACTGCGGCAATGAAATCAATGGTGCGCATGGCAGGCTCGCGGTCACCGTCCCAATTGGCCTCCGAGAACAAGTACACCGCGGCATCTGCCGTCAGCCGTGGTGCGACATAGCCCCAGCTGAATGCTTTTCCGAGAGCTTCATTTACAGCTGTCGAGCCAAGCTCCCGTGCTGTTGAGACAAGGACGCTCTGTGTCCACACGGACTCAACACCCCAGCTCTGTGCGGCCATAACAGCAACAACAAGATCGTCGGTCCAAAGCGGGGCCTTCCTCTGGCGGGCAATGGCAATTGCATGGACCGCACCAGCCCCGAGCATCCGAGTTAATGCGGTGCGTTGATCGTGAGGCAGATCGAGGACAGCGCTGCCGCCAACCACCTCACAGTCGTGTGCGATCGTTATGATGAGTTCGTCGAGCTGTGCTGCCCAGAGGGCCTCCTGCTCCCGCGAAGACTCCCGGAACACTGGCCGCCCATCGTGAAATCCCAGATACCCGGCACGCTCTGTGCCTGGGTCATGTTTGCTTCGCAACTCGCGTAGCTGGTGCAGGGAGGCCTCCGTCACAATGCAACGAAAAGGCAAGTCCCTGAGCCGTGCATGAACGCCGAGCAGGAACAAAGATGCTATTGCAGTTTCATCGAGTACTATGCAGTTGGCTTCGCGAACGATTATTGCTGACTGTTGCCAGAGGGGCTCGCCCTCCGGACTGCAGCGTACACCGAGATGGCGGCTCTCTGCAAGGTATCCCATGGTTTCCAGCACTGACCGGCCAAGCAACTGAGCCACAGAAGCGATTGGGATGCCTTGTTGTGCGTAGAGCCCCTCTACGGCGGTCTGTCGCTCATGCTCTTCCTCCAGATACTGATACACCTCTCCCAAGGCCGCTTTCGGCTCCGCGATTGTGCCAAGATTGGGTGACACGGTGAAGCGGCGAATCGAAGGGTTGTTGGGAAATGCTTCCTCGAATCCTTCGAGGCACTCGCGGGCCCTGTATACTATTTTCGACTCTATGCTGATGATCTTATAGTCATGCCCTTGGAAGCTGAAGGTCTCCCCCACGGCCTTGCCCAGCATCGCCTCCGCAAGGCCATGATCCGGGGCATACTCATGGCGAGTGACGCTCGGTGTCAGGCCAGGCTCAATGACCGCAACAAGTAACCGTCCAGACGCCACCTCTTGGTAGCGAACCGAGCTGTCTGCATCTATCCGTTCGGGCGGGGCGAAGGTGGGCTTTCCCGGAGAGGGGTCAAGAACCGCACGGATGAGCGTGTGCTGGGCCGCCTGAACATCGGGGAACTTGCGCCAGAGGTCGTAGGCATAGTTGGCGGCAAGCATGGCATCGGGGCCATGGCGGAGAACGTGATAAACAACCGCGCCCGCTTCGGCCGCCGTCAGTTCGGACACCGAGGGTAACTTGACGGCATCCGTTTCCACCAACTCTGGAAAGTTTCGCTCAATGGCCAGGCTGGAGAGATTGAGACGCATTATCTTGTCGTCTGGGTGTGCCGTCAGCCATTCCTGCATGAGCGATATCGCCTCGCGGTGCTCATGGCACCTGATGAGGACATCGGCTTCCGACTCGTAAACATGGCGGGTCACAATGCCATTCGCGCGCAAGGCACGACACAAGGTGAGAATGTAACCGTCGTCCTGAGCAAGCCTCGCAGTAACTAGAGCACGCTGCGTATCGCTGTTGAACAGCTTCGGGGTCACGATAGTCCGCCACAGCAACAACGACAGCTGATAGTCACCAAGACTGTGGGCAAGAATGGCGGCTTCTCGGCGGTATTCCCACACACCGCGATCCATCAACTGCGTGATGGCAAGGCCAAGCGCGGACCTGGCCCCTTCCTTGTCACCCGCGTTGAACAAGATGCGGGCGAGGATGGTCTCCCGGCAGCCGCTGTCAAGCAACTCCTGCGGTACACTCTCAACGGCGTTCCTCGCATCTTGCGGTTGAGCCAAGTCGCTAAAGAGCATTGCCAGCAGGCCCACAACATCGGACCGATCTGACTCTGACAGTGCTGGGAGCCGCTGCATCCAAGGCTGGAGCACCGCGACGGCCTTCTTCCGGTCACCGTCTGTCCCTCTTTCCCTGAGAAGCACCGCGAGAAGAAATGATGCCCGCTGGTGGGATGCAAGTGCCGGCAGCGACTCAAGAAGGGCAATGGCTTGATCCCGGTGCCCTTCATGATCCAACATCGCAGCCATAACCACGGCGATTTCGGGTTCGCCCGGATTTCGCCGATGCGATTCTCGTATGTCCTCGCCCGCCTCCGTGGTCTTACCCAGTAAGCGTCGTGCCGACGCACGATTCAGATAAGCCGCGGGCAGCAGTTTGGCCGGGTCAGAGGCAGGAATCAGCTGAATGGCCTCGTTCAGCAGAGACTCTGCTTCTTGCATGCTTTCACGGCTCTCTGGAATCAAACCCCTGTCAACATCGGGCAACGCACGCAGTCGCTCTCTCTTCAGCAGAGCCCCAGACAGGTTGACGAGACCGTACGGCCATTCTGGTGCTCCGTGCACGGCGCGCCGCCCGTATTCCACGGCCTTTTCCACCAAATCCTGCTCAAAGGCTAGGCCACCAAGAGCGCCCGCCACTTCAGCATCGTTCAGAAGGGCGTCAGGGATCAAGGATTCCGCTTCTTCTAGGGAGGTCCCTTCAGGAAGCGACGCGATTAGGAGCCAATGTGCTCGACCAAAGCTAGGCTCTTGTTCACACAACTGCCTCGCCAGCCCGTGTGCAATTGGGTACTCTCTTCGGAGAACATAGGCCATTATCCGAAAAGCGAGAGCGTCGCGAGTGTCTCGAAGCGCTGCCGCCTGAAGGTACTGCTCTGCCGCTTTGTCCATCTCACCCATGCTGTAATAAGCATTCCCGATATTGGCGCGAACGCGATACTTGAGCCTTGGTGTAAGCCTATTTCCCTCACGCTGCTCAATCCTTTCGTATAGCTCGACGGCCGTGTGCGGTTCCCCGCGTTTCACGTAACGGAAGATCTCATCGATCTCCGTGTCAACTGGGGTCCGTTCATTACCAGCGACGTCTGACCCAGCGGATTGCCCCTGCGATGAAGCCAAAGCACTCCAGCTTCTGCCTGTCGCGTTCTGAATTGCGCCCGTCACGGCGCGCTGGGCTTCCGCCAATATAATTGGGCTGTCCTTGATCACGTCCTGAAGCGCGGCTACGGCCATCGTCTGAGCAACTCGTGCGACTTCCTCGCCGTCGGAACGTACAGCCCGGAGTCGTTCGACATCCAGTCGCAGTTGAGCCATGAAAGGAATAATTGCTTCATGGTTTCCCGACTTTGGATAGAAGATAGGACGAATCCTGTATCGCCGCTCGATTCGCTCACGGAGGGCCGACTCCTCGCCCGCCGCGGGCTGCTCCAATAGAGCAAAATGTTTCGGTTCCCCCTCACCCAACACTGCCGCCACGAAACGCAGGGGCTCAAGGTCACTTTCGTTCATGCCACAGCCGATAAACACGCATCGACACACTGTAAAGATGGTAGCCAACGAGTGGCGGGCTAAAGTTTCTCGATGGTACCTGCGATTGTAGTCATCGAGAGTCAATATGATGCCCGAGGACTTGCCGACCGAACCATGCACGTGTACCACGTTTCTGTCAGCGATACGAGAAGTCAGGTTGTCCAGGAATTGCCGAAGGAGGGCTTCTTCCTGAAAATCGAAATGCCGGGCCTCAAGCCCAGCGACCTCCAGGTGAGCGGCTTCCAGAACGTAATCATAGTTGAACGTCAGGTAATGGGTGAAAGGCAGCCGCAAGAGGTCGCGGTGGAAATCACTTAGACGGGCCTTCGCGGGTGCAAATATGCCTGCAACCATAGCCAGCAAAGCATCGCGCCCCAGTAGTTCTTCACAGCAGGCTGCCTCGACCAATGCGTCTTTGCTCTGTCGAAGCGATGCTAGCCTCAGGGCCGCTTCCGGATGAGTCCGGAGTATCTCGCCGGAAATGAACTTCAACAAACCATCCCAAGAGGGATAGCCAGCACCCATGCTGCTCCCTGCGCCAACCATGGCGATGGCGCCATTGGCAATCGCCTGCACCAGGCTCTCGTAGTCTTCTCGATTCTGCATTGCTCGTTGATTATAGTGATGAAGCCAGAAATCAACAATACGAAGATGACAAAGTTCCGTAACGTTGCCGTGCTACGCGTGCGTCCGCTGTTCGCTAACAGCGAACGTGCTCGCTAACCGCCATCGAGGAATTGGTGCTTCGAAGAGAGGTTCTCTCGGGCACCCCAGCGAGAGGAAAATTGTTAACCCGAACCGGTGGCGGAAGAGAGCAAATGGAGAGTTCTCGCCGCTGTGGGCGGCCGTCGGGCGGGTACGAGCCTGGCGGGAAACGCTTCACCCCAAACAGAGAGCGCCGGGCATCGCGAGCCGGAACCGCCGTAAGCCTTTGCAACCAATAGGTTATAGCGATTCTGCTGCGGACTATCGGGGACCCGAATACGAGCCAACACTAAAAGCCCACCATTGGTGGGCTTTTAGTGTTGGCTCCCCTATCTGGATGCGGATGTACGGCTCACCGGTTAACGGCTCATAGGTGTCTCGAACTCTGCTACCAGAGCTTTAACCTGCTTGGCCAGCTGATCGACCGATTCCTGAAGCCGATTGATCGCCCCAAGCACCAACAGCTGCTGTGCTTCTCCGTTTTCCATTCTCTGCCATATTCTGGCCAGTTCAGTTGAAAGGTCAAGCTGCGGAAACAGCGTCTTGATTGCCTCCAGTTGCCTGAGCGTCTGGCTGTCGGCCACGCTGGCGACGGCCTCGTGGCGTTCGTCGCGCGGCTCGTGCCGGTGGTAAGCATACTTATGCGGCGCTCTTTGTCGGAACCAGGCGTGACGATTAGCCACATTCTGCGGCTTGAGGTGCGGCTGAAGCTGCGGGTGCTTCTCCAAAAGGGCTCTGCGGATCATCTCCAGCACCTTCGGCAGTGGCGGGCGGGGCTCCAGTTTCATGGCCGCCTCCCAAGTCCGCTCAAACACCAGATCCATCTGCCATGTCCAGTAAAGACGCCCGTCGCGGCCCACCTGCACAACGTTATTGCTGCCCATTGGTTCCCTCGTTTCTCGCGTCATGCGCAACATCGCCTCAACAACCAGGTGCACATGAAGCCAAAAGGTTAAGCATTCATCCAGTTAATTCCTGCAATAGCAGGCACTTATGTCATTAATCCAGTATCCGCTCCGAAGTTGTCGCCCGCTGACCGCAGTAGCGGCAATGGCGATAACGGATAATGCGGCCGCTGGCCCGAGTGGTATGGTCCACGGGCATGTCGCGGCAGCCGCACTTGCGGCACTCCAGACCGCTGGTCTTCTCCGGCGGCCACTTCTTACGCGTCACATCTGACGTCGTCACCAAATTCATCTCCTCCTCAGGTCATCCTGCGTGTACCGCTTCCGCTGCCGCGCGGGTTTCTCTTCCATGCCCGGTGCCCGCACGCCGCACATCGAGGCCGCGGCGGCGCAGCCCACCAGGCAGTCGAACCAGTGGTTGTCGGGCTTGGATGGCCGTAGCGACCATTCATGCACCACGCGACCATGGCCCTGCGTCTCGACCCACGTTTCGGAGTGAGCCACATGTTCGGCAAGCAACTCGTGATCGCGACCCTTGCGGCCGAAGATCGATAGCGAACCCGGATCGCCGGCGGCCGTGGCAAAGCCGCTGTGGACGAACGATTTCCAGTAGTTGACGTCCACCGCAACGTGCGGGAACTCAGCCGTCCTGCCGACGTTCGGCACGTACCAGAAGTGACCGTGCACTTCGCCGGGCTTGCGGGCGTAAGTTGACATGGGCTTGCGGCCGCTCTTGATGCCCACGCCCTTGGAGAGCATCATCACGGCTCCGCCGACCTTGTGCTTGGCGTCCGCCACGAGCCCCGGCTTGTACCCAATGTCCACCAGCAGCCGGTCGATTCTCGTCAAGCCATCGCCGCGCTTGAAGTCCCGCCCCAGTTGCGTGGAGATGAGCCGCTCCAGCCCGGCGCGTATGGCGCCGTCGCCGCCCATGCCCGGAAAGGCCCGCCCCAGCGTCCTGCGGGCCTGATACATGGTGAAGTAGCCCTGCGACTGCTCCGGAAAAGTGCCATAATCAACCACATAGCCGGTGAAATTCTCCTCCCAGGCGCAGATGCACCAGTAGAGCAGCTTTTCGTGGACGTCGATGAACATGGTCAGCCTGGTGGCCGCCAGCGGCACCTCGCCACGGGCTCGGCCGTTTATCTTCTCCATCACCTGCTCGGGCCGCAGCAGATCGTCGTGCACCTGCTCCTGCATCGGCTCGTTCTGGTATTCGGCGAAGAAGGCCTCTTCGTCCCGCAGCTTCAGGTTCATGGCGTGCTGCAGGGCCGAAAGTTCCTTCCTGGCGTCGAACCGCTCCGGCCAGGCAACCACGGCACCGGCGTCCATGGCCTCGCGATTGGCACGATAAAACTCCGTTGCCTCGTCACCGCCATGACCCTGTCGCAGGCTATCGGCCCTGATCGTCGCGTACTGCTGCCACAGCCGTTCGTTTGCGGGGAAGCTATAGATCAGCTTGGTGCATTCAGCCTGCCATTCCGGGCACTTCTCGTG
This sequence comes from Phycisphaerae bacterium, assembly GCA_041690105.1. Lineage (GTDB taxonomy): Bacteria > Planctomycetota > Phycisphaerae > FEN-1346 > JAACEH01 > JAWLHX01. The sequence goes on from JAWLHX010000001.1 coordinate 76,779, forward strand.
ATCAAGCACCTGGTCGGCGAGGTCGGCTTCATAGATCTTGGTGCAGGTCAGCACACCGGCGATCTCTTCGCCGGGCCCGGCCAGACCCAGCACGTCACCGTTCAGCAGCTGCAGGCGATACTTCGTCTGAGTCGGCGAGCGGGCCGACTGCCGTGTCTGCGGATCATCCAGCAGCACCAGCGAGGGCCGAATAGTCGAGCCGTCCATGCGGGTATGCTGCTGGCCGCGCATGTTGGCGTCGAGGCTGGTGATGGTGATGATCGAGCCGCTTGATGGGCTGGTCTCCATTCCCGCCTCGCGCAGGGCCTGCGGCAGGTGTTCGGCCTCCACGGTCGGAAAGACCAGCTTGTCCTGACCCCACAGGAGGTGCGTCAGACGCCCACGGATGTGCTGCTGGAGTTGCCGCTTTGATGAATTCTCGAGGCTGCGCAGCGGATAGACCGCCTCCGGGAAGTCAGCCAGCAGGCCGGGATTCTCGAGGATATACTTCTTGATCGGCAGCAGCAGATCCTTGGCCCGCTCGTCCGAGCCACCGATCAGGCAGACAAACGGCCGGGAGCCGATCAGCACGGCCCACAAGGCCGAGAGGCGGGCCAGCGTCGTCTTGCCAGACCCACGCGGCATGGCGAAAGCGAACAACCCGCCATCCTTGACCGCCCGCTCGATCTTCGACAGCACCTTCAGATGGTCGTCGCTCCAGTTCCTGTAGAAAGCCCGCGGAAAATAGGTCTCGCAGAACAGACGCAACGAAGCACTTGTGGCCAGCCGCCGCTCATAGTCCTCGATCTCCGGGATGGGGAAGATGTCCTGGGCGGCCTTGGTACCGGCCCGGTTCTTTTCGGCCTGCCGCCGCCTGGCCTCCACGTAGTCGATGGGCCTTGTCCGCGGCCGGTCCAGTTCACGCGCCAGCCATGCGGCGTAGCGCACCAGGTGGATACGCTTTCCATCGCCCACACGAAAGGCAGCCTTATCCATCTGCCGGCGAAGGCGCGAACGATCTATCACCGTGCCCAGGGGCGTGGCGTTGACGATTTGCAGCAGTTCCGTCTGCGACAGGTTGGTCACATCAATCGGCACAAGCCATCTCCTTGTTCAGCCAGGCCACGTACTGCACCAGGTTGAGCCTTCCGTCAGGCCCAAGCGGCAGACCACGAGCCACGTGCTCGCGCACCTTTTCCACAGGCAGAGACAGCAGCCTGGCCGCCTCTTCCATGGTCAGTCCGGCCGGGTTGATGCCGCCCGGCACCGCGGCGATTTGCTTGCTCACTTCACACCTCCGCAGCCTTCAGCGGCTGCATACAGTAATTGTGATGTTTTCTGTGGATTGGCCTTGCTTCCCGCGCAGGTTGAGGTAAATGACACACATCCAAAGCGACGTACGCAACAGCCACAGGAGCCACACGAATGAAAACACGCAAGACAACATACATCGGCCAGCGAGCCAGAATCGTCCGGGCCTTCCAGAACCACGACGGGCAGATGGCTTACGCCCTGAAGACGATGAGTGAGACCATCGCCTTGAGCAAGGACAAGACGCTGCTGATTGATATCGCCGAGGCCCGCTACCTCGAATTGATCGACATCGCCGGGTAGCGCTCGGCCCCACCACCGGAGTACAAGAATGAGAATCACCCGCATCGATATCGAAGGCAGCCCCGGCCACTACGCCACGCTGAGCCGCAAGGCTGACAGCGACCAGATCGAAGTCACCATCCTGACGCCCGCCCTGCAGCGCACCCACCAGGTGCAGGCCGACTGCCTCGAGGATCAATGGTCGATGGCCCAGTGCCTGCATCAGCATCTCGAAGGCACACCCGGCACCAACAGCGACATTAATGAGTACCACAGGACCCTCGCCCGCCTCGCCGACTGAAAGGACTCTTTCCCATGACCGAGCACGAGATGCAGACAGCCCTTAATGACCTCTTCGCCGAACTGATCCTCGCCACCGACTGTGATGAATTCCCCGACAACCTGCCCGAGGAGCTGCACGAAGTCGAGATGGTGCAGACATACGAGGAGGCGGGCCTGCTGACCAGCGACGCCGGCATCGTCCTCCGTATGAAATCAGGCGCAGAATACCAAGTCACCGTCCGGCGCAGCCGCTGAATCCCGCACCATCTATTCATCCCTCCAGCCGTTCGCAATTCACCGCGAACGGCGTCTCTTCGGCCATGCTTTCAGCGGCCGAAAGATTCCATTCATTAATCTGCATTTCTGCTGTTAATCCCCTTGATGAAGCCGCCGAATAATGGCTTAATGTGCACGTAACGTAGGCAACCACAAGGAGATACAGATGAGCAACGCGACACGCCAGAACCACACAGCAAACCCCAAAGCAGCAGAGATCAGCTTCGGCATCGAACTTGAAGTCCTCTTGCCCCGCGGCAGCGTACGAGTCGGCGGCTACCACGCCGGAATAGAACTCGGCAGCGACTTCCCGCCCGGCTGGAACGCCCAGCGCGACGGCAGCCTGCGAACCACGCTTCGCAACTACGAAGGAGTCGAGATCGTCAGCCCGGTCCTGAAGGGCCGCGACGGGCTGGAACAGATACGCAAGGTCGCCAGCCTGCTCGAAGCCCTGGGTTCGCGTCAGAACGCATCGACCGGAGTCCATATACATTTGGGCGCGACCAGCATCGCCGGCGAAAACTTCGACGACGTAGCGGATTTCGTAAGGCGGCTGATCAACGTAACCGCCCAGCACGAGCAGGCCATATACGGGGCCTCCGGCACCCGCAGCCGCGAAAACGGCAGCTATTGCCGCAGCATCAAGACCGCCTGGGGCCAGAAGAAGGACAGGCTCAAGAAGAAGATCAAGGCCGAAGACCTGCAGGCGGAGACGGCCGGCTTGAGCAGATACCACAGCCTTAACCTTGTACCGCTCTTCGGCCGCAACCGCACGATCGAGTACAGAGCTTTTTCCGGAAGTACAAGCGGGAAAAAGCTTTGCGCCTGGGTGCAGATGACCTTGGCCCTGGCCACCCTGGCCCTTTCCCGCAATACGAGTTTCGACACACCGACCACCGGCTACGCCGATACGACCACCGCGGCGGGGGCCATGAAGCGATTCTTCTATATGACTGGATGGAATAAAGGGCGTAAAGACGCCACAAAGCCCACCTGCATCGCCGAAGGCTGGGTCGACGAGATGGAGAAGCTCGACGAAGCAAAGAAGGAACTGATGCGGCTGGCCCGCAAATACGACAGCCAGACGGCGGCGGCCTGAGCCGCCGCAACTGGCAAGAACGCATAACCAATTGCCCCGCACGAAGCGGGGCCCAACCGAAGGAGACAGACGATGAAGAAGAACGGCATTCAACTCGGCAAGGTTTACGCCTGCAAGGTCACCAACTCGGTCGTCCCGGTACGGCTGGATCGAGAGAACCCGCATGGCGGATGGGACGGCACAAACCTCAAGACAAAAAAGCAGGTGCGCGTGAAAACGGCCCAGCGACTGCGGGGCCTGTGGCCGACACGGACCATGCCCATCACCAGCGAGGAGCCCGAGCCGACCACGCCCGCAACCACCCCCGAGGCGGCGCAGGCCACGCACCACGCCGACCAGGAAAACGCCCGCCTCGAGGAGGAGCGTGAGAATGCCGCGGACGGCATGATCGCCAGCGAGCGGGCCATGACGGAGTCGGCCCAGGTGATGAAGACGGAGCGGCCGAGCCTCCTGAACCTTGCCGCCAAGGTGCTGGCCGAGGCGGGCGAGCCGCTCAATTGCCAGCAGATGGTTGAGCGAGTGCTGGCCACCGGTCTCTGGCAGAGTGAGGGAAAGACCCCAAGCGCCACGCTCAGCAGCGCCGTCCTCAGAGAACTGCGGATCAAAGGCTCCGCCGCCCGGTTCCGCAAGGTCGGGCGGGGGAAGTTCGAGGCGGTTCAGCAGATTCGGTAAGCGGTTGTGCGGGTCTCCATGACGGCAAGCGACCAGGCAGAGCATACAGTCTCTGCCTGGGTTGCTTGCCTCCTCCTGCCACGCTTTGCGTCGCCGCGCCACGCCCTGCCTAGCATCGCCGCGCCATGGACTGCCAGGCCGAGCCATGCCTGCCGCACACGCCGCCGAGAAACCCTGATCCACATTGGACACTGTGTCGTCCTCAACAGTCGGCGGTCGCACCGAGTATGTCCTCCATCAGCTGTATCCGCCGTCCGATCCACGCTATGACGCACACCGCCATCGAGTTGCCGAGAGCCCGGTAGCGTGCGCCATCGCTGGCGGGCTTGCCGCGGAACTCGATCAGCGTGTAGTCGTCCGGAAAATTCTGCAAACGCTCGCATTCCCTTGGCGTGAGCCGCCGCACGGCATATTCCGGTGATGTCTTCGCCACACAGGGCCGCGAATCGGATGTTTCACCGGCATCAGCCCCGGTCAATGCGGGCACCACCTCTGACGGCTGCCCGCGCCCCGACCGGCCGATTCGGGGCTGAAACGAATAGGCCACCCCCGCCACGGGCCCGGCCGTGCAGGCCGGAGCCGCTTCGCCTTCAGCGCCCACACCGACACCCTGGCGATTCACGGCGTCATGCTTCTGGGGATCGCGCCCCGCATTCCGCAGATCCAGCGGATAGCAGACCGCCGGATACCCCTGACCGGGCTTGCCGCCACCGGTCTTAAGCGCCCCGGCACTGCCGGAGGTGGTCAGCTCCCCCCGCTGGTTCTCGTGGACCGCTAGCGGCACGCCTCGCCCGGTGCCATCGGGGCTGGCATCGTAGCTGGCCGTCAGGGCGTGCGTCACGATATGCCCGGCCTCCACGGCCTGCTGGCCGCCGAGGGCATGGCCATGCTCTTTCGAATGCGCACAGAGCGGCCCGACCACGGCAAAGGTCTCGGTATCGAAGTCCTGACGGCTGTGATGGTGCGTGAGGCACGTCGCCACGTCGATCTGGCCCGAAGTGTTGCCGCCGCCGAAGCAGAGCGGGTTGAGAGGGCGACCATCGCGTCCCACGAACGTCAGCTGCTGCTCCTTCCCGCTTGCTCCTCCAGTACTTGCCGTAACGGTTCGGGCAACTGTCGTCCGCGGCCCGCGGCCCTTCGAAGAATGCCCGCGCAGGCCTTCCGGCTCAAGAAGTACCGCTGCGGCAGGTCGCCAGTCTCCAAGATATCCGACAACGAAGACCCGACGGCGGCGCTGGGGAACTCCGAAGAACTGAGCGTCCAGACTTCGCCAGGCGAACCCATACCCGAGTTGGCCCAGCGCCCCGAGGAAGCTGCCAAACGCCCGTCCTCGGTCGACTGACAGGACACCGGGGACGTTTTCCCAGAGAACCCAGCGCGGCTGAGCCAGGCCGACAATTCTGAGAAACTCAAGGGCCAAATTGCCGCGAGGATCGTCCAAGCCCTTTCGCAGGCCGGCGACCGAGAAACTCTGGCACGGCGTGCCGCCGACGATGAGGTCGAGTTTGCCATTACCACGAATCATCTCCTCCGTTATCCTGGTCATGTCTCCGAGGTTCGCCAGATGCCAGTGGTGGTCGACCACGGCACAAGCATATGGCTCAATCTCGCTTGTCCAGGCGCAGCGCCAACCCAGGTGCGCCCAGGCCACGTGTACCGCTCCGATGCCATCGCAGAGTGAAGCGTAGGTCAGGCTCATGTCAGCATTACCTCCCGTTTCACCGGCAAATCGCGCAGCCCAAGATCGGCCGGACTGACAAAGCAAACGGGCTTGCCGGCCTTCCTGGACAACTCGATCTCCATGGCGACGCCGCGGCTCTCGCGCCAGCCGTCGATCATCAGCACCATGACCATGCTGCACCACTGGAGGTACGGCCGATCCACCCGCATCCAGAAGGCATGGTCCATGTCATCGAGGCCGCAGGCGGCGATGGGCGTCGAATGGGCGATGGGCGAATAGACATCGATCCCCTGCTTCAATAGGACCGCCGCAGCCCGGCAGGCGGCCTTGAATCGCCGCCGCCGGATTGCCGGATTGCTGTGACTGTATGGCGAGGCAAGATAGATCACAGGGCCACCTCCTCGGCGACCTCGGCCGCTTGGTCCACGCTGACCCGCTCGGCCTTCTTGCCCGAGAATTCCTCCCAGCGCCGCACTGCAACTTCGACGTAGCGCGGCTCGATCTCCATGGCGAAGCATCTGCGGCCCAGTTGCTCGGCAGCGATGATCTGTGACCCGCTGCCACTGAACGGCTCATAGCAGACATCGCCGGGCTTGGTGTGCTGCCGCATGGGTAGGGCAAATACCTCAATGGGCTTGCTCGTTGGGTGCTCCGTCGATTCGCCGCATTTGACGGTCGCCAGTTCCCACACCGAGTGCGGATAATCTTCCGCCGTCCGCGGCGGCTTGTTGGGCCGCACCCAACCATAAAAGCATGGCTCGTGCCGCCACATGTACCAGGATCTTGTCAAGATAGGCCTGTCCTTGGCCCAGATGATCTGCTGGTGGACGAAAGCTCCATGCTTTTCCCAGACCGCCTCGAGCATCGCCTGCCGTCTGGAGGCGTGCCAGCAGTACCAGGCAGCGTTCGGCAGAATGGCCTCGGCCACGGCGGTGGCGATAAATTTGTCATACAGCTCTTCGTTGCCTTTGGCCTCGTCCCAGGTGACGCCGTAGGTGTCGCTCCAGTCCTTGTTCTTGTCATCCTCGTTCCACTTATGGGGGTGGTTTTTGCCGTTGTAGCCAACCAGGTACGGCGGATCGGTGGCGAAGAGTATCGCCTTCTCGCCGTCCATCAGCCGCCGCACGTCCTCGGCCGACGTGCTGTCGCCACACAGCAGCCGATGCCTGCCCAACAGCCACAGGTCGCCACGTTTCGTAATCGGCTCCTCCGGCGGCTCGGGCGGCTCGGCATTGGGGTCGGTCAAGCCGACCGTGCCTTCCGGAGCCAGCAGTTCCTTCAACTCGTCATCCGAAAAGCCCAATAGCCCCAGGTCGAAATTCGCCACCTCGAGGTCCTTCAGCTCGATCGGCAGAAGCTCCATGTTCCACTCGGCCAGTTCGTGCAGCTTGTTGTCGGCCACCCGCAGGGCCCGCACCTGCTCGGGCGTCAGGTCCCCGGCCCTGATCACCGGCACCTTGTCCATGCCCAGCTGCCTCGCTGCCCGCAGCCTGGTGTGGCCGGCGATCAGCACGCCGCCGCCGTCCACGAGGATCGGCACCTTGAAACCGAATTCACGGATTGAGGCCGCCACGCCGGCGACCGCCTGCTCGCTGATCTGCCGAGGGTTGCCCTCATACTCCTTCAGCGCCGTCACATCCCACATCTCGATCTGCATACTGACTGCCTCCCTTAACCTTGTTTTCCGCCACAAAATGGACACTTCTACAGCCCGTTTTTTGACCGCCATTACCAGTTTTTTCGCTGACAACAAATAAAGACAATAGACCCGGCTATTCCGCGTGCCGCCGACGGCGTTCACTGGCCGGGAAGGAACCATTCCGTCGCCCCAGGTTGGCCCAGGTGCGATTTTGACGGCTCCCGTGATATCCTGGCCGTACCCGCAACCGCCAACGCACACAGGCCAACGTGGGCGGTTTTTCGCTTCGCGGGCGCACGGCCGCACGCTCCTTCCCCGTACTCACGCTCCGGCCCCTGTGCCGCGCTCCAGATAGCTCACGCAATGATGCCAGGCGTCTGGCTGTGGACTGCACTCTTGGTGGCCGTCGCTCCAGCGGACGAGAGTGCCGCCTATGCCTGCCAGGCAGTAGAGAGTGCTGCCCTCTCGCCTGAAGCGCCGACAATCAATGCAGCGGCCGGGCTTAAGTTCCGCAGTCTGGTGGGCAGCGGCAAGCGTCTGTTTTGTTCCCCTCATCTCTTCGATCTGTTGCCATGCGATCTGCTCAGCCTCAGCCTGTCTCAGGTTGGCGTTGATCATGCAGATGGCGACGCGTTCGTCCCAGATCTGGCGTTCGCTGGAAGTGAGCGGGCTGCGGATGGGTGGGCGATTGGCTGGCGATGCTGGGGCATGTACGGGCTCGTTGGATAGCTGATCCCGAAACCCATAGAGGCTGCGGCTCGAACTACCAACGCAACCAACGCGATCACACTCGTTGTTGGTCCCACACTTACTATCGTATGCGGGCGCGGGCGTGCGCGTATGCGCGTGCGCACGTGCGCCTACACGCGTAATAAGTAGAGCGTTATTGCGTTGGACTGCGTTGGTTGATGAAACAGCAGGATCTAAGTCATTGCGGAATAGCATGTTACAATCTCCTCAGGCGCCAACGGAATGCGTGTTTTTCAAATACCGTTCGTTGGCGCTGCGTTGGTTGATGGCTTCTTCAGCCGTCTGCTCCCTCAGCTTCACCGCGCAGTGCGATCCCCTGGTAGAAGCGATAACCCATTGTGCCTTGGCGACATACGATTCCCGGGACAGATGCCGCCAGATCGCGACCGAACACTTGTCGTGTAGTGACGGCGCTTCGCCCTTCCTGTTCGCACCACTCCTTCCAGGCGTCATAAAGCTCGTGCGCAAGTACGCGGTGACTGCCGCCGACAACGCAGCGGTCGCGCACAAACGCCCCGACCGGGCTGGACAGATCCTCAAGATCGCGAATGGTATCCGACACGCTCTGCGGCTGAATGAAGCGCCCGCGCTGGCGCAGACGCTCCCAGCCCTGAAGGGCCCACAGCAGGATGCCGGGGAGCTCAGAAAGCAGCCGATCGCTCAGGGCGTGATCTTCCCGCCCATAGAAGCTGCGCGTAAGTTGCAGGATCATGAACCGCCCGGCCAGCGCGGCGCTGGCGTCGGCGAAGCGCGGCAGTTCGTTGGTCAGGAAGACAAACCGCGTCGGCAGCTTCATAGTGACCGCGCCGATGTGCTTGCGGTCGATGGTCAGGGCATCCTCGCCGCTAACGCAAAGGAGCCGCTCGACGACGATCATCACGTCGGGCCCTGAGAAGCGTGCGTCGGAGACGATGGCCAGGCTTTTGCCGATGAGAGGCTGCAGGCCGAAGGTCCCCGCCAGGCTGCGCGTGGTCGGCCCGGCCACATTGGCAGCTCCCACGAGCCTCTGCAGCACACGGCCGATTGTGCCCTTGCCGGAGCGCTTTGGACCTACGAGCATGAGCATCTTCTGCTGTGACGTGTCGGCCGTCAGGCAGTAGCCGAACCACTCCTGGAGCAGTTGTATCGACTCGTCATCGTCGCCCCACAGCTGGCGGAGGAAGGCAAGCCACTTGTCTGGCACCGGGGCCTCGGGATCGTAGTCGAACTCCAGGGCGTTGGTGGCGAAGAGTGCCGGGGAAGCCGGGAAAACTCGGCCGGTCGGGATATGCAGGTTCAACGTCCTGCAGGTAAGGACCTCACGGGCATCTGGCAGGCTGTCGTGATCGCCGATCCAGGCTGGCGGCGTGAGCGAGGCCGGCAAATGGGAAAAAGTGCGGATTGAATCGAGGGCGGATTTAATGGTTCCTGCGTTTGACTCGAAGGGCACGAGGTCGAGCGCCTGCGTCCTGCGGTTTAAGACGTACTGCAGGGCATCGTGCAGCCAGGGCTGAAGCCGATTTTTGATGGCCTCGTCCTCGACCTCGCAGTAACGGTTATCCTGCCAGGCCATCAGCAGCCCGGCGTAGTTGTGCATGGTCCGGCCGTCAGGGTGGCTATGGAACTCGCGGAAGTAGGCCTCCGCCGTGGGCATCGTGCGTCTCGACGACAGCACGAGCCTGTTGGACTGCGGGTCGCGCTGGCCCAGGGGGATGATGGGTTGATCGGCCGAAGGCGCCGAAGCATCCGGGGTGCCCGAGGCGGTTCGTCGCTTTCGCGGCCGGTATTGCTCAGTCACATGCTCCAGGGCCTTGACGATGGTCGTCCGGCCATAGGTATCTGTGCCATGCACTTCGTCCCATTTCGGCCGGTAGAGCTGAGAGCGGCGGAATAGCCGGTCGATCTGTACGGCATCCTTGGTGTAGAAGGCCAGCATGAAGACCAGCGACGAGTCGGCCTCGCTGGCGGAGTTGAAATAGTCGTTCCAGCGGCCGTCCCACAGGGCACTGAACTTGGTGCCGTTCTTGCGACCCTTGGCGGCCAGACTGACGATCTCGTCGTCGGCAAGCGCCGGAGGGGTAGCGCCCTCATTTGATTTTGGTGGCGGCTGCGTGGCCGCCGGCTGCGCTTCGCCGAAGACCATCGTGAAAACCTCCTCAAGCTGCGCCTGGCGGTTTTCGATGTCGGCGCTTACACAATCGAGTCTTCGGCCGGTGACGGTAAAGAACCGCCCGGCGTCGTACATCTCGACCTCGCCGTCGTGGTGCTTCTTGCGGCAACGCTCGCCGGGCTTACTCGCGCGGAGGAATATTTTGACGCCGCCCCCAGATGGAGAAATCTCCGTATAGCTGTCGAGGGAGTCGATGATTTCGCGGGCCCACTGCTTAAGCTGACCACTGTCCGGGTCGATACTGTCATCGAGGTCGACGCCGCACAGGCCATCGTCCGAAGCTAAGACGAAGCCGATGCCGGCCAGGGCGTTGTTGTTCTGGAATGCTGACACTGCCTGGTTGAATGTCGTCCACGTCGTCGGGTCAGTGGAATCGGCATTAACCCCACTGACCGCACATACCGGGCATTTGGTCGGCTTGCCGCCGCGCTCGATCACTCTCCAGCAGACCCAGCGCGGCAATTCGCGCAATGCCACAGGGATGTTGGCCACCACAATGTCGTGTCTGTTCATGCTGCCGGCTCGCCTCCTCGGCCGGCCCACAGGCTGAGCAGCGTCCGCCTTTTGATCACACTATTCTTCTTCGCTGCATTCTTAAGGCCCCAGCGGTCGCCGACGATGATGCAGTGCTTCGCCGCCCGCGTGACCGCGGTATACAGCCAGTTGCGGTCGGCAAAGAAATGGCTCTTGTGGCAGACGACCACCACGCACGGAAACTCGCTGCCCTGGGCCTTGTGGGCCGTCAGGGCATAGGCCAGTTGCACCTGGCTCATCTGCTCGCGACCCAGAGGCATCACAGGCAGCCCCTCGAACTCCACGAGGGTATCCTTGCCTTCGATGCCGACGACATAGCCGATGGTGCCGTTCATGACGCCCAGGTCATAATCGTTGGAGGTCTGAATAATCTTGTCGCCGATGGCGAAGCGCCCGTCGAACCGTCCGTGCAGCAGGCGCTGCATCATTTCGTTGAGGGCCTTGGTGCCGAGCGGGCCGTTATGCATGGGCGTGATGATCTGCACCTGCCGCAGCGGGTCATAACCCAGCCGCTGGGGGATATGCTTCAGCACCAGGTCGCGCAGATAGACCTGCAGGTGCTGCGCTTCGCGGAAGGAGTCGATGACGGTCCAGGCGGCATCCCCGACGGCCGAAGGCGCCACGGCACCCGAAAGCACCTTCGTGCTGTTGGCCTTGAGGATGCCCGCCTGACGCACCACGTCGGTCAGCACCGTGGTCTCTGCCAGATTGTGCTGGATGATGTCGCGGAGCACGTTGCCCGGCCCGACCGGCGGCAACTGGTTATGGTCGCCAACCAGCACCAGCCGCGTGCGGGTGAAGTCGATGCGTCTGAGCAGTTCGGCCAGCAGCGGCACGTCAACCATGGAGACTTCATCCACCACGATGACGTCGAACCCCTCGCCATCGGCATCCGGCACTGACAGGCTCTCGCGGCGGAAGGCCCGACCATCATATTCGAGCAGCCGGTGGATGGTACGGGCCTCGATGGCCACGCCATAATCGCGCATGACCTCCTCAATCCTCTTAGCCGCCTTGCCGGTCGGCGCGCAGAGAGCCACCGAAAGTCCCGCATCGCGGAAGGCCATGGCCAGCCGTGCCAACAGGAACGTCTTCCCTGTACCCGCGCCGCCGCTGATGACGGATACCGTGTGGGAGAGCGCTCGGCGGTAGGCCTCCAGCTGGGCGGCATTGAGGCCGCTATCGTGCCCCGTCACTGGGATGAGCGGCTGGCAGGCTTCAGTGTGAGAGGTCAGGACATCAGAAATTCGCCGCTCGGCCTCCAGTATCGCCGGGCTGGTCACGGCCGTGCCGTCGGCCAAGATTTCGCCGCGGGCCAGCAGCTGGTCAGCCCGGGCCCGTATCAGCTTCAGGCTGTCCAGCGAATCGAGCAGCAGAAGCTCATTGGTCTTCTCCAGCAGTTCCGCTCCGCCCGTCCAGGTATGACCGCCGGCGATCTCCTCGCCCAGGCAGTAGAGCAGGCCGGCATCGATGCGGCCGGCATGATCCTTGGCCACGCCCATCTGTCTGGCAATTTTGTCGACTCGCTTGAAGCCGTAGCCGGCGACGTGGCGGATGAGCATATACGGATCGCTGCGTAGCACGCCGACGACGCCTGCCCCAAAGTTCTCCAGCAGCACCGTCATCTGGTGATGCGTCAGACCGAAGCCTGCCAGGTAGGTCCGCACCTGCCGATCGTCGGCGTTGGCGATCCATGCCTCGCGCAGCCCCGTCAAAGTGGCCACCGGAATCTTCAACCTGACATGCAGTTCGTCCAGTCCGTTTCGAATCAACTCATCCAGCCGTCTGGAGTCGCGGGCAAATTCGACCAGCCTCTCGGCGATCTTCGGCCCCACACCGACAAAGGCCGGATGATTGGCCAGGTAATGCGCCAGCCCCTCGCGCGACTCGGGCAGTTCGTATGACAGTTGCTGACCATCGAACTGCCGGCCGAAACGCTCGTCATCCACCCAATGACCGCTGAGGGTCACGTGGTCGCCTTCGACGGCGCAGAACCTGCCCCGGAACTTGACCTGCTGGCCATCGTCCGTCAGCAGCACGCCGGCCGAGAACGTGGCACTGGCGAAGTAGACGCGATGGATGCACCCGCGGATGGTTTCAGTTGGCGACGGAGGCACTGCTTTCCCTCCGCGTGCGGACGAACATCCGCAAGAATCCTTCAGTAAAGGCCCGCGCCCCCTGTCTGCTGCCGCACCAGTGCACGGGAACGCCATGAGTCTGCTGAAGCCAGAGCGCCGCGCCGAGCACCGATTGCGGGCCGACACCGCGCAGCGCCGGCCCCTCCAGCCCCCGAAGCAGACGGTCGAGGCAGCCTTCCACTACGATGACGGCGGCCTGATTTTCCCCAAGCTTCTCCAACTCCAGACGAAAGCGGTCGAGGTCATGAATCACCGTATGCACAAAGTCTTTCAGGCTCTTGCGCTCAACCGCCACCAGCCCCTCGCAGCCTTGAACCGAATAATCCGCGGCATCCAGCTTCCGGCGGAGCGTCTGGCAATCAAAGGTGTAAGGCTCCTGTTCGCGGGTGTCGATCACGATTGTGAAGTTCATTTCCTTGCCCCCCCGTCTCCCGGCATGCCTGGCCGGCCGTGTCTTGCCATGCCATCCCCGCCCCGTAACCGCCTAGCCGCGCCATGGCATGCCTGCCTGATCGCCTCAGCGCCTCAGCGCCTATTCCTCGTTAATGTCGCTCTCGAACCACGGTTTGGCCGCATCCTCGTCGTCGCGCTTTCGCTTCTCCATCCAGTCCTCCACGTAGCCTTCGGAGTAAGGCAGCGCGCTTCTGCTGTTGTCATAGCCGCACCAGAGACATTCCAGGTGCCACTGACGCTCGCTGAATTCCCTGCCGCAGGCCTGGCATGTTCTCATCTTCGCCCCATATTAATCGCTCGCTGTCTTAACTCGTGGTACTCCTGGTTTATCCGACCGATGCAGCAACTGCCGTAGACGAAGCCGCTGCCGCAGGGGCAGGGATGGCCGCGGACGCGTCTTGTGTGAGCGGCCATCCGCTCCTGGTGCCCGCGGGCAAGATAGCTCCAGTCGAAGTGCCTGCCCGGAGAATCGCGGCTGTCGCGGTGACGCATGAGGCGCAGTCGCAGTTCACAATTCGCTGACATTTCTGAGGCCCTACCCTGCCGCGACAACAACTCAGAACGGAACCACTTCTGAATCCGCCGCCGCCGTGCCACCGCCCGTCGGCACGTCGAGCAGGCGGTTGAAATAGACGTTGGTAAACTCGTCACGCACCTTCTTAGTCACCAGCAGCTGCTTGTCCAACAGCGTCTCGAGGTGGTTCGGCAGGTCACTGAACCTGGCCAGTTCCACACCCAGCACCTTCAGGTCGCCTTTGACGAACGGCAACGATGCGGAGGTGATGACAGAATTCTTGAAGATGTGCCGGCCCTCGCAGGGCCCGCCGAGCACCACCAGGTCCCACTTAAGCATGGGATCGCCCTTCTGGCTCTCGCCCAGCCGCACGGCATGCACCGTCACCTGGTACTTGCCGTCCGGCAACTCGTCGAAAGAGGGGGCTTCGGCCTGTGCATATTCTTCGTCGTAGGTCGACAGGTCCGCCCCACCCGGCGCGGCACCCATCGGTTCATCGAATGCGGCGGCATGGTCAGTCATTGCTCATTCCTTTCCTATGGATTCTGGGTTGCTGACAAAGGCCCTGTTCAGGGCCTCGAAATCAAGCGGCATGGTTTCCGGCAGACGGCCCGTGCGGTCGCCAGCTTCGTAATTCAGGTGCGGCTTGGTGTGCACAACGCGCTGGGTGACGGTGTTGCCCTCGCCGTCCTTAGTGGCCACCATGTCGCAGTAGAGGATCATGTCCACCAGGCCCAGCACCACCCCTCGGGCCCGGTCGGGAAGAGTTGGGATGGTCTTGGTATACTCGCCGGTGCGGGTCTTGATCGACTTGTCCTGGGCATGACTTATCAGCACCAGGCCGTAAGGCAGCCCGGCCAGCTTGGTCAGAACGCGATGCCATTCGTTCTTGACAAAGGCCCAGCCCTTGCCGTGATCGAGATCGCCTTCGTAGGAGACGCCGTGCTTCTGGCAGACGAACTCCGAGCAGAACTTGAAGGCGTTGTCGGCGGTGTCGACGACGATGGTCTTGAAGGGATGCCCGCCGGCGGCCACCAGCTTCAGGGCGTCCAAAAACTCCGGCCAGGTGGGCGTCGGCACCTTGTAGACCTCCAGGTTCCCCAAGCCCGGCTCGCATTCCAGAAACAGGGCGTCGGGGAACTGCGAGGCGAAGGTCGAGTTGTGGACGATGAAGTCATCGGCCACGAAGTTGTGGGTCTGGGGTATCGTCAGGTCGTAGACTGGGGCCGGAGCGAGAGGCTCAATGCTGCGGATACGGTCGAAAAGCACCGCCCCCTGGCGATCCAGCTGAGTCTCGGCGGACCGCACCTGGTACAGGGCCTGGCGAACTATTTCGGCAGCCACAGCCTTGTCGCCAATGACGCCGATTTCATCAATGAATCGCAGCACGTCGTTCTTCGACGCAATGTAAAGCTCCGCTCCATACAACTGGCCATCGAGGTGACGATCACGAATAACGCTCACGATGCCGAACCGCAGCAACAGGTGCTGCACCTGGCGCACCATGGTGCAGGAGGTCGAACTGAAGGATATCTTCCGTTTCTCAACCGAGCCGTCACAGGTGAACAGGCGGTTCAGAAACAGGGCCAGCTTCTCTCGTCGAAGGCCGAAGACGAAGTCTGGAATGAACTTCTGGTTCGAACGCAGGCCGTCAAGCCCAGTCTCCCGCAGAAACTTCCGCACGTTGTTCTCGGCCCCGCGGCGGCCCCTGACCCGCACGTGCATTATGTCGCGGTCGTTGGCATACTCGCTGAAATCGTCGCCCGCTTCCTCGACGGCCTGCTCGAAATCCTCCCGCACCACGTCGTCCGACTTGGTGAACGTCGGTGAGCCGCCGGCCAGCGAGCCGTCGGCGATGAGATAGGCCAGTATCTTGATGAGGCAATCAGCCGTGTGGGTGGAGCCGAACAGGCTTGGAAATTCCGCCACGACGGCCACGCGATCGTTCTCCTGAAGGTCCTTCAGGGGCACCCATCCATCGCGTGTGAGAAACGGGTGGGCTGCCGTCGCTTCGATCTGCCGCCCGGTTTGCGTTATCAACAGGTAGAGGCGGTCTTCGCTGTGGCAGAGATAGTCTGACGGCTGGGCTCTTTTAAGGGTACCCGCCGGCCCGAGCGTCAGCACTTTTCCCTCACGGGTGCTGGCCATCTCTGCCAGTCGCACCGGGCGCCCGGTCACCGGATCATAGAGGGTGGTGCTCCCGCTCAGACACTTCCCGATCTTCGGATGGCCATACAGCAGTAGCGACCGCGACGACAGGTCGAGCGAAAGCGTTGTTCTGGCAGTTGGCAATGTGACGGCCAAGGGCAGTGTCTCCTTTAAAATGTGCTTTCCAGGGAATGACCGGCCGCCAGCGACAGCTCTTCGTGCGGCGGCACAATCTCGAACATGTTTTCCCGCACCAGCGGGCTGAAGCCGCTCTGGCAGTAAGGCAGGTATTCACAGGGCCTCTGGTAAGAGAAGCAGTTGGAGGTGTTCAGCAGCCACTTGCCGCGGCTTCTGGCATCGAGATACTGCTGCGTGATCTCCCAGACCTCCTCCTGGAGCATGGCCAGACGGTCCTGCGAGAGGTATATCTTCTCGCGATGAAAAGCCGTCGGCTGGCTGTACCAGTCGAGCAACCGGGCCTGAAACTCCTCGTCCGTCTCCGGCTCCTGCCGCCTGGCGTTGGAGCGACCAGTCTTGTTTTTCGCCGCCAGTTCGGCCCGCCGCTGCTCGAACTCCGCCTCAGTCTCGCCCGAGCGTTGCTGCAGCCGGGTCTTCAGCAGCACGTTGTAGATCACGCCGACCACCGGCAGGCCCAGTTCGCGCAGGTAATGGCTGTAGAGGGCGATCTGCGTGTCGGTCCATAGCCGGTCGAGGTAATCTCCCGTCAGAGCGGCGGCCGTCTTGTGCTCCAACAGGTAAAGCTCCCCGGCAATGCGGACTATGCCGTCGACCTTGCCGGCCATGACGAAGGTCTGGCTCGGACGCCCCGTGTCCGGGTTGCGGATTTCGCCCTGAAATTCCTTCTCCAGGGCCACGACCTCGAATTCCTCATGGGCATACCTGGTGGCGTAGCCGATCATCATGGCCCGGGCTAGCTGCCAGGCGGCCTTCTGCCCCGGGTCGCCGGCCACATTGGGAAGCGACCGGTCCAGGTAGTCCAGGAGCGGCAGAAGCCGCTCGCCCTCGGGGGCAAGTGAGTGCCACAGTTCCAGGGCCCCATGGATCACAGACCCGAAGGCCAGTGCCTCGGCCCGCTCCGGCCGCCGTAATTGCTCGACATAGCGCAGGTGGTATTTGCGCGGGCAGTTGCGGAACAGGTTAATGGCGCTGTAGGTGAGATGCTGCTTCACAGGCCGTCCCCCTCATGGCCGAAATGCGAAGCCAGTCCTTCAACAGTCCGCACGTCGAAATTCTCCGGCCCGAACTTCCGGCTGACAAAGGCGGTGAAGATGGCGGCGACGGCGTAACCGACCTGGCTGGTCGTTTCGACCGCGATCACGTTGATTGACGGATCGATCAGGCAATCGCACTCCAGTCGCAGGCGGCTGGCCCCGAACAGCCCTTCGGCCGCCAGCAGGGCCAGAAGCAGCGAGTTTTCCGCCTGATGAAGAACGACAGCATCACTGAATTTGCAGCGCGTATAACGAACCATGATATTCTCTCCTGTTGCAGTTGCTCTTGCCCGCACCGGCCACGCCTGCCGTGCCTGAGCCCGGCCGCGTCAAGCCCCGCCCCGCCTCGCGACGCCTTGGCTCACCATGCCTGCCATGCCATTGCTCGCCCGGCCTCGCCAAGCCTGTCCGCCCAAGCATCGCCAGGTCAGGCCATGCCTTGCCTGCCGCGCCCAGCCAGGACGCAGATCTACGAAATCGTCACCACCATCTCATCGATGGCCTCATGAACTCTGGCGAATTCCCGCAGGGCTTCATATCGTTTGCGCCAGACCAGCAGTTCGTCCCTGGCCCGCGAAAGCACCTGCTCACGGAGCTCCTCGTCCCGCATCGCCTCGCAGACGTGGGTGAAGCTGCGCGGCCGCTCCTCAGCCTCGCCGCACATGACGAAAGCCCGCACCGGGGCGAACTGCTGCTCATCCTCAGGGCCTGAGACAACCACCACCGCCCGAATCAGCAGCCGCGCTTGCGCCAGGCGATATTCCTTCGCCGCAGCCTGATCGTTCCACTCGAAATAGCGGTGCAGTGGCGAGCGGCGCCGACGGGCATCGCTCAGTACTGAAGCGGCCGTCAGGCGGCCGCCATTCCTGCGACGCACATCCTCCAGCGTCTCGCCCACCACCTGAGCGGACCCCGCCAGGCGCACACCATCCCGAAATCTATAGACCATAGACAGCCTCCCCTTCTCGATCACTCGCCGTCACGAGCCACGTGGAACATGCCCCATGAGCCGTCCTTCTGCGGACGATGCTCGCCGACACCGATGGCAAAACCGGCGGTATTGAACAGGTGAACCAGCTGGGATGGCGAAAGCAGGTTGCTGTTGTAGCGCAGCCGCAACGTCACGCGCCACTGGCGGAACATGCCGCGATAGCGGATATCGGCCGTGCCCATGGCGATACGCACCATGTCCTCGCGGGGCTCCGGCCGGCCCTCGATCCTGACCAGGTCGCCGTCGATGTGAAAGGCGCCTCTGGCCTCGACCTTGGTCACTCCGGTGACATGGCTGCAGGCGTCGACGGCGGCGGCCTTGAAGGCTATGGACGGAAAGCCGAAATCAGCCTTCTTGATGTCGGCCATGGTCGCAGATTGCGGCCGCGGCGAGTACCAGTAGAGCGAATCCAGAAAATCCTGCTCCGGATTCTTGGCCTCCTTGGCCGATTTGGCCTTCTTCATCTGCTTCTCGAGCATTTCCCGCTTGGCCTTCTCGCTCCAGCGGTGGACCACCAGGGGCGAATCGCCCACCAGCGTCAGTTCCATCGTCCGGATGTCCATCTCCGGCACCTCAACGGGCACCGGCGTGGCCTGCGGCACGGGCCGCTGCTTCACGTTTTTCGTCTTTGCCATCTGTTTGCGTCTCCTGATCTTCTGCCTCTGTTCGCTGCGGCTCTGAGCGGCCGGACACATTCCGGACCTTGCGCCTTCATAGGATTACTTATGCCGTTCACGAGCGGCTTGTCCGGATTGCTCAGAATTTTTCAAAGCCTGCCATCTTCAGCAGCTCGCGCAGTTCGTCCATGGCCTTCCGCATCTGGCGACGCGAGACGCCAAGCTCCCGAGCCACAGCGTTTTGCGTGCCTCCGGCCATCAGCCTGCCGCAGATCAGTTGCAGTTGGGGCCGAAGACCGGCCAGCACCGCCCGCAACTCGTCGGCCGTGGCGGTTGCGCCATCGCGCTCTTCATCACCGACGATGCCCTGGTGGCGCAGCCGGTCCTCGGCCGAGAGCAGTTCCCCGATCGGCACTTTGCCGCTTTCCCGGGCTACGGTGTCCCGTTCGATGGAACTGTGGCGAATGCGAACGCAGCGCTTCTGGCGGTTTTGATCGCGCACCATCATCAGCGCTGCGGAGGCGACGACCCTGCTTATGAAGGTGTTGACCGATCCGCGGACCGGATCGAAGTGGTGAGCCTGCCTGAGAATAGCGGCCGCGAGTTCGTGCTGCATGTCCTGCGGCTCAAGGTCGCAGAACTCCTGTCGCCGGCAGAGCCGGCGGGCGTTAACTTGAATCAGCTTCGTGACATAAGGCGTGGTCAGTGCGGCACGTACGGCATTGATACCCATCTTGCTGCCTCCTTGAGCTGGAGGCGGAAGGTGGAATGGGCATCGCCGGGGCGCAGACCGTCTGCGCCACCCGAACCGCGCGCAAAAAGGCGGAGGGTGCAAGGAATCGCCATTGGCGACACCCAACACCCTCCGCCCTTCACAGCCGGTGTGTTAGTAAGTCACTTTGTTTTCGCTTTTTTGCGGCCGGATCAAGCCAGGCCCTTGGTTACGGCGTCATGTTGTGAAAACCGCCAGTCCTGCACTACGAGCGTCTCAATCGGTCAATCTCATTGCGGTCTACGCTTGCGATCATCAGCACCAGGATGCTTCAGCGGGAGGTCCGAACGACCAGCGCTGCTTCCGCTCTCTTGTTGCTCCCGTGAGCGAAAGGTTGATGGCGGCGGATAGTCTGTGGGCATGCCATTCACCAGCACCAGGCACTTGATTCGGCCAAAGCCTGCTTCGCTGTCTATCCGATTGACCGCCGCTCTCTTGCGGCGTCGGATCTCAGGCACTGCTCCGTGAGGCGGGCCACGGCTGGGCGAATCAGGGACGAAATGATGGAGACACACGTCCGGCAGGATGCTGCTCCGCCACCCGTTGCCCAACGGGCATGGCTTATTAGCACGGCCCCAGGAATGCGTGGCGAACCGAGGCGTCAGCTGCTGCGAGTCGACAACCCAAATCATCGCTTCACCGCCACGCAATGGCCATCTGCCAGCGCCGCAAGCCTGCCACCGTAGTTCGGCGGACATTCGGCAGCGTGCAGAGCGGCGGCATGGTAATAATCTGCTAAGCATTTGTCAAGACGGCAGTTAGGTGCGCTGCAGGCACAATTACAAAACTTACCTTACGACCCATTCTCGCCAGACGCAGGCGGACAACCTGCATCCGTTTGGCATAAGTAACACCCATAGGGGGGCTAAAGCTGTGGGGGCCGATCAGGAGGAGTAGCCGTGGGGCGTGACAACAATCCCGGAAAAAAGCCAAACCGCTCTGCCAGAGCACCCGGTTCGTTCCGCGGAACAGTGTCGAAAACACCGGCAGAAGCCTCTGAGTCAGTGACTGAATCCCCTTGCTTCCCCCGCCAGAAATGCCCTGATGGTGACCCACGAATGGCGCCGGGACGCATTCTGGACCCGTCGATTCGCCTGCGAAAGGAAGACCTGCCGCAGGCACGACAATGGCTGGTCCAGATTCTTGCCCGGCGGGCTGTCGAGATCGCCAGAGCCGAGAAAGGGGAAACATGAAACAGGACACAGCCATTTACACCAGGTACTCCTCGCACGCCCAGGACGGCGGCACCAGTATTGAGGTGCAACTGGACGCCTGCCGCCGCGAAGCCGAGGGCGCCAACGTCCGCGAGTACATCGACCGCGCCAGGACTGGCAGGGCGGTGGTCGGTCGCGACTCGCTCCTGAAGCTTCTGGCCGACGCCGAAGCCGGCAACATCAGCCGCATCCTGGTCTACAAATACGACCGCCTCGGTCGCAATCTGGCCGAGACCAGCGCCATTATCGCCCAACTCGAAGACGGCGGCGTCGAGGTCGTAAGCGTGACCGAAGGCAAGGACGCTCTGGCCCGCGGCATGCACCTGGTGATCAGCGAGCACTATTCCCGCGTCCTCAGCGAACGCACGCGGGACGGGCTGAAGAAGCGATTCGAGCAGGGCGCGTGGACAGGCGGGCCGCCGCCCTACGGCTATGCCATCGAAAAAACAGAGAGTGGCCTGCATCGCTTGAAGGTCAACCCGCAAGAAGCCGAGGTGGTGCGGTTCATCTTCACCACCTACGTAAGCGAGTCCGTCGGCCTGCGGCAGATCGCCAACCGCCTGCGCGACCGCGGCGTGCCGACACGCCGGAGCCCGTTCTGGGCGCATGTGAATGTGCGGCAGATTCTCACCAACGACATATGCGTCGGCCGGCTGGTCTACAACCGCCGCCGCTTCAAGATCAACAAGCACAGCGGCAAGCGCGTGCCCGTCTGGCGGGACGAAAGCGACCACATGGTGCACCATGACGAGAGCCTGCGGATCATCGACGACGCCCTGTGGCAACGAGCCCAGGAACTGATCGCCAGCCGCGCCCAGAAGCATTGCTCGCGCGGCCAGTTTCGCGGTGGCCAAGTTCGGCCCTTCACCGGCCTGATCTTCTGCCGGGAGTGCGGCAACGTCTGCTACCGCGTCTCAAGCCGCAACCACAAGGGGCAATACCACTACTACAAATGCGGCTGCCGCCAGCGCGGCGGAGACCAAGCCTGCCCCAGCCGGGGCTGGGTTCGTGAGGATCTACTGGTTGAAGAGATGCGGCAGACATGGATGGCGATTTTCGACGATGTCGACGCCGTGGTGGAGGAGGCTATCCGCGAAGCCCGCAGCCTGCTCGATACCTCCCGCGAGCAACTCCAGAAGGCGCGGACCGAAATCGCCCGGCTCGACAAGAAGGTTGGCGGACTGACAAAGCTGCTGCTAGACCCCGAGATCGATGCGTCTGCGAAGAGGGCTGTCTCACGGCAGATGGGTGAGATGGAAGCCGAGCGCGAGAGGCAGCAGCAACTCGTCGCTGAACTGGCCAGCGCAGCCAATGACAATACGGACCGCCTCGCCAACGCCGTTCGCCAAGCCTTGGATGAAGCACAAGAATCGCTCTTTGCCGTGACTACACCCGCCGAAATGCGCGGCTTTCTTGAACGCTATGTTGGCCCGATGTGCTTGACGAGCGATGGCAGGATCATCCCGCCCCAAGCCGCCCCCAAGCCCACCAACAAAAAAGGTTCGGCCCCGGATGAAACCGAGGCCGAACCGAAACTGTCAGTAGCGGGGGCAGGATTTGAACCTGCGACCTTCGGGTTATGAGCCCGACGAGCTACCGGACTGCTCCACCCCGCGATCTGTAGTATGGCATCTTATCACTCACCCTGAGGCGAGTCAAGCGAATCTGTGGTTTTTTGCTTTCGGCAGTCATTTCAGGCGATATTATTGTTCCGGAGAACTGCCGCAAAGAGTTGCAGCGGGGACTTATCGGCCTGGTGCTGTCGTCCTGTTTCGCTCCGCGCCGTGGCCTGGCCATTGACGCACCAACGTACGGACCTATTTAAGGTAAAATCTGAATTTAAGGTAAAATCTGAATGATCAACCTTTACAGTGATACCCAGACCCTCGCCACGCCCGAGATGATTGAGGCCATGGCCCGGGCTGAGGTCGGCGACGATGTTTCCGGAACCGATCCGACCGTCAACCGGCTCGAGGCCCTGGCGGCTGAGCGGGTTGGGCAGGAGGCTGCCGTCTTCGTCCCCTCCGGCACCATGGGCAACCTGGCCAGCCTGCTGGCCATTGGCGGCCACGGTCGCGAAATTATCCTGCACGAGGAGTCGCACATCTACTATTACGAGGCCGGCGGGCTCTGCTCCATCGCCGGATTCACGCCGCGCCTGGTCCCCGCCCCTGGCGGCATGCTGACGCCTGAGCGGCTGGAGGAGTACGCCCGGCCGCCCAATCTGCACTATCCGCAAGCGGTGGCCCTGGCACTGGAGAATACGCACAATCGCGCCGGCGGAACCGTCATGCCCGTCGCCCTGCATGAGCGCCTCGTAGAATGGGCTCACGGCCACGGACTGCACATTCACCTCGACGGTGCCCGCATTTTCAATGCCGCAGTGGCTGCCGGGGTGGACGTTAAAGCCTACACCAGCACGGTTGATTCGGTCATGTTCTGCCTGAGCAAGGGCCTCAGCGCCCCCGTCGGCAGTATTGTCGCCGGATCGGCCGATTTTATCGCCCGGGCTCGGAGAGCCCGCAAGCGCCTCGGCGGCGCCATGCGGCAAGCGGGTCACCTGGCAGCCGCGGGCATTGTCGCCCTGGAGCGAATGGTCGATCGTCTGGCCGAAGATCATGGCAATGCCCGCCGCCTGGCCGAGCAACTGGCCAACCTGCCGGGCCTGGCCGTGGACCTCCAGACGGTCCAGACAAACATGGTCTATGCCGATGTCACGGCGACCGGCCGCTCCGCCGACGAACTGGCCGCCCGCCTTGAGGCCTCGGGCCTGAAGGTCTCCGCCGCTCCCCCTTCCTACATTCGCCTGGTGACACACCGACACATCAGCGCGGCAGACGTCGACCGCGCCGCCGCAATCGTGGCTGAGGTCCTGCGCTGACCCGGGCGGCAATGGCCTGACGAGCATCGAGGGCAGGCATATAAGAGCCGGACAGCCGACTGTTGAGCGCAAAATTTGGAGCGGCGACCATAAGCGGGTCGTCGCTCCAATTGCATTTATCAGTCTGCCTGCGACCGACCAGCCCAAGGGTGCGGGCACATCGGCAGCATCTTGTTTATCTGCCGGCTACTCGGCGTCGCCCTGCGGAGCCTTGTCCTTTTCGGTCAGGGTGATAAGCTCCTTGCCATCGCGGGTGCAGGTGATGCTGGCAGGCGTCTTCAGATCGCCGGCCGGCTTCCAGGTCCAGGTATCGTTGATACCGTCGCCCGTCACCTTCAGCGTCACCCCTCCGGCCTCTTCCTTCATGGTCATGGAGACCTTCTTCTTCCATGGGTCCATCAGGCAGGCGAAGCGAACATCCTGGCTATCTAGCGAGAACTGGAACTGGTGCATGAGCAGCTGCGTCCAGCGTCCGACCAGCATCATGAAGTCGATGGAGCCATTAAACTCGCGATTGGCCAGCATCTGGAAGTCGACTCGCTTGCCCTTTTTGGTGTAGGCGTAGCAGCGGCCGTCTTCCGGATTCTCAAACTGGGCCTTCTCGCACGTGCCGCGCCAGGTGATTTTCTGCTGCCCCCTGGCCCGCACGTCGTCCAGCAGAAGAATGTATTCGCCGGGCATCCAGATGGCCGTGCGGCGGAAAAGTTCCAGATCATCGTAAGCGTTGCCGGCTTCGCCCTCGACAATGATGCGGCCCTGCTCGCCGACCTTCCAGCTCACCAGGTAGGACAGGTCGCGCATGTCCACGCCATTGACCGGCTGAGTGTAGGCATCGCCTTCGCCCTTCTGCCCCTTCTGGCCGAGGGTGATTGTACTGTGGGTGCGGGTGACCTTGTTGGTGGCATAGTTGCCGGGATGGAACAGGAACTCGCCATCGGTGCCCAGAGCGAAGCTGTTGGCGTCCGGGTCGTCGTGGGCAATGTTGATGTAGTGCGGGTTGCCATTTTCATCCAGCACGGTATGCCGGTACTCATTCAACTTGTAGCCGGCATAGGGCCCGCACTTGAAGGTCATCAGCACGGCGTCGCTCTCCCACGAATCGCGCATGGTGACCGCGCCAAGATCCGGGAAAATGCGGTAGGTGGGGATGGCCTTGTAATCGCCCAGGCCGACAGTCGGATCATACCAAGTGAGCATGGTCCAGGGGTGCCGGCCATTATTGGTGAACTTGTAATAGTTGAGCAGAGCGGCCTGGACGTTCTTGTCGCGCGACAGTGCCGGCGAAAGGAAGAAGGCCGAGTCGAGATGCTGGAAGGGGCGTTCGTTGTTCGGCGCGTCGCCAAAGGTCATGTAACCCTTGCGCCCGGGCGCCCTGTAGTAAATCTGCTGAGCCCAGGCATTGGCAAAGCCGGGGGCCTTCAGGTACTGCGTGCCGATGTTGCGATCCATGATGCGTGCGGCCATGGCCAGGTAGTTGAAGCCGAAGACCTGGTAGCTGCTGCCTTCGTGGCAGTCGCCGTCGTGCGGATACCACTTGATCAGGAAGTCCATCTCCTTGCGCAGTTCCTGAAGCATGTAGCGGCTCTCGACGCCCTCTTCGTCGGCAATAGCAATAAGCGATGCCGCCATGCCCGCCCCACGGTGCCACCTGTGATTATTGGCCGGGTCCTGTTGCCAGTACTTGATTGGCATGAGGGCCTTCTGCTGGTAGCCCAGATAATGCATGCGGCGCACGTGAGTCAGAATCTTTGCCGCCAACTGCTTGCGCAGCTCCGGCTCAAGGTCTTCGTAAACGGCATCGTAAAGCAGAGCCACCATCAGCATGTTATTGCCGGCGCCCATGTTGCTGTCCAGCTCGGCAGTGTCGGCCCAGTGCGGCTCGTTCAGCATCATCGTCAGGATGTTGACGATGGCCTCGCGGGCGTTGTCGCTCTTCTCCAGATTGTAGCCGTAAGCCAGCATGGCCCACTGGCCAACGGATTGAGTCAAGGCCGGGCCATCGCCGGTGACCACCGCCGGCTTCTGCTGTACCGGAACCTTGATCCGCTTGCTCCAGGACACAACGCCATCGACCGCCGCCTTCAGCACTTCGTCGGTCTCAGCCTGCTTCTTCAGCAGCTCAATCTCTTCGCTGGTGAACAGAAGTCGCGGATGCTTGCCAACCATCGCCGGTAATAGCTTCGGGGCGTCGGTCGGTTCTGGATCAGCAGGGGGAACAAGCGCCAGGTTGCCCTCGTAATCAACTCCGCCACCGGCCGGAGGGGCAGCCATGGCCATTGTGGCGGCAAAGCCGGCGACCAGCGTAAGAACAATCAGCAGCGACATGAACTTCTTCATTTCTATAGTGCTCCGAATAAGGGGTGTTTCGTTGGATGAAAAACTCTTGCAGCAGGCAGCGCCTCGACAGAACGCGAATCAGTCGGCCAGAGTTATCCGCTCGATGACCAGATTAAACTGTCGGTCGTTGTAATCGTGCGTCTTGGGCCAGTAGAAGGCGACAGCTGCGACCTTACTGGCGTCGCCATCGCCGCCTGACCTCAGCAGAAGCAGAGGGATACGCACGGTGGTCATCTCCTCGGGCATCTTCTCGTCCTCGGTTACCGAACTCAGGTTCAACGAGCCGCAGCGGCGGCCTTCTTCATCAAGAAGATGCAGCGCGAACCAGAGATTATCGGGACGCGAACTGGTGACCTTGCCGTTGGCATGGGTACGCTTGACCTCGCCTTCCATCTTCATGCGGATGATCAGGTATTCGTAGCCTTTGGCGTCGAAGGTGTCCGGCCGCTTATCCCCCGCCTCCCATTTAATGGCAGGTTTGGTTTCGGCAAAGCCTTCGAACTTTGCCTGAATCTCACCATCGTCCGTAAACGACATGGTGCTGCCGTCGGACAGGTCTTTCAGGACAATGCCGTCGGTCTCACCCTTGGCGAAAATCACTACCTTTTCAACAGGCGGCTCCGGCGAGTTGACGTTCTTGACCACCTTGAAGGCCAGTGCGTCGGAAAGTGCCAGAAACGCCAGAACCACTGCGGCAGCGGCCACAATAAGCATCTTCAGACGAAAACGGGTTGACATCGAGTTTCTCCTTTTTAAGTCAGTCTGAGGGGCAGGACGCGCAGCAAATTACGCTGATGCCGCTGCACATTATCTGCTCGACAGCCTCGGTTGGCAAGAATCATCTGCCACGCTCGCACGCCTGGCCGTGCCAGAAGGTTGCTCCCGTCAGGCCCTCATAAGCAGTTGCACAAACTGGCCACGCCGACAGGCGGCATTGACTGGGCCGGTGCAGTGGGGTACACTGCCGCAAACACGGTACCAGCGGGGCTTACTTCAGGTGGATTAATTCAGCAGGCCGGGGAACATGCCATGCCGATAATAACCTTGTTGACCGACTTCGGGCAGAGATCGTTTTTTCCGGCGGCCATGAAAGGCGTAATTCTGGGCATCTGCCCGGGGGCGTCAGTTATCGACGTCACCCACGCCGTGCCGGAACACGACATTAATGCCGGCGGCTACGCTCTGTATGCCACTTATCGCCATTTTCCGGCGGGCACCATTCATGTTGCGGTGGTTGATCCGGGGGTGGGCAGCGAGCGTAGGATTCTGGCCGTGGAGATGCAGGGCTACGTCATTCTTACGCCGGATAACGGGTTGCTGTCGTTTTTGCTGAAGAGCAGCACGCCCGACCGCATCTTCCGGGTCGAGAACCGCGAGCTGATGAACAAGCGGGTCTCGCCAACGTTTCATGGTCGGGACGTATTCGCTCCGGTGGCTGCACATCTGGCCAACGGCGTCAGCGTGGAGGAGGTGGGGCCGGAAACCCGCCAGATCAAGCGCCTGCAGATTTCCTCGGCCGAACGGACCGACTTCGGCGTGGCCGGCGAAATCGTCTCGGTCGACCGCTTCGGCAATATTGTGACCAATATCAGAGCCGACCTGCTGCCCGAATCGGCCGAGGCCCGGCAGAAGGTGGTAGTGCGCATCAGCGGGCACACCGTTCGCGGCATATCGCGTACTTACGCCGACGTTGGGCTGGGCCAGCTTGTGGCCTACATCGGCAGCACCGACTTGCTGGAAATCGGCCGCAATCGCGGATCGGCTCGCGACGTTCTGGGGGCCGGCGTGGGGCATACAGTGAAGCTGCTTTTCGAGAAGTGACGGCGGAGATGAAATCAGCAGACAAATCGTGCCTCTACGGTCATTCGCCCGAGCGTCTGCAGCAAATGGACGCAGCGGCAGTGTGGCACCCGTTTACACAGATGGCCGAATATGCCGACCCGCTGGTTATTGCGGCGGCCGAGGGCAATTACCTTATCGATACCCAGGGGCGACGCTATCTCGATGGCGTCAGCAGCCTGTGGTGCAATGTTCACGGGCATCGGCGGGCCGAGATTGACGCCGCCATCATCGCCCAGCTGAATCGTGTAGCTCATACCACTCTGCTCGGTCTTGGTTCGCCGCCGGCCATTGAGCTGGCTCATCGGCTGGTGGAAATCGCCCCGGGCGACCTGGGCCATGTCTTCTTCAGCGACGATGGCTCCACGGCCGTCGAGGTGGCCCTGAAGATCGCCTACCAGTATCACAGGCAGAAGCCGCAGGCCGAACAAAGCCGGCGGCGGTTCGCTTCGCTGCATAACGCCTACCACGGCGACACCATAGGCAGCGTCAGCGTGGGCGGCATCGAGTTGTTCCACGAGGCCTATCGCCCGCTGCTGTTCGAGAGCATTCACCTGCCGTCGCCATACTGCTATCGGTGTCCGTACGGTCTGCAGGCCGAGGAGTGCAACTTGGCCTGCGCCACGGAGATGGAGCAGACAATCGCCCGTCATGGCCAGGAACTGGCAGCGGTAATTGTGGAGCCGCTGGTGCAGGGCGCGGCCGGCATGCTGATGCAGCCGCCGGGTTACCTGTCGCGACTGCGAGCCGCCTGCGATGCGGCCGGTTGCCTGATGATTGCCGACGAGGTGGCCACCGGCTTCGGCCGCACGGGGCGCATGTTCGCCTGCCAGCACGAAAACGTGGTGCCCGACCTGCTGTGCCTGGCAAAGGGCATAACGGGGGGTTATCTGCCACTTGCGGCAACGCTGGCTCGCGATCATGTTTACCAGGCGTTTCTGGGCTCGCGGGCGGAGCTACGCACCTTCTTCCATGGTCACACCTATACCGGCAACGCCCTGGCGGCGGCGGCAGGCGTGGCCAGTCTCGATGTTTTCCGCAACGACCGCGTGCTGGAAGGGCTGCCGGCCAAAGTTGATCAGTTGACCGACAGGCTGAAGGAATTGCAGACCCTGAAACACGTGGGCCAGGTCAGGCAGCGCGGCCTGATGGTGGGCATTGAACTTGTGGCCGATGCCGACACGCGGCAGGCTTACGATTATGCCGCAGCTATGGGCGACAGGGTCTGCCGGGCAATACGCAACCACGGCGTAATTCTGCGTCCGCTGGGCGACGTTGTTGTGCTGATGCCGCCACTATCGATAACCGAGGCCGAGATCGATCATCTGGTGGCAGCCGTCAGCGCAGCCATTGTGGAGGCAACCGGAGAATGACTGCCAGCGCACCGCGAGCAAGGGGCTTTTTCGTCACCGGCACCGATACCGGAGTCGGCAAAACGGTAGTGACCGCAGGACTGGCCGCCGCCATGAAGCGGCGCGGCATAGATACCGGCGTGATGAAGCCCATTGCCAGCGGATGCCGTCGCACCCGCGAAGGGCTGGTCAGCAGCGATGCCGAATTCCTGGCCCAGGCCAGCGATTCGCCCGACCCCCTGAGCCTGATTAATCCCATTGTCTACGCCGAGCCGCTGGCCCCATCGGTTGCCGCCCGCCGGGCACGTCAGCCAATAGAGATGGAGCAGGTGTGGCAGGCCTGGCGAGTGCTGCGCGACAATCATCAGGCAATGGTGGTGGAGGGTGTTGGCGGACTGCTGGTGCCGCTGGCTCGGAAGTATGACGTTGCCGACATGGCTCGCGAATTCAACCTGCCGCTGATAATTGTGGCCCGGCCGAACCTGGGAACGCTCAACCATACCCTTTTGACGGTCGAGGCGGCAAAGCACCGAGGACTGGAGATTGCCGGGATAATCATCAACGGTTTCCACGGCGATACGCAGGACATTGCCGAAGAGACCAACCCGGAAGAGATTATGCGTCTGACGCGCCTGCCCATGCTGACCATCGTGCCGCAGGATGACGAAACCGACCCCGAGCGCGGCCAGCTTGGCGAGGCGGTCATCGAAGCCTTCCTGCCGATGGACTTCCGCCGCCTGCTGGGAATTTAACATCCTCCGCCATCGCCAAGCTATGGTGGATCGTAGCCCTTGCCGCCAAAGGGGTTACAGCGAAGGATGCGCCACAGGCCCTTCAGTGCGCCTTTCAGCGGGCCGTGTTTTCTGACTGCCAGAATGAAATACTGACTGCATGTTGGCGTAAATCGGCAATGGCCGCCAAGCAGCGGCGAAAGTGTCAGCTGATATAGCCGCACCAGGCCGATGAGCAGCCACGATGCAGCCCGGCTTGGCCATTGTCGCCACTTCCCGCTCATGATCCCCCTGCCCCGCCGCTGGCCGATTCGCCCCCTGCGCCGGAAGCGCTCGATTCGCCGCCTGCTCCCGCCGAGGGGCCAGCGGAATCGTCGCCGGGCTTGCCCTCCGCCGCAACTGTCTTGCTGTCAGCCCGAGCGGCCGCCTGTGACGCCACCGACGGGAAATCCGTCAGCAGATGATCCAGCGTAACTTGCGGGCCGAAGTTGCGGGGAATGACCACAAAATCATAACCGACGGGCAACTGGTGACGAGTCAGGCGGAAGGCCTCGCGCAGCAAACGTTTGATGCGGTTGCGCCGGACCGCTCCACCATGCTTGCGGCCCACACTTAGACCCATGCGGCTGAATGGTAGGTGGTTCAAACGGGCGTAAATTATCAACTGCCTGCTGGCAGCACTGGCCCGCGTATCGTAGGTGCGACGAAAGTCGGCACTGCTGCGGATTCGGACCTGGGGCGGCAACTTGAGGCGCAAGCCCGACTCATCGGCTGCAGGTGGCTGCTCATTGGCATCGGAAGGCGAAACTGAGGAGGGACGATCATTCATTTCAGCCGCCGGCCGGCCTCCTGCCAATGGTCGGTCAGGCTGCTCGGCTCGCTGGGCTTACCAGAACGTGGCCGGAAGAAAAACCTGACGATCGAAAAGGCAATTGCAGCAACTATCAGGACGATTACGAAAGCAATAAAGGCCAAGGCCAGACCGCTGATGACCCGCTTCGGCGGAGCACCGCCCTCGGCCGGAGCTTTGTCCGTCGATGAATCGGCCGTGGATGAATCTGCAGCGTCCGCAGTTTCGTTCGCGCCGCCCGTGCCTTCGCCAGCATCCTCAGCAGCGGCAGCAGAATCAACTGAATCCGCAGCAACGGCGGCGACTTGTGAATCGGCCGGAAAAACCCCGTCATCCGCCACCACGATTCCAATAGCCCACAGCGTCGATACCGCTAAGGCGATGCTCAGAAGAAACGATATCCAGACTATAATGATCGACCGCATCGGCAGTTACCTCCTGGACGCAAAAGCATGGGCCGCAAATCGACCCGCAGGCACATCGGCTACGGCTTCTGTTGCCACGGACGCTGGGCGGCCATGTCCACCTGGGCCGATTCATCGATGCGGCGGGCCAACTGACGAAGCTCGTCCGATGGCTGTTTCGGCACCATTACCCGCACAATCACATGCTGGTCTCCAGCCGCAATGCCACCATGAGCGGCGATGCCCTTGCCCCTCAGCCGCAGACGCTGGCCGCTGCTCGTGCCCGGCGGCAGAGTGACGGTGGTCAGGCCGTCGATGGTCGGCACGTCAATTTCGGCCCCGCCAACAGCCTCACCAACGCTCACCGGCAAGTCCATCACAACGTCGTTGCCCTGGCGCCTCAGCCACCGGTGCGGCCTGACATTGCAGACCACGTACATGTCGCCCGGCGGCCCGCCACTGGCCGAAGGCCGCCCCTGGCCCCGCAGACGAATACGCCGCCCGTCGGTTACACCCGGCGGAATATCGACTTGCAGCGTGTGTGTGCGGCCGCTGGCGTGTTTGATGGTCAGCTCCGTACTGACCCCCCTGGCGGCCTGCTCGAACGACAGCGTAAGCTCTTTCTCCAGATCGGCACCTGGTTGCGGCGGGCCATAGCCTTCGGCCGTCTGGAAACCAAAGGGCATGCCGCCAGGTCCGCGCGTGCGACTGCTGCGTGGCCGTCCGCCACCGCCCATGCCAAAGATGCCGCTGAGGATGTCCTCAACCGACTCCGCTCCGCCGGTGCCTTGGAATTGCGAAAAATCGAACCCTTCGAACGGATTCTGGCCCCCGGCGCCGCCCTGGCTGTAGTTGAAGCCGCCCGGACCGCGCTGGTAGGTCGAGCCCCCCGGCCCGGCACCGGCAAAGCCGGCCTTCAGCCCCATCTCGCCAAACTGGTCGTAGAGCTTACGCTTCTGGGGGTCGCTCAGGGCCTCGTAGGCGTCGCTCAGCTCTTTGAA
Source organism: Phycisphaerae bacterium (assembly GCA_041690105.1). Taxonomy (GTDB): domain Bacteria; phylum Planctomycetota; class Phycisphaerae; order FEN-1346; family JAACEH01; genus JAWLHX01. The sequence goes on from JAWLHX010000001.1 coordinate 108,907, forward strand.
TTTGTCCTCGGCGCTCTTGTCACCCGGATTCAGGTCGGGGTGATACTTGCGAGCCAGCTTGCGATAAGCCTTTTTGATCTCATCGGCAGTGGCCGAGCGCGAGACGCCAAGAATCTTGTAGAAGTCGCGGTCTGCCATGTCTCTCCCGTGCTCCGGCCGTGGCCGGAAACCATCTCACTGAATAATCATCGCCTCACGTGCCGCCCCGCCGGCAACGTGCGACGCCAGCGGCAACCGCGGCACAATGCGCGCCACGATTATTGCATCTGCTAACCTATTATAAAAAGATAGTCCGGCCATGACAATCGGCAGACCACCCGCCGGTGGCAGTGGACGTCGGCTCGGGCCCGGACCGCCCTCCACCCGCAACCTGCCGCGATGCTAATCGCCCAGCATCCGCTCGATCCGCTCGGCCGAAAGCTCCGCGGGCTCCCCGGGCGGCACATCGAGCCATTGTCTGTGCTCGAGCCCCCGCAGGTGCGTCATCTGCCGCTTGGCAAATTGCCGCGTGGCCAGGCGCAACTGGTCGATGGCCGCCGGCAGCGTCAGCCGCCCCTGCAGAAAGGCGATTATCTCCCGATAGCCCACCGCCTGGGCAGCCTCCGGCGACAGCCCGCGCGGCTCGGCCAGCAGGCGACTCACCTCGTCCACCAGGCCCTCTTCAACCATGCGATCAATACGCAGGTCGATCCGCCGGTGCAGATCCTCCTTCTGCCGACGCAGGGCGACGACCAGCGGATGAAGCTGCGGACGAAGCTGGCCGAACTGCCGCTGTTGCTCGCTGATCGGCCGACCCGTCAGCCGGTAGACTTCCAAAGCCCGCACAATGCGCCGTAAATCGTTAGGATGTATGCGCCCAGCGGCTGCCTCATCGACCTTGGCCAACTCGGCATGCAGTCCCGCCGAGCCCACCCGCTCGGCCTCATCGTGCAGCCTCTGTCGCAGTTGCGGATCGGCCGGAGGGCCCTCGAAAAGCCCATAAAGCAGGGCCTTCAGATACAGGACCGTGCCGCCGGAGACAATGGGCAGCACTCCGCGGGCCCAGGCACTGGCCAGGGAGGCATTGGCGCAGTCCAGCCAGCGGGCGGCCGAGCAGATTTCCCAGGGGTCGGCAATATCCACGCAATGGTGCGGCACGCGGCGGCGGACCTCGGCCGGGGCCTTGGCCGTGCCAATGTCCATGCCGCGATAGACCTTCATGGAATCGCAGGAGACGATTTCGCCCCCCCGACCGGCGGCCAGGGCCAGACTGGTGCCCTCCTTGCCGCTGGCCGTCTGGCCCACGATTACAATCAGGTTGAATTTATGCTCGGGCGTGCTGGTCATGCTGAGGTTTCTACGATGAAGGCGGCAGGCTGTCAAGCATCGGTAACAATTTGTGGTAAAAGAGTTTGCTGCGGGCAATGGCTGAGCGGGGCAGCGTTGGCTTCAAAAAGTGCGGCAGACCGGCCCCCCGGGCGGATGTGCTGTTGCGAATTTGGCGGCGGGAGCGTAGAATATTGCCCGGTTGGGGGCTAAAGGATGGAAAATCATGAAAAAGGCGCTTTCTCTGATGTTGTTGCTGGCAGCAATGGGTAGCGTGCTGAGCGTTGGCGGTTGCTTCAAGGTTGGCGGCGATGAGCCGCTGGTTCGTTTCGGCGAAGGTGCATCGACGACGCCGGCGGAGGATAAGACGGAGATCAGGCGTCTGCAGGCCGAGAACCGTCGACTGAAGGCCCGCGTGGTCGAGCTTGAAACCGAGCTTGCCCAGGCCCGTGGCGAAGCTCCGAAGCGCGAGTGAGGCCTGCTGAAACTGCTGTGCGTGGCGCACGGCTCAGATACTGATTATTTCAACGGCCAATGGCTGCCGTACGAGTTTTTGCGGCCAAAGGTCTTGCTGCTCGAAGAGTCGCAGCTTTAAGATGCAACTTAAGATGCAACTGATGTGCCGCCCGCGGCTTCCGGCCCGCAGCTTCGGCGAACGGCATTTCATTTATGGTCAGCCAGGGCGCGGCCAATAAGGTCCGGCGGAGGCCCGAAAGCCGGTGAGTTGGCGACGGGCGGAGGGTCAGGGTCGGAGAATTTTGGGCCCAGAGAGAGGCTTGACAATCGGGCTTTTAAAGTTAATATGTAATGCTCTGTGGCGGCGTAGCTCAGTTGGTCTAGAGCAGCGGATTCATAAGCCGCGGGTCGGTGGTTCGAATCCACCCGCCGCCACCAGAATTTGGATGATAGAAGCCCCGATCAGAGATGGTCGGGGCTTTTTTCGTGATTTTCTATTGCTCAGTTAGGTAACATTGCATGCCAGTTCTTGAGACGGCCCCAGGTTGGCACACGATTACGCATGCTTCTGCAGAGCAGAAGCATGGCACCCGGCCGACAGCGTGACAACGGGTGAAGAGAAGGTTCAAGTTGCAGCTGGAATCTATGTTACTATGACGGCCTCGGAGTTTGTCGATGGCTCTTTATTTGAACGCCCGTCGCCAAGACCGCGTGAGCGAAAGCCGGAGGATCTGGCTGTTAACGCCGAACGAGAGTCCTTTACGAGGAACATCCTCTGTGAATGGTGGTTGGACGCTGCAGGGGAACACTGGAAGTTTAGCTTCTCGCTTGCCGGCCCCGATATTAAAGAAGAGATAGCCAAAAAATATGCCGTGGAGAAGTCTAGCGATGATGGCAAGGGAGGCGCGCGATGAAGGCTATGGTGATAGTGGTAAGCATGTGTGTTATTTACGGATGTGCGACTAGCACATCATCTACAGACGTGACGGAATTGCTCGAGAAGGCGCACAAAGATCCGGCCGTTGCTCCGGCGGTGTTAAGTGAATTATCGAGCAAAGGCGCTGCTGCAGTACCAGGATTGATTGCGTCATTAGAAGACAATAGACGACTGCCTGGCTACTTTAGCTATGGCCGACCGTTGTTTAACTTCAGTGATAGAATGGGTGGCTTGCATGGCGTTGATGAGGAACTGGCTGCGACCCCAGTGACCGTCTCCGACTTAGCTGCGGCAGCGCTTATGGAGATAACCCTAGTACACGCGGGCTACTGGTCTCGCCTATCTCTGCAGGACAAGCAGGCAGCAAGAGAAGAATGGAGTCGGTGGTATGATGCGCGTAATTCGCATAATTCAGCGACGGAGCACTAATTGGTCGATGAATTACCTGGGTTTTTCAACCGCCGGGTGCCATGCTTCTGCTTGCAGAAGCATGCGTATATCCAGGTGCCGGATGCCATGCCTGCTCCGTCAGGCATGGGGGGCAAACGCCCTATCACACGCCTCGTACACCGCCCAGAACGCCTCCCGGATGCACACGACAGGGTACAGCGCGACCCGCCGCCACCAGAATTCAAGACGCCAGAAGCCCCGATCAGAGATGGTCGGGGCTTTTTTTGTGATTGTTGCTATTAACTCAGTTAAGTAACATTGCATGGCAGTTCTTGAGACGGCCCCAGGTTGGCACGCAATTACGCATGCTTCTGCAGAGCAGAAGCATGGCACCCGGCCGCTGTTGAGGGCGGACAAGTCGTCGATGCCACTTTTACCCCTATCTACTATGGGTCAGGCTTGGTGCCGCGGGGCGTTACCATCATGGGGCAAGGGAGCGGCGGCTTCCGCCGGGTGCCACACTTTGGAGCGACGGCGAAGCCGGCGCCAAAGTGTGCTGAATGCCAGGAACGGTGCGATTCGTTGGTTGCATCAGTGAATGGACCGTTGCGCGAACATGTCCGGAGACAAACAACTTGGCGCCGTTGGCCGCTTGCGGCCATGTGAAGCGTAATCACATGACACTGCGACCATTCACGGATAACACCACCCGCCATGATCGACCAACGCCCGTCACGCCGCCCCGAACGCCTACCGCACGCACACGACCGGGTACAGCACGACCCGTCGCCACCAGAATTTTGAACACCAGAAGCCCCGATCAGTGATGGTCGGGGCTTTTTTTTGTTTAGGCCTTCTCAATCATGCGTGTATATGATATTGACGGTTAGACTGGCGCGTGGGAAACAGTCGTGCCCGCCCCTCGACAGGCTCGGGAATTTCATCGAGTGGCCATGGCAAAGAGCACACTTTGGCGCCGGCTGCGCCGTCGCTCCAAAGTGTGGCACCCGGCACACCTTTAACGCTGACTGTTAGGAAGACAAAGATGAAGCAACTAGTAATTGGAATATTGATTGCGGTTGTGATTTCGGCATTATATAGCGAGTGGGCGGCCAGGCGAGCTGTCATTAGCTATGAAGAAAGGGATTTTGTATACTGGAAATCAAAGCTGATGCCGCTTTATGAATCGTCTCCCGGGATGAGGCTTGAAAAGGAGCCGAGTAACAAGGAAGAGCTTTTTGAACCGTTATTCAGGCTTACGACACCGGTTATCAAATGATCCGGCTTGGGGCAGAATTGGCATGCTCACCAGTATTTGCTCAAGGGCGCAGGGCCTTAGTCTTTCAGGAGCAATTATGAAACGCAATGTCCTCTTCGTCGTTGTCGACGACCTCCGTACCCAGCTCGGCTGTTATGGCATGAACTGGATACACTCGCCGAACATCGACAGCCTGGCCGCCGATTCCCTGCTCTTCGAGCGGGCCTACTGCCAGCAGGCCATCTGCGCACCCTCGCGGGCCAGCGTGCTCTCCGGTTGCCGGCCCGATACGACCACCATCTACGATCTCCAGACGCCCCTGCGCACGGCCATGCCCGATGTCCTCAGCCTGCCCGAGCATTTCCGCCGCAGCGGGTATGAGACGGCCAGCGTCGGCAAAGTTTATCATCACCCCGACGACGATCTGCAAGGCTGGAGCAGCCCGCCCTTTCAGTCCACCGGCGACTGGAAAGGCCGCGGCTATCTGACCGACGAAGCCCTCGAGATTATCGCCCGCTGCGATGCCGACAACGCCGCCCGTGGCGACATGCGGCGAGGCCTCGGACCAGCATTCGAGGCCGCCGACGTCCCCGACGAGGCCTATCATGACGGCAAGGACGCCACGGCCGCAATCGGCCAGCTCCGCCGCCTGGCGCAAGGGGCCCAACCGTTCTTCCTGGCCCTCGGCTTTCACAAGCCGCACCTGCCCTTCAACGCCCCGAAGAAATACTGGGACCTGTACGACCCGCAGGCCCTGCCGCTGGCCCAGAATCCCTTCGAGCCGCGCGGGGCGACCGAATTCTCCCTCACCAACTACGGCGAAATGCGAGGCTACTTCGGCATACCCAAAGAGGGCGATATACCCGAGCCGCTGGCCCGCCAGCTTATCCACGGTTACTCGGCCTGCATCAGCTATATGGATGCCCAACTCGGCCGGGTGCTGAACGAACTGCGGGCCCTCGGCCTATGGGACAATACGACCATCGTCCTCTGGGGCGATCATGGCTGGAAACTCGGCGAGCATAACAGCTGGAGCAAGCACACCAATTTTGAAATCGATACCCGCGCCCCGCTCATGGCCCGCGCACCCGGCATGGCCGCCAGCGGACGACGAACCAGCGCCCTGGTCGAGTTCGTCGACATCTACCCCGCCCTCTGCGATCTGTGTGGCCTGCCCACTCCGGAGCACTGCGAGGGCACCAGCTTTGCCCCGCTGCTCGATGATCCGCAGCAGCCATGGAAGACGGCCGCCTTCAGCCAGTACCCCCGCCAGGGCATAATGGGCTACGCCATGCGCACCGACAGCTATCGCTATATTGAATGGCGGCAAGAGGGAACCAGCAAGGTCGTCGCCCGCGAACTCTACGACCACACGCGCGACAGTCAGGAAAACGATAACATTGCCGACTCCGCCGACCAGGCCCTGCTCGGCCGACTGGCAAGCCAACTGGCCCAGGGCTGGCAAGCCGCCCGCCCGGAGCAAGGGAGGTAGCACCAGAGATGGGTAACCAACTCCAAAAGGGGCCAAAATCAGCCGAAAAAGCTTTAGATTGACTGCACCGCATTTGGCATCGATAAAGCCGAAATGGAATCAGAAGGAACTGGCAACCTTGGACAAATGGGTCGATAAAATCGATGTTGCATCTGCCAAGAAAAGAAAGGTCTACCGCACAAGCGGCCTGCTGTCGCTGGCCGCGGTCCTTTTGATGGTCATATCACTGGGCATCCGCTACGGGGTCATGCGCGAAGGGCCGACCTACCAGTCTTGGCAAGCTCTGGGAATGGTCGGCATAGTCCTTGCTGCGTCGTGGATATGGACCGGCTGGGTGGAAGTGTGTTTACGGACCTGGGAACTCCTGATACAGGGCGACGGTTTAATAAGCAAGGCATTTCGCGGATATGCCATGGTTTGCGGATTCTTGTGTATCCGCGTTGGACTGGCGATTGTGTCTCTGGCCAGCATTGGTGCCACCGTGCTGGCTCCTCTACTTGTTTTTGACGTTCTGAAGTAAGCCGGCGCCAAGCTACGCGCAGCGGAGAAGCATGCGAAGATCGTCGTCGCGGCCGAAGACGACCGCAGATTGGGCAAACGCGTACACACCCGGCAGGGGAGAACCTTGAATGGAGGTTTTCATGATTAGACAAGGACAAAAAGGTTGCGAGACAACTTGCCGTGCTCCTGTGGTTGGCCATAAGCAGCGGTTGTATGGGCAATAGTGCCGATGGCGAGGTGGCCGGCCCTGCTCGGCCGACTGGCAAGCCAACTGGCCCAGGGCTGGCAAGCCGCCCGCCCGGAGCAAGGGAGATAGCATCAGAAATGCACAGTTCCGATAAGGGCAGGCCCAGCGGAGTCGAAAATGATTTTCCGCAGCCTCCGGCATCATCCCGTCCCGTTTCCCTGTTGGCACCGCCAGTACAATCGCTTGAAAAAATCAATAATTTTTTGACTTAGCATTTTTTTTGTGCTAGGGTTAATCTATGGTAGCAGATGTGTGCCCCTCAGTCGAACGGGGGGCTGTCCTGTCTGACTGCACCCGGGGGCTTTATCTGCGGCGCGCCGATGTTTTGCGCCGACGAAGTTGTGGAGGAGCCCGCCGGGGGTTCAGGTGTCTTCCACTTGATAGCTTGGTTGTCGCGTAGCAGGCGGGCACGCCGTTGTGTTGCGCGCGTGCTCTGCGAAGGCTTGTGCCACTTGCCTTTTTCATGTCCGGCGACACTGTTTATTTAGGGAGGGAGTTCGAAAAATGGAAGAAGACAGGGAGAGAGTGCGAATTTTAAGATCGGTATGCTGGGCGCTGTGCGTGGTTGTATTGTTGGCCTCGACGGCGTGGGGCCAGGTGCCTCTGCAGTACACAAAAGTGTCACAGGATGGCACGCCGATTCCGGACGTGGACAAAAGTCCATTCCCGCCAATGCCGGGTGACAACAGTTGCTGGCTTGCCTCGGCCTCGAATATACTGGCTGCAGCCGGTTATGGCGGCCTCGGGCCGGCCCAGCACCGAGGCCAATACATTTACCAGCAGCTCACAGCCGCTTATGGCATAGCCTCAGGCGGCGCACCGGACCAAGCCATAAGCTACTGGCTGGCATGGCATGGCAAGAATCCTAACAGCCCAGATTACGCCCCCACGGTGAACTACACCGACGTGACCGCCGAGTACCGCACGTTGACTCAGGCTGACTACAACTTCCTCAAAGCGGAACTGCTCCGCTGCCAGTATGTAGGCGTTCAATTCGAGAACCCATCCCATGCCGTGACTTTCGTGGGGTGGGACGACAACATTGGCCAGTCCACCTGGCATGACTCAGATCGGAACGTCGGCCCCGGTGGCAACGATTCCTATATCAATGCGTTCACGGCGACGCAATGGGATCTTGTGGATCCCCAAACGCAGATAACCTACCTCAACCGGGCCAACGGCTATGTGACGTTCTGCCCGGGATTGGACAAGACCCCGGAATTCGTAGCCAACTATGACTTGGCGTGGGCCCCAAGTCCCAACGGTCCGATGGCCCGTGAGGCGGGGATCAAGGCGGGAGTATATCAAACCGAGGGCTGGAAACTTGAGCAATGGATTGACCCGACAGATCCGAATGTGAAACTTGAACGCTTTCGCTTGGGGAACGAGCTTAATCCCGAGATGGAAAAGCAGATTCAACTACTGGTGGACTTCTATGGCCGTGACGTGAACTACCTTGGCGAGGACATACGTCTGCGCTATGAAGACGAGTTCGGTATGGAAGTCATTGCTTTGCCCACCAGCAAACAGCTTTCAGGAGACGCTGGCCAAGTGCTGTTCACATGGGAACTGTCTTTTCAGCCCGAGTGGGAAGAGATTCTTTTCCCCTCCTATATGGACTATGGAATTCTTGAAGGCGACGTGGCCTCGTGGAATGTCGCTACGATTTGCGTTCCCGAGCCGGCCACGCTTAGCCTGCTAGCCATCGGCTGCCTGGCTCTGATCCGCCGTCGCAGCAGGAGGGCATAGATCGTGGCAGCCAGAGTGGTAAGGGCGTGTTTGCTGGCAGTCTTTATGCTGGCGGTAACCAATGTGTCGGCGCAGACTGTCAGGGTCGATCCGCCAGGCTGGATTGGGGGAGGCCCCTTGGAGCCGGTGGACTTCGGGTATGTGGCTGTCGGCGAATCCGCATCGCGCACTTTCCATGTGATCAACGATGGCCCTACCTGGCTCTCGATATTTGGCGTGGACCTGCTCGATAATGCACAGGGCGCGTTTGCGATCACAAGCATAGTCGATCCCCTTCCGCCCGAGGTGGCTCCGGGTGACTGGATCAATGTGGAACTGACCTACGCGCCGCTCGAACTGGGTACGCATACTGCGACACTCAGGATTGGCAGCAATGACGCAGGTGCGAGATTCATCGATGGCCCGTTGACGGGAACAGCCGTCCCGGAACCGGCATCGCTGAGCCTGCTGGCGGTGGGCAGCCTGGTACTGCTCCGGCGGCGTCAAAGGGCTTGATGGTCTGAACAGACAGGATTTCTGCAACGCCCCGCAGGCATCACACCTGCGGGCGTTGCTTTGCGCCACGAGTTTGAAAACGCTAACCCCGGAGCAAACCGGCCTTGTGCCATGGTCTGACAACGCCACGCCATGATAACGCCTTGCCCGTCGCGGCCGCTCAATCCAAACCAGACACTGGCACCAACTTTTTGCCGGAACCACGGCCGCTTTCCGCTGCTAAACCGATAAGTGCCTGGAAGCACGTCATTGGGACCGTTTGTCTCACGATGCAACACTTCGGACGCAAAGGGGAATTCATGATGAGATTTGCCATTACCTGCCTTTGTCGCAGCGGCTTTAGTTCGGGATTCAGCCTCAATCTGCCACTTCTGCTGGCGATTATGGTGGCCACGGCCCTGACGCCCGCGGCGCTGGCTGCTGCCGAGGCCGCAGCCGAAGTTGAGGCCTCGCCCGCGCCGCAGAAGGCCAGAGAGGTCAGCCAGTTCGGCATTACCTGGACTTTTGACAAGGAGTACCGGGTGGGCAAGTTCGTCACCGGTGATTGGTGGGTCGTCGGGCCGGTGAACATCATCAAGATCGACCCTGTGTCGCAGGAGCGTCCCGATGGCCGCATCATCAACGGCTCGATGATCAACCCCGTCATCAGCGGCGACACGGGTTTCGATACCCACCCCACGCCCGGCCGCTACAAGAGCGAGCTTAACGTGGCCTTTGGCATCAGCGCTGAGAAGCCGCTCGTGCTGAAGGGCGGCACAAGCCTGTTGTCGGCCATGAGCCGGGCCGAGCCTGCCCGCGAGCGTGGGCTGGAGGTCGTAGCCATTCTGACTGTGCTGGACGAACCGCCGCCGGCCGACGCCTTCCGCCCGGCCTACATGGCCGGCGACAAGACCATCTACCGCTATAGCCAGGTCGATACGGATCGGCTGACCAATCTCAAGGTTGTCGGCAGCCCGCCATCGTGGGACGAAATCAACAAGCTGGTCGAAATGCCCTTCCTCGACATTGCCCCGATGTGGAACCGCTATCACATGAACCCCGTGCAGAATGGATCGGGCTATGGCCGCGATACGTCGAAAGACGTCAGTCGCGTCACGGTGATGCTGCTGGCGGATTACCGGCTGGAGCAGAAGAAGGCGGCTCTTGTCGGGCTGGTCCAGCGGGGCATAGACTTGTATGGCATATTCAGCGATTGGAACAATAACCGGGCCGAGCGCAGTTTCCCCTGGACCTCCGATGGCGGCCACAGCAGCGGACGCAAGTGGCCTATCGTCTTTGCCGGGGCCATGCTGGGCAACAAGGAGATGCAGATTGTCGGCAAGACGGCCGAGAATATGTTTCACGAGGATAACCAGACAGTCTACATCACGCAGGCGCACATCGATCAGACCAACAGCCCGCAATGGAAGCCGCCATACGATGGCAAACGCGGCAAGCAGCCTTACAGCCAGCAGATGCTGGGCATGCCGGAATGGGTCGGCAACAGCGCGGCCAACCGGGCCAACGCCTATTGGACCGGCCATCCGTACCGCCTTGGCGGCAACCAGCACGCCTTCCACGGCATGACCCTGGGTGTCCTGGTCATGGGCCTGAAAGAGCAGTGGAATCATGATGCCTGGTTCGATTATCAGACGCGCTACGTAGCCATTCTGGATGGCAAGCCCGATCCATTTGCGAAATTGCTGGGCTACGAGCCGGTTGAAGGTTCGGTGCCGGAGAAGGAATTCGACGGCTGGATCCGCCACTGGGACCGCTGGAGTTACGACATGTGGCACGAGCACTGGTTCAATTACTACAAGCTGCCACAAAGCCGCCCCGGCGCGGACGCGGCGAAGGAAGCAGTCGAATAGCCCCCGGCAGTAACTTAAACGCCAGCCCTTGCCTTCAAAAGCCGGGTCAGCAGTGGTCCGGGCTTTTTTTGTTCCTGCACCTTAAGCATGTCTGTAATATGATATTGCGTGGGTAAATCACCCCCTCTGAATGCCTTACATCCGGTCCATGGGATAAGCGAGCTACTGTCATGTTCATCTATTTCGGCAGGACGCACAGTGCGTGGTCTACCAACAGTGTACTTAAACGCGTCATCTGCGATCAGTGCAGCACCGAATACTACTATCAGATGACCCGCACCGGTCAGGGCCGGGGGGAATCTCCATTCATGCTGGACGAAAAACAAGCTGCAGCCCGAGCGCAGTATGCGGCCGACCGCCAACTCCAGCTGCGCCTTGAAAGCGATACCGAACTGGTGCCCTGCCCCCGATGCCATTGGGTGAACGATGAGCTGATTCGTGGTTTCCGGCGGCAGCGCTGGACGAGGCTTGTCAGCTATGCCTCGGTGCCGCTGGTGATCGTGGGCATCTTCCTGCTGCTGATAGTGCCGGGCCTGAGACCGACGAGCCTTCTTCTGATTGGAGCAGCGTTGCTTGCCCTCTGCCTGTTTTCGCCACTCTGGCTCAGGTTGGTCCGCCACTTGCTGCGCCTTAGGATTGATCCAAACCGGTCCCATCCTCATCCACCAGTCGTACCTCCTGCCACGCCCGTGCCTCTGCTGTGGCGGCCGGATCCGCTGACCGGGGAGATGACTCTGCAGCCCGTTTTCTATCTGCCTGAACAGTTGTGGCAGAAGCCCGGCTGGGCGGTGCTGCGTCCTGACCGGATGCACTTTCCCGCAAGCTGCTGCGTGTGCATGAGAAATGCCACGACCGTCTATCAGTCGCCATTCACGGTCGACAAAAACAGCGAGCTTCGGGTGCCAATATGCCAACCGTGCCGTGCCGCAGCCCGACGGCGCTGGTGGCTGGCGTTCTTGCCGACAGCCGCCGCCGCACTGGGCATTTCGGCCTTGCCGGCCCTTATTATCCCAGGGCTGGACGCCTTTGGCCGCTGGATGCTCTTCATCCTGATCGGCCTCTTTGCCACTGGCCTGGCTCTGGCCATTGTGCCCGGACGCATAACCGGCCCCTATCGGTACCGCATCATCGATTATGGCCGCGGAGTCGCCATGTTCAAAGCGGCACCGGCATTCATCCAATTGCTGGAAGAGGCGGCAAGGGATCAGGCGGCAAATCCTGAGCCGTGCGACACGGCTGTCGGCAATGCTTAGGAAGGCCATCAGCTTCTACTTGCAGATTGCCTGGCACCATCTGTGAGCAAGCGGGGGGGGGCATGGGCCGCCGGCAACAGCGAGCGAGTCTCTGCCTTGTACAGTAGCGGAGAAAGCGGTTTTCTTTTGCACTCGGGGCTGGGTGAGGGCAGAATCTGGCGGTGTGGATTTGTCCGTCGCGTTGCAGGGGAATCAGCACACGAGAGGGGACACGGGCACGATGATAATTCTGCGGGCAGTTTTGGCTGGGGTGGCGGCTTTGGCCTTGGCGGGCGGGTGCGGATCGGGCCAAGGTGGAACATCGGCAATGACATCGGCGGATTCAGCAGAGGGCCGCTTGCAGGTTACCTCGGGGAGGGCGGAGATGGGCAACAAGGACTGGTCGACAGCAAACGAGCGGGTGGTTACGGTGGGCCGGGCCGGGGCGGACGTGGTGGGCGAGGATAACCGGGCCATACAGATTGCCATCGATTCGGTCGCTCATCGCGGTGGCGGTGTGGTGCGGGTGCTGCCGGGTGAATATACATGCTACGACTCCGTGCGCCTGCGGCCAAACGTGACACTGCTGGGCCAGCGCGACGCGGTGATTCTGCGTTACGCCCCGCTGGTGTGGAGCCCGCTGGCGGTGGACGCCGACAAGGGTCAGATGGAGATTACTCCGGAGGATGCGTCGAACTTCAGGGCGGGCATGGGCGTAAGTCTGCATGATTCCACCGGATGGCTGCACACGGGTCAGCCGCTGACGATAACGGCGGTTCGCGACGGAGTGTTGCACGTTGACAGTTATATTGTTGCTGACCGCCTGGCGGAGCGTCGGGGGCGGGTGGTGACCTGGTTCCCGCTCTTGCTTGGCGTGGAGGCCCACGGTGCGACAGTGGACGGTTTTACGGTTGACGGCCGGGTGACCGACCCCGAGGGCCGGACCAGCGGCATCAGGACGGCCATAGTTTACATTCTTAAGTCGCGGAACGTGACGGTGCGGAACGTTGCGGCCCGCAATGGCGTTGGCGACGGCATCTGTTATTCGACAGCCAGTACGGACGGCCTGATCGAGCATTGCGAGGCATCGGGCAACGGCATGTTCGGCATTCATCCCGGCAGCCACAGCACGCGGATCAGGGTGCGTAACTGCGACATTCACGACAACGGCTTCGATGGGCTGTACATCTGCTGGGGGATAAGCCACAGCGAGTTTACCGACAACCGTATCTGGCGGAACGGCTGGAAGGGCTATCGCAGCGGTATCAGCATAGGGCATAAGGACACTGATAACCTCTTCGCCCGCAATCACATTTACGACAATGCCAAGTACGGCATCTGCTTCAGGCAAAAGACTGCGGCCAACGCCCCGCACCGGGTGACGGTGAGGGACAATGTGATTGAGAACAACGGGTCGCGGGCGGAGGAGATGGCTGCGATCAAGGCCCGGATTGAGCCGTGGGAATCGATCGGTAGCGGCATTCATGCCATCGGACCGATGGCCGGCCTGGTGGTGGAGAGTAACGTGATACGCGATACCCGCACCGGAGAAGACCGGCTGCAGCGTCATGCCGTGGTGCTGGGCAAGGGAGTAACGGGAGCCCGCATCGGCGGCAACAGCATCAGCGGCCATCCGCAGCAGGCGATTGTGGATGAATCGGGCGGGGAAAATGACATTACTGATTGATGGTCGCCAGTTCGGCGGCAGGTATCGCGCGGAAAACGGCATTCGCCGAGCCTGCGGCAAGGCAGTCGGCAACGTCTGTTACGCTCACTGATATTAGCATTTACGACAACTTTCTTTCCCTTTGGCATCTTTTTTTGTCCCGAAAAAGCCACTTGGGGCGTGCTGCCGGTAGCTGCTGGAAGCTGGGACGAAGGGCCAGAGACATCTGCAGGCGACTCATAAACGCAATTGGATCAATTACTTATGCTTTGCCTTGGGCAATAGGGTCCGATCCTACGCCTGACACTGCCAAACCCTGAGGAGCGCACTGGTGCTTTCGCGGGCGCTTTTTTCGGATTTGACATTGGCGCAAACCGGGGTTAAGTTGAAATTGTTGCATCCTGTCTTGCAGTTGCGTCGTTCGGCGGTGGTCATATCTTTTCACCCAAATCAGGAGAGAACGGATGGCATCCAGCAGGGGCGGTACGTGCGCAATGCACGCAACGGTTTTCCTGGCAGCGCTGATTCTGGCGTCTACCACGGCAATGGCACAGAACGTCAAGTACGATTTCGAAGACTCCGACCCATTTACCGGTACCGGCGCAGTCAGCACTGATGAGGCCTACAGTGGCAGCAAAAGCTATTACGTGGGCATGGGCCAGACTGGCCGTCTGCCCATTCCGACCGAGTTGCAGGGCAAGTCGGTCATTGTAACGATGATGGTTTTTGACATGGGCAAATGGGTCGACCGCACGGTAACCGGTTATCCGACCGCAGTTTATGGTCCACGCTGGGGCGTCATGAGGGGCACCGGGGCCACGGGCGAATTGTTCGGCGCTACCATCACCGAGCGCAGCCAGCTAAACTCAAGCTCGGGTTACGGCACCGGCTACGAACAGTGGAATACATCGTCCTGGCACTCGGTAGGCTGGTACGGCGGCCCCAGGGCGGTCCTCAGCGACAACGGCGGCACCTACGAGTACGACGAGGTTCTCGGCGAATTCAAGTGGGTTATGGGCACGGCGGCCGACCCGGGCGTGTGGACCAAGTGGGTTTTCGAGGTCAGCGAGAGCGGCGCGGTGCGGCTGTATCGGCCCGGGCAGGTTGTCAGGACATACAATATTGGTGCGGCCGCAACCGAGGTCTTCATCTTCGGCGGACGCAACAGCAGCACCTATGGTCTGCCGCTGGCCGGCCTTTACGTGGACGATATAACCATTACCGAGGCCGGCACCACCTGGCTGGGCCTCAACTACAGCGGCAACCTGGACGCTAACGCCACCAACGTTGATGCCCCGGCCCTCTGGAGTCTGGGCCTGCCCGACGCCAGCACGGCCGCTTACTTCCTGTGGAATACGGCCGGCGACACCGACCCCCGCGGCGATGTGGCCATCGAGCCGACCGCGGCCTTCACGGCCAAGGGCATTACACTGCAGATGAGCGACTGGCGCAACAGTGGCCTGAACCTTTATCTGGACAAGTCGCTGACCATGGATTCGATCAAGCTGCTATTCGAGCACAACAACAACCGCACCAGTCAGCTGAGGGTCGGCGTTCCGCGGCAAATAGGCGAGACCACCGACGATCCGCCGGTACCGATCATGTCCGATCCGCCGGCCGTTACCCTCACACTGACCGGGTCGCTGCCGCTTGATATTGCCACCGGCCGGGCCCAATGGGGCAACCTGCAGCTGGATCCGAAAACAACGGTGGACATGACCAATCCCAGTATTGAGTTCGCGACGCCCGATTATCTGGGAGCTCTTGATCAGAATTACATTGGCATTGGTGGCGGCAACGTCATCTTCGGCAGCAACGGCATCAGCATCGAGGATGTCGGCTCGACCAATGCAAAGCTGCGTTTCACGGCCGCGGGCGGCACAGTTACGCTGCGTCAGGCCGGACGTCGCGGCGAAGGCACGCTGGCCATCGGCCGCAGCCAGCTATGGGTCAGAAGCGACCAGACATGGGTCTCGGACCCAACGGCCTACATTTTCCTGAACACCCGTGGCAGCGACGACGCGAGCAATCCGGCCCAGATGGTCTATTCGATTGATGGCGGCAGGCTGGATAATCTTGGCCAGGTCAACTTCGTCTTCCCTGAGACCAGCCCGGCGCTGAATTATGATCAGGCCATGCGTATTGCGGGCGGAACCTATGGCAGCCTGCACTTCGGCAACTGCTTCGACCAGAGCGGCAACAACAACTACTTCCGCCAGATGGGCGAAGTTATCTTTGCCGGCAATGCGGTCATTCCGCCTCTGGTGGTCGGCACCATTGTCGACCCCGAGGTCTCGCCTTACAGCATGATTCTCAACTGCGGCCAGAACACCGGAAGCAACCGGCGCGACAGAGTTTATTACCACCTGGATGGCCATACGCTCTCGGCCTATAACGGCATTCTGCTGATGAGCGATGCCGCACCGCGTGATACCGACGAGCACGCTACGCTCGACCGCCTGGCAATCGAGGCCCAGGATTCGACTATTAACGTCAGCAACCTGACAATCTCGAGCAACAATCAGAGTGCCGTGATTCCTTACACGGATACGATTTATCTGCCGACCCACTGGATCAGCATCAATGGTAATGCCGCGACTGTCGTCAACATCTTCGGCGACTACCGCAACACCATCAACTATGGCGGCGACGGCTGGGATAACCTCCACCTTTCGACCGTGAATCTGCTGGGTGGCGTTGCCGCCGAAGGCGAGAATCTGGCTGTGCCGCAAACCTACGAAGTTGGCGACGCCTCGACCTTGGGTGCCGTTGCCACCGGCACGCACAGCATCAATAACCTTAACGTCGGGGATGGCACTGGCTTCGCCTTCGCCCGACTGGTTAATGATAATCTTAACGACAACCCGGTGCTCTCCAGCGCCGATCAGGACAAGCTGGGCGAAAGGCTGGTCTGCAACAACCTGGCAATCGCTGCCACTGCTACGCTCGATGTGAATGCCAAGTTTGTGCTGGTCTGCCAGAGCCTGAATGTTACCGGAACGCTTGACCTGAATACCGGCCTGGCCCTTGTTGATGGTACCAAGGTGATGACCTTCGTCGGTCTGGGTAACCAGGCTGCCGCCTGGAACGCTTCGGCTGCCAATGTGCTGGACAGCAGCAACGCGGGGCTCACGTTCACGGCCGTGACCACGACCATGGACATCGGCAACGGAGCTGAACAAGTAACCGTCTGGCAGGTAGGCGATGCTCCAGTGGTGCAGCCGATTGAGTTCACCAGCGCTCTGGATCATGACTTTGTCTACCAGAACACCTCGGGTACCAACACCAACGGTGGCCATAAGGCTCTGCTGACGATTGCCATCACCAGCGATGCCAACGGTAATGGCCCCGCCGATTACACGGTGGCGGTTGTGGCCTCTGGGGCCGGCGCGGTCGAAGTCGTCGACACCGCCAACCCGCTGGTCAAGGAGCTCAAGGGCAGCCTGCGTACCGACGGTGCGACTGGCGCCGGCCTGTGCGACCTGGCCATCACCGTGACCGGTACGGTTGCCGGCGAAGGTACTGGCACCAGCAGCATCACCGTTCGTCGCCTCGGCGACATCAACGGCGACGGCTTCGTGACTCCGACCGATAAGGGCGTGCTGAATGCCCGCCTGAACGGTCTGACGGTCGAGGCTTCGGATCGGGCCCTGGACGTCAATGCCGACGGCAGCGTTGCTCCGACCGACAAGGGTCTGCTGAACGCCATCCTGAACGGAGTCGTGCAGCCATAAGGGATGATGTCTAACTGGAAGCACCAGACGTAACAGATGTGACAAAAGCACCAAAGGCCGGCGGAGTGATTGAATCGCTCCGCCGGCCTTGTTGTTGCTGTCGCTGGTACTGCTAAGTTGACTTCAGCCGAAAAGTGATACTGCACAGCGCCCACATAGTCCGGAGCTATTTGCCGCGACGTCCGCCGCCAGGCTTCCTGCCTCTGCCGCCCTTGCCACCTTTGCCGCTCGTCTTGCCCGCTTTGCCGCCTTTGCCTTGAGAGGCTGGCCCGCCGCCACCTGCTTTACGGCCGCGGAATGTCTGGCGAGTGCCGCCAGGCGTGGCCCCGTAGCCGGCCGGCGATTGCCGCCCGCGCCTGCTGGTCGGGCTGCGCATTTCCGATGGTGGCCGCGGCAGTGCCGTGTCTTCGGGCTTTCTGGTGGCGAAGGAGGAGTCGGCCGATGGCACAAGATTCAGTTCCCGCCGCGGGATGTCCACGCTCTCGATGACAACATGCACCGTATCGCCAATCCTCACTCGTCGGCCGTGCTTGCGGCCCACCAGCGAGAAGCTGGCCTCGTGGAATTCGTATACATCATCCTGCAGATACTCAACATGCACCAGGCCTTCAATGGCGTACTTGCTGATCTCGACGAAAATACCGAAATTCTGGACTCCCGCGACCACGCCCGTGTATTCGTCGCCAATATGCTTTTCCAGCAGCGTCAGAACCTTGATCTTCGTCAGCTCACGCTCAGCCGCTTCGCTGCGCCGCTCCATGCGGCTGCAATGGGCTGCAACCTCGCTCATGGCATCCTCCTGGGCGGCAATGGCCTCCGGCTTCTCCTTATGACGTCCGCCGCGTTTCTTGGCCTCGCCCGTATCAAGCCAGCCCTCAAGTTCGGCCAGCACCCGGTGCACCGACAAATCAGGATAGCGGCGAATGGGGCTCGTAAAGTGACAGTAGCAGTCGCTGGCCAGAGCCCAATGCCCCTCGTCGCTCACGGCATACTTGGCCTGCATCATGCTGCGCAGCACCGCAACGTGGATGGGGTAGGCCGTGGGAGCACCCTTGGTCTCTTTCAGCAGGCTCTGCAACTTATGCCTGTCGTGCGGGCTCTCTTTCATGAAGCCGCTGCTTCGCAGAAAACGGGCCAGTTCATCAAGCTTCTCCTGGCTCGGGGCCGGGTGTTCGCGCCTGATAAAAGGCCTGCCCTTGCGGGCCAGGTGCCTGGCCACAGCCTCGTTGGCCTCAACCATGAACATCTCGATAATCTTGTGGCTGAAGCTCGTGTCCTCCGGCCGGGCATCGACCACCTGATTATTGTCATCGAATATCAGGTCAACCTCCGGCAGGTCCAGCTCCAGGTACCCTGCCCTGCGGCGGCGCTGCAGAATGCGGCGGGCCAGGACATTCATCTCGTTGAGCAACTGGATGACCTCGGGCGGCGCCAGATGCGTCTGGCCCTCTTCCAGAATCTGAGTCACCTGCTCGTATGTCAGGCGCTTTTTGTTGCGGATGACGCTATTGGCGAAGCTCGTCTTCAGCACCCGGGCATCGCGATCAAGATCGATGAAAGCGGTCTTAGCCAACCGGTCCTCGCCCTCCTGCAGACTGCAGATGCCATTGCTCAGCACCTCCGGCAGCATCGGCAGCACGGTCGTCGGGAAGTAGGTACTCGTGCCCCGAAGATAGGCGTCTTCGTCCAGCGGCTCGCCGGGGCGGACAAAAAAGCTCACGTCGGCAATATGCACGCCCAGACGCGTCGTTCCGCCATCAAGATGCTCGATGCTGATGGCATCGTCAAAGTCGCGCGAGCCATCGGGGTCGATGGTAATAATCAGGCTCTCCCGCAAGTCGGTCCGGCCGGCAATCTCCTGCTCTGTAAATCGCTCCATGGCCTGCCGGGCGGCGTCGAGCGTCTGCGGACTGAAGGCATCGGGTATGTCGAATTGTCTGATGACGCTCACAGTGTCAACGCCCGGTGCCCCGCGCGGGCCCAGCACCTCGGTAATGACCGCCTGGGCCTGACGATTCATGGCCGGATACTTCAGCAGCTCGAAGACCACCTTATCGTTGGGCTTGGCCCCGCTGGAGGGGGCGTCGCGGACCTCGATTTCCTCGATCAGCAGAAGTCCGCCGTCGGGCTTGATGGTGTGCTTGCCGTCGCGCAGGCGATAGGTGCCCACAAAGCGGGCCTGGCCGCGCTCCAGAACCTCGATAATCCGCCCTGTATATGGCAACTGGCCCGGACGGCGCGGACCGTGGCGCTTGATAAGCCGCGCCCGCACCAGGTCGCCGGTAATGGCGTCCAGATTATCGCCGGGCGGGACAAACACGTCGTCGGCCGTGGGCGGGTTGGTAGGCTCGATAAAGCCGAAGCCGCGGGCCGAGAGCCGGAAAATACCATCGAGGGTTCCCTCAGGCGCGACAGCCTTTTCCGGCGGAGGAGCCATAAGCTTGCCGCGAGCTTCGACCAGTTGGCCCTCGTCGATCATCTCCTTGATCATCGTGCGGAACTGGTTGTAGTCTTCTTCGTTGATGTCGAAAAAGCGGGCCAGGCTGCGGGTTTTCATCGGGCGATTGCCGGTCTGCCTGATGCGCTCGAGAATCTCGTCGCGTCTCATCATGGTGGAATACCTTTCAGAATTCTATTGTCTCTATCCTAACCTGCCTGTAAGGTGCAAGGCAATTGTTAAAAAGGAGGTGTACTGATGGAACAGATTCTGAAGAAGGCCGACGAGCTTGGCCAGATGCTGCTGAACAACGAACGCTACCAGATGTTGCGCAAGGCCCGCGAGGCGGTCCGCAGCAACGAGCAGGCTCGCCAGGCGCTGGAAAATTACCAGCAGCAGGTTGACAAGGTGCAGCAACTGGCCTCGCAGCAACAGCCGATAGAGGCCGAGGACAAGCAGAAGCTGGCCGAGTTGGAGCAGCAGGTTTCCTCGCACGAAGAGATTCGCGAACTGGTCCGCACCCAGGCCGATTTCAGCGAAATGCTGAACCGGGTCAACCGGCAGATATTCGGCCCGCTGGCCGCCGACGAAGGACAGGATATCGGCCAGGACGAAGAGGAAGAGTCCGGCCAGTAAAGGCGTGGACTGCTCGCCCGACTGAGGTCCGCCGCGTATGGACCACCAGGCAGGCAGTGGCATCCGAGAAAAAAGAAAATGTCCCGCAGCGGGATTCTGCTCCGCCGCGGGACATTTCGTATCCGCACCTTGCCAATTCAAGAAGATTGTGTGTCAGGTTGGAGACTATTATAGCACCACTTCAGAAGCTCACAATCAGACGCATCTAGCTCCACTGACATGGCATTGGAAAGCTGATGAACGGCAGCTCCGAGCACGAGAATGGTAACCATACCTGGAGTAGTACGATTTGTGCCAGAAACTGCCAAAGTCGCAAAACCGTCAGAATGGACTGCTGAACTGAGCCTGGAGTACTCAACATCGTATAACCATTCCATCTCATGCATACACAAGATTTGCCTTCTGTCTTCTGGATACCAGGTTTTCCTGAACTTACCTGGCGATTCCAAAGCTTGTTGAAGCAGATTGAGCTTTTTAGGCGGAAGAAAATTTGCAAACCTCCCACGGTCAGCAGTAATTTCCTCCTGCACTTGACGCTTTTTCTCAGCCCATGCAGAAGTGTTACGAGTGTAAAATGGTGCTTTTGGGTGCTTTACAAGGTTACAAATAATGCGGTAACGCAGAATCGTCTTAAATCCCTCAAACATTGCTGCCCGGTCGGATGGCTTTATACAAAAGGCAAGAATATTGATAAATGCCTCAAGCTGTGTTCGCAAGAGTGCGGCCACGGCTTGTTTTGACGTGGGACGATTTCTTCTGCAAGAATCAATTATTGTGCCAGAAATGGCACAAGCGTCATTAAGCAAATCAAGGGCAACACTTGATTCTGGCGCTTTGCTGGCAATTAAAGCGTTGCCTACAATGTCCACAATTCTGTTAACTTCATGGACAATAAAATCGACTTCGTTATCCCACTCGCCGTGCAGAGACAATGGACACTTATCCGTCGCCAAGAGTCTCAGCCTCCAATTCTATCAATCCAACCCGCCCTTGAGCGGCAGGTGGCCCTGGGCCGATTCATCGGCCGCCGTGGCCGTCTGGCTGTCCGTGGCGGAGGCTGCATCGCGGCGAAGTCGGTCTTCGCTTGCCCCTCGGAAGAGCATCAGGTTATCGAACATGTATTGCCGCCCTGTCCACATGTCGGCCTCGGCCGGATGGCTGCTGACGGCCTGGTTAAAGGCCACCAGCTTGGCGTCGATATTATCCAGATGATGCAGAAGAATCGCCTCGGCCGTCATGGGCAGCTTGGGGCTGCCATACTCGTACGAACCGTGGTGAGCCAGAATCATGTGCTGGACCTGCTGAATGACAATGTCGGGAATATCCTTACCCGCCTCGCGCAGTGCCCTGGCCTTCTCCTCCACCATGACCGCCCCCTGCACCAGGTGGCCGATAAGCTGGCCGCTATCGGTATAGCCGAAGGCTCGAGTGTAGCTGAGTTCGATAGTTTTGCCGATGTCGTGCAGCAGAATGCCCAGCAGCAGCATGTCGCGCTGAATGAAGGGATAGAGCGGGCAGACAACGTTGGCCAGCCGCATGATGCCCAGTGTGTGCTCCAGCAGGCCTCCCAGGTAGGCATGATGATTGGTCTTGGCGGCCGGGGCCCGGGTGAAGTTGGCCCACAGCTCGGCATCGCCGAGGAAGGCTTCGGTCAGCTCGCGCACCGGTCCGGGCTGCATGGTGCCAAGGATTTCGCGCAATTCCCGATCCATCTCGCCCACATCGTACTGGCTGGCCGGCAGAAAGTCCGACAGCGTTACCTCCCGCTCGTCGGCCGGCAGACAGGCTTCTATAATCATTTGAGGACGGCCCTGGTACAGCTCAATGCGACCCTTGGCCCTGATGAAGCCTTCCTTCGGCAAGGCGCAATAGAAGGCCTCCGATGCTTCCCAGGCCACAAAGCGGCACTGCCCGGTACGGTCCTGCACCACTCCGCGGATAAACAGCTTGCCGGCAGCGGTGGTCTTCAGCTCCTTCTCCACCAGCAGAAAAGGCTGATCAAACCGCTGTCCTTCGCGTATCAGAGTCTCAATAAACTGTCGTTGTGCCATTGGTTTTTCCGTTTCGTTCGGGCTTATGGTTATGGCGGCTCCGCTCCGGCCGCCTGCCGGGCAACCTTGCGGACATCCGCACCGGCTACGTATGGTAGCAGAGGCCGGCCACCCTTTCAACAATCATAGGGCGCATCTGTAACAACCGAGGTTACACCCCTGCCCCGCCGCGGTTGCCCGTCGGCAGGAGAGTCCAGCCGGATGGCGGCGTGGAATCGGCACTGTTCAGAATTGCAAAACGAGCCTCGCCCGGGTATGCTTTGTACTTTGTCCGCCGCTGCGGATAGTTAAGGCACTGGCTGCGTCATCCGAGACGGGCCGCTTGAAGTCACCATTTGATAAGGAACATTGGCGATGCTCATCCCTCGTCGTAAGCCGCGCACAGCGCATGTCGGGACATTTGCCGTCGGCCACGATACCTATTGGGCCCAGTTCGATGGGCTGCTGCCTGAGCTCATGGGTTATCACGAAGAGTTCAAGCAGAAGCTGGCCAGGCAGGATGTACAGGTAAGCGACTTCGGCATGATTGACAACGCCCGGGCCGCCTACGCCAGGCTGAAGGACATCAAGGCGGCCAACGTCGATGTGCTCTTCGTGGACATGGTTACCTACGCCACCAGCAGCACCTTCGGCATCATCTGCAAGGAAATCGACGTACCCATAGTGCTGGTCGCCCTCCAGCCGCTGCAGGCCATGGATTATTCCAAGGCCAACACCTACATGCAGTTGTGCAACGATAACATCTGCTCGGTGCCGGAATTCACCGGCGTTGCCGTTCGCATGGGACGCAAGGTGCCGGAGATGATCCTGGGCACCCTGCACGACGACCCGCAGGCCGACGCCGAAATTGCCGAGTGGTGCGACATTGCCAAGGTGCTGCACGATTTGAAGGGTGCCCGCATCGGCCACTTCGGCCATGCACTGGAAAACATGCTGGACATGCAGGCCGACCATACCATGTTCACCGCCCACTTCGGGCTTCATGTGGTTCAGACCGAGGCCGACGACCTGCTGCGCCATTACCGGGCCGTAACCGATTCGCAGATCAAGGACAAAGAGGGCGACATCCTCAGGCTCTTCGACACTCCCGACCCCAAGAGCGACCCGCTGACGCGCAAGCTCACGCCCGAACACCTGGCTATGGCCGCCCGCGTGGCCGTGGCCCTCGACCAGTTCATCGACGAACACAGCCTCGATGGCCTGGCCTATTACTATGAGGGCGCCCCCGAAAGTGAGCTTCGCCAGATTGTCACCAATCTTATCGTCGGCAACTCGCTGCTGACCGCCGCCGGTTTCCCGATGTGCGGCGAAAGCGACCTTAAGACCTGCATCGGCATGCTCATAATGGACCGCCTGAACATTGGCGGCAGCTTCGCCGAGTTCCACCCCGTGGACTTCAAGGAAGGCTTCGTACTGGTCGGACACGATGGCCCGCACCACATTAATGTGGCCGACGGCAAGCCCGTCATCCGCAGCCTGCTGAAGTATCATGGCAAGCCCGGCTCCGGAGCCTCGGTCGAGTTCAAGCTGAAGGAAGGGCCCATCAGCATGCTCGGCGTCACCAGCACTTACGATGGTCGCTTCAAATTCGTCATCGGCGAAGGCGAGAGCGTACTCGGACCGATTCCGGCCACCGGCAACACCAACACCCGAGGCTTCTTCAAGCCCGACATCCGCACCTTCCTCAAACGCTGGGTGGCTGAAGGCCCGACGCATCACTATGCCCTGGGCATCGGCCACAGAGCGCAGACGCTGGTGAAGGTGGCAAACGCCCTGAACATCGAATCGGTGGTAATCTAACGAGTTGATCGGCCGCCGCAGTGACAAGAGCATCGACTTCATTTGAGTTTTGAAAGGGGCCACACAATGGCTAAGAAACGTTCGACATCAGCGTCGGGCAGCAACAGAATGTTCCGCCAACCGGACAAGCGCTCGGTTGAATCGGCCTACAGAATCGCCAAGGCGCGTTTTGCCGAACTGGGCGTCGACACCGAGAAAGCAGTCAAGCAGGCCTTGGCCGTGCCGATCAGCGTGCAGTGCTGGCAGGGCGATGATGTATCGGGCCTGGAGGTAAAGCAAGGCGCGCTTGACGGTGGCGGCATTCAGGCTACCGGCAACTACCCCGGCGCGGCCCGCAATGGCGACGAAATCCGCCAGGACTTCGAGCAGGCCCTGCGTCTGCTGCCCGGGCAGTGGAAGTTCAACCTGCACGCCATGTATGCCGAAACCGGCGGCAAGCCGGTCGATCGCGACGCCCTGCAGCCCAGGCACTTTTCGTGCTGGATGGATTGGGCCAAGGCCAACAAGCTGGGTCTGGACTTCAACCCCACGCTGTTCGCCCACCCCAACATGCGCGACGGCATGTCGCTCTCCAGCGACGACAAGGGCATTCGCCAGTTCTGGATTGACCATTGCATCGCCTGCCGCAAAATTGGCCAGGCCATGGCTCGCAAGCTGGGCAAGCCCTGCGTAACCAACGTCTGGCTGCCCGATGGCCGCAAAGATGCCACGGCCGACCGCTGGGGCCCGCGCCAGAGGCTGGCCGATTCGCTGGACCAGATCTTCAAGCAGAAGATGGGACCGAACATCGACGCCGTCGAAAGCAAGCTGTTCGGCATAGGCGTGGAAGAATACACCGTCGGCTCCAACGAGTTCTACCTGCTCTATGCTCAGTCGCGAAAGGTCGTCCCGTGCTTCGACATGGGCCACTTCCACCTGACCGAGAGCGTGGCCGACAAGCTCTCGGCAACCCTGACCTTCATCGACAAGCTGCTGCTGCACGTGAGCCGCCCGGTACGCTGGGATAGCGACCACGTGCCGCGCCTGAACGACGACTTGAAGGCCCTTTGCGACGAAGCCGTCCGCGGCAATGTTGTGGACCGCATTTACTGGGCGCTGGACTTCTTCGACGCCTCTATCAATCGCGTGGCCGCCTGGACGCTCGGGGCCCGGGCCCTGCGCAAGGGACTGCTGCGGGCCATGCTGGAGCCACACGCGGCGGCAGTCAAAGCCGAGTACTCCTTTGACGGTGCCACCAAAATGGCCCTGGCCGAACTGCGCGAAGAACTCCCCTTCGGCGCCGTCTGGGATTACCTGTGCCTGAAGAGCGACGTACCATCGGGGCTGGCCTGGATGAGCGAGGTCAAGTCGTACGAGAAGCAGGTTCTGGCGGCCCGCTCGTAAAGGCTGCTGTTGCCGGCAGCGGGCAGGCCATGCTGCCACGTCCGCACCGACGCCGGAATGGTCCGAAGGCCACAAACAGTCTTTTCATCCGCTGAATAAAGCATTAAAGTGCCGACTGGGATGATTAATTTCAGTCGGCACTTTTTCTTATACTGGAGCCAGAAAGCTAATGTCTCTACCACGCCAGACGATGCCCGGGACCGACCTCGAATTGTCGCTCATCAGCCTCGGCACGGTGCCTCTCGGAGGCGATGTCGACGAGCAGCAGGCCTTCCGATTGCTGGACACCTACGCCGAGCTTGGCGGCAACTTTGTCGATACGGCCGCCGTCTACAGCGACTGGCTGGGCCAGGGCAATAGAGTGGCCGAGACCCGCATAGGCCGCTGGTTGCAGTCGCGCGGAATGGCCGACCAGATGATCGTGGCCACCAAGGGCGCCCACCCCCGGCTCGAGACCATGGGCCGGCCGCGCCTCAGCCGACAGGATATACTCGACGATGCCCGACGCAGCCGCGAAAGGCTGACCGTCGAGACCATCCCCCTGTACTATCTGCACCGCGACGATCCAAATCGCGACGTGGCCGAGATTGTCGAAGCCCTGGCCGAACTGGTTGACGAGGGCGTGGTGCGGTATGTCGCCTGCAGCAACTGGCGGCTCGACCGCATCCGCCGGGCAATGACTTTTGCCGCCGAGCGCCGCCTGCCAACCTTCGTGGCCAACCAGATGCGCTGGAGCCTGGCCCGGATTAATCCCGAGTCGCAGAGCGACCCCACGCTGGTCGAAATGGACCCGCAGATGCATCGTTATCATACCGAGACGCAGCTTGCAGCCGTGCCATACAGCTCGCAGGCCCAGGGCTTCTTCAGCGGCGACTATGGGCCCGACATACCCGAACCGGCGACCAAAGGCGGGCACAAAATCGTCAGCTATTACTACAGCGAGATCAACTTCCACCGCTTGCGGCGAGTCAACCTCATGGCCGACATGCTGGGGCGGCCCTCCACGCATATCGCACTGGCCTGGCTGCTGAGCCAGCCATTCGCCGTCTTCCCCATCATCGGCACGAGCCGCATCGATCACCTCCGCCAGAGCTGCGCGGCAGCCAGCCTGCGACTGACTCCGGCCCAGGTGGCCTGGATCGAATGCGGTCAGATCGACCCGGACCACGCTGCCGAACTGCCAATATCGTAGCCGGCCTTTCCGCTGTACCTAGTGCTGCAGCTTCTTCATCATTTCACGGCAGAAGGCCGGCAGATCGTCGGGCTGGCGACTGGTGACCAGGTTATCGTCCACCACCACCTCCTGGTCCTGGACATCGGCCCCGGCGGCCTTCAAATCATCCATAACGCCCTTCCAACAGGTCATCTTGTGGCCTTTTACCAGACCCGCCGAGATCAGCACCTGCGGCCCATGGCATATAGCCGCAACAGGCTTGTGCTGATCCATGAACGCCCGACAGATTTCCAAGGCCTTCTTTTCCAGCCTTACGCTCTCGGGCCCCTTGCCGCCCGGCAAAAACAGCAGATCGTACTGGTCGAGGTCCGAGACATCGCTGATGGCCTTATTTGCCTTTACCGAAATACCATGCTTACCCGATATCTGGCCCGCCTTCGGTGCCGCCACGTCAACATGCAGGCCGGCCTCTTTCAGACGATTCAGCGGCACAATAAGCTCGCTGTCCTCGAAACCATCGGCCGTCATGATTAGCGCTTTCATAACTCTCTCCTCTTCAATGCTTGCCTGCACTTTCCCATGAAACTCCTCGGGCGCAGATGCCAACCGCTCAACACGTGGCCCCGGCCACGCGCCGCCATGGTCGCAGTCTGCATAACTTACGATTTTAACACCCGGGCCGTTGCTGGTGGGCACTTTGCCCAACCGTTTCGGAGCAATTAGGGCGAAGTCGCAGGTGGCCCTTCCCAAATCCGACCACCAACAACCTTCCCCGCTCAACTCCTTCTATGGCTTGAGCCCGAGCGCAATTTGCCTTACACTAACAGTTGCTGATCCAGTAATTTGCCTATTCCTCTTGAGCGCTTGTAGAAAGGAGCTGGAGCGTCAGGGCACAAGTTGCATCCTTGGCGCGACAATCATGTCACACCTGATTAACGTGAGCAACCGGTTGCCGATCACCATCGGCGAGACCATCGAACAATCGTCCGGCGGACTCGTTTCCGCCATGGAAGGGACGGTAGGCCTGGCCGACTTGCGATGGGTTGGCTGGCCCGGAAAGGTGGTCGACCCGCAGCGGCAGGCCGAGGTGGACCAGTATTGCCAGCAGCACGGATTGCGGCCGGTTTATCTGGATGATGACGACGTCAGCGGTTACTACGATGGCTTCTCCAATTCCAGCCTGTGGCCCGTCCTGCATTACATGTCCAACTACATGCATTACGAGGAGGAGTGGTGGGAGGCCTACCAGCGCTGCAACAGGCTTTTTGCCGACCGGGTGCTGGAAATCGCAGACAATGACGACGCCGTCTGGATTCACGATTACCATCTGATGCTCTTGCCGCAAATGCTGCGCGAAGCCCGGCCCGATTTGCGCATCGGCTTCTTTCTGCACACACCGTTCCCATCGTTTGAGGTCTTCCGCTGCCAGCCGCACCGCGAAGAGTTGCTGAGCGGACTGCTCGGAGCCGACCAGATCGGCTTTCACACCTTCGGCTACCTCAGGCATTTCCGCAGTACAGTGCTGCGACTGCTGGGGCTGGAATCGGAGATGACTTACATACCTCATAACGACCGACGGACTCACATCGGCGTCTACCCCATCGGCATCAATTCTGTGAAGTTTCAGCAGCAACTGCAGGATGACGAATTCAAGCGCCTCAGGCAGTCGTACCAGCAGGTTTACGAGGGCAAGCAGATTGTGCTGAACGTGGAGCGACTCGATTACACCAAGGGCCTTTCGCGGCGGCTTCAGGCCATCGACCTCTTCCTCGAAAGTTGCGAAGATAAGCGCAAGATTGTTTTTATTTTCGTCTGCGTACCCTCGCGCGACGAGGTGCCCGAGTACCAGACGCTGACCGAGACGATTGAAGGACTGGTGGGCCAGATAAACGGCCGCCATGGCACAATCGAAAATACGCCCATCCATTTCATGCATCAATCGGTCAGCTTCCAGCAACTGTGCGCCCTCTACTCAATGGCCGATGTAATGCTGGTCACGCCTCTGCGCGACGGAATGAACCTGGTTGCCAAAGAGTATGTTGCCTGCCAGCAGGAAGATTCAGCCGGCGTGCTCATTCTCAGCGAACTCAGCGGAGCGGCCGAAGAACTCTTCAGCGCCCTGATGGTCAACCCGTTCGACCTGCCGCAAATTGCCCAGCGATTGCGCGAGGCACTATCGCTCGATCAGCGAGAGCGGTCGCGCCGCATGCAGCAGATGAGACACAGGGTTATCGATTTCGATGCCCGCTACTGGGCCAAGTCGTTCATCACCGAGTTGCGCAGCAAAAAGGAAGCCGCGGCCGTGACCGACCTGGTCGAAACTGGAGGCCGCATAGCCGACGAAATTGCCGGACGGCTGAGTCAGGCCACCCGCCTCGGATTCTTCCTCGACTACGAAGGCACGCTCCGGAACTTTGAGGAGTCGCCGGAGAATTCCGCCCCGACAGCCGAGATACTGCAACTTGTGGAGCGGCTGGCAAACTGTGAAAGTACCGACGCCTACATCGTCAGCGGCGGCCCCCGGCAAAACCTCGAAAACTGGTTCGGAGCAACCGGCATTGGGTTGGTGGCCGAGCATGGCTACACCTGGCGCAGGCCGGGCAGCAACGAGTGGGAAACTGTTGGCGAGACGGTAGACCTCGACTGGAAGCAGCGATTCATGCAAGTCTTCCGGCACTTTGAAGGCACTACCCCCGGAGCAATGGTCGAAGAGAAACGCTCCAGCCTGGTCTGGCACTATCGCCGCAGCGACCCCGAATTCGGCCAGTGGAAATCGCAGGCACTGCTGGGCGAACTGCACGAGATGACCAGCAACCTGCCGGTCGAAATCCACCACGGGCATAAAATTATCGAGGCCATTTCCGTGCACGTCAACAAGGGGGCGGCCCTCAAGCGACTGCTGCTCTCCGGCCAGCACGACGCAATAGTCTGCGCCGGAGACGACATCACCGACGAAACAATGTTCCGCATCGAAGACCCGCGGATCATCAGCATCCACATCGGCCGCGGCAACACCCACGCCCGCTACCGGGCCCGCAGCCCGAAGGCCCTGCTGACGCTGTTGGAGAGTATCTTCAAGAGCACGACACAATGCCGCACGAAACAAGGCTGAGCATCGGCCCCGATGGGCCACGGCCAAGTTGCTGCGACTTGCCACTGCAGGAAACGACAAACGGCATATCCCCCTGCAGTGCAGGGGGCTTCAACGGCAACGGCAACAGCAACCGCTTCCGTTACCCTTCTCACCTGCCCTGAGCCTGTCGAAGGGCTTGACGGGAGAAGGTGGCCCGCAGGGCCGGATGAGGGTGTAGTTTTGGCCACGCAATAGGGCGGGGAGTTTACCTTCAGCCTCGAGCGGCCTTCTGACGATAGTTACGAATATTTGTGCGCCCGCTTTGCGCCACTCTTAACACACCACAATGGAGAACATCCCGCTCATGGCCGATATTCGTCTTGTTCCGATTGACCGCATCGGGTTTGGCTTCGTTGATCAGAAGTTTCTGCCTCCGCAGTGCGACGAATATTACCTCCGATACGAGCAGGCGCTGCGTCCCGCCGACGATTACCGACAACTCGAGCCACGCGAAATTGAAACACTCGTCCGCAACCGCAACACCTGCGACGACTGGGGCAACCTGCGAGTAACCGAGCAGTTCTGTCCGGACCTGGTCCAGGCTTGCGACTTCCGCGGGCTCGTCCGCATCGGGCGCCTCGACCCCGTCTACCTGGAATATCACGACATCAGGCTGGCCGCCGGCCTGTATCGCAGCCAGATTATCTCCTGCGATATCGGCGACAATGCCGCAATTCACAACGTTAGCTACATGGCCAACATGATCATCGGTGACCAGACCATATTGCTCAACATCGACGAAATCGTAACCACCGACCACGCCAAGTTCGGCAACGGAATTATCAAGCAGGGCGAACCGGAAGAGGTCCGCATCTGGCTCGACCTGGTCAACGAAACCGGCACACGCGGTGTTATGCCCTTCGACGGAATGATTCCCGCCGACGCCTTCCTCTGGGCCAAATATCGCGACGACAACAAGCTGATGTCACACTTCAAACGCATTACGCAGGAGTCTTTCGACTCGCGTCGCGGTTACTACGGAGTCATCGGGCAGCAGTGCGTCATCAAGGATTCGCGCATCCTGAAGGATGTCAAAATCGGCGGGCATTGCTACATCAAAGGGGCAAACAAGCTCAAAAACCTGACCATCAACTCCTCCTCCGACGACCCCAGCCAGATCGGCGAAGGGTGCGAACTGGTCAACGGCATTGTCGGGTACGGATGCAAAATATTCTACGGGGCAAAGGCTGTCCGCTTCATCGTCGGCAACAACAGCCAGCTCAAATACGGGGCCCGGCTTATCAACAGTTTCCTCGGCGACAACAGCACCGTATCCTGCTGCGAGTTGCTTAACAACCTCATCTTTCCGGCCCACGAACAGCACCACAATAACAGCTTCCTCTGCTCATCGCTGGTCATGGGACAAAGCAACATTGCAGCAGGGGCGACCATCGGCAGCAATCATAACAGCCGGGCAAACGATGGCGAAATCGTGGCCGGCCGAGGCTTCTGGCCAGGCCTGTGCTCAAACTTCAAGCACAACTGCAGGTTTGCCGCTTTCACCCTGCTGGCCAAGGGAAGCTATCCGGCCGAACTCGACATCGCCCTGCCCTTCGCCCTCGTGAGCAACGACACTGCTCGCGACCGCCTCTGCATCATGCCGGCCTATTGGTTCATGTATAACATGTACGCCCTGGCCCGCAACTCCTGGAAGTTTGCTGCCCGCGATAAGCGAAAGCACATTACCCAGCATGTCGAATTCGACTACCTGGCCCCCGACACTGTCGAAGAAATGTGGCAGGCCCTGGACCTGCTGGAGCTTTGGATAGGACAGGCCGCCCTGGCTGCCGACGCCGCCACCCCAGCCCCGAACGCTGATCCTGCCAACAATGATCAGCCCGCCGCTGATTCGCCGGCCGACAATGATTCCGCCGCCAAACCGCGCGACGAGAACGCACAGCAAGCCGGGCGTCACCTCCTGCAGCACGACCCGCAGGCCATCGCCAGGCTGGTGGTGCTGGCCCCGAGGGCCGAGAATTCAAAGCGCAAGGTGGTCATCCTGAAGGCAGCCGAGGCCCACCAGGAATACCGCCGCATGATCCACTACTACGGCATGCGAACGCTGATATCCTGGCTGCAAAGCGATCCGCAGCGCGACCTGAGCGCCATCCGGCAGCAACTCTCCCCCGCCCCGGATGCCGGCGGCGCCACAAGTCATCGCCAGCGCCAGTGGGTGAACCTTGGCGGGCAACTCGTCTCCGGGCCAAGCCTGCAGCAATTGCGCAAAAGGCTGCTGGAAATCGACCGCTGGCCCGAAATCCATGCCGAATACGACCGCCTGTGGGAAGAATACCCACAGGAAAAGGCCAGCCACGCCTGGCACTCGCTGCTCGATCTTCACGGGGTAAGCGCCAGCGACGTCTCGCCCGAACTGTGGCGGCAATGGGGCAAGCAGGCGGCCGATACGTATCACCTTATAGCCCAGCGAACCTTCACATCGCGAGCCAAGGATTTCCAGAGCCACTTCAAGCAGATCACATTCGACACGCCCGAAGAAATGACGGCAGTCATGGGACGAGTCGAGGACAACGGATTCATCACCCAAGTGCAGCAGGAGAGCGAAGGGTTTGCCGCAGCAGTGGAGAGGCTCTGAAGTCCTTCCCCTGCTCCAGGCGCTCCCACCAACCGTGCCAGAGGCAGGCCATTCGCGGCTTTGCTGAAAATCGACCGCCCCCTCGCCCGGGGAATTACGATCCCCCGGCAGTGCCGGGGGCTTCAACGGCAACGGCAACGGCTACGGCAACAACATCCCCCGGCAGTGCCGGGGGCTTCAACGGCAACGGCAACGACCGCTGACGATTCTCCTGCCGCACAGTACTGGTCGGCGCGCAGAAAGCCGGTTAGAATCGGCGCGTAACCGGTGCTGTCGGATTTGCCTCAAGCCTTCCGTCAGGCAAACCACAACCCAAAGCAACTCGGACCGGACCGGACTCACAAGCAGCCACGGCGGAGCACGCAAATGGCCGAAACGGAAATAAAATGCTTTTTTTGGTGCTTGTCCATGTCGGCTTGCAAGGTTATACTCCGACCTTGCTTTTGTGACGCTGGTCACAATTGCCAATTGCCAACTTTGAGGTACAGCAAGTGACACACGAGGTACTTTCAACCCCTCTGGCCGATGTTGCCCGGGCCGATTCTCCGACCTGGACCGACTTTGCCGGCTTTAAGATGCCAGTGCAGTTCACCGGAATTGTGGCCGAGCACCTGGCCGTACGAAAGGCTTGCGGCCTGTTCGATATTTCGCACATGGGTCGACTGACGATTGTCGGCCCGCACGCCGAAAGTGCCGTCCAGCGGCTGGTTACCCGGAACGTCGGAAACCTCCCTGTCGGCGCTATCCGCTACAGCTTCATCTGCGATGCCGAGGGCAACATACTCGACGACCTGATGGTCGCCCGACTCGACTCCGGCTGGCAACTCATCGTCAATGCCGCAAATCGCACCCGGGTCATCAGGCAGATTCGACAGTCTGGCTACGTCAGCCTGCTTCACGATGCCACCTTCGAAACTGCCATGATGGCCCTGCAGGGTCCGCAAGCCGTGCAGATGCTGGAAGATGTCTGGCCCGAGTCCGTTGCATCCACCCAGCCGCGCTACCGGCTCTGGAAAAAAGATTTTGTCGAGGCCAGGCTCACCTGCTCGCGAACCGGTTACACCGGCGAAGACGGATGCGAAATCTACGGGCCGCCACAGGCCGTCAGCCAGCTCTGGCAACTCCTCCGCACTGCAGGTGCTGCGCCCTGCGGCCTCGGGTCACGCGACTCCCTGCGCAACGAGGCCGGCCTGCCGCTCTTCGGCCACGAGCTGCGCCCCGACAGCAACCCCTGGGAACTCGGTCTGGAAAAAGCCGTCAGTCTGGAAAAGGAGTTTATCGGCCGCGATCGCATGCAGCGACACTACGAGGCCGGCGTGCATCATCGCCGCATGGGCCTGGTGCTGCAGGGGCGACGAATTGCACGCGAAAATATGCCCGTTTTCCGCCCGGACCACGACCAGCCCGTGGGCCGCGTGACCAGCGGAACCTGGTCCCCGCTGCACGAAAAGCCGATTGCCCAAGCTTGCCTGGATGTTGAATGTGCCGTCGCCGGCACCGAACTTCAAATAGATGTCCGCGGTCGCCGCGAGCCGGCCATGGTGGTCGAGCTGGCGGACCTGAAACCGCGACAGCAATAGGAGCAACCCCGATGAGCATGCCGCAAGATCTTAAATATACCGAGAGCCACGAATGGGTCCGCCTCGAGGGCGACATTGCCACCGTTGGCATTACGCAGGTAGCGGTCGATCAGCTGACCGACCTGGTCTATGTCGACCTTCCCGCCGCCGGCATCGAGGTTCAGGCCCGCAGGCCCTTCGGCGAAATCGAAAGCGTCAAGGCGGTCAGCGAACTTATAAGCCCCGTCTCCGGCAAAGTGGTCGAGACCAACGATGCCGTCTCCGGCGACCCGACCGTCATCTCCGGCGATCCTTACGGGGCCGGCTGGCTCATCAAAATCAGCCTGACCGACCCTGCCGAACTCGACAACCTGCTTGACGCCGGGGCATATGGCGGCACGCTGGACAAGTAACTCCATTTGTAACCGCCGCCGGGATTTGGGGGAAGTCATCCGGCGGCCCTTTAACACACTCCGGCCGGCAGATGCAGACCACGCCGCGACCAAGGGCCATACGAAAGGAGCTTCAGCCGTGCCTTATCTGGCTAATTCCGATGGAATGCGGCAGCAGATGCTCAAGGCGGTCGGGCTTGCTCACGTCGACGAGCTTTTCCGCACCGTTCCCGAGCACCTCCGCTACAAAGGTCACCTCGATATTCCGCCGGCCATAACCGAGCTGGAGCTGTCCCAGCACGTAAGCACGCTGGCCGACCGTAATCGCCCGGCGGGCAATCTCATCCACTTCATGGGGGCTGGGGCCTACGATCATTACATACCCTCGGCAATCGACCCGCTGGCTTCGCGCGGCGAGTACCTGACCAGCTACACACCTTACCAGGCCGAGGCCAGCCAGGGCACGCTGCAGGTAATGTACGAGTACCAGACGCTCATCGCCGAGTTGACGGGCATGGAGATTGCCAACGCCTCGCTCTACGACGGCACCAGCGCAGCCGCCGAAGCTGCCCTCATGGCCGCCAACATAACGCGACGGTCAAAGGTGCTGGTCAGCCAGAGCGTGCACCCCGAGATAATCGAGTGCCTCAAGACTTACCTCGTAAATACCCACCTTGAGCTTGTGCCCGTGCCTTATCGCGAGGGCCGCAGCGACCTGCCGATTATCGCCGGCTTGCTCGATGACCAGACCGCCTGCGTAATCACCCAGTCGCCCAACTTTTTCGGCATTGTCGAAGAGACGCAGAAGCTGGTGGACATGGTCCACGCCGCCGGAGCACTGTCGGTAGTGCATGTCGATCCGATAAGCCTCGGGCTGCTGGAGGCTCCGGGCGATTACGATGCCGACATTGCCATCGGCGAAGGACAGTCGCTTGGCATTCCCATGCAGATGGGCGGACCGTACCTCGGCTTCATGGCCACCCGACGAAAATGGGTCCGCCAACTGCCCGGGAGGCTCTGTGCCCGCACCACCGACCGCAACGGCAACGAGGCCTATTGCCTTACGCTGCAGACCCGCGAGCAGCACATCCGGCGCGAAAAGGCCACCAGCAACATCTGCACAAACGAAGGGCTCATGATGGTCCGGGCCATGCTCTACCTGTCGCTGCTGGGAGCCGAAGGCCTGCGCGAGGTAGCGACCCTGTGCGCCTCCAAGGCACGCTACCTGGCCGACGAACTCGGCAAGCTGCCGGGCTTCAAGCTGCGCTACGAGGGCCCGTTCTTCAAGGAGTTTGTGCTGGAATGCGAAGCCCCGGCCGACCGCGTACTGGCCCGGCTGGAAAAGAGCGGAATCATCGGCGGCATTCCGTTGCTCCGATTCTACCCGCAGATGGAAAACCGCATACTCGTCGCCGTAACCGAGAAGCGAACCAGGGCCGAACTCGATATGTACGTCCAGGCCCTCAGGGAGTAGTTTGCCACCGCCAGCGCCGGCCGGGCCAGGAAGATTGCGACTTTTTTTAACTGCCCCATTGGATGAAGGATAACGTGCATGCCTGAACCAAGCATATTCAATAAGAGTGCCGAGGGTTTGCGGGGCCTCAGGTTTCCCGAGACCGACATTTGCGACCAGCCGCCGCTGCTGCCCAAGCACATGTTGCGCAGCAAGCCGCCGCGACTGCCGGCCGTCAGCGAACGCACTGTCGTCCGCCACCTGACCCTGCTGTCGCGCGAAAACTTCTCGGTCGACACCAACTTCTACCCGCTCGGGTCGTGCACCATGAAGTACAACCCGCGCATCAACGAGAAGCTGGCCGACCTCGACGGCTTCGCCAACATGCACCCTTACCAGGACGACGAATCGTCCCAGGGGACACTGGAAATACTCTGGCACCTGCAGGAAATGTTGCAGCACATCACCGGCCTGCCAGCCTGCAGCCTGCAACCCGCCGCCGGAGCACATGGCGAACTCACCGCCCTGCTGCTCTTTGCCGCACTGTTCCGCGACCGCGACGAAAAACGCAGCACCATACTCATCCCCGATAGTGCCCACGGAACAAATCCGGCCAGCGCCGCAATTGCCGGCTTCAAGCCTGTGCAGGTGCAGTCAACCGACCAGGGACTGGTCGACATGCAGGACCTCAAGTCGAAAATCAGCCCCGACGTGGCCGGCATGATGCTCACCTGCCCAAACACCCTCGGGCTTTTCGAGACCGACGTTGCCGAAATTGCAGACCTCCTGCACAGCGTGGGAGCCAAGCTCTACATCGACGGGGCCAATCTCAACGCCATACTGGCCATTACGCGCCCAGGCGACTGGGGGGCCGATGCCGTCCACATAAACACGCACAAGACGCTCAGCACGCCTCACGGCGGCGGCGGCCCTGGGGCCGGCCCCATCTGCGTCAGCGAAGAGCTGCGCGAGTTTCTGCCACGCCCGGTGGTCGAACTGGACGGGGCCGGGTTTTATCATCTCCGATACAACGGCGACAAAAGTATCGGCCGCGTGCGCGGGTTCATCGGACAAGTGGGCGTGCTGATCCGGGCCTACTGCTACGTCCGCTCGCTCGGCCCGGCTGGCTTACGCGAAGTCGCCCAGGACGCCGTCCTCTCGGCCCGCTACCTTCGCGAACGCTGCCGCGACATCCTGCAACTGCCCTACGAGGCCGACTGCATGCACGAGTTCGTGCTCTCGGCCACCCGCCTGAAGGAAGAAACAGGCATCCGGGCAATGGACATCGCCAAGCGGCTGCTGGATTACGGCATTCATCCGCCAACCATGTACTTCCCGCTCACGGTGGACGAAGCCCTGATGATCGAGCCGACCGAGACCGAACGTTTGCGCATGATTGACGAATTCGCCGATGTGCTCCGCAAAATTGTCGACGAAGCACACACCAATCCGCAGTTGCTGCACGATGCCCCGCACACGCGCAGCGTCAGCCGACCCGACGAGGCCAAGGCAGCACGCAATCCGGACCTCAGGTTCACATTCAGGCCCCACGGAGACGAGGAACAGGCGCCGGGAGCATAGGGAATCTTCCATTATGGCAACGCTCCCGCAATGCAACTGGCGGCTCATCAAGGACGGCTCGCACAGCGGCCCCTGGAACATGGCCGCCGACGACTTCCTGCTCTCGCGGGCTGCAGACACCACACAACCCGCCCTCAGGCTCTACGGCTGGTCCGCCCCCACCCTGTCGCTCGGCTATTTCCAGAAGCTCAGTGAGCTGCCCTCCGACTGGAACAACGCGGCCGCCAGCATCGTCCGTCGCCCAACTGGCGGCGGCGCAATCCTACATCATCACGAACTTACTTACGCCGTGGCCGTGCCCGACACCCTCGTTGACGGTCCCCAACTCTATCAACAGATGAACCAGGCGGTGCTCGAAGCCGTCAGAATTGTTGGCGGCTCCGCCAGCGTGCGAGGCGCCGTCCTCAGCGAACGAGCCCAGCGTGGCACCTTTTTATGTTTCGAACGACCGGGATCAACCGATATAATCAGTCCCGCGGGCAAACTGGCCGGCGGAGCCCAACGAAGAATTCGCGGGGCAATACTACAGCACGGGTCGCTGATGCTGCAGACAACTCAGCCAGGCTCAACAAGTCTCTCCGACCAGTGCCGCCGGCAGGTCTCCTTCGCGGAGGCAGCCGCGGCCCTTGCCATCGGCGTCAGCAAGATGCTGGAGGCAAACCTGTTCGAGGATTCATTCAGCCGCTGCGAAATAAAAACAATCGAGAAACTGGCCGCCAGCCGTTACGGCACTGACGAATGGCTGCAGCACGGAAACCGAAAATCGAGGCGCGATGATGCTTGAGCTGATCCTGGACGATGCGAAACAACTGCAAGAGCAGATTGTTGCCTGGCGGAGAGATATTCATCAGCACCCCGAACTCGGCTTCGAGGAGCACCGTACCGCCGCCCTGGCCGCCGACGAAATGCAGCGACTCGGCATCAGCGTCCGCCGCAACGTCGGCCGCACCGGCGTCGTGGGCGACATCGACCTGCCGGGCTCCACGCATCGCATTCTGCTCCGGGCCGACATGGACGCACTGCCCGTGCAGGAAGCAAGCGGCGAGCCCTTCGCCAGCGTCGTAGATGGCAAAAGCCACCTCTGCGGACACGATGCCCACGTGGCCATGCTCATGGGAGCGGCACGCCTGCTGGCCAAGCATCGCGACAAGTTGAAGAGCAGCGTCAGGCTCATGTTTCAGCCCAGCGAAGAAGCAGGACCGGGCGGCGCACTGGCCATGATCGACGACGGCGTCCTCGATGGCGTTGACGCAGCCTTCGCCATACACGTCTTCACCGCCTGCCAGGCCGGAAAATGGGGCTTGCGGGCTGGCCCCGTCATGGCTGCCGTCGACTCGCTCAAAATTCAGATCGTGGGACGCGGAGGGCATGCCGCCACGCCAGAGGTATGCATCGACCCGATAGTGGCCGCGGCACAGGCCATCACCAGCCTGCAAACCATTATGAGCAGGCGCATCCGCCCGCTCGACGCCGGAGTGCTCAGCCTCTGCACAATTCACGGAGGCGATGCCTTCAATGTCATCCCCGAGGCCGTCACAATACTCGGCACCCTGAGGTCCCACAGCGAGGCCATGCGGAACCAGGCCAAAAAGCTGATGCGCGAAATACTGCAGGGAGTCGAGACCAGCACCGGCACCCGAATCGACCTGACCATAAACGACAGCTACCCCGTTCTGGTCAACGATGCCGCCACCATCGAGCGAACCCGGCAACTGGTCGGCAGATTATTCGGAGCCGAGCAGGCCATCGACGTGGACAAAAAGTTCGGCGGCGAAGACTTCTCCTACATCGCCCAGCAAGTGCCGGCGGCCATGGCCTACCTCGGCGTCGGCAACGCCCAGGCCGGCATCACCGCCGCTCACCATAACCCGGGCTTCCGCATCGACGAAAGCGTCCTATGGCAAGGCACCGCCCTCGCCGCCCAGATGGCCCTGGAACACGGCCAATAAACCATAAATTGTAATAGGGGGAGGCCGTTGCCGTTGCCGTTGCCGTTGAAGCCCTCCCGCATTGCGGGGGGGGATGCCGTTGCCGTTTATGCCGTTGCCGTTTATGCCGTCGCCGTTGCCGTTTATGCCGTTGCCGTTTATGCCGTCGCCGTTGCCGTTGCCGTTGCCGTTGTCGTTGTCGTTGTCGTTGAAGCCCCCGGCACTGCCGGGGGATGCCGTTGCCGTTATGTCGTTGCCGTTAACCCCTCCCCCTTGACGGGGGAGGATGTCTCCGCGAAGCGGAGACAGGTGGGGGTGTCGCCGTTGCCGTTATCACTTCTCACTTAACCGACGTACTCTGCAACCTCTCAACGTTCTTCACCAACTCATCCCAATCCGCCTGGTTATACTTGCACCCCGGATCACTCCGACGCAAGTCGCCAAAGTAACCATAGCTGCGCGCACGGCATCCACCGCACACATATTTGTACTCGCAACTTTTGCAATGACCACTACGGTCCGACCGATCGCGCAGCAACTTCAGCGTCTCGTTCTCCAGCCATATCTTGCCGAAGTCGTCCTTGCGAAGATCGCCAATCTCCAGCGGCATGAAGACACAAGGCGTCACCTTGCCGTCAGGTTGAATCGCACAATAGCACCGCCCCGCCCCGCAACCGCCAACATACTTGGCCAGCAGCCGCGTCTTTTTGCCCGAGGAGTAACCGTAATGCCCCGTGTTGATCCGACCGTCTTCATCGCCCAATTCGATACAGGCCCGACCATACTGCG
The DNA here is from genome assembly GCA_041690105.1 of Phycisphaerae bacterium. GTDB lineage: Bacteria > Planctomycetota > Phycisphaerae > FEN-1346 > JAACEH01 > JAWLHX01. The sequence continues at coordinate 149,128 of JAWLHX010000001.1, forward strand.
TCGCGCTGCTCATCACGGCAATACGATCCTCGCTCAGCGTACGCTGCAAAACCGCCAGCATATGCTCGCGCTGTTGCGGCGTCAGATCCATATTCACAATGTCGCGCCCGCGACCGGTGGGAATAAAGTTGAAAGCGTAAAAAGTGTGCACTCCGCGAGCAATCGCCCACTCGATAATCTGCTCCAGCTCATCGATGTTGAGCTGCGTAACCGTCGTGGCCACCCCGACCTTGATCTTGCCGTTGGCCAGGGCATTGTCGATGCCGCGCACCGCCGCCTGCCAATAGCCTTCTCCGCCGCGGAAGCTATCGTGACGCCCGGGGTCGATCGAATCCAGCGACACCTCAGCGTAACCCACGCCGCAATCTACCAGCCGCTGCACGTTCTCGGCGGTCAGCAGCGAGCCGTTCGTGGCCACCGACATGTGAAAGCCGATACGCCCCGCCTTCTCGGCTACCGTCCAGAAGTCGCGACCCATCAGCGGTTCGCCCCCGCTGAAGGCCAGCATCGACACATCGCGCTTCTCCAGCATTTCCAGCACGCCAAGCTTCTCTTCCAGCGTCAGTTCGGTCGGCAGAGCTTTCGTCCCTGCATTCTGGTAGCAATGCTTGCACTTGAAGTTGCAGGCCTGCGTAAAGTTCCAGACCACCATCAGCGGAGCTACGAATTGCTGCGGCTCCGTCAGACCGAAGTGCCCCACGCTGCGCACCGTGTTGACCAGCGCCCGGGCCGTCGGACCATGGCCGAAGGCACGCTTGGCCAGACCCTCACGCGTTGCACCGGTACGCTTACGAATGCTCTCGGTAATCCACAACGGAATGGCGAATTTAAGCCGGTCGCCCAGGCTCATGCGGCCCGTGGCATAGGCGCTGAAGAAACGGTCCAACGTGCAGCGGCCGTCTTTGCAGTCGCGGGTAATGCGGCGAAAAAGCCCCTGCACCGTGCGATTTCGCAGCAAACGAATAATCTTCTCAGGGTCAGCCATTACAGTCCCATCTTGCACCACCGACGGCGCAGTGGCAAGCCTCAGCCTTCAAGTTCGGCTGCAACTTCGTCAGGAATATCGCAATTCGAGTAAACTTCGTTCACGTCGTCATGGTCTTCAAGCGACTGAAGAAGATTCATCAGACGTTGGGCCGCCTCCGGCTCAGTTACCGGAACCTGAAGGTTGGCCAGCATCTTGACCTCGGCCGATCGCGGCGCAATACCAGCCTGCTCGAAGGCCGTCGTCACAACCTCAAAGTCTTCGGGCCGACAAGTCACCTCCAGCGTGTCATCGCTTAACTCCACGTTCTCGGCACCGGCCTCCAAAGCAATCTCCATCACCCGCTCTTCGCTGGCCACCGAGGCGTCAATCTCAATCACCCCCATGCGATCGAACATGCGGGCCACAGCATTGGTAGCCGCCAGAGACCCGCCGCCCTTCTCCAGCAGCTTGCGGATTTCGCCCGCCGTACGATTGCGATTATCGGTCAGCACGTCAATCAGAATGGCCACCCCGCCCGGAGCGTAGGCCTCGTACACCAATTGTTCAAACTGATTCGCACCTTCCAGCGCCCCGGTGCCCTTCTTCACAGCCCGTTCAATAATGTCTTTGGTCATGTTGGCCACGCGGGCCTTTTCGAGGGCATAACGCAGAGAAAGATTCATCGAAACGTCGCCGCCACCCATCCGCGCTGCCACCGTGATGGCCTTGGCCAACTTGCTCCAGGCGGCACCACGCTTGGCGTCTGTTACAGCTTTTTTGCGTTTAATACGAGCCCAATGACTATGTCCGGCCATTAACGTCTATCCTCCTACAGATTCCAGCTGGCTGTCCTGCACCGGTACCTCCTCGGCATGCTTCTGCTGCTGCCGCTCGCGCTGCAATTGCTGATAACGCTGCTGCTGCAACTGCTGCTCCTCGGGCGGCACAACCTCAGCCACAGGCACAGGGCGACCCTTATCAAGCGCCTCGAACTTCGCCTTCAATTTCTCCTGCAACTTGCCGTGCTCGTAAGACAGCGGACGCAGGACCTCTTCCTCGAGCATGCGCCGGGCCTGCTCGTAATACTTGCGAGCTTCATCGGTCCGCCCGACGCGCACAAGGGCATCGGCCAGATGATCGTAGACAATCGGGTCGGTGTTGTTGTCAATCCGTACGCTGCGGCGCAGGTAAACCAAGGCCTCGTCAATCCGACCCTGCTTATAAAGAGCCCAACCAAGGCTGTCCAGAAAGGCAGAATTCTCCGGATCTTCCTGCAAAGCCTTGCGGATCATGCGTTCGCTCTCCAGCACGTTATGACCACGGTCGGCCCACATGTAACCAAGGTCATTATTGGCCGCCGAATTACGCGGATGCTTATCGAGTATGCCCAGCAGAATATCTTCCGAGGCCTTATTGTCTCCGCTTACGTGCTTGATGCTGGACAGCTGAAGCAGAAGCTCCAGATTCTCCGGCTTCTCTTCCAGCCATTGCTGCACTATTTTCTCGGCTGCATCATACTTCCGCTCATATATCAGCCGGCTCACCTGTAGACCGCGGCCGGCATCGTTCAACTCCTCAATGCCGTTCAACTCATCAATAAGCACCTGGGCCGCATCGTACTGGCGGTCCTGAAGCAGGAAACTAGCCTTGACGTACTTCAGTTGCGGGCTCTCTGGCATCAGCAGCATGGCCTTGTCTATCGTCGCCAAAGCATCGGCCGACTGCTTACGCTCCATCTGATACCGTGCCAGATTGTACCACGTATAAATCTCCCCCGGCGACGTCACCGTGGCCTCGCGCAGCAACTTCAGACCCTCGTCGGCCTGACCAATACGGGCCAGCACATTGGCCAGCCGGTACTGCACCGCCGGCACAATGTCACGGTCCAGACGCATGGCCGTGCGATAAGTGGCTATGGCGTCAATGTCGCGGTCAACAAGCTCGTAAACCGTGCCCATGCGGCGGAAGAACACGCCGCCCTGGCTGCCGGCATAAAGGGCATTGCGCAGGGTGTCCAAGGCGTTCATCAGCCGGTCCTGCCGCATGTACAAAGCGCTCAGACGCTCGTACCCCAACAAGAACTTCTCCTGCGCATCAACAGCCTTCTGGTAATGAACCGCCGCACTGTCCGGATCGTCCATCTCGCTCAACAGGCCCAGAATAAAATGCACGCCCAGGGCTTCATTGCGGTCAACATCTTTCAGCTCGGCCGCCGCCTTGGCGTAAAGCTCCTGCTTGTCTTCCAGCGTGTCAAGGAAACTGAGCAGCCTGTACATAGCCGCCCCCTGATCATATTGCTCATTCACCGTCTGACCCAGCAGCCGCACAACGCGTCCCGCCTGATCGGTCTTGCGGAAGTGACCAACCAGCACTTCCCGCGCCGCTTCGCTCACCCCGCTGGCCCGCTTTGTCAGGGGCTCAAGCAATTCAAGACCCTCTTGCGAACGATCGGGCAACGCCAACAGAGCCTTGCCCAGAATCAGCCTGATGACAGACATATCGCGGCCTTCGTCCAAGTACGCTTTAAAGGCCTCAGCCACGCCGGCCTGCCCGCCAAGCTCTTCGTGAATCCGCTCCAGCAGATAGTATGGTGCTATCTCCGCAGGCTGCTTCCGACGAATAGCCTCCGCCAGACTCAATGCCAGATCGGCACGCTTCCGCTCAAGCAGCTTGTCAATCAGGCTGCGCAGCAGACGGTCGCCGGCAACATCCGCCTTGCCGTCCATCCGCGCAATCACCGTCTCTATCAGCTTCAGAGCCTCGTCGTTCTCCGCCGCAACGTCGCTCTCAAGCAGACGCTCGCCCAGAACCAGTTGGATTATCGGATTATCAGGATGGGCGGCAATCAGCTCGCGGAGCTTGCCGACCAAGGCCGCGTCGTCGTCCTCGCGGCTCTCGAAAACATGGGCCACAAGCTCGTAGCTGGCAGCATCGTTCGGCCGTTGCGCCTGAACCAGCAGGGCCACCTCCAGGGCCAGGTCGCTGTGCTTGCTGTCAAGCAGGCTCCTCACCAGGGCCGCACCGAAGCCCGCCTCGCCAAGCATCTGCGGAGCCGAATCGCGGACAACCGCCACAGCCTTTTCGGCCTGCCCTTGGAGCAGGTAAACCTGCGCAGTCTTGGCCACCAGTTGAGGCAGAATCTGAAGCAGCCGACCTACCTCGCGGTCACGCTTGAAGCTCTCATCGCTATTACTCAGCCAGTCAACCAACCGATGAAAATACTCGGCCGACTTCTCACTCTGGCCACGCTCGTCCGATGTCAGCGCCAGGTAATACAGGGCCAGAGGGTAAAACCGATTGCCCTGCTTATCGTCCTCGGCAGCCTTCAGAACCTTTTCGAAATGCCCCCCCGCCGTCGCCTGATCACGCACACCAAGGGCCATGCGGGCAAGCTGAAAATGAGCCTCCGCTGCACCATCGTGCTGGGCGATAATATCCTCATAGGTAGACTTCGCCGCCCCCCGATCGCCAACTGCGAGTTGGGCCGCCGCAAGCTCCATTTTGATGGTCAGAGATTTCGGATCGAATTGAGCCGCCTTCTTATAGGCGGCAATGGCCTCGCGCAGACGGCCGCCCTGCAGATGTTCGCGGGCAATGCCATAGTGAGTCAAAGCCTGTACGGCTGCATCGGCCTCGTCTTCCTCGGGCTCACTATCCCCCTGCCCTTCTGCGCCCGTAGCCGCATCGCCGGCCCCGGCCGATTCATCCGCCGCAGCATCTTCTGCGCCATCAACCGCTGGCGAATCTTTGCTGTCCGCCGGCACATCTTCGCCGGCCGCAGGCGCCGCTTCAACCGCCGGTGCCTCACCCTGCACCTCGCGCTCATCCGTCGCCGGCGCCTCTGCAGCTTCGCCCGTCTCCGCCGCCGCTCCGCCGCCAGGCGACAACTGGGCCAAAACAAGCCCACCGCCCGCAGCACCGCACAACATCAGCACGACTGACAGCAGGATCATGGCACGAAGTGAAATCTGATGCCTCATGCAGCGATTTTTTCTCGGCACGGCTCTTCTCCCCGGATTCGGCGCGACCCCCTTCAGCGCTTTATACGAATCAGGGAATCACTTTATTGAGCGGGTAAACAATAATACCGGTCGCTCCAGCACGCTTCAGCTGCGGAATCAAGTCGCGGGCCTCGACCTCACGCAATATTACCTCAGCTGCAATCCAGTCCGATTGAAGCAGATTGCTGATCGTCGGGCTCTTCTCCGCCGGCAACAAAGCACTAACCTCGTCCAGACGGTCGCGAGGAATATTCATCTTCAGGCCAACCTTCTCGCGAGCCGCAAGCGCCCCCCGGAACAACAGGCTCAGGGCCTCTATCTTCTGGCGTTTCCACTCGTCGGCCCAGGCTTCCTTGTTGGCAATAAACCGTGTCGTGCTCGACAGCAGAGTCTCGACGATACGCAGACCGTTCGCCTTCAGGCTCGACCCCGTCTCCGTAACATCAACAATGCCATCCAGCAGACGCGCCTTGGCCTCGGTCGCTCCCCACGAGAATTCTACCTTGACGTCAACCCCGCGCTCGGCAAAATAACGACGCGTCGTATTAACAAGCTCGGTGGCGATAATGCCCCCGTTCAAATCCTTAGCCGACTGAACAGGAGACTCCTGAGGAACCGCAAGAACCCAGCGAACCGGCGTCATCTTCGCCTTCGAATATATGAACTCGGCTATCTCAACCACGTCCGAGTCGTTCTCCATAATCCAGTCGTAACCCGTAAGACCAACATCAACTACGCCGTCTTCAACATAGCGGCTCATCTCCTGGGCCCGAAACTGGATAATCTCGATCTCATCATCATCCACCGTCGGAAAAAGACTCCGCGAACTCGACGAAACGTCGAACCCCGCACGACGCATCATATCAAACGTAGCTTCCTGAAGACTGCCCTTCGGCAGACCGAGCTTCAACTTGTTGGACATCCTGACCTCTCCATCCCGATTTGTCGCCGACTAATACCGCCGGCCGCCAGAAAACTACCGCCAACTGATGGCGATCACCACAAAACATTGCACGGCGAGACATGCCCGCCGCGCGTTGCATAAGCCCGTACAATCTCAGGCCACAGTATCCTTATTTGCTACGGCCGCCCTTGCCCCTGGCCGATTTTGCTTTCGCCCCGGCCGACTTCCCGCTCGATGCGGCCGCCGACTTGCTCCTGGCAGACGACTTTTCCGACTTAACCGCCGCCGCTTTACTGCTTACGCTGGCCGATTTGGCCGTCGTCTTGCTCGCCTTGGTCGACGTTACCGTCTTACTCGACTTTGTCACCTTGGTCGACTTTGCCGCCGCTGCCTTACTGGACTTGCTGGCCGACTTTGCCGACTTACTGCCCGACGATGCCGCCGCCCCGCGCTTCGTGGCCGCTTTCCCCGCACTGCCGCCAGTACCTGCCGAGGTGGACGCCCGGGTCGTCTTGGCGGCCGTTTTCGCCTTGGCCCCGCTCTTGGCGGCCGGCGCTGCTTTGGCGGCACGCCCCGAGGCCAGGCTCTTGGCCGGCTTCGCCTTGGCCGAGCGCGACTTGCCCTTGCCGGCCGACTTAACCTTAGCGCCCGATTCGCCGTCACCCGACTTTGCCTTCGCCCGTTTCGGCTTGGCTGTCGCCTTCTTCTGCTGCTGGCGGGCCGCCTCCATCTTCTGCTCACCGAATGGGCACAGGCTCAGCACCGGACACTTCTCGCAGACAGGCTCACCCGGAAAACAGACCGACTCCGCCAACCGATGCAGCAAGGCCCACGTCTCGCAGCCTTCCTCTTTCGTTACCGCCCGTTCCAGAAACGACTGCAACTGGCCCGCATCGTCCTTCTCTTCCGACAAGCCGAGCCTGCCCAGCGTACGCTGCACGTCGGCATCAGCCGGAATTGCATGACCGGTCGAGAAGAACATGGTCATGGCCGCCGCCAGAACCGGATCGCCACCTTCCAGGTTCTCAAAAAACTGGCGAAGCTCGCGCACACCCATGCCACGCACAAAACTCCAGTCCATCGTGTTCTTCAGCCAGAACAGGGAGTTAAACACCCGCGTCGCGCGATGAGCTTTGGCCTCGGCATCTGGCGTACCAGGTATGCAACTGGCAATCTCGCGGGCCAGACTCACGCGCAGTTCGTTCAGGTCGACGAAAAACTTGTCAATCCGCTCCAGCGACTGCTCCGCCTGCTGAAAACTCGATTGCTCCAGCAATACGAACCACAATATCTGCCGCGCTATGCAGTCCGAAACCGGCACCGTCTGCTTGCCGTATTCCTTACGCAGAGCCTTACGAACCTTCTGAAAAGCGGTCGAGCGATCGGTGAAAGACGTCATTTGCTCTCTTCCTCCTGGCCCTCGCCGGCTTCGGCCGGGCCTTCTTCATCTGTCGAATGCTGCTCACGCTCGGCCTGTCGCTGACGGTCTTCTTCAACCGCCTTGTTAATCAACTGCGATATCTCAACGTTACGCTTCACCGATTCATCAATCTCGAAACGCACATGAGGCACAGTACGAATTTGCAGTGCCAACCCGACCGCCTGCTGAATCCGACCACTCGCCTGACGCAAACCCTGCAGCGTCAGACGCTCATCCTTCTTCTCGCCAAGCACGCTAATGCGAACCACCGCGTTCGACATGTCTTCGCTTACCTCGACCTCAGTCACGGTAATGAAGCCCAGGCGAGGGTCCTGAAGCTCGTACAACACGAACTCGCTGACCACCTGCTTAATCTGCTGAGCTATTCGCAACATTCGCCGCTTATTCATCCTGACCTCAAAAGGCAATGCAATTGCTTTGCCATAAAATCCATCGCAAAACGCACCGCGGCCATGCAACTCAATCGACCTCAAACCGTCTCAATGTGATAGTCGATCAACTCCACCACCAACGCGTTCCGCACAAAATCCACCACCTTCGACAGCACGCTGATGGCATGGCTTGAATCGTTGCTTACGATGGCCGCCCCAAGCTCGGCACGCTGGTAATTCTCCAACGCACCAACCTCGGCTATCGAAACAGGAAATCGGTGCAATATCCGATCCTTCAAGCTCTTTATCGCCTGACGCTTCTCCTTCAGGCTATGAGCCCCACGAATCAGCACGCTGAACTCAAGCACGCCTACAACCATCGCCAGCCCCCCAAACAATCATTACCGCCTGGCGCTGCTCCCTGCATTATCTGCCAGAACAGTTTACAGCGTCCGCTTGATCTCAATCGTCTCAATCGACTCGATCAGATCGTCCGTCTTAACATCGTCGAAGCCGTCGAACTTCAGGCCGCACTCCATGCCGCCGCTCACTTCACGAACATCGTCCTTGAAACGCTTCAGCGAATCCAGACGACCTTCATGAATCACCACGCCCTGCCGGCTCAGACGCACCTTGCTGTTGCGACGAATGGTGCCATCGGTAACATAGCAGCCCGCAATCGTGCCAATTCGCGATATCTTGAACGTGCTGCGCACCACCAGGTGACCAACAACCTGCTCCTTGGTCTCCGGACGCAACATGCCTTCCAGAGCCTTACGCAAATCGTCAACAACCTGGTAAATCACGCTGTAGGTCCTGATGTCCACGCCCTTCTGCTCGGACAGGGCACGGGCACGCTCGTCGGTAATAACATGGAAACCGATAATCACCGCGTCGCTGGCGTCCGCCAGCAGAACGTCGCTCTCGTTCACCGCACCAATACCTGTGTGGATGACCTGAACGCGGACCTCCGGGTGCTGCAGATCATTGAGCGACTGACGCAGAACCTCAACGCTGCCCTGCACGTCGGCCTTGACGATGACGCTAAGCTCCTCAACCTTCTGCTGCTGCATCACCTCAAACAGCTCTTCCAGAGTAGTATGCTTGCGGCTCACAAGCGAAAGCTCGCGATGCTTGCGCTCACGCTGCTCGGCATACTCCCGGGCCTCCTGCAGATCTTCGAGCACATACATGTTGTCGCCGGCGTTCGGAACAGTCGTCAGACCCGAGACACGAACCGGCATGCTCGGACCAGCCTCCATGACCTGCTTACCCTGATCATCAGTCATGCTGCGAACACGGCCGTAGCTCGTGCCCGCCAGAATAATGTCGCCAACACGCAGCGTGCCGTCCTGCACAAGCACCGTGCTCACCGGACCCAGGCCTTCACGCATCTCGGCCTCGATAACCGTACCACGGGCCGGCAGCGTCGGGTTCGACTTCAACTCCAGCAACTCCGACTCCAGCAGCAACGATTCCAGAAGGTCGTCGATGCCCTGCCCGGTCATGGCCGATGTGCGGACGACAATCGTCTTGCCGCCCCACTCTTCCGGCACAAGCTCACGCTCGCTCAACTGACCCAACAGACGCTGCTCGTCCGACTCCGGACGGTCAATCTTATTCATCGCGACAACAATAGGAACGCCGGCCGCCTTGGCATGATTGATGGCCTCTTCCGTCTGAGGCATGACGCCATCGTCGGCCGCCACAACCAGAACCACAATGTCAGTAACGTTCGCTCCGCGAGCTCGCATGGCCGTAAACGCCTGGTGACCGGGAGTATCAAGGAAGCTCACAAACTGATCGCCAACCTGCACCCGATAAGCCCCTATGTGCTGCGTAATGCCGCCCGACTCGCCCTCAACCACCTTCGTCTTGCGAATGTAGTCCATCAGGCTCGTCTTGCCGTGGTCAACGTGACCCATGAACGTCACAATCGGCGCACGCGGCAACTGCTCAACTTCCTCGTACTGTTCGTCCTGTTTCTTCAGCGTCTCCTCAACCTGCTCGTCAATCTCCAACTGCTCGCGAACATTCAAATCCACCCCGAATTCCAGGGCAAGCTCAATCGCCAGAGGAGTCTCAAGAGCCTCGTTCACCGTCACCATCATGCCACGCTGCATCAGCTTGCCGATAACCGCGCTGGACTGAACGCCAAGCGTCGAGCAGAAGCTTTTGACCGTCACCGGTTCGGAAATCTCGACCGTCTCGCCCTTGACCACAGCCTCGTCGGCACGCTTACGCCCGCTCAGGCTGCGGCGACGACGACGCTCGCCATAACCGCGGCGAACCTTCTCCCCACGTTCAAGACGCACATGGCTGGTGCCGATCACGTCAACGTCGGCATCAATCTCAACCTTGTCCGAGCGACGCTCCGAACTGCCGCGCTTCGGCGTCCGGTGAATCTTCTTCTCCTCGCTCTCTTCAGTCGGCGCACCGCCGTCTTCACGACGTGCTGCCGGACGACGACCGCCACCGCTGGCGCTGCGACCAGCCATCGGGCGGTTCGTGTCAACATTCAACCCGGCACCGCGAGGTCCACCCCCACCTGCACCAGCACCAGCGCCAGCACCTGCTCCAGGTGCCGGACGGGCGGGTGGAGACTTACGCAAAGTACGCTCGGCGGCCTCACGCGCACGCCGGCCAGCTTCGGTACGCTCCTGCAACTGGTCCATCGATACGCCCATGCCCTGCGGATGAGCGGCATCTGCGGCGGCTTTCTTGTCTTCAGCCGCTTTGCTGGCCTTCCGCTGAGGCTCGTCCTTCTTCTTGCGACCACCGCGGGCCGGTATCTCCTTGGGCTTGATGTCGATGCGGCCAAGAGCCTTCGGGACCTCGATCCGGAAGTCGTCAACATGGCTCACCTTCGGCGCCTCAGGCGCAGCCTCAGCAGCAATGTCCGGCGCCGGGGCCGTCGCGGCCTCCGCCGCCTCTTCAACCTGCTCGGCCGCCGCTGCCTCAGCAGCCGGCTCAGCCTCAGCCGTCGCTGCCTCAGGCGATTCCGCGGCAACAGGCTCCTCAGCAACAGGCGCTGCCGGAACATCCTCAGCCTCTTCAGCACTCGGAGCCACAGCCTCGGCCGGAGCATCCTCCTCGGCCGCCGCGGCCACAGGCTCAGCCTCTGTAACCGGAGGCTCAACAACTTCCGGCTCAGCCGTCTCTGCCGCAGGAGCAGGAACTTCCGCAACCGCGGCCGGCTCGGTGGTGGCATCCGTTGCTGCCGACTCGCCCTCCTCCGCACCTTCACCCGGAGCACGCACACCACGCTGCGGCGGGGGCTTGCGACGCGTAAACAAAAGCGGAGCAGCCATCTGCGCACCACTCTCGCCACGCGGAGGCAGGGGCGGCGGAACCGCACCAGGCGCAGGAACCGGCGGCACAGGAGGCTTCGCAGCCTCAGCCGCCTGCTTGCTCTCGTACCGCGCCCGAAGACGACCGGCCTCGTTGTCTGTCAGGCTGCTGGCATGGCTGCGGACCTCGATCCCCTCTTCCGCAGCCAGTTCCAACAATGATTTGGTGCTAACCTCCAGCTCCTTGGCCAGAGTGTAAAGTCGAATGCTCAAAACAATCTCCCAGGAAGAATCCTTGGCTCAAAAACATTTTCACGGCGCGGTGCAACCTCTCGGCAGATTACAGCGGCAATACTCGATGAATGCGGTCGCCCTTTCGATTCGTGCCACAAAATTGCGGCTAAACCATAACTTAACCAATTACCTCAAAAGCTTATGACCAACCTATTACTACTGCCGGCTTTCATCCGCCGACGTATCAGTCTCGCCCTCGTCGCCTTCGGCCGCTTCATCGCCTTCGGCAGCCACGCCACCTTCAGGCTCGATGTCCGCGACCTGCTCTTCGGCGGCCACTTCACCTTCTTCAGCCTCAGGCTCAGCCGCCTGCTCTTCGGCCGGCACCATCTCTGCGGCAACTTCCGCCTCGGCACCCTCAGCCGATTCAACTTCCTCGCCAGCCTCAGCCGATGCCGAATCTTCGTTTTCCGCCGACTCGCCCGCCGCAGCTTCCGCCTCAGCCTGCTCCTGCTGCTGGGCGTCAGCCAGCATTTTCGAATACTCACCGGCGAAGCTGATGATATTATCCGCCAGCTCTTCTGTCAGGCCGGGCACCCTCAGCAAGGTCTTCGGATCGATCTGGCCAATGTCGCTCATGCTGACAAAGCCCATCGAGGCCATACGCTCGGCCTTCTCCAAGTCCATCCCGGGAACCTCGGCCAGCAACGATATAGCGTTGTCCTTCTGCTGACGGAACTCGTGCTCCATCATAATATCAATGTCCCAGCCGGTCAGTCGGGCGGCCAGACGAACGTTCTGCCCCCTCTTGCCAATGGCCAGGCTCAGCTGATCCTCCCGAACAATTACCGTCGCCCGGTCAATGTCAGCATTCAGGAAAATGTCCTCCACCTCGGCCGGACGCAACGCATTCGCAATGAACACCTGCGACGACTCGTTGTGGCGAACAATGTCGATCTTCTCGCCGCTCAGCTCATCAACAATGTTCTTGATCCGCGAACCGCGAATGCCAACGCAAGCCCCAACCGCATCAACACGCGTGTCAATGCTGGTCACCGCTATCTTCGTCCGCTGGCCCGGCTCGCGAGCTATGGCCTTGATGTCGATAATCTTGTCCGCTACCTCAGGCACCTCCAGCTCGAACAGACGCCGGATGAAATCCGGATTCGCACGCGACAGAACAACCTTCACCTGGCTGCCCGTCTCCCGGACATCAAGCACCAAGGCCCGTATGCGGTCGGCCTCGTGCACCGTCTCGCCTGGAATCTGCTCGCTGCGAGGAAGAAAACCCTCCGTTCGCGGGAGGCTGATAATTATGTTGCCATGCTCGATCCGCGAGACCTGCCCGCTCATGATCGAGCCCTTGCGGCCAATGTATTCGTCATAGATGCTCGTACGCTCGGCCTCGCGGTTACGCTGAATCATAACCTGCTTGGCCGCCTGGGCCGCAATGCGACCCAGATTCCGAGGCTCAACCTTCTCCCCGTCTATCGATACCATCATCGCACCGGTCATACGATCAATCGACGCCTCGATGGCCGCAGTCGGACCGTGCTGCTTGCGCGAAGCGCTCAACAAGGCATTCTCGATGCCCGAAAATACCGTCTCGCGATCAATGTTCTTTTCCCGGGCAATGCTATCAACCAGGCGCAACAATTCGCCATTCATGCTCATTCTTCCCCAATTTACGCTATTCAATTGTCCGAAGCCAAAACTGACTGCCAAAAATCAACCAGCAACTCGTCGCCGCCGGCATAATCAACCAACTCCCCCAGCACACAACCCGAAAATCTCCCAGCACCCGACCGGGCACAACCTCAAAACTGCCGCCCCATTTGCCCCCACACCTCAGGCAAATAAAAAAGGTGGGCGCTCTGAAACAGAACCCCACCAGGTGCCGGTACATACCAGTCGGCCACTTGGCGCCTACCCGCTCAAAAAACGGCGGACAACGCCGAGGTTCTAAGCTCCGCTGGCTACATGATCGGGCTCCAAAGACAGATTCTCGTGCGTCTGGCCATCAAAAATATGAACCTTACGCATGTTCAGGTGAGCGTCCAATTTGTCATCAACCTGCACCGGAACATGGCTGTCAAGCTTGGCAATCAGCATATTGCCCGAACCATGACCCAAATCAAGGTGCACTATCTGCTCGTCCCCGAGCGGCTCAACCACACGAACCGTAGCCCGCAGAACATTATTCTCGCCGGCAAAAAGGCCCTCGCCCTTATGGTTCATATTCTCAGGACGAACGCCAAGCACAACTTCCTTGCCAATGCTCCCGCCAACGCGCTCCTGCAACTGCGGCGTCAGGCGGATTGTATCATCGCTGTGCTCGGACACAAACCAGGCCACGCCTTCACGCAACTCCAGTCGGCCATCAATAAAGTTCATCGACGGCGTACCCAGAAATCCGGCCACAAACTTATTCACCGGGTAATCGTACACGCCCAATGGCGAATCAACCTGCTGAATCCGACCACCCGACATAACCACCACCCGATCAGCAAGAGTCATTGCCTCGATCTGGTCGTGAGTCACGTAAATCATTGTCGTCTCAAGCTTTCGGTGCAAACGCTTGAGCTCCGCACGCATCTCCACCCGCAGCTTGGCGTCAAGATTCGACAGCGGCTCGTCAAACAGAAACGCCGCTGGCTGACGAACAATGGCACGCCCCACCGCAACACGCTGACGCTGGCCGCCCGAAAGGGCCTTCGGCTTACGATCAAGCAGATCGCTTATGCCAAGAATCCGCGCCGCCTCGTTAACACGCTCGTCAATCTCGTCCTTCGGCAACCGACGCAAACGCAACCCGAAGGCCATGTTCTTGTAAACGCTCATGTGCGGATAAAGAGCGTAATTCTGGAACACCATGGCAATGTCGCGATTCTTCGGCGGAACGTTATTGACCTCCCGACCGCCAATCGAAATCGTCCCCGAGGTTATCTCTTCCAACCCCGCCACCATACGCAACGTGGTCGTCTTCCCGCACCCCGAAGGACCAACCAGAACCACGAATTCGCGGTCCTTGATCTTGAGGTTAAAGTCTTCAACGGCAACCACCTCGCCGGTGTCGCCCTTGTAAACTTTCCGGATGTTGGCCAGCACTACTTCGGCCATGGAACCTCCGCCAGGCATCAACGACATAACCACTTACAGCACAAGTAATTGCCGCCAGTAAGCCGTCGATCGCCAAAAGTGATCTTTGATTTTAGTGATTCAGCCCAATATTGTCAACATAATTGGCAGACATGTTGCAACTACCACTACCTCCGCACCCGCCTAACCACCCACCCCAGCCGCGCCCCCTGCCCAGCCACGCCCGCCCGGGCGTCTCAGCCATGACCATTCATATCCCGCGGCTGACCGGCAGCGGGTTGGAGAAACAGCATCCCCGGCAGCGCCGGGGGCTTCAATGGCAAAGGCAGCGGCCACGGCAATTTACGCTTTGAGGCGGGAAATTTCCTTCAGCATCTTCGGCCAGGCCAGATCGTCGTAGAAGCGGTGGCCTTCGGGGCCGATGACCAGATGGCAGCGGTCGGCGGCGCCGGCGGCGGTGTAAATCTGCTTCAGTCGGCGGAAGGCCTTGCGGACGGCGGGCAGCGGGAATATCGGGTCTTCCTTGCCGGCCACCAGCACCACCGGCTTGGGGGCGAAGAGGCCCATGACGTCGGGCATTTCGGCCACCTTCAGCAGGCCCGGCACGTAGTTATCGGCGCAATGGTAAATGCTCATGATGGAATCGGCGAAGGTGCAGAAGTAGCAACTGGGCATGGCCACCTGGATTCGCGGCAAAAGAGCGGCCGAGAACAGGCTGATGGTTCCGCCTCCACTGTTGCCCATGACGCCGAGAGTCTTCATGTTGACGTCGTCGCGCGAGGACAGGTAATCGATGGTGCGGTCGACGTCCCAGACGCGCTCGCCGATCATCGTCCGGCCGAGCATCAGGGCCTGCATGGTGCCATCGTGACAACCGTGCGTGGCGATCTGCTTCTGGGCCTGTTCGCGGCGTTCGCCGAAGCAGCGTTGCTCGATGGCGATGGCGGCCACGCCACGTTCCATGCAGCCCAGGGCGAAATCGCGATCGCCCTTGACCTGAATGGGGTGCGTGTTGTCGTCGCGGTCGACGGCAATGCTGTTGTGCATACCGGTGGAGTGGCCCTGCAGGCAGATCATCCAGTCGTATGGTGGCTGCGCATGGTGCGGAATGCAGACGAAGGCCGGCATGTCGCTGAACTGCTCGGTGGTCAGGACGATTTTTTCGATGGTACCCAGCGGATGTTCGCGCTTCCACAGCGAGCGGACATTCAGCGCCACGCGATCGGCGGGCATGTCGCCGACGAGCTGGGCCAGCTTGCGTCGCAACTTTGACTGCCAGGGCTTGACCGGTCCGCCGTCCCAGGCGAGGCTCTGGGTCATCTTCGACATCAGGTATTTATGATTCAGCGTGGGTGAGAGATTAAGGTTGGCGGAGGCTTTGGCCTGCCTGGCTTTGGCTGCGGTGTTGCGCGATTTTGATGCCGAGGCATTTCGGGCCCTGGGTGCCATTTTTATTCTCCTTTGAGTCGGTTTGCTGGCAATGTGATGGTGGCAAGTATAACCGGCGAGGTATTGAAAGAATCGAAAGAAATAAAAAAGACGCGGCCGGAGCTTTGATGCTCGCGCCGCGTCAGATTGCTTTTTCTGGTTTCCGGCCCATACCTGCTGTGACGGCAGGGCGCCCCGGAGCACACAGGGTTCAGCGGTTATGCCTCTTCGATCAGCCGATCAAGAGCGGCGCTCAGTCGCTCGGGTGTGTCGAGCGTGCCGCTAAGGATCATTTCGCGGGCCTGGGCGATTTTCTCGGCTCGGACCTCCGGCAGTTGCGAGATTGCGTCGCGCAGCCTGGCGGCGCCACTTATCTCGACCCGGTCGCCCTCGGCCGGCTTCCCTGCGGCAGCAGCACGCTGCTCGGCCTGAGCCGGCGTATAGACCCGTTGGGCATTGTTGATTCCGTTAGTTGCACCAATTTTCATCTGACACCTCACTGCGGCGATGATTCCCTGGAACCTGTCCCCGGCCCGGCGAATCCCGCAGCTATACTTAACAGTATAGCACAAACTTCCGGAATCGCAAAGCCGCTGACGCTGTGTAGCCGTTGCCAGTACTGAAAATGCTATAGGCTTCGACTTCAGTACCAAGTATCGGCCGGGCGATTTTGAAAGGTTAAGAAATGAACTGACAAAATGTAAAAGTGCAAGTCTTTGCTGCACATGGGGTTAGGAGATTAAGATGTTTTTTCGGTAAGATTTTTGCGGCTCGGAGCTGAAGATTCTGGGCACCATATTCTCCCCCAGCTTTACGCAGTTTGCCTGGCTTAACATTTTGGCCTCTTTGGAACGCGCAAAAGCTGCGCGTTTGCCGGCCGGAAATGCCTGGAATGATTCAGAGGCAAGCAGGGGGATGGCGGAGCGAGAGCGGCAGGGTCATCTGGGGGATTGTCACCTTCGGGACAGTTTGGCGCCCGGTTTCGCAGGTGCTTTAGAGTATGCACGCGACTATGGTGATCCGTCCTCGTCATCCTTTGCCGCCGTCGCCTTCATCTCCTGTAGATGAAATCCATCATTGTCAGTCCATGCAATGTACATTCGGCAGTCGCTGCCGCTCGTCAGCGAAAACTCACTCGGGACAGGTTGCGGCACCTCAGCCCTCGCTGACCATTGCTGCCCATTCCACACTTGGACCTGCACTTTTTCCGCAACTTTATCCAGCCAGGCCAAGTAGACACGCCCTTCACTGTCGGACACCAACTGGCTGTAGTAGCAGTTTTCACTTATTGTTTTAACAACGTCAATTCTTCCTTCACGGTACTGGTTATAGCACAATTTATTAATGCCAATGGTGCGACCATTCTTTTCTGCGAAAGCATGCTGTCGCCACAACACGTGCAGCACCCCGTGCATATCAACCGAAGTGTCAGCCAGGCTGCTGGCTTCTTTGTCTGATGGTGTCAATCGCACCAGTGGTGACCATTTCGTGCCGTCCCACAACTGGCCGCCAATGTACCTTTTGCCTTGGTTAAGCAGATCAATGGGAGAGATGACGGATGCCAGCCAGATATCATCTCCCAGCCCGACACAAAGCCTTGGATCAAAGACGCTATACGCCCCACGCCCCGTCGTGGCCTCTGCCGGAGTCCAGACATTCTCGATCAGCATAGAATGAAAGATTTTCGAGCCGGGCTCGGACTCAACAATGTTGTAGCGATAGTGTTCGCTCGGCGACAGTGAACCCTTGTAAACCAGATGCACCTGCCCTTGCCTGTCTGTGCAAAGTTGCGGCATAGGTATTCTGCTGCGCCAGGGCGTCTCCTCAGTTGAGAATTTTTCACCGGCCCATCTGGCTAATGTTACTGGCTCGGCCCCATATGCTCCATCGTCTCCCGTCCACACGGCCAGCGGCACGCCTTCCTCAGTCAGTGCAGCCCATTGCCCCGGCGGCCAGACATTGGGCCCCAGCGGCTTAAATCCGGACCATTTGGTGCCATCGTAGCGACAGTATGCCAGCTCTGATTCGTTCTTATGCCTGTGGCGGGAAACAGCGAATATCCAAATCCCGCCGCTACGTTCCTCAAGAACGTTGACGAAGACATGGTTGTGGTCTGGAGTTGCCAGGTGGTGGTGCTGGCCAAACTGTATGTGAAGGGAACTGCTTGAAGGCAACATTTCTGGGTCACTGGCATCATTTGCGCAGCCGACTAAAACCAGAACCCACAACATCCACGCTGCTCTGCGATCCATGCCTGTCTCTCCTGAGAAGCCGGGTGCCACACTTTGAGCGACGGCGAAGCCGGCGCCAAAGTGTGCGTGATGCCCTCAACCGCTACGGCCATCGAGCGCTCGGCGAGCGACGACAGCGGGAGTCCGTCAGGCACTTTGGCGTGGTCTTGGTACTCGTACCGCTTCAACTTTCGCCGCGGTGGCCGCCCATGAAGATATCATCACCTTGTCGTCAAGCTGAGTCAAGATGGTTGTTTGCGGACATATTCGCGCTATAGTCCATTTACTCATGCAACTACCAAATCGCACCGCACCTTACCGTCGGCACACGCTTGGCGCCGGCTGCGCCGTCGCTTAAAGTGTGTATTACTCATCGCTGTCAGCCAGCCCCTCCAACTCCTGCCGCCTGGCCTGCATCAGGCGCCACATGCGGCTCTGACTGATTGGCGGCCCCTCCTTCAGCACCTTCAGCCCCGGCAGAGTCATTACAAAGAGCGGCGGCTCGCGCCATAGCCTCGATGTCACCTTCAGCCGCCGCGGTGTGTGCTTCAGGTACTTGAATGAATAGTGATAACAGGTCTCATCCGGCAGATCGCGGTAGATCGGCTGCGAAAAGAGCACCTTGTCGCCCTCTCGCACCGTCAGCGTCAGGATGAACTCCCACATGGTCACCTGGCAACTCAGAGCGGCCTTCAGCCGATGCGGCCGCAGCAACTTCTCCTGGTGCAGCCACTCATCCTTGTAGCCGCCGGCCCGGAAGTCCTTCAGCCCCTCAAGCAGTAAATCCAGAGGTATGTCGTGGCTCCGAGCCGCCTTGCGAAACCCCTCCTCCAGCAGCTCAATGAAGTACTCCTGAAGTTCATCGCCTTTGAGCTTCTCGAAACGCTGCTGGTCAAAATAGACTTCTGGACAAAGAGCCTGCTCAGGAACGACGGCAGCCTCTGGCGAAGGCTCACGTTTGCCCTCTACCACAATGATGCGAATGCCATCGGTGCGACACTTTGCTTTGATAAGCCGTCGGCGAAGGAAATGGGAGACAGACCTTCCCTGAATACGCACAAGGTCTTGAATGCGTTCTGGATACTCAATTTCGATCATTAGGCCGATGTCATCAATTATCATCTTGGCCTCACATGACGATTGAAATCTCTCAGATGCCGGGTGCCATGCCTGCTCCGCAGGCATGTTACAAAA
Organism: Phycisphaerae bacterium; assembly: GCA_041690105.1. Taxonomy (GTDB): domain Bacteria; phylum Planctomycetota; class Phycisphaerae; order FEN-1346; family JAACEH01; genus JAWLHX01. Next base: position 168,288 of record JAWLHX010000001.1, read on the forward strand.
GGGCCAGGTTCATATTCTGGCATTACAGGACGCCAGAACTATATCCACCCGCCCCTCCTGCCCTCGGCCTGGTGCCATGCTTCTACGCGCAGCGAAGAAGCATGCGAAAGTCATCGGCGCTGGTGAAGGGGATCGCCGGTTGGACACATACACACGCATGCTTCTGCAAGCAGAAGCATGGCACCCAACGCCATTAACTAAGTCAGAAGTCATCTTAATAAAAGAGCCCCTTTTTGCCGAGAGGAATGGTGTCAGACATCCTTAGGCAAGAAAG
>JAWLHX010000002.1:0-7995 GCA_041690105.1 Phycisphaerae bacterium
CACTCTGCGATACAGACAAAAAAATCTGAAAAAGGTTTTGACACAATATGCTGTGGTTGTTCTAATATGCCCGTCGTGGTGAGCGCAACATAACATACATTATCGGACGTTGTGTATCCGCCACAGGCCCGGCTCCAAGGCGCAACAAGTGGTTGTGCCTGTTGTTGTTATGCCGTTGCCGTTGTTGTGTTTGTTGCCGTTGAAGCCCCCGGCACTGCCGGGGGGACGCCGTTTCTTTTGTTGTTGCCGCTGCCGCCTGACCCGACACATCTTGTCGATTCCGCTCAGCGCGCAGCCGACTTCTGACCCTTGCGGCCCGACTTGCCGCCATTCTTCTTACCATCCCCAGCCTGCGACCCGCCTCGAGCAGCAACCGTCGCCACTGCCGCCTGTGGTGATGCCGACGGAGCACGACCAGCCATCACGTTAGCCACAGGCAGTGTGTAAGGCGACTTGGCCAACCAGATTCGTATGACTGCCGTGATCGGCACCGCCAGCAGAACCCCAGCCAGCCCCCACAGCATCCCCCAGAAGATCAAGGCCACCAGGATGGTCAGCGGATGCAGTCCCAGCGACCGGCCCATTATCTTGGGCGTCACAAAGTTGCCAATGACCACTTGGATCGCCCCCGGCACGGCCAGCGCCAAAGCGGCCTTCACATAGCTCGGGTCGTCGCTCAGCAGCACCACCGGCAGAGGCAACAAAGTAGCCACAATGCTGCCGATATTAGGCACGAAATTCAGCACAAAGGCCAGAAAACCAAAGGTCAGAGCCATCTCCACATCCAGCAACTTAAGCGATACGCCCACCAGCACGCCCGTCAGGGCCGCTATGAATACCGCCGTGGCCACATAATGCCGCACCGTAAGAGCCGACTCTCCAAACGAGCCGCCGCGCGACCCGCTCAAAGCGTTGTCGCCGGCCAGCAGGAATATCAAAAAGACCATCACCAGCACGCCCTGCGAGACCACACTCATTACCGTCCCGGCTATCGCTTCCAGCAGGCGGCGCACAGCAACGGGCGATATGATACTCTCCTGACGCTGCACAGCCCGCCCGCTTAGCAAGCGATCGTCCGCGCCCGGCCGCTGGCCATCTTCAGCCCCAAACGTATCGGCAAATGCCCCCGGCCGCCCACGCATATCAAAATAGTCCTGGGCAGTCATGCCTGTTTCGTCATCAATCTCAGCATCTGCCGACAAACTCACGTCCACCGGCGGCACCACAGCATCAGCTGACCCGCCAGCCACTTCCGCCTCCGACGCTTCCTCACCCGGCAGCCCCGCGCGCCCATCGTCCTCCGCTTCATCGCCCCCCTGCCCCTCGCCTTCAACCGCCGCAGGCTTGGCAGGCACGCCCAGACTGCGACGCAACTCGGCTTCATCAATGCCCATCTTCTCCAGCGGCACGCTCGCTATCGTCTGGTCAATCAACTCTCCAAGCTGTCGCTGGTAGGTGTTGACGTTGCTGGTCAACTGGGCCATGGCCGTCGTCGCCAGCACGCCGCCGGCAAGCAGAATGGCAACGCCCAGTATCAGTGCTGAACTGATGGCCACCGGTCGCGGAAAACGCCAGCGACGAACCTGGAAGTCCACCAGCGGGCTCAGCGTAAAGGCCACAAACAGGGCCAGAACAAATGGAATCATCACCGGCTGCAGCCAATAAAGAGCGGTTGCCAAGCCAATGCCAGCCAGAATAAGCAGGCACACGGTCTGGATTGCACGCTCGTATCGCTCATCATTAACCATCTGGCGCTCCTGTCTGCGACAGCCTTGCCCGGTCGAATTCAACACCTTTTGCGCAAGGCAAACCAAACTCAATTAATCCACACAACTCATAATAATTGCCTGAGCAATAAGATTATCCACGCCCGGCATTTCCGTCAAGAACCATCCGCCATGTCCCAAAACACTGGCAGCCAGGCACAAGGCGGGCTATACTTTATTCTTACCTGTTCCAGGCACAAAGCCGCCCCATCGTCTGCACACACTTTTTTCGAAAGGCCTGACCACCGATGTCTGCCCCAGCAATCACTCGTGTAACTACCGCCGAACGCCAGACGATCCGCGAACTGGCACGCAAAGTGGCCGATATTGCCGCCCTGCCCGTCCAGCACGAGCGCACCAACCTTATCCGCGCCCTCAACGATCTGCGACCCATCAGGCCCGTCGTTCTCGCCTTCCCCGAAGGTGGCTGGCGCGAAATTATCCCCGATTCCACCCTCACCTGCACCCAACACTTGCTCAGGCAATGGGAGTCGCACCTCCGCGGACTCATCTTCAGGCACGAGATGATCGGCGACGATTACCCGATCACCAACGATTTCAACGTCCCCTGGCGCGTCCAACACTCCGGCTTCGGACTCGCCGAAACTCGCACCCGCAGTCAGGATACTGGCTCGTATCACTGGGACCCACCCATCAAAACGCGTGCCGATTTCGATAAGCTCCATCACGATACGGTTACCATCGACCGGCAGGCCACTACCGCCGCCGTCACCCTGGCCGACGACATCCTGGGCGACATCCTTAACGTCCAGATTCACGGCAACCTGTGGTGGACCACCGGTCTCACCCAAACGCTCGTCCATCTGCGCGGGCTCGACCAGGTGATGTTCGACATGTACGACGACCCGCAACTCCTTCACGACATGATGGCTTTTCTCCGCGACAGCACAATCGCACAACTCGAGACCTTCCAAGCCGAAGGCGTCCTCTGCCTCAACAATGGGCCAAACGATTACGTTGGCTCCGGCGGCCTCGGATGCACGGCCGAACTTCCCGCCGCCGATTTCAGCGATAACGTCCGCCTCAAGGATATGTGGGCACTGGCCGAAAGCCAGGAAACCGTGGGCGTCGGCCCCCTGCAGTTTGCCGAATTTATCCTGCCGTACCAGCAGCCGCTCATGGACCGTTTCGGCCTCGTCTGCTACGGTTGCTGCGAGCCAATCGACAAGCGCCTCGACCTGCTGATCAACCGCGTGCCCAACCTGCGACGCCTGAGCATCTCGCCCTGGTCCGACCGCCACCTGGCCGCCCAGCGAATCGGCAAAAACTACGTCTTCTCATGGAAACCGAACCCCTCATACATCTGCTCGCCACAGCCCGACTGGGACGCCGCCCGCAAAGCCATAGAGGAAACCGTCGACATTGCCCGCAACTGCTGCCTGGAAATGATCATGAAGGATACCCACACCTTCTGCAACGATCCCAGCCGCATAGGCCAGTGGGCGCGCATTGCTCTGGAAGTTGCCCGAAACGCCTGATCATCCGCCTGTCCCCAGCCATATTCCGCGGCCGCATCCGCAGCAATGGCCGATGCAAATACCGCGAGGCGCCCCCGATTGCTCCGGGAGCGCCTCGATAATTGTCAGCAGTGCCACCACATGCTCAATGCCACCCGCCCGTCACTCCACCAGCGCCTGGTAGGCCGCCTGCTTGAACAGGTCCATCAGCGTAAACTTCTCCAGCGGCCGCAGCTGCATCATGATCATGCTGACCATCTCCTCGGCCGGGTCAATCCAAACCTGGGTGCAGGCTGCCCCGCCCCATCCAAACTCCCCCGCGCTGCCAAGCTGTCGGGTCTCGCCCAGCCTCCGCAGCACCGATACACCAAGCCCGAATCCTCTCTGGTTCACGTCGACCGGCGGATGTCCCGGCGGCAAATGGTCCGCCGTCATCAGCTCAACCGTCTTGCGACCAAGCAGTCGCACGTCGCCAAACCGACCCCCACCAAGCAGCGCCAGCGAAAATCGCAGGTAATCGCTCGTCGTGCCCACCAGTCCGCCGCCACCGCTGAAGAAGGCCGGCTTGCTCAAAAACCTGCTCGTCACCCGGTCTTCATCATCAACCAGCCGCCCCTCAACATTCGGCTTGTACACCCAGGCAAACCGGTCTACTTTCTCCGGCGGCACATGAAAATCAGTATCGGTCATGCCCAGCGGCTCGAATATCCGGCGACGGAAAAACTCATCCAGCGGCAAGCCCGACACCACCTCAACCACGCGCCCAGCAACATCGGTCGAAGCACCATACATCCAGCGCTCCCCCGGCTGAAAACAGAGCGGACGCTGGCACTGAGCTGCCGCAAATTCCGCCAGAGTAATGCCCGATCCTCGAACACTCTGCTCATACTCGTACGAAATGCCGCTCGTATGAGTCAGCAAATCGTGAATGGTCACCGGCCGCCGTGGTCGCACCAGCTCATCCCGACCATCGGCGCCAGTCACCTTGACCCGAATATTGCCAAACTCCGGAATGAACTTCGACACCGGATCGCTCAGCAGAAAATGACCTTCCTCCATCAGCATCAGCAAGGCCACGCTGGTAACCAGCTTGGTCATCGAGTAGATGCGGAAAATCGCATCCGTCCGCATGGCCTTCCTCTGCTCTATGTCCATCAGCCCGCAAGTCGAAAGATGAGCGATGCCGCCCCTGCGACTCACCACCGTCACCGCCCCGGCTATGCGACCTTCCGCCACATAACGCTGCACCAGCTCGTCAATCCGACCAAGCCGCTCCCGGCTCAGCCCCACGCTTTCCGGCTCAACTCCCTGCAATGGCCACTGCGATTCCAGCTTCTGCACCCCGCCGTTCTCAATCGACATTGTCCTGCAATCCTTTCGTCCCTATGCTTTTTTCTGCCGATCATCGTCACCCGCAGGCCTTGCGGCCCGCATCTTACCGCCGCCCAAACAACAACGTGCCGTAGCCCTGCGGCAGCGGACGCTCGAAATATCGCTCAAGCACTTCCAGGTAACGCGTATCGCCCCAGTAACTGTAGGCCATCTCGAAACACCGAAAACGCGATGCATCGCTCTTCAGCGTCTCCACCGGCTCTATCATCTGGTGCGGCCACGACTCCACATCAAGCAGATACCGAGCTGCGTAATCGACCGCCATCTTCAGCCGCCGCCCGTTAACCTCGTAGTCATACAGATCCACGCCAAGCTGCCGACCAATCTCGGCCACCTGCATCATCGAGTCCAAAGCGAACAACGTGTAGTGCATGCTCTTGGTACGCATCGTCTCCCGATGCAGCTCGCCCTCGTCGGTCATCTTCAGCGGTATGGTCATGCACCACCGGTCAAACACCTGGCAAAGCAGGTCCAGATCATCCAGCGCCAACGCCCCCTTGGCCAGGTACATCAGCCGCGCATCCTCCCAATTGTTGTACATCTCCCGACCAGCGAAAAACATCAGCTCGCGCTGTGGATCGACCATGGCCTTTATCCACCGCTTAACCGCCGCCTGCGCACGCAAACCCCACTTCGCGTAACCGCGCAGCAAATAGCACGCCAGAAACAGGTTGTTCATCGAGCCGAATATGATAATGTCGCCCGCGTGACGGCCGCCTGCAGTATGAGAATCGAACACACCACCAGTCGGAAACATCAGCGTGTTATTATTGATACACCAGGTGTGAATCAGCTCCAGAGCCTTCTCAGCATACCGATCATCGCCGTCGAAAAACCTGTACCCAAGCGCCAAATCCAGCGTGCTATTGCTGACCAGCTTAGCCAGCTCCCCGCTCTTACGGTTACTGGCCTTATCTATTACCCCATCCTTACCCTCAACATAAACCGCGTCCTGCCTGAAGAAAGGACTGCCGCCATTCTCACGAACACTCACCGGCGCCTGCTCCAAGGCAGCATCGGCCCTCACCCGCAACAACTCCACCGCCCCCGCCCACGGCCCCTCGCCACCAGCCGCCCTGCCCTTTATCGCCGCCAAATAAGAATCACTAAGATATTCCGCCACCGCTCCTGTCCTTTCCACCTATCAGGTACATCATGTTCACCCATTTGCAGTTGCCGTTGCCGTTGAAGCCCCCGGCACTGCCGGGGGATGCCGTTTCTCAGTGGCATGGGCATCTGCCCATGGCCTTTGCCGTTGCCGTAGCCTTTGCCGTTGAAGCCCCGGCACTGCCGGGGGACGCCGTTGCTTCTTCTGCTGTGGAGCCGTTGCCGTTAAAGCCCCCGGCACCGCCGGGGGATATCGTAGCCCACGCGCAAGGGCATCCCGAAAACAAATCAAACATTAAACATCATGCAATCGGCAAACAGCATCTGGAAATCCGCCCGACTCGACAACTCAACATGCTCCACGCCCAGGCTCATCTCCTCCGCCGTTGCTCGCAGACCCTTGTTCAGCAGCAGCATCCGCGCACCGGTACCGGCCGCATTGCCGATAAAACGAACCTTCTCCAGCGGAACCTCCGGCAGCAGACCAACCGCCCGGGCACGCTCCGGACGAATGTAGTTGCCGAAAGCACCAGCCAGCAGAACCTCATCCAGATCATCAACCGTCGCCCCGTACTCCGCCAGCAGAACCTGGGCCCCAGCCGCTATGGCCCCCTTGGCCAACTGAACCTCGCGCACGTCTTTCTGCGTCAGCATTACCGCATGTTCGCCTTCATCGGCCGTGGTAAGAACAAACGAGGCATGACTGTTGCTGCGTATCACCCGATTGCGAATCGCCTCAGGCAGATGCTCCACCTCCTCCGGACCCCGCATCCGACCCGTCGCCTCAACCACTCCGCACTCCAGCAGCGCAGTCAAAGCCTCTATCAAGCCGGTGCCGCACAGGCCGATCGGTGCGACATCCCCTATAACATGCATCTTCAGATGACCATCCTCCATCTCAACCCGGTCAATCGCACCCGCCGAAGCCCGCATGCCATACTGAATACGAGCCCCCTCGAAAGCCGGGCCGGCAGCCGTACTGCAGGCCAGCAACCGTTCCCGATTGCCCAGCACCAGCTCGCCGTTGGTGCCGATGTCAATTACCATCCGCAACCCGTCCGAGGCATGAAGGTTCGCCGCCAGTATCACACCCACCGTGTCGGCCCCAACAAAGCCGGCCACGTTAGGCCCAACATAAATGCGGCCACGCGGATTAATCGCAATCCCCAAATCTCGCGGCTCGGCATAACTACCCGACCGCACCGCAGCAATGAACGGCGTCTGGGCAATGTTGGCAACCTCCAGACGCAGAACCATGTGCGTCATCGTCGTATTGCCCACAATCACCATCTCGTAAATCGACGTACGCCTGATGTCCGCCTTGCCGGCAAGCTCTTCAAGCAGTTCGTTCAGGCTGCCCGACAGCATTCGCTGCATCTCGCGCAGCCGCTGCTTTGACGACTGACAGTACTCTATCCGCGACACCACATCGTCACCGCGCGACGCCTGAGGATTGGCGCACGAGGCCACCGCCATCTCCTGACCAGTTCGCAAATTCATCAGCGCCGCCACCACCGTGGTCGTGCCAATGTCCACAGCCACGCCGTAAGAGGCGTCCGACGTATCCCCGCGATCAAAATCGACCAGCCGCCCGCCAACAACAGTCGCCGTGCCGCACCAGTTATTCTTCCGCAGAAACGCCGGCATCTCGCGGGCCAGACCCAGATCCAACTCTGCCCTTATCTCCTGCGACTCAAGCGCGTCCAGCACCCGATCACCGTCGCTCCGCTGATCCTCGACACCGGGCGGCTGCATCTGAAGGTATGCCGACTCGACCCCGGGCTCAAGGGCCACGCTGTATTCGACCCCGCTCTCCAGTATCTGCTGATCAAACAGCAGCGTCTCCCGCGGAATCACAACCGTCATGTCCTGGTCAACATGAGTCTGACAGGCCAGCCGCAAATTCCGACCAAGCTCCTCCGGCGACAGCGTATGAGTAGCCGATTCGCTCGGGGCCGGTGTGCCCTTGACAATCTGCACCCGGCACCCGCCGCAAGTACCCTTGCCCCCGCAAGGGGCATTCATCTCAATACCGCAGGCCCGCGCCGCATCCAGAATGCTCTGACCCTGGCGCACCACAACCTGCCGCCCGAATGGCTGAAATATAACCCGAAAAGTTTTGCTCATCCTTCTCTCCGCTCCCGCTTAATCCGCATCCGTTGCCATCGCCGTTTCTGCCGTTGCCTCTAAAACCCCTCCCCCTTCTAAGGGGGAGGTGCCCCGAGCAACGCTCGGGGCGGTGGGGGTGCCGC
>JAWLHX010000002.1:8005-95887 GCA_041690105.1 Phycisphaerae bacterium
CCCTCGGTGGGGGGGGGCCCCCCCCCCCCGGGGGGGGGGGGGGGGGGCCCCGCCTGCCCGCCAAAGTTTCGTCGAACCCCGTGTTGCCGTTACCGCTGTCGTTGTTTTGCTGCTGTTGTTGTTTTGTTGCTGTTATTGTTTTGTTGCTTCTTCTATAAAGCCCCCGGCACCGCCGGGGGATCGTTTCTTCTGCCGTTGCCGCTGCTTTTAAAGCCCCCGGCACTGCCGGGGGATCGCTTCTTCTGCCGTCGCCGTTAAACCCCTCCCCCTTGACGGGGGAGGTGCCCTGAGCATAGCTCGGGGCGGTGGGGGTGACGCATCGCATTCCATTCGCGCACACCGCGCAACCCACACCAAATCAAGCTGACGAGTATAACGCGCCTCCACGGCCGGTCAAATAAATGCCTCCACTCCAGCTCATGTTACACCTTGCGCCACCCCACGCACTGTAACCACCGTTACAGCAATAATCGAAAATCGAGCACAATTTCCCACCCCCCTGCCCTCACAAAGCCCATTTTCCGCCCAGAATCCCACTCCTCCGGTCGCCACAAGCGCCTCACCCGCGACACACTCCCCTTATTACGGAGGCGCCACCAACCTGTAACGATGGCGCGGACGCGAAGGCAAAAACCGTGGCTTACAGTTGGCAAGGGCCATTGCTGACTGGTGAAAACGACCCGCCGGCGCTCGAGTAAGCCGGACGAGCCGAGACCACGGCAGCCTTCGCAACGCAAGATGCACACTCCGCGACCATCGCGGCGGCGCTTCCGTCTTACACATGACGCAAAGTCGCACAAGCCCTGCGCAGGACAATTATTTTGAAATGTTATTACACAGGAGATGCAGCAGTGAATTGAACCAACAAAGACCACTCCCCCCGGGCACCAGGCCGACAACAGCCTGCCACACGGGCGGCACCTTTGCCAGGATCATAAGCGAGGCATTACCGGCAGAAGTCGTAATCTTCCGGCACTACATGCACATTATTATACTCGAGCAGGCTACCCTTGGCCCGTTCCAGCTGGATTATCGACACGCTCAGCCGCGTCATGGCCTGAAGCCGATTCCGCTGCGCCTCCTCATAGTCGCGCTGCGCCCGCAGATACTCCTGGTTCGTCACCTCACCAACATCGTAACGGGCAAATTCGCCTTCCATCGTCTCGCGGGCCGCAATCTCAGCCTGTTCCGTGGCCCGTATCTCTTCCAGATTCGTCTCAACCTCGCGAACCGCGGTGTTAACATCCAGAATTGCATTCAGCGTCGCCCGCTCAAGCTCCAGCAACGTCTGCTCGTACTCAAGCCGATTCCGACGCTGCTGCGCCTCGGCCCTCCGATTGCCAATTGGAACCTCGAACAACAGGCCGAACGAATAATCAGTATAGCGCCCGGTCAGCTGATCCTTAAAGGTCTCGCCGAAATCGCCGCCAAGGCTGTTACGTCGCCAGAGAAATGAAAAGTCAAGCCGCGGCAATAACTGATTCCGATAATAACGCCCCTCTACTTCCCGGCTGCGAATCTGCGTCCGAATCTGCTGCAACTCCGGACTGCGCTCAATGGCCGTGAGAATCGACTTATGATAGTCAAGCGGCGGAGCACCCAGGATCGGCTCGTCCACTGGCACAATCAACGTGCCAGTTGCCAGTTCGTGCATCTGCGGATCGTTCATGATTGTCCGCAGCTGATCCGACAGCGTCCTCAACCTGTTCTGCGCCCTGATCAACTCCGCCTCGCGTACGGTCACAGCCGATTGCGCACGACTCACCTCCAGACGCCGCGTCAGACGCTGCTCGAACCGGGCCTCCTCAACGCGCAGCACCTCGCGAGCCAGACCCAGACTTCGCAGCCGCACTTCAACGTCGCGCTGGGCGAACAACAATTCCCAGTAGGTCGCCTCGGCCCGCAGCATCACGTCCATCACCGCCGCCCGAAACTGCTCCAGCGTGGCATCCCGGGCATTCGTCGCAATGTAAATCTGGGCCTTGTTCACATCCAGCCCCATGCCGCGCAGCAAAGGCTGAGTCAGCTCGACCATAAAATTGGTGGCATAAGTCGGCGACTCTACAAAGTCGCTGTTCGTCCGCAGGTAGTCCAGATTCTCGCTCACCTCGATTGACCCGCCGGTAACCAGCGGCTTGCGGATTCCAGCACTGACCACCCGCGCATCCTGCATCAGGGCCGGTGCCCCGCCGGCAGCCAGAAAACTGGCAACAGGCCGGTCCTCATTCAGCATGCTGCCCTGCAGGAAAAATACAGGATCAAATACGCTGGCCGCCACGATAATGTCAGTCTCGGCAATGGCCGGCGTAAAAGCAGCAATCTGAATGTCCAGATTGTTACGCAGAGTCCGCCTTACAACTTCCTCCAGCGACATGTGCACCGCGCCATCATGCACCGTCAGCGGCGGCACAAAATCGCGCAAGTGCGCGGCCTCCGACTCCACCTGCGCCTGCCGCGCCTCGGCACGCTCCAGCGCCGCATAGCGAAGATGATTCACCTCCACCGTCTCAAGAGAATCGTCGCAAGGCCGGCAACCAGTGGCCATGGCCGTAAATGCGGCAATCAGCAGCAGATGTGAAAAAACCTTGGCGGCTGGCAGTGGCCTCATACCCGATGTCCCATTCCATAGTTGCGATTCGTGTTGATGGGCGCCAGACAAACCCGACGCCAAGCAAGGTTCACCAATGTAAACTATTGCGCCGACAAAATCAATGCCCCGCGCTGACCAAATGCTGACAGTTCTCCGGCCATGCCCCCCGGCTGCGCGGCTTACAGGTTTTCGCCGAAAAGATAGCAGCGGCCAAGCCGCCGGCACAATTCGGCATTGTCGTAAATCAGCGGCAGAAGAAAGCCAAGGTTCGCGTTCGGCATCTGAATATATTCGGCAAATCGCCGCCGCCAGGCAAATTTGAATTCCATCAACATATCCTGCGGATGTGCCGACTTCAAGGCCAACTCAATATGCTCGGCCGCCACCGCCGCCGACAGCATGCCCGGGTATATCCCCTCGCCCGTCGCCGCACTGGCAAAACCACCAGCATCGCCTATCAGCACCAGGCGCTTGCCAACATGACCCTCAAAATCCAGGGCGCCGCCGGCCGGCACACTCCCGCTCACCGCCCGGGCCTCCCCTAGCGACGCCGGAGCAAGCCCCCCGGCTACGACCGCCTCCGTCCACTGCTTGTACAACCGCTCCAGCTTATCGCCACTGCCGGCATCCTGGCAGCCAAAGCCCACGCTGATGCTGTGCCGCTTCGGAAACACCCAGCCGTAACCGAGCACGCCGCCAAAACCAATCGACACGTGCAGACGCCGCTGCTTGCCGTGCAACCGGTCAATCGTCCGACTGTCAACAGCCAGGTCCGTCGTCAGGCACTGAATCAGCCGCTCACGGTTCCAGCTTTCGCGCATCCCGCACAACCGGGCCACGTCGCTGTCAATCCCATCGGCCCCTACCAGAACATTGCACCTGTACTGATGCCCGCCGGCAATGGTCACCTGCACGCACCTTTCGCCCATCTCAACGGCAACCACGCGGGCTCGCTGTCTTACCCTGACCGACGAAAGATTTCCGGCCATCTTCAGCAGAGCCTGGTCGAATTCCGGACGGTTGACCAGGTAACCGGCGGTTCTGCGGGCATTGTATACTGCCTCGCGAGACATCGTGGCATTATGAAAGGCGACGCCCGTAAAGGCCGTCTCAATGGCTGCCGCCCCCGTCTTCGGTGCCGACGTGCGAAGCTTCTCCAGTTCCGGAAACTCCTGGAAGGCACGCACATTAACCCAGCCGCCACAGGGCTTCGGTCGCGGCATCTTGCGGGCCTCAAGCACCAGCACCTTCAGCTTGCGTTGCCCCAGACGATAAGCGCACATGCTGCCCGACGGTCCGCCGCCAACTACTATCACATCGGCATCGCATTTCTCGTCGCTCTTCTGCCGCATGATTAAAGCCCGCTTCTTTCAGCCAGATTTGTACCCGCGGTGGTCAGCGACCCGATTACTCCGGCCCCTTCTCCGTCCACAGCTTCCACAGGGCCTCTTCCGCCTCGTCGTATCGCTTCAGGCTGTCGCGAACCTTGGCCTGTAACTCGCCCATCAATTCGCTATTCACCTCCACCCCCGACTGCTGAATCGCCGCCAACGATTCCAGTGTCGCCAGCGTGCTCCGCAACTCCGCCGCCGCATTGGCATAATTGCGAGTCGCGTCGTACACGTTCAGAGTGTCGCTCTGCCGTTCGTCCGGCCGATGCAGCAAGCGCCACGGGGCCCGATGAATCTCGGCCGTCGCAGCCTTCAACTGCTCGCTCGTCAGCCGGATATTCGTCAAGGTGCTGGTGATGCTCAGCCGGTTTGCTGCAATCATCGCCTGTACGTCGCCCGTGGCCGAGTCCAGCTTGGCCAGTGCCGATTTGGCCGAGGCAAGGGCAACGCTCACGTCCTCCTGTACCGTCGCCGTCACCTGCTGAACATTGCTGATGGCCTTTCGGACATCCTCCCGATTCTCCGTCAGCATGCCGTCCATCTGATCCGAGGCGCTCTTCAGCTTGTCCACCGCCTCCTGCACCGAGTCCAGAACCGACGGCATCTTGCTCCGCAGTTCGCCTGTGGTCGCCTCAACATTCTCCAGCACCCGTGCAATCTGCGGGCCCTGGTCTTTCAGCGAGGCCGACAAAGTCGCAACGTTGCCAATCGTCTGGCTTATCTGCTCACGCTGCTCATCGCCTATGCCCAACCCCGCAAGCATGTTCTGCATCATGTCGCCGCTATAGCCCATTATGGGCTCGGCCTCAGTGTTGGCGGCAATCGGACCCGTGCCAAGTTTCTCGATGCTGACATTGCCATCCGGCCCCAGCATCGGCATGGTAATCACAACACGGGCATCCTGCCGCAGCGGATACTCAAGATGCAATTCCAACGCAACCAGGTATACCAGATCGTGCACGCCCGTCTCGGCGTCCTCAACCCAGCGAGGGTCGATGGCCGATACACGACCGCGAGGCTGGCCCTTGACCATCACCTCACTGTTCACACGAATCCCGCTCACGTTCTCAAACTGCACGTAATAAACCGAGGGCTCCTGGAACAGTCGGTCCCACCTCTGCAGCAGAACAAGAACCGCTGCCAGCGCTACCATGCTCATCAGGATGAACATGCCGGCCATCAGATCGTTGCGTTTTTTTCGCGCCATTTCCTCTAAACCCTCTTCTGATCTTTTTTCTGGCGGCTATCGGCCGCTTCACTACGCTCGACCACTCTCCATCGGCCCGCTCAGCAAATCCTCGGCGTAATCCGTACGCGACTGGCGCAGCGGAATCGGCCCGTCGGCCAGCCCCTCAATAAACTGTCGCACGCGCTCGTCGTCACTGTTGCGTATCTCATCCGGCGGACCAAGAGCAATCAGCTTGCCCCTGTACAGCATGGCCATGCGGTCGGCTATGCGGAACGCGCTGGTCATGTCGTGCGTCACAACAATGCTGGTTACGCCCAGCTTCTTCGATAAATCAATCACCAACTGGTCGGTCACGGCTGTGGCTATCGGGTCCAGCCCCGCGGTCGGCTCATCGTAGAACAATATCTCCGGATCCAGGGCCACTGCCCGGGCCAACCCCACACGCTTCTTCATGCCGCCCGAGAGCTGGCTCGGCATAAGGTTTTCAAAATCGCGCAGACCCACAAGTTCCAGCTTCATCTTGACCATGATGCGGATGACATTCTCATCAAGGCTCGTATGCTCGCGCATGGGCAGGGCAATGTTGTCCGCCACCGTCATCGAATTAAACAGGGCCCCGCTCTGAAAGAGAATGCCGAACCGCTTGCGCACGCTGTTAAGTTCGGCATCGGAGGCCGCGGCAAGGTCCACCCCGAACATCCGCGCCTGACCCTCGCTAGGTTCAAGGTCGCCAATCATCATCCGCAGCGTCGTGCTTTTGCCGCACCCGCTGCTACCCATGATCACCAGCGTCTCGCCCGGCATGACCGCCAGGTTCAGGTCATCGATGACAACAATGTCGCCGAAACGCTTGCTGACGCCCGCCAACTCTAGAATCGGTTCTTTCTGCTCGTCCATTAAATCCGGTCCAGCCACTGGTACACATAGTAGAAGACGACCGTCAGCACCATGTTCGAAGCTATGATCGCAACAATGGCCAGCACCACGCTGCGCGTCGTCGCCCGGCCCACGCCCTCGGCCCCGCCGCTCACCTTCAGCCCCTCGTGGCATGCGATAAGCCCCACGAGCACGGCAAACACCAGGGCCTTTATCAGGCCGCTGATAACGTCGCGCGGCAAAAGGGCCGTCACCGACTGCTGGTAATATTCCATGCTGCTGTTGCCGAGAATCGATCCATACACAAACAACCCGCCCAGCCAGGCACTCAGGTCGGCAACAATCGTCAGGCAGACCAGCATTACCACGCAGGCCAGCACGCGAGGCACAACCAGGTAACGCACCGGATCGAGCGCCATGGTCTTAAGGGCCGCAATCTCCTCGCTCACTACCATCGTGCCCAGTTCGGCCGCAATGGCCGCCCCGGCAAAACCGGCCAGCACAATGGCGCTGAAAATCGGGGCCAATTGTGGGAATACCGCCTTCACCTGAACTATGGCAATGCTGCTCTCCATGCCGTACTGCTTCAGAATGGGGGCCATTTCCAGCGGCAGAATCATACCGATGAACAGGTGCACCAGGGCGATAATCGGAACCGCCTTCACGCCCACACGCACCATCTGGGTCGCCAGAGATTCGCCGCTCAGTTTCGGTCGTCCGACGAGGCCACGCAAGGTCCAGCGAATGCTGTCGTAGCCCAGGTAACCGAGGCCGCCGGCATACGATATGGTGTCGTTGACCGCTCCGCCGGTCTTTTCAATATGTTCTCGCACTCGCGGGCTCACCCTTTAATGGCCTCCTCAACCGTCGGACGCATGGCAAAAACGGAATCCAGGCGGCTGATCTCGAACACGCTCCGCGTGCGGTCGCCAAGGGCTGCAAGACGCAACACCCCGCCATAGCGACTGACCCCCTGCAGGCACTCCACCAGCGTGGCCACGCCCGAGGAGTCAATGTAAGGAACATCAGACATATCAAGCACCACAACCTTACGCTGCTCCTGCACCAGCGACTTGAGATGATCGCGCAGCACTGGGCTGACGTTAAGGTCGACCTCGCCCCCAAGCTTGACCACCGTCGCCCCGCCCTGCTCCGACTGCGAAATCGCCAGCCGTCCGGCCGATTTATCCTTCTTGTTGCCAAAAGCCATTATTGTCCCTCGACTCCTGCCGGCACGCCCTTGGCCAGCTCCAGTTGCATTCCGCCACCATCGGCCGGCGAATATTCCACCGTGTCCATTATCTGCCGTATCAGATGCAGCCCCAGGCCACCGGGCCGCACATCTGCCAGGTCGCGACCCCGAAAATCATCGGCCTCGCGCGTCGGACCATAATCACGAATAATAAACCTCAGCCGCCCGTCCGCCTCGTCAGCAATAACCGCAATGTCAATCCGCTCATCGTGACGATTCTCGTACTGGTGGCGGATGATGTTCGTGCAGGCTTCGTCCACGGCCAGCACAATGCCGCCAATCTGCTTATCGTCGAAGCCGCACAAGGCCGCCGCCTTCTCCACCAGAACGCGCACAAAGGTCATGGCCGCCGGATCGCTGGGCACACTGAACCTTATGTCAATCGCCTGTTGCAAATGCCCGACCCCAAACTGTACGCAAAACCCTATTAAGCCTGCCGCCAATCACATGTCGCCATGCGCCTCAACTACCGCTTGCCGTAAACATCATCAAGGTGTTCGGCCAGATCATCCAGCTCGCCGGCGCTGTCAGGATACGTGGCCTTATGCCACTCGATGGCCCGCCGGATGCCCTCGGCTCGCACGCTGGGCTCGGCCTGAGCCTCGTAACCGAACCTGTCGCCCGCCCGCCGATACAGCGCTGCCGCCGCGTAAAAGCGTACACCCTCATCGTCGTCATCCAGCATACGGATGAGCTGAGCCGCCGATCTCTGCTGGTCGCAATCGGCCATGGCGCACACCGCCCCAGCCCGCACCCGCGGATTGGCACTGCGATGATCTTCGCCGCCTGCCGAATCGGCGCAGCCGACGATAAGCAGCAGGCCGACAACACAAACCAGACCGAGACTGAGCCGCTGAATCAAGGGCCGCTCCCGCCTGAAGAGCCTAATGACGTGATGACGTGCATTCGCCGCGGCACCGCGACGAGTCGACTCGCATTATACCTGCCGCCCAATCAGTCGCAAATAAAATGCACGCTTACTTGCGCTTGCTCCGCGGTGAGACTATCGTATAATATTTTTCTGGTTTTTGTCAGGGCAAGCCGGCCTCGTTGTTGCAGCAGCAAGTCGCCAGCGGCCGGCGGCAACGGTGTTAACCGTGCCCACCAGGATGTACAGGCGAACACCAAAGGGGGTTGTCCGCATGGTCCTTATTATTACGAGGCTTCTATTCATACTGGTGCTGGCCGCCGTCGCCCTCGGAACGGCCGAAGCACTTGGTGTGGCCCAGCTTTACGCCCTCGGCGTGGCCATGACCGTCAGTCTTATCACAATCGCCCTCGATATTGCCGCCCGCCGCAAGAGCATCGCATCCATCAGCGCTATATTCTTCGGCCTGCTGGCCGGCCTCATCACCAGCCTTTTGCTGGGCCAGGTAATCAACATTACCGCCTGGGTCGAGCCGGAATTCAAACAACCGCTCACGCTTATCGGCACGGTCATCCTCTGCTACGTGTTCATCAGCGTCATCATGCAAACCAAAAACGATTACCGCTTCATTATTCCTTACGTCGAGTTTGTGCCCGATAAAAAGAGCAGTCGCCCGCTGCTGCTCGATACCAGTGCCATTATCGACGGTCGCATTGCCGACCTTTGCGAGACCGGCATTTTCGACAGCCAGATCCTTATCCCCCGCTTCATCCTGCAGGAACTCCAGGCAATTGCCGATTCGCCCGACCGCCTGCGCCGCAATCGTGGCCGCCGCGGGCTCGACATGCTCAACCGCCTGCAGGGCAATAGCCGCGTGTCAATCCGCATTTACGATAAGCCAAGCCACCTGCTCGAACATGAAGCCGCCCCCGATGCCGCCGAGGACGTCGACGCCCTGCTGGTCAACCTGGCCTCCGAACTTGATGGCCGCATAATCACCGTCGATTACAATCTCAACAAGGTGGCCCAGTTCCGCGGCGTGGCCGTCATCAACATCAACGATATGGCCAGCAGCCTGAAGCCCGTTGTGCTGCCCGGCGAAACCATGACCGTGGCCATCGTCAAGCCGGGCGAAGCGGCCGGACAGGGCGTGGGCTACCTGGAAGACGGCACCATGGTTGTGGTCGAAAACGCCCGCGAGCTGACCGGCCAGGAGGTCAGCCTGTCGGTAACCAGCGTGCTGCAGACCAGCGCCGGGCGAATGATTTTCGGCCGCTACGACCGTAACGGACGTCCGCCCAAGCCTCGCAATGGCCGCAGCGACGAAAACCCATCGCCCACCGCCCCCGGCCTGGCGGAAGATGCAGGCTCCGCCGATGGCAGCAAAGCCGCACGTAAGGTCGATGGCCGCAACAGTGGCGGACCTTCAGCATGACGCCCACCGTAGCCCTCATTCTGCCCATGGCCGGCCTCGGGCGGCGGTTTGGCGGACCAGTCCCCAAGCCATACCTGCCGCTTTGCGGCTCGCCGGTCTTTCTGCGCACCCTCGAGCGCTTCGCCGACATCCCGCAAATCAGCTTCCGACTGATAGCCGTGGCTCCGTCCGATGTCGAGCACGTGCGGCGCGATTTCGCCGCTCAACTGGCAGCCCTGAAGGTTGACGCCGTGGTGGCCGGCGGTGCCGAACGATTTGACACCGTGCGCCAGGCTCTGCAACGCGTCCCCCACTCCATCGACCTGGTGGCCGTGCACGATGCCGTCAGGCCACTGGTGCCCCGCCAGGCGATAATCGATTCTTTCGACGTGGCCAGCCGTATTGGCGCAGCCTGCGTCGGCGTGCCGCTCATCGACACGCTTAAAAGAGCCACGCCCGAAGGCATTGTGCTCGAAACCGTGCCCCGCGATCATCTCTGGCAGATTCAGACCCCGCAGGTCTTCCGCGCCCCCTTGCTGCGGGCGGCCTACCAGCGGCTCGAGCAGGTTGGCGGCGCCGTTACCGACGATTGTCGCCTGCTGGAGGATATGGGTCACCCCATCGCCATGGTCCACGGCGGCAGGCAGAACCTGAAGATTACCACGCCCGAAGACCTGCACCTGGCCGAAGTCCTGTGGAACTCCCCAACCCTCAACGCCTGACCCGCACCCCCGCATTGCCGCAACCTGTGACACCGACCCCACCTTTGTAGCCTCAAATGCACCGGCATCCTGTCGCTGATGGCCGCGCCAGCCTCACTTCGGACTATTTTCTGCAATAAGATGCCGCCGCGACTGCTTTGTGCTTGACGCTTTGGGCTGCGCGGAATTAACATACGTCCGCAACGTTGGCATCCGGCAGAAGGAGGCTCTGCGGGGATGTCGACTTCATGCAAATCCCGCCACAGCAGGTACATAATCTGGAGGAGTTGAACGATGAAATCTACGATTTCGGCCATCACGCTGATGATGCTTGTGGCCCTGGTTCCGCACACAGCACTGGCCCAGGCCGATGCCGCCGCCGAAGTTCCGGTGGCTGCCGAAGTAATTATTGAAGAGGCAGCGCAGCCCATTGCCGCCGAAGACCCGACCGCACCGGTGTCCGAGACCGCCGAAGAAGCCGTTGAAGATACTACGGAAGTCGCGGTGGAAGCCGCTCCGGTCGAGGTCAGCCCTGCCCAGCCCATCGCCGAAACCTTCGTTGATGAGGCTCCCGAGGTCGCCCCGGAAGCTGCCGCCGAAGAAGCTGCCCCCACGGTATCGCGCCAAGTGCCTGATCTTGAAATCCGTGGCGATGCCAGCGAGGCCGAGCTTGTCGAGCGACTGGTGGTAGCTCGCGAAAGATACCGCCTCACGCTGCAGGCCCTCAAGC
Organism: Phycisphaerae bacterium; assembly: GCA_041690105.1. GTDB lineage: Bacteria > Planctomycetota > Phycisphaerae > FEN-1346 > JAACEH01 > JAWLHX01. Next base: position 19,017 of record JAWLHX010000002.1, read on the forward strand.
AGCAGTACGTTACCCAGAACAACATCACCAAGCTGCGGCTGGTGGAGAAGGAACTCGAAGGGCTGGCGGCCGTCGACCAGCCGCAATACCTGAGCGAGGTCGAAATCGCCCCGGTCGACCTGGTGGCCCGCGACTCTATTGCCGCCGCCGATCAGCTCTTCAAAGAAGGCATGGATTTCAAAAACTACCCGGCCTGGCCCGAAGAGAAGCGCGGCAAGCTGCGCACCGCCGTCGATAAGTTTACCACCCTCATCCGCGAGTACCCGACGAGCGACAAGATCAGCGAAGCCGCCTTCCGCCTCGGCGAAATCTACGAAGGCTGGTACTACAGGGACTATTTCAAGGCGGCCGCCGCCTACGAGCGGGCTTACCAGTGGAACCCGCGGACCATTCTGCCGGCCAAGTTCCGGGCCGCCAAACTGTATGATGAAAAGCTCATGCAGCGCGACAAGGCCGTCGAGCTCTATAAGCAGGTGGCCGTCGAGCGGCTCTATAAAGACGACGCCGAATTCGCCGCCCGCAGGGTCATCCAGTTGACCGGCAAGTAACAACCAACTGTTGTACTGATTCTGCCGCAATGCTATGTGTGCTTCAAAGCATCGGCTCTTCCGCCGCGGCATCCGCTGCCCAGGTGAGCCGGAGTAACAAAGCTTTGGATCTGCATAATATTGCGGCAGTTTTTTTGTCGCCTTGGCCAGCATCAAGCTGCCTCTGAAACCACCATCAAGGAGCCGGCTACCATGCCAGAGACTGACAAGCCATCGGGTCTGAAGACCGAAATAAGCAGGAACCGCAGGCGCAAGCTGGCCATTCTCATAGTGCTGCTGGCTGTGGTCGCCCTGATCATCTGGCTGCTCAGCCGCGGATGCCAGAGCGATGCACAGGCCGAGACGTTCAACTACTTCCGCGACAAAGCCCAGCAGCTCGATAACCAGCCCGAGAACATCATCAAGTTCGTCCGCGACGATGTCCACACCCTGTCCTACCGCGGCAACGTAAAGGGGCCGCTCGGCACGCTGTGGAACGGCGGAGGCTCGCCGGAAGAAAAGCTGGCCCTGGCCCAGGCCCTGATGAACTTCGCCACCACCAGCCGCAACGTACAACTGGCCGATGTGGCACCCGATATTACCGAAAGCGCGCAGCAGGCCGATAAGCAATACTCGGTGCAAATCTCGCACCGGCTGCTTAAGGCCGACGGCAAACACCTGACGACCGCCGTATACGAGGGCCCGATCGCTCACCTGGTGGGCAACGTGCACAGTCTCTGGCATAAACCCGATGGCACGACCGCTTTCGCTATCCGTACCAGGGACCACCTCGGGTCCGAGGCCGCGACCACCGAGGGCATTGGCGAAGAAGTTCTTTTCACTCTCCAGCAGCCCGGCAGCGATAAGCCGCTGGTGGTTACCCGCGAACTCTGGCATCGCGATAACCGCACCGGGCCGACCGCCCCCATGCCGGGCGCGCGGCACGATTTTGTCGTCCTGCCCTGCCGCATTAACGCTTATGTCCGGGAGAAAGAGGAGCTTCTGCTGAATCAGAAGCATCGGGTACACGCCGACGAAAGCCGCCCATACCTGGCCCTGCTCGACTATGCCCGTCGCTGCGACAAGCAACTCGAAATCATCGAGAAGAGCGAGAACGTGCGAGCCCAGTTCGAACTGCCGCGCATTCTGATTCTGTCCACCTACGACTTGCCGGCCGATGCTGGAGGGCCGGCCTATGCCCTGGACCTGCGGCTCAATCGCCCAAGCTTCCTGGGCGATGCCGACAGCGCCTTCCGCGCCACTCAGATGCGCTCGTTCATCGAGTCGGGCATGGAGCAGAAATTTCTGGCCGAATGGTCCGGCCAGCCGGCAACCTCAACCTACGACGTATTCTGCAACCTCTCCGACGACCGCCCTACCACCCCCGCCCGCCGGCTCGATGTCATCAGCCGGAGCCTGGAAATATTGCGGGCCAGTTGCGGCACGGACGGACATGTCACCTTCAGCGCCAGCAGTGGCCGGAAGTCGCCCGAGCAACTTGTGGCCCTGGCCTCTGCTGCTTCGCCCGGCCAAACTAATTCGGTGCCCAGCGTAACCGCCACCCGCCTGGCGGACGGCAAAATCCGCCTCGTCGGCAGCAGTCCGCTCATTCCAGAACTGGTGCAGCGGATGGCCAAGGAGGATGTTCATCTGCCGGTCGACACCAACGGGCGGCTTGACGGCACGTTTGATGGTCTCGGCGATGCGGCAATAGCAGTCGAGTCGGCCCTGCTTTTTGCCAACACCCCAAAGCCGGTTTCGCCGGCCTATCTGCTGGCGACCGACATAGCGACCGGCTCGGAGTCGCTGGTCGTGCCCGAGGCCATTTTCCAGTTCCAGTGGGGCGACCCCGGTCAGCCCTCAACGCAGCGCATACGGATCAAGGAGTGCCAGGACGATCTGGAATTCCGCTGGCGCGTGCACACCGGCACCATGCCTGTGGCCGGCGAACGAACGATTGCCGCCTCGGCACTGGCCGACTCCTCCGTCCATAACCCGTGGTACCGTCGCAGCACCGGTCAGCAGAGCGATGCCACCAGTTTCTGCGTCTCGCGAGCCGTCTTCGCCCGGCTGAAGTCGGGCCAGCAGTCGGCATTCGCCCTGCAGGGTCCCTATGGCGAAAAGGACGACGAATTCGGCCCGCGGCCGATTGAATGGCAGGGACACCTGCGGCCAACAGGCACCGGCAGCCACACGGTAAACATCAATGGCCGCCCGCTGCCGGTAAAGGTGCTGAAGTGCAGCCTCGGATCGGACCAACTGGCCCTGCTGGACGATGCCGTCTTTCCCATTGGCATGGCCGATGCTCTGGTCTCGGTTTCAACCGCCGTACGCGGACGCATTGTGGACGAAGAGGGCCAAGGCGTCGGCGATGTCAATGTCAGCATTCGGTACAATGGCGAGAACACAGCCGAGGCCAGCACCTGGCCCGATGGCAGCTTCCGTTTGCCGCCGGCCCCCGGTGGCAGTTATGGCCCAGTTCGCATCACCGTCTCACGCGGCGAAAGTCTGCTGGCCGATAATCTACAGGCCGACCTCTCGGCCCCGGGCCTGGACGTGCTCACCCTCACGGTGCGGCGAAAGCCCGTCGACCTAGTCTGGATCAATCCGCAGGAAGCCGACAAGCTGAAGAGTTTGCCGATATCGGACCAGGTGCGGCGACACGCCCGGCGCGATCTGGCCGAGGGCCTTACGGTTATCATCCCCGATCGCATGATCGACGTTGGCTATGGTCTGGAAACCACCGGCTATTACGCCTTCGACCGCCATAGCGGCAACATTGTCGGCGTAACCGAAGACGGCCTCCATGGCTCAAACAGCGTGACGGCCGAAAGGTGGCGCAAGGCCCTGGCCAATGCCGCTGCCGATCTGAACAAGGCCAAGGGCAGCAAGCCCGGCCCCCTGCTCTGGGCCCACATGTATCGCGGCGCACTGGTGGCATCGTGGGTCTATTGCGCTTATCGTGTGGGAGGCGATGAACACGACGAGGCGATTCTGGCCATGCTGGAAGAGATGGACGACTGGGAAAAGGCCACCAATATGATGACCGGCATCGAGGTCTACGCCGGCGCCAAAGCCCGCGGAAAAGCTGGCGGAGCAATGGGCCAGGGTGCTACCGGCGGCCTCGATGACGACTGGGCCAAGGTCGCCTTCAAGGCCGGATACCTCAGCACCACAGCCATGCTTGCTCATCAACTGGAGGGCTCATGATGATTCGAACTTGCCGGATAATGGTCCTTTTGCTGGTCTTGCTGGCCACCTTGACCACTGCCATGGCATTGTCTTATTCTTCGCCGCCTCCCGCGGATGATGCCCCCCCTGCCCCCATGCCCCAGGAGGCCCGGCCGGTCAACTCCGCGATCAACAAAAACCGCCCCCAGCCTCTGGCCCTGCCTGATAAGGTGCAGGCCCCTTTTGACGAATCGCTGCAATACTATGTTGTCCAGCTTCCAGAGCGAATGCCGCTGGAGTTGGCCTTTGTCTTCAGCGCTCCCACCAAAATGAGAGGCCGACTGATTATTGCTGCCTCCGACGAACCTGAGAATAAGCTTTACAGCTACGAGTTCACCGACGACCGGGCCCCGCAGTTCCACTTCTACCCGGTTCTTGAGCCGGGCAGCTATCGCATCGTGGTCGAGTGCTACGAAAATCCGTCCGGCAGCTACCAGCTTGGCATTCAGCAGCACGATGCCGTCTTTCGGGAAGCCGACCGCAGGGCCGCCGTGGCCTCAGTGGATAAGGCTGCAAACTGGTTGCTGAAGAATCCGCTGGCCGACGAAGGCGAGGATCGACTTATACCCAAAACGGCCCTGGTGATGGCTGCCCTGGCCGAAAGCAAGGCCGGCGACAAAGAGGCCGAACTGGCCAACAAAAAGTATCTGAAGCGCCTGGAGGAAGCCTTTCAGCAAGTTGACGAAATTAACTGGAGCGGCCTGCCCATAGCCACGCCTGCTGATGGGGACATCTACGAGCACGCCGTAGCTACCCTGTGCCTGGCCGAGGCAGCCGAGCTTGGTCACCAGCGTGCCCGACCCCTGGCCCGGCAGGCGGCAGCCTATCTTCTGGCTGCCCAGTTAAGCCGGCAACGGCCGAGGCAGTGGGGCAAACCGGTTGACGAAAAGAGCCCCTTCCATGGCGGATGGCGTTACTCGCCCGCCTCCACCAACTCCGATATTTCGGCCACCGGCTGGTGCTTTATCGCCCTGGTGGCAGCCGATGCCGCCAACATCGAACTGCCCGGCATGCGACCCGCCCTGGAGCAAGCCCTGGCTAACGTGCAGCGCTGCTACGACGATGGCCGCAAGACCTTCACCTACATGCCCAATGCCGCCGACCATCGAAGCGACATTCGCAACAGCATCGGGGCCCTTACGCTGCTGCTGATGGGCGAGGACGACGACAAGCTCGACGGCGCCCTGCGCCACCTCGACGCCCATCTGCCGGCCGGCACCCAACTCGATAATGGCGAAGATTACCTGTTCTACTACTGGTACTATGGCACGCGCGTCAACTACCTGCGCGGCGGGCGGGCCTGGGATACCTGGCGGACGGCAATGGTCCGACAGTTGCTCAGGCGCCAGCGTCCGGACGGCTCATTCGTCAGCTATGACAGCGAACGCGACCTGGGCAATCATTACTCAACGCCCCTGGGGCTGATGATCATGCGCATGTGTCTCGACCAGGTTCCAGCGTACCTGCGGCGCGAAGCACGCGGTTTCTGATTCAGGAAAGTCCCGCGGCACCAGCCGACGCAGTATAATGGTCATGGACAAAAGCAGATTAGCCACACAGGAGGCACCGCATGGCGGAGCAGATGGCGACAGAGCAATTGATGGTCGATTTCGGCGTGGTTACCGGCGCCAAAAGCGAGCGAAGGCTCTCCGACGCGACCCGCCGCCTGGCCGCACGGGCCCTGGCCGGAGAGTTCGGCCGCGAGATGCAGCCGGCATCATTCACCGCCAGCGAGGCCGCCGAGGGCGGACTGTCGTCCGACCGCCAGTACGCCCTGACCGTCATGGCCATCGCCCGCACCGCGCCCTTGCGGCTCATTCCGGGCGAGTTGCTGGCCGGCTCGGCCACCCTGCTCGAAGCCGCCCGACACATGCTCCCGGCCTCATCCATCCGGTCCACCAGCCATACAACAATCGACTTCCAGCGCGGCTTGCGCCTGGGCTACAGCGGCCTGCGAAAACAGGTGCAGGACCGACTGGCCCGGGGCGACACCGACGAGACGGGCCGCGAGTTTCTGCAGGCCGTGCTCTGCTGCATCGAGGCTGCCGGCCTCTGGCACGAGCGACATGTCGAGGCCCTGGAGCAGCTCGCTGCCGACTCAGAAGGCAACCTCCGGGCGACCTGGCTGGAGGTGCTGGAATCGTTGCGACGCGTGCCCGAGCATCCGCCCGAAACCTTTCGCGAGGCCCTGCAATCGCTGTGGTTCATGTGGACCTTCCAGCGCCTGTGCGGCAACTGGTCGGGGCTCGGCCGGCTCGATCAGATGCTCGGCCCGTACCTCGATCGTGATTTATCCGCCGGCCGCCTCACCCTTGACGAAGCCCGCGAACTGCTGGCCCATTTCTGGATCAAAGGTTGCGAGTGGACCGGCGCCCCGAGCCTGTTTGCCGACAGTGGCGACGCCCAGTTCTACCAGAATGTTGTGCTGGCCGGCATCGATGCCGATGGCCGCGAGGTAACCAACCACGTAACCTGGCTTGTGCTGGACGTGGTTGAAGAGTTGCACATCAGCGATTTTCCGATAGCCGTGCGCGTCAGCAGTCGCACGCCCGACCGGCTCTGGCGGCGCATTGCAGAACTGCAGCGACGCGGCGGCGGCATTGTCAGCATCTATAACGAAGACCTTATCCTGCGTGCCCTCGAGCAGTTCGGCTACGACCGGCGCGAGGCACGCACCTTTGCCAACGATGGCTGCTGGGAGATTATAATTCCCGGCAAGACGGCCTTCAGCTACCGCCCCTTCGATTGCCTGAAGGTGCTGCAGAATGCCATCGGCCTTGGGCCCGACGACGTGCAGGTGCCGGAGGCCGCCGACTTCGACGAATTGTACGCCATTTTCATCCGCCATCTGCGTTGCCAGATGGACGAAATCCAGAGCGAAATCGACCACGCTTTCTCGGGTGGACCGCCCTCGCCGCTGCTGTCGCTGCTGGTTGACGACTGCATCGAGAAAGCCCGCGGTTACCACGACCGCGGCGCTCGCTACACCGTCCGCGCCCCGCACGCCGGCGGCCTGCCCGACGTGGCCAACAGTCTGCTGGCCATCAAACAACTGGTCTACCTCGACCGGCAGATGAGCCTGGCCGAACTGGTCGACATTCTGCGCCGCAACTGGCAGGACCACGAGGCTCTGCGGCGGCAATTGGCCCAGAGGCTCAAACTCTACGGCAACGATCATCCGCAGGCCGATGCCCTGACCCGGCAACTGTACGATGATTACGTGACCCTGGCAGCCGAGGTGCCGCAAAGGGCCGGCGTCATGCGGCCGCCGGGCATCAGCACCTTCGGGCGTGAGATGGAATACCGCAGTCATCGCACGGCCACGGCCTATGGTCGACTGGCTGGCGACATTCTGGCCACCAACCTCAGCCCCACGCCCGGCACCGATACCAGCGGCCCCACGGCCGTCATCCGCTCGTTCTGTAAAATGGATTTCCAGAAGCTGCCCAACGGTGTGCCCCTGGAGCTGAAGTTGCCGCCCGACACCGTTCGCGACGAGAGCGGCTTGGCAGCACTGGAGACACTGCTGAGAACGTTTGTCAGCCTGGGCGGCTTTTATCTGCACGTGGACGTAATCGACAACACCGTGCTGCGCCAGGCCCAGCTCCACCCGGAGCGGTTCCCCAACCTCTGTGTTCGCATATCAGGCTGGTCGGCCCGCTTCGCCACCCTCGGCCGCCAATGGCAGGACATGATCATCCAACGAACCGAACAGCACAGCAACCGCGGTTGATATCCGATAGGCTTCGCAAATTGACATCGCCAAGTCTCATCGCGATACATGGACTTTAAAGGAGGCAAACCCATGGCCACAGACAAGCCAAAGCGGAAGAGAGACGCAAAACACACCACCCGCGGCCGCAAGGGCTCGGACGCAAAATGCGGCCTTTGTGGCGCGACCAAAAACCTGATTAAGACCGAGTGCTGCGGGCAGTGGATATGCGACGACGAGCACGAGTACGTCATGTTCTCCTACGCTCGCAACAGTTGCAGTCGGAATCATCGCCGATTCACCATCTGCGGCAATCATTATGCCGAAGGCCATTCGGGCCACTGGAAGGACTGCAAGAAGTGCCGCGATGCGCTTGTGACCGAGATGTATGTCGATTACGGCACCAACGAGTACAACTTCGAAGTCCTTGAGAATCCACCCGCCTTCGAGCCGACCAAGTGTATCTCATGCGGCGCGGTCATTGTTCTGGCCGAAGGCGGCTACTCCAGCGGCCGTGACGGTTACAGCTGCGGCGAATGCACGGCCAAGAAGTTCGGCGACATCCTAGGGCGATAGCACAAAACTTAGAGGCTGTCGGGATATTCTGACGCCCTTATTCATGGGGGGCAACCACTTCAAGCACAGCGAAACTAGCCTTGGAGAAGGGCCGACGCGCAAGCTAAACGCCGGTTGACAACTACTGTCAACCGGCGTCGCTTGTTGGCATTGGAGCGGGCGAAGGGATTCGAACCCTCGACGTTCAGCTTGGGAAGCTGACACTCTACCGCTGAGTTACGCCCGCGTTACTTCAATAGCAGGCAGCCATTATAATTCAGCATCCACCGCAATGTCAAGCAAAGCTGATAGTCGGCTGCCTCAGTTACTCTGGCAGTCTGGCCGCGGGCACAACACGATATTACAGCGGAGTTGCTGAGCGGGCCGTCGACCTTCACTGTCACAAAGCGACAGGCCGTACAATGGCAATCAGTACTCCGCTGCGGTGACGGTCACGGTGCCTGCACTTTGCTGCGGCATCTCCAGTCGCATGGCTTGGGCCAGGCGGCGTGGGATGTCGGTGTTATCCAAGGCACCGCCGAAACGATAGGCTGAGGCCCCGCCGGCGAAGACCGGTACGGTGACCGGCGAATGGCCGAAGGTGGTCCAGCTGATGCCAGCCCGCTCGCTGAGGACACGGCTGATGGCGACCGGGAAAGCCGGCCGCTTGCCGTAGAGCGGTGCTCCCGCCGCATCGCCGCCCATGCTGCGGTCATAGGCCATCTCCAGCAATTCCATCTGGCCCTGGCCCAGGGAGTCCCAGTCCAGACCGAAGACCTCGCTGACGCGCTGCTTCAGTTCGGCGGGGATATTGTCCTCAACGCTGTTCCAGTGCTGTTCGGCCTTCCACGGCTCGAAGATGTCCGAATTGAACCTGCCGTAGGTCTTCTGCTGCTTGGCCAGATCGGCCATGCCGCTAGCGGACTGCCTGCCATTGGTGGCCATTGACATGCCGCCCGTTTCGTGGTCGGAGGTGACGACGATGAGCGTCTCACCAGGGTGCCTGCGATAGAAGTCGACGGCCTCGGCGATGGCGTCATCGAAGGCCTGGACCTCGTCGACGATGCTTTTGGGCTCGTTGGCATGGCCCGCCCAGTCGATGCGGCCGCCTTCGACCATGATAAAGAACCCGCGTGGACTGTCGAGCAGATTTATGGCCGTCCGGGTAAGTTCGGCCAGCGAAATAGCGTCGGGCTTGCGGTCGGTGACGAAGGTCATCTCGGGAGTAATCGAGAGCACGCGGTCGCCGGGACGACAGGCGAGGAGTTCCTCTCGGCTGGTGACATGGCGGAAGCCGGCCTCTTTGGCCGCGTCGATGGCGTTACCCTGCGGACCCTCGGCACCGCCGAGGCTGGATCCGGCCAGGAAGTCGACGCAACTGCCAGGAATCTGCATGGCAATTTCGTGGAGCTGCCCACGGCTCTTCTGGTGAGCATAGAAGGCCGCCGGAGTGGCATGGTTGACCGGCACATCGGTAATGACGCCAACTTTCTTGCCATTGGCCTTTGCCAGTTGGGCGATGGTTACCAGCGGCCGCTCGTCGGGCGTTACGGAGATCATGCCGCTGTTTGTCTTATGGCCGGTGGCCAGGGCGGTGCCCGCAGCGGCGGAGTCGGTGGTCTGGTGGTTGGCCGAATAGGTGGTGCACATACCGTGGACGGGCAACTGGGTCATGACCAGGCGGTCAGAACCGGGCTGCCTGACCTCAGCATCCCGCAGGCGAACGGCATTACGGTAGAGCTCGGTGGCGTGGACTTGCGGAATGGCCATGCCATCGCCAATGAACAGGAAGACGTACTTGGCGCCGCCGTCACGCACGGAGGGCTGCACACTGGTGTCCGACTGATGCGAATTAGCACAGCCGACGAAGACGGTTATTGTGGCCAGGGCAATAAACATTATCAGGGTGGGTACGCGTGAGGTAAGTCGTGTGCGCATAATTTCTAACTCCTAAGTAGGAATGTGGTCGAGCATATAAAGTCGCCCACTATATATACCCCGCCAGACGAGGACGTTGCATGAAAAAAGGGTAATTTTTTGATCAGCGGGCGGTTCAGACTGTCGATGGCAACCGGTCCTTGAGCAATTGTCGCGGCCGGGCAAATGGCCCATACTTGGCATATCTCTTAAAACAACGCCTAGCAGTGGGGACCGCGGCCGTACGTCGCAGCTTGCGTCCCCCCCCGCCTGTCTGGTATTTTTTAGCCAGTATTGCGCCCGCCCTGTTTGTTACCGGCCTCGGGGACTAGTGCCGCCTTGGAACCCGCAGAATCACTTTTCGGGCGCCGGGGCGATGTTCGGGCGACCACGTTCATTGCCGGGCCTCCAACCACAAACTCCCCTCGGCTCTGACTGTTTTGCGGCTGGACTTGAAAGCTCCCCCGAGTTGATCGCAATTGAAAGCGAACCAGAACCAGGAGCAGATGCGAGGGTTCAAGCTTTTGTGCGGATGGAGAAGTCAGCAAAGACCTCTAGAGACGCAGGAGCCGGTCATGAACTTGCGATTAGGATTGAGTGCAGCGGTTGTCTTCATCGCTGCGTTACTGATTGTTGGTGGAGGAGTCGGGAGTCGGGGCGAAGCAGGCGAAACCCAGCCTGGTCCGGCAGTTTCACAATTTACGGTGTATACGGCTGCAAACGCGCCTGTGAAACCGGCGAAAGAAGATCTGCCGCTGGTTGAGCAGGTCAGCCAGCACGGTATTACCTGGACTTTCAAAGCGAAGGTACGGGCGGGTCGATTTATTACAGGAGACTGGTATGTTGTCGGGCCGGTGACGGTGCAGTCAATTTCGCCAAGGCCTCTTTTTGGTAAAGAGGTGGAGAATGGAACGCCTTGGACTGCCCTTGATACCAAGGACGCCGCAGGGAAAACTGTGCGGACTTTTGTCGAGGTGGATGAGACCGAGCGAATCGAGTTTGGCGGCTTCAGTCCGCGTGTAAAGGGTGAGGAAAAGGAGAAGCTGCTGGCGAATCCGCATTATTGCCGCAACGGGTCGGTACTGAACGTGCCCCCGGAACTGGCCAAGAGCGGGTTTGACAGCCGCGTCAGGCACGGCATTTATGCGGTCGAATTGACTGCCCGGCTTCCGATTTCGATGAAGCCTGGCGATGCTCTGGTGTCGACAATAAGCAGGAAGGAGATGCCACGCGACAAGCACTACACTACGACAGCGGCGGTGGCCATTCTGACATGTCTGGCCGAGCCGGTGCCGGCCGATTCGTTCCGGCCGGGGTATACCGACCCGGAGAAGAAGGTGTACCGGGCCAGCGATCTGAAGCGCGAACTGCTGCCACGGTTGCCCAAGCCGGCAATGGCGGATGCTAGAAGGTTTCCGGAGATGGCGAAGTTGGCGGCCATTTTCGAGCGCCCGTGGCTGGAGTACAACCTCTTTCATGAGGACCACGCACCATATCAGATGGGCGGCTATGGCCAGGGCCTGGCCCGGCGGGGCGGCGACACGGCGGGCATGTTGTGCCTTGATTTCACGGCCGAGGAGAAAGAGCCTCTGCTGATTGGCTACGTGCAGTTCGGCATCGATCTGTATGGCATGCTGAAGGCAGGTTACGGTGGCTGGCAAGCTTACGGCGGTTGGAATAGCGGTCACAAGCATCCGATTATTCTGGCCGGTGTTCTATTGAGCGATGACAAAATGGCCTATGTGTCGAAGACTTTTCCGAAGGCAAGTTTTCAGGAAGACGAACAGACAGGTTATGGCCGCACGTGGCGCGGTGCACCGGTGGTTTTCCTTGGCCACAGCGGGGTGGATGCAGCGACGGGCAAGGGTCGCACTCGCGGGCGGAAAGACTGGGGGCCGTATGAGCACAAGCATCCGAGCAAGTGGCACGACAGAAACTGGCAGAGCGAGTCGTACCGTCGCTGCTGCACCAGCCGGGCGTGGATTGGCACAGCAATAGCCGCACGCCTGATGAAACTGGAGAAGTATTGGGGCCACGATGCCTTTTTCGATTACGTAGACCGGTGGATGACCGAAGACGAGGCTGAGGCCCTGAAAATAATGGCCGAGGTTGACGGTGGACGAAAGTTTGACAGTTGGGCGCACCAGGGCCAGGTCGAAATTCCGTTCCACGAGGCCATGTGGAAAACGTATCGCCCAAAGGTCGAGCCGGACGTCAACAACTGGCGGAAGAGAGAGCCGGTTGATGCTTGGGGAAAGGCAGACGCCGAGGAACCTGATACCCCACCAGCGACTCCGGCAAGTGACGTTGGCCATAATCAACAGAAGTAAGGCAGCCAGAGAAGAAAGGGGGTCTGTCGGAGATGGAGGCCCTGATCTCCGGCCTCTTTGCGGCTGGACTTGTCTTGACTGATATGATAAATCTATCGGGCGCGGTGATTACGATTGGATCGCAACGGCTGCTCGTCGGCATCGCCCGAGCCATTGGCGAAAGCAATATTCATGAAGCGCGATACAAATACTTCCAGCACGAATTCCCGACGCTCGCTGCACATGAAACTTGGCGGCATTGTGGTGGCCATTGTCGGGCTGATTCTGGTGCCATACTTTCTGTGGCACGAGAGGATGGACGCCTATTTTGCCTCGGACGAGTTTGCCGCCTGGGTGCTGACCGCCCGGCCTTACGCCTGGGCCATTATTATGCTGCTGCTGATCGGCGACCTCTTCCTGCCGGTTCCGTCGGCACCGGTGGTGGCCATGAGCGGCGTTTTGTACGGCACTTTCTGGGGAGGCCTGGTTGGGGCGGCGGGGTCCATCATGGCTGGCCTGGTGGCCTATTGGCTGGCCCGACTGGCCGGCAAGCGGGCGGCCAGGCTGCTGGCCAGCGAAGAGGATATGGCCGACCTGCAGAGGTTCTTCGATACCTGGGGCGTGGGCGGCATCATCGCCTCCAGGGCCATGCCGGTTGTGCCGGAGGTGCTGACCTTTATGGCCGGCCTGGCCCGCATGCACCAGGGCCGCTTTGTGCTGTCGCTGGCCTTGGGTGCCCTGCCAATGGGTTTTCTGCTGGCTTGGACAGGTCAGGCGACGGGTACGTCTTCGGGGCTGTTGCTGGTGCTCACGCTTATACCCGCCGGGCTGTGGTGCGTGTACCTGGTATGGGTCCAGACTCTTCGTTCATCGCGCGCTCTGCAGGCCAAACAACCGACACCTTAGCCGGCAGGTGCCGCTGCGGGCGGCGGCGGTCGGTACGATAATTCAAAATCAACAGGAGAGGGTGAACCAATGGCAGGCGAATCGATTCTGGATCATCTGGACAGCGAGGCCGTGGTGCTTTTTCTGGGAACCCATCCTGATGATGAGCATACCGTGGGGCCGCTTCTGGCCCGGGCGGCGGATGTGTGTCGCAAGGTGGTTGTGCTGTGCCTGACTGGCGGCGAGAGCGGCTGGAATCTACATCGCGAGGACCTGACCCGGACGCTGGCCGATGTGCGCCGGCAGGAATTCCATTCAGCCATGGCCGTGCTGGGTTGTGAGCCGATAATGCTGGACTATGTCAACGGCCTGACGCGGGCCCATCCGGATGGCCTGGCCGTGCTGGATTACGAGGAGACGGCGGTTGCCCGTTGGCGATCTCCCGGCGGGCGCGATGCGTCGGTGGACGAGGTGCTTGCCCGCTGGTCGAGTCAATCGGGCGATCCGGTCCAGCGGGTGCTGGAGATATTCCGGCGCGAAAAGCCGACGGTGGTAATCAACTTCGATCCGCTGGTCGGCTACACCAATCATATTGAGCACATGGCGGCAGCAAAGGTGGCCCTGGCGGCGGTTAAGCAGTACAACTCCGCCGGCGATGCCCGGGCTGCATTGTTCTACGCCCACAGTCCTGATCAGCAGGTGAAGGGGGCCGAACGCATCAAGACGGCCGACTTGTCTCGTGCCGGGGGCAAGGATTATCGGCAGATTGCCGACGTGTCGCAGATGTTCTACGAGAGCCAATACGGGTCGCGCGGCTCGGACCGGGCGGCAAAGTACATGTTCGCCTGGCACGATGAACAGTTGATCGAGAAAGCCCCGCTGGATTGAGCCGGCAGCGGGCGAGGCGGCAAGCCGTGGCCGTTTCAACCCCTCTCCCGCTTGCGGGGGAGGATGTCTCCGGCGCATGCCGGAGACAGGTGGGGGTGTGGCCGCGCGGTAAACTCCTCCTCGCGGTGCCATGGTCTGACGAAGTCAGGCCATGATAACTTTTACTTCGCCAGAATGAGTCGCATGCCTCGGCACGGTGAACACCCACAAAACAAGTTTGTGGCTGGCACCCGCGCTCTCTTGCGCGCAAGCAACGGCTTCACCCTCATCCGGCCCTGCGGGCCACCTTCTCCCGTCAAGGGAGAAGGGGAACGGCGTCACCCTCACCCGGCCAGAATTGCCCGCGCTGCCAAGCTGCGGAATCAGGTGAAGAGGTCGGCCAGGCGCTGAAAGCTCAGGCTGGCGGCCTGGTCGGGGTTGGCCGACTGGGTGTAGAGTTCAATGGTTACAAAGCGGTCGTAGCCGATGTCCTTGAGACTGCGGCTGATGGCGGCAAAGTCGACGTCGCCTTCGCCGGGGATGAGATGATAGTGCTTGAGGCCGCGAATATCCTCAAGGTGAATATTCCAGATGCGTCCGCGCAGGCGCTCGAGCACCTCGGCGATATTCTCGCCGGCCACAATCGCGTGGCCCAGATCCAGATTAGCCCCCAACCGCGGATGGTCGATGCGGGCAATCCAGTCGGCCAGTTCCGAGGAATCCTCCAGCAGCAGGCCCGGTTCGCATTCAATGCCCACGTTGACGCCAAGGGAGTCGGCATGCTCCAGCACGCGGCCCAGCATGTCGGTCAGCACGGGGGTTGCGGCATCCGGATTCATGGTGCCCAGGGGCCGGCCGGATGTTATTGATACGCAATCGGCACCAAGGGCGGCCGCCATCTCGAGCGAGCGCAGAATGAGGCCCAGGCGGTCTTCCCGCTGGTCGGCATCCTGAGCGATGAGGCTGGGCTCGAAGAAGGGCTCGCCGGGAGCATCGGACCAGTAGCCGAAGGCCGTGTTGGCGTTGATGTTGCTCAGGCGGAGGCCAAGCTGTTGGAGCAGCGAGCCGAGCCGCTGGAGCCGGGCGTCGGTCATGTCGGGCGGCCAGGCGTGTGGCTTATCGGCCAGAATTTCGGCGGCCGAATAGCCGTGCCCGGCGATGCGCCGCAGCGCTTCCTCGAGTTCCATGGCGGTGTAGGCATTGGTGGAAAAGGCCAGGCGGGACGATTTCATTCCACCTCCTCGGCCGGAACCCTGGTGGCCCGGGCGTAAAAATCAAGCAGACTCTGCCGCGGGTAGAGAGCGAACGAATATTCCCGGTCGCGCAGAATCTGGTTGTCGGTCATTTTGTCGCGGATATCCTCGATGGTCCGGCGCGTGGCCTGCGGCTCGTCGATGAGTTGGGCGGCCAAGGCATCGTTGATATCGTGCAATTCGTGCCAGGCATCGCGCCGGGCAGCGGGGTCGGCCGATTTATTGCTGACAATCTGGCGCTTGCGGGCAACAAGTTCCTGCACTCGCGGTGAATTAAGAAGCTCCGGCGGCATGATTCTATCGGCATTGCAGCGAATGTCGCGTAGTCGCCTGATGAGCCTCTGCCGGTCTTCTTCGCCAACCGGATGCGTCTGGCCCGGCAGATGCAGCGTGCCGGTGGCCATTACGGCCGCGGGAGGCTCAACGCCATAGTAGCCGCGGATGATCTCGTCGGTCACTTTGTCGTAAATGGCCCCGCCCACGCCATGAATGAAGACATCGCCCAGTAGCACCCGGGCAAACAGTGTGAGCGACAGGGCCCGGGGGCGGATTTTAATGCCCTGCTGCTTCTCGGCCTGCTCCAACTGGGCAATAGCCGCCCTGCCCTGGTCGGCCGGCATATCCGGGCCAAGCTCGACAAAAGGCGAATCTTCCTCGTCGATGTAAAGTCGGCTGCGGCAACCGTCACCTGCTGATGACCGGCCGGCGGTGGCGTCCGTCTGCAACCACAGGCGGCGGCGAGGCTGGCCCGAGCGCCAGACCCAGAACGGCAGCTCCAGCCGGTCTCCACTGCTGACCAGGTTGGGCAAGGGCTGGGCCGGGTTCTTCTCGTGATGCACCTGGCGGAAGGTATCAAGGGCCTGATTGTAGGTCTGGTGGAATCGCTCGGCCTGGCAGATGATGTCCAGCACAAAGGCGCGATAATTATCGGTGCGGGCCAGGTTACTGACCAGGGCCTCCAGGTTATCCAGCCCAACCTCCCGCTCCAGCACGTGACGGGCGCAGGTAACGGTGCGGGCATAGTGGCAGCGGACGCGGGCGGCATCGATGCGCCGCCAATATTCGTCGGCGGCCTGGCAAAGCTCCTCGACCACGCCAAGGCGGCGCAGTTCGTCGGGCACCCTGTCGCCAATCATGCTCTCGGACAGTTCTTCGTAAGCAAGCCCGGCGGGGGCCTGCAGGTAGGTCGCCTCGACCCTGACGGCCCGTCCCTTTGCGGTACGCACCGGGGCCCTGATAGCCGTCTGGTGCGGCTGGTCGTTATCCACGTTGAGGTTTACCGAGACTCCGCGGACGGCGTGGGCCAGGTGGCCGGCCAGAAAGTTCTTCAGCCAGACGCCCGGATGGTACAACTCGGGCTGATGGCCCGTGAGGATGAGCGGCCGCGAGGCATCGAGACTGAAACTGCTGAGGCAGCTTTGCAGTGTGCAGTTGTAAGGGATGAGCAGCAGATTGCTGCGGGCTTCGGCCCTGAATTCCTGCACCGGTCGGCCAAGAATCTGGAAATCGTACGATGCCAGCAGGCGGCGATTTTCGCGGACGAGGGCCGGAAGATCGGTCGGATCGGGAATGATAAGCCATGTTTCGTCGTCGCGCGGAACGCGGTAATTGGCCCTTTTCATCGGCAGCGACACTCCGCCCGCAGTCCATCGCAACGGGCCTGAACCGATTCGCCCAGTTCGCGTTCGATGGTATCCAGATAATAGCGTAAACGCCGCTCGCTGTCGTCAAGCTGACCGCCGAAGGTGCGGTTCGGGTCGACGTAAATCAGTTTTATGGGCAACTCCACAACTCGCAGCCCCGCCCGCCAGGCCTGAATCCATACCTGCAGCGGGATGGCATAACCGGTATCGGTTATCTGCAGTTTGCGCAGCGAGTCGACCCTGTAGGCCTTGAAGCCGCAGAAGGTGTCGCTGAGGTCGTAGCCGGTGATGTCGCGCAACAGGCAGGTAATCTGGCAGTTGATCCAGCGCCGGTCGTTGGGGGCGCTGCCAGGCTCGCGCAGCGAGTGCTCCTTGTAACGCGTGCCACTGATAATATCGGCGGCATCGTCTTCGGCCAGGCGTTGGAAGTCCGCGATGGCGGCCGGTTCGTGCTGCTCGTCGGCATCAAGGGTTATCAGCCAGTCGTAGTTGCCGCTCATGGCATGATTAAAAATGTCGATAATGCTGGCGCCGTAGCCCTGGTTCTGCTCGTGCTGATGGACGACAATATCGTCGCGGGCGGCCAGTCGCTCGGTCGTGCCATCAGTTGAGCCATCGTTTACCACGAAGATGTCTTCGCCGTAGCGGCGGACCTCGTCGAGCACGTTGTCGATGTAGTCCACCTCGTTGAAGACTGGAATTCCGATGAGAAGTTTCATATTCTGCAAGTTGCCTCCGTCTGGTTGTCGAAAGTCTCATGTTAGAGCCATGGTCGATTCAAGTCAACAATTGGCAGCTTTTCGGTCGCCGAAAGAACAGTGTACTGATATGATGCAACGGAACGAAGCAGGCCCTCGACAATGCCTGTCGAGTAGACGGTGAGGCTGTTTTCCGGATTGTAAACGGCCAGTTGCGTCCGTCGGCAATTACCATTTCTGAATTTCGCGCTGAGTGAGGAGACACCTGGAGTGACCACACCATCACCCGAACGTTACGAGACCATGACCTACAATCGCTGCGGGCGCAGCGGACTTAAGCTTCCAGCTATTTCGCTGGGCCTGTGGCACAACTTTGGCGGAGTCGACTCGCTGGAGAACTCGCGGGAGATGATGCTGCGGGCATTCGACCTGGGCATCACCCACTTTGACCTGGCCAACAACTACGGCCCGCCGCCGGGGGCCGCCGAAAAGACGTTCGGCCGGGTGCTGAAGGAGAATCTGTCGGCCTGGCGGGACGAGCTGATTATTTCCACCAAGGCCGGCTACCGCATGTGGCCCGGTCCGTATGGCGATTGGGGCTCGCGCAAATACCTGGTGGCCAGCCTGGACCAGAGCCTGAGCCGCATGGGGCTGGACTACGTCGACATTTTCTATCATCATCGCAGCGATCCCGAGACGCCGATGGAAGAGACGATGGCGGCGCTGGATCATATCGTCCGCAGCGGCAAGGCCCTGTACGTTGGCGTGTCGTCCTATTCGGCCGAGCAGACGAAGCAGGCCGCCGCTTTGCTGCGCAAGCTGGGCACGCCCTGCCTCATTCATCAGCCATCGTACAGCATAATGAACCGCTGGATTGAAGATGGCCTGCTGGACGTGCTGGACCAGGAAGGCATTGGCTGCATTGTTTTCTCGTCGCTGGCCCAGGGCTTGCTGACCGACCGTTACCTCGGCGGAATTCCGAGTGATTCGCGGGCCGCCAAGCCGCACGGGTTCCTCAAGGCTGAGACTATTACCGATGACAAGCTGGCCAAGGTGCGCAGACTGAACGAGATTGCCGGCGGGCGCAACCAGACCTTGG
This sequence comes from Phycisphaerae bacterium, assembly GCA_041690105.1. Classification (GTDB taxonomy): domain Bacteria; phylum Planctomycetota; class Phycisphaerae; order FEN-1346; family JAACEH01; genus JAWLHX01. Next base: position 37,713 of record JAWLHX010000002.1, read on the forward strand.
CCCAGATGGCCGTGGCCTGGACCTTGCGGCGCTCGACGGTTACCTCGGCCGTTATCGGAGCCAGCAAAGTGTCGCAGATTGAGGACTTGGTGGGATGCCTGGCAAACCGGGAATTCTCGGCCGAAGAGCTTAAAGCCATCGATGCCGCCGTGGCTTGATTGAGAAATGGCAAAGGCAGAAACAAAGACAACAGCAACGACATCCCCCGGCAGTGCCGGGGGCTTCAAAAGCAACGGCTTCCGTCGTTACCCTTCTCCCTTGACGGGAGAAGGTGGCCCGCAGGGCCGGATGAGGGTGAGCTTTGGCCGCGTAGAAGGGCGAGGGGTTTTCCGCGCTCCGACACCCCCACCTGTCTCCGGCATGCGCCGGAGACATCCTCCCCCGCAAGCGGGAGAGGGGTTAGAAGCAACAGCAAAACGGCTTAACATGGCCGCAGCGCGTTGGCCGTTGTTGTTGAAGCCCCCGGCACTGCCGGGGGATACGAGCGGCGATAACTATGCGCACCGATCTCGATAATCAGCGCCAGCCCAATGCTTCGGCCATTTCGGATACTATGGCGAAGTAGGCCATGGTGTGACAGGTGCTGCTCATGGGCAGAATTCGCACGCTGTAGCCGGGCACGTCGACCGAGGCGTCGGCCGGCCGCCAGGGCAGGTCGAGCCAGATGAAGTTATCGTGATCGGGCAACGTTGCCGGGCGGCCATAGGGCGAGGAATGAATCAGCCTGACGCCCTTCTTCAGCAACTGAGCGATGGGCTTCGGATCGACCGGGGCATAGCCCATGTGCAGTACGACGTCGCCTGCCTTCAGGTTGTCGGGCACAGCCTTTTTGAGGTCGCTGAAGGAGCGGCCCCACTCGATCGGGTAATTTTCGTCGTCGCCGATTTCCAGGATTTCCGGATAGCTGTGGCCGACCGCCACGCACCAGATGCGGCGACCTGATTTGCGGGCCTCGGCCATCCATGCCCCGGCCGTGGAGAGCAGCGGCAACTGCGACTGCAGCGTCCGCAGGTGGCCTTCGGCGATATCCAGAAACGAGCCGCCGGCATAACCCGGTGCCAGCGGCGGAATGTAAACGTCGCGATGGAAGAAGGGCACGTACCACGGCTCGCGCAGGTTGTTGTGCTCCATGAAGCTGGTGTTGCGTACCAGGGCCCCTTCGAGCCAGACGCTCATGTACATCGCGGGCATGCGTCCGGCCCGGGTGCAGGCCCCGATCATTTCGCCGGCCGCCATCCAGCCACGGACAAACTGGTCGAAGTGCCGCAAGTCGGCCAGCGGTTTGCGATTCTCCAGCGAGTACAATCCTTCATCGGCAGACGCTCCGCCAGTCAGAGCGGCAATGCCCTTAAGGTCGGAGGAATCGAGCGACTGCAGCTCTTCGGCGCTGCCATTGATAAACACCTGGGCCTTGCTGCGCAGCAGTTGCCGCAAGTTGGCGTCTTCCCGCGGCTGCCAGCCGCGCGGGTGTGGCAGGGCGACGTAGGCCACATCGTTTGCCTTCGACGGCTTGACGCCCGGCAAGCGGGTCAGGCCCATGAATCCGCCGCTGCGGCCGCCGAACTCGCTGGGCCAGAAGCGTGCCACCCGGGGCACGAAAAAGCGCCCGCCATCGAGCATCGGCTGAGCCATTTTTTCGCCCATCTCGATCAGGCCGGGCATGTCGCTGCGAATTACCTTGATACGGTTTTCGATAAGCTTCAGATAGCGTCCGGACGGACAGCGGGCGGCCGCCGGAGACGACTTCGTGCGCTTGCTCATGGTTGGAATGTCTTTCCGTTGTATGCTGGTTTTCTTTCTGATCGGCAATTGCGACGGCGGCAATGGCCGAATGGTTACAGGTCCTTGACTCTGCCGTCATAGCGCTTGATGAGTTTGGCGTTAAACTCGTCGCCGCCCGGAAGGTTGGCGCTGCGGAAAATGGGCGGCTCCAGTCCGCGCTCGAGCATAACGGCCACGGCCTCGATGACCATGCGATGGGCAATGTAGGCGTCCACCTGAGTGGAGGTCGGAGCAATTGGCACCTCGAAACCTTCCACGGTGTAATCGGCGTCGCCATAGGGATTTTCGTCGTCGATGCACAGATCGGCGTAATCGAACAGGTGCTTCTTGTTCGGGTGGCGGATGTGATGATCCTGCGGCAACTTGCTGCGCCAATCGTTGGATGAGACGGCGATGATTTTGGCCCCGCGTTTTTTGGCTTCTTCGGCTGCGTCGATGGTGGTCGGATTCATGCCGATGTTGTGGAAGATGATCAGCAGGTCGCCCTCGCCCACGCCATAATAACGGATAAGGCAATTGGCGTAACCGGTGGTGCGTTCCACCTCAAGGTACTTGAGGGCCTGGCAGTAGGGGCTGATGTCGTGTCCCATGATGGGGTTGACGTGGGCGAAGCCGCCGGCCCGGAAGAACATTTCGCAGATCATCAGGCAGGTGTGGCCGCCACCGGCATAAACGTGCAGCAACCGGTCCTGGGCATAATTTTCGGCAATCATTTCGCCAGCTTTGCGGAAGTTCTCGGCCTGCTTTGCTTCGACCGACTTGACCTTGGCCTGGACGTTTGCCAGATATGCCTGTCCGCGCTCTTTGCTGCCCATCGTGTCGATTCCTTTCGGTTGAAGTGGTGCGTCGAAATGCTGACTCTTACCATCCTCGTGACAAATCGTCCGGCGAAGCTGCCCATCCGCAATAGCCGCTGTGGCCGCAGCGGAGTGCTGCCGGGTTCGATCAATGGCGGCCGACTATACCGCCCCGCCCTGTCGGACGCAAGGCCATGACAGCCGGAAAAAGATGAATTCTGCCGATATGCCACCAACTTTTTTGCAATCGCCCGACGCAACCGGGTCGGATGTTAATTGCCCTGGGGCGGCCACTCGGGGTTCACCTCCGGCAGGCGAGCGCCGACATCGTGTTGCCATTGCCGCAAAAGGCCCTGCAAGTGTTTGAGCCGGTCGGGCTGGCTGCCGCTCAGGTCGTGCGCTTCGCCGATATCGTTACGCAAGTCGTAAAGCTCGAACCTTTCGTCCTCGAAAAACTGGATCAGCTTCCAATCGCCGGCCCGCACGGCGGCAGCGGGGCTGCCTCCCTGGTTGCCATAATGCGGATAGTGCCAGAAGATGGCCTCCCGGTCGAACGTGCCATGACCGGTCAGCAGAGGCATCAGGCTCTGCCCGTCAACGTGCTGCGCCGGCCGTAGCGACAGGCCCGCGGCTTCGAGCAAGGTGGGGTAGAAGTCGGTGCTGGTGACGGGCACGTCGCAGCTGCTGCCGGGTTGCACGTGTCCATTCCAGCAGACAATGAGCGGCTCGCGCGTTCCGCCATCGTACATCCAGCCCTTGCCTTCGGCCAGCGGAGCATTGCAGGTAGGCGAGCCTTCGGCTGTGGCCAGCCCGCCATTATCGCTGGTGAAAATGATGAGCGTGTTGTCAAGCTGGCCGGTCTGCTCCAGGGTCTCGATGACGCGGCCGATGTTCCAGTCCAGGTTCTCGACCATGGCGGCATAGACCGGGTCGCTCTGCAGCAGGCGACGCTTGATGCGCAGGTGCCGCTTGTGCTCGGTGGGGAAATGGTCGCCTTCTTCAAAGGCTGGCAACTCGTCCAGCCCCATGGCCTTTGCCTTGGCCTGGTACTTTTCGACCAGGTGCTGCGGGGCCTGGATGGGCGTGTGCACGGCGTAGTGCGACAGGTGCAGGAAGAAGGGGCGGCTGGCATCGTGATGGCGGATTAACTGCATGGCCTCGTCGGTCAGGCGGTCGGTCAGGTACTCGCCTTCGGGGCCTTCGCTCAGGTTGCAGAGTTTGTACGGGCTGAAGTAGCCGTGCATGGGGCGGCCCCAGTCGCATCCGCCAATGTTGACGTCGAAGCCGTGGTGCTCGGGCCAGTATTGCTCCGGACCCAGGTGCCATTTGCCGACGTGCCAGGTGGAGTAGCCGCCATCGCGCAGTGCGGTGGCCAGCGACACCTCCTGAAGATCGAGATGCCTGACGTAAGGTGCGTCGATGAGTTTGCCGCGGGCATTGCCGCCAATCCAGTTGGTCAGGCCGAGGCGGGCCGGGTATTTGCCGGTGAGGATGCTGGCCCGCGTGGGCGAACAGACCGGGCAGGCGGCATAGGCATCGGAAAACTGCATGCCGCGGGCCGCCAGGCGGTCGATGTTCGGCGTCTCGTAGAAGCCGCTGCCGTAACACGAGACGTCGCGCCAGCCCATATCGTCAATCAGAATGAAAAGAATATTGGGCGGCCTGTTCATCTATGGCTCCTGTTCTCCGTGGACAAGTGCGCCATTGAGGGCCAGGCGGCAATAGTCGCAACTTTCGCATATTCGGCCGCAACTGCTTGTCTTCTGGAACCAGTCGGTGGGCAGGCGGCGGCTATCGATTACAATGGGGGCCAGGGCCGGCCCGTAGCCCGGCTCCATCAGGTCGAGCAGATTGCCTCGGTACTGCCCGCGGGCATAGGCGTCGATGACCAGCCGCGGATTGGCGTGCATGCGGGTGGCCAGCTTCATCATGCCCACCAGGGGCTCGTAATGCCCGACATCCTCGGGCCTGATCCAGGTGGCCTGCATTATCATCGGCCAATTGTTGGGGTCTTTCAGCAATCGCCAGCAGGCGGTTGGAGTCCAGTCAGGAATGTTGCGGGTTTCGTCGACATCGCGCTCGTGGGCCACCAGGTTATCGTGGAAGGTCTGGCTGCTGCAGAAGGCCAGGCAGCCACTGTTGGCCAGCAGATGAATGGCTTTGCCGGCCTTGTCGGCCCAAGTTTTCAGGCGGCGCAGCACGGTGAGGTCGCGATTGTAATCGCGCTGCACGTAGAAGCTGTCGAAGAGGTCGGCCAGTTGCGACATGCCGGCAACGGTGCCGATGCGCATGTTGACGGAGGCCCGCAGGTGCAGTTGCGGAATGTGCTGCCTGATGATGTGGGCCACAGCCGGCGAGGCGGTGGTCACAACATCGGCCCCGCCGACGGTTTCGGCCAGGTGGTCGAGCACCGAGAGGACCTGGTTCTGCAGGTGCTCACTGACACCCAGGCCGCCATGGCAGTTGGCATTAAAGAGCAGGTTCAGCTTCAGTCCCATGCGGCGCAGGGCGAGCAGGTCGGCCTCCAGGCGTTGCTGGGTCGACCAGTCGGTGTAGCCGCGCGTGGTGCTGATGTCGGCCCGCCCGGAGGCCATTCCGACCCACGGAAAGTAGACCTCTTCAACCTGCTGGCGATAGTCGGCCACAAGGTCGGCAAAGGGCTGCTGGTCGGGCTCGGGAAGCTGGTAACCAATGCTGAACTTCATGGCTCAGTCCGACATCTCCTGCCCGCCATCATCATCAGCCTGGGCTTCGGAAGAAGGTGCCGGTTGCGACCAGTCGACCGTCCATGGCTTGCGGCGGCGGAAGGGTTTCTGGAACTTATTTTCCAGCACGCCTCGCGATTCCAGCGAAATCATGCAGGCCCGCGTGCAGCCACGTGCTCCGCAAACGGCCTGGCCAGTGTTGTAAAGGTCTCGCGGCTTGTTGTAGAACGGCGAATGGGCCCCGCGTTTTATCTTTTTGCCGAACATGGGGCTGGTGTATTCCTCGGCCTCCTCGCCCTCTTCCATGGGCATGCCGCCACGGAAGCAGATGTCGCACTGGGCCATGTCCAGATCGCTCCATTCGACCTCGCGGCCGGCCAGAGTCACCTTGACGGTCTTGTCCTTCTTGATTGCTCCGCCCGGGCAGGCCGCCACGCAGGCCATGCATTTGTTGCACAGTTGCGGGCCGTCGTAGATGGGATCGGGCTCCAACTCGGCCTCGGTAATAATGATGCCCACGCGATTGCGGGGACCGTATTTTGGAGTCAGCAGCATTTTTGAGAAGCCGATTTCGCCCAGGCCGGCCAGGTAGGAGGCAATGCGCAGGTGCACCATGACGTCAGGCGCGGCCCGCCCCGGAGCGACCGGGCGGCTGAAGTTGGCTCGCTGCTCGCCCTCCTGGCCGATTGATCGCCAGTCGCTCTGGTGGCCGTAGGGAATGGCCTCCAGCCCCTGGTCTTCGATATGGCGGGCAATGTTGATCACGGCCATTGGCATGTAAAGGTAAGTGATGCCACCGTAGCCCATGGCCGAATAGTTGCTGAAGAAGGTGCCTTCTTCGATGCCGCGCAGGCTGCCGCGCATGACGCGGAAGGCCATGGCGATTACGCTGCGTGCCTCGGGCATTATTTGCCGCGGGTCCATCTGAATGGGCGAGCCCTCAAAGCGTTCGATATTGGCAATGCCCACGCAGTCGGCCCCCTGGGCCAGAGCAAACTTTTTAACTTCCGCAGCCGTCAGCATCTTATGCATTCCTCCGCTGATTACGCTCTCTCCGGATGATCATCCCACCAACTTCCCGCTGGTGCAGCATTGGTTTGCATTATCGCACTTCTCGCTTTTGCGGCAAGGCGAAACTGGCTGATAATGGTCGGTTTTGTGCGGTGGAACCTGGGGCCGGAGCCAAGCGGAACGCCGGAAGGCATGGTTCGCAGCAAGGCGCGGCTGGCGGTCTGTCGGGGGGGGGAATTCAATTCTTCTCACACCTGCCGGGAATCGTGTTAAATTAACGTTGTCGGCCCCGCTGCGGCTTGTATTCGAGAGGGGCCGACATCTGCCTGACGGAAGGACTTGAGCCATGGCTGAAATGATTATGAGGGATGGGGGCGTTTTACATGGCTGTCACAGTGTACGAAGGCCTGGAAGCCGACAAATTTTTGAAGCGTTCGACCACACCTGCCGCCTGGGATGAACTCTTCCGCAGTTGTCCCTGGAGCCACACCTATCAAAGCCGCCAATTCGTTTCCACCTGGTACGATGTTTACCGCCCGTCTTACGATCCGGTGCTGGTGGCGGACGAGCCGCGCCCGGGCCTTTTGACGGGGCTTATGCCGCTCGCCCGGCACATTGCCACCGGGCAGTTATCGCCGGCGGGTCCGCAGGATGCCGAATATCAGGGTTGGCTGACCGTGCCCGGGGAAGAGGCCGATTTTCCGCGGCAGGCCCTGGCCGAGGTTACGCGGCGCTATCCGCGGCAAACGCTTGTTTTCCGCTATCTGTCGCCGGGTACGCCGGTGGGCTGGCTGTCGGAGGCGGGCCACGGGTTGAACATTGAACTGGAGCCGTGGAACCGCCCGCTAATGTGGGTATCGGAAGATTCGGCCGGCCAGTCGCTGCGCAAAAGCTCGAACAAGAGCAGGATGAATCGGCTTGGCCGCCTTGGGCCGCTCTCCTTCGAGCGAATAGCCCGTTCGGCCGACCTGGCCGCAATCATCGACCAGATTGCAGCCTATGCCGATGTCCGGCACGGGGCGGTGCATGGCACGCTGCCCTTTGCCAACTACCATTTCAGGCGGGGGTTTCTGCTCAGGCTGCTCGATGCCGGAGTGCTGCATGCCACTGTCTTCAGGGCGGGCGACCTGCTGCTGTCGGCCCAGTTGAATGTGGTGGCCCCGCGTCAACTGGTTCTGCACATCATCACCCAGATGCCGCTCTATCCGCGCTTGTCGGCCGGCAAACTGCACCTGCTGCAACTGGTGAGGATGTTGGCGGCAGAGGGCATCGAGAGCTTCGACCTGACCCCCGGCGGCGACGCCTACAAAGATAATGCCGCCGACAGTTATGCTACTGTACACGTGTTGAAGATTTTCGGCAGTCGCCGACTGCACCGCTCCGACATGCGCCTGAAGGCGGCTGCGGATGTGGTCCGCCAATGCCTGCGGTCCGTCAGGGTTGAGCCGCGACTGGCCAACGAAGCCTGCAAAAAGCTGATGGCCTACCCCGTCGGACGGTTGCCGCTGGTGGCTCTGAAGCGGGCCGGGTGCTGGACGAGGCGGGTCGTCCGCCACCGCATCTACCAGAAGATTATGGATGAGCACGAGCCCGCGGCAGCCCAGCGGCAGGTAAACAGGAATGCAGCGGGCGACCTGCTGAAGTATCAGCCCTGCGACCAGTGGCCGCGACTGCAGGACTTTTTGAGCCATGCCTGCGAACAATTCCGGCACGACGCACACTGCTATACCATCTGCGATAATAACCGGCTGCAGCATTGCGTTTGGGCTGTGGGGCAGTCGGATCGTGTTGGCTCGTCACCTGCCCTGCCCCAACTTGTGCTGCCGGAGGGATCGGCCTGCCTGTTTGGCCTGCGGACTGTTCGGCAAAAGGGCGGCCCGGAGTTGCTTGGGCAGGTTGTGCGGGAAGCGCTACACGATTTGTGGCATGACGGCTATCGAACGGTGCTCGCCGCCGCCGAGGCCGGAGACTCTGCCGCCTGTTCCGCCCTGGAGGAGGAGGGTTTTGAGCAAGTTGAAACCATAACCGAGACCTGTACGCTTGGCCGCACCAGCCACCGGCGGTCAAACGTCACGAGCCATTGCTCCCCGGTCGCTCGCAAGGACCATACTGCCGACCCACCCACCGCCAGTGCCGAGCGATGCAAAACTCCGGCCCGCAGCGAACGGGTATAGCGGAATCGCCCCGCGGCAACGCGGCCAGGGGCCAGGAACCCCAAGCGCCGGCGCGACGGCATGGCCTGAGCAGCAGAATTGCCCCGTCGGCCTAAGGTCTCGCCCGGAAATTTCATAATTCGAACCCTGATTAATGATAGCCGCGAAGTTCGTGCGTGATTTACTGGAAAGCGCAGCGATTTCATGATATACCTTTGCAACTTTTGGCTGAGACCCCGGGAACCAGCATGTAAGGAAGAAAAAAATGCCGCCACGCAAGGACATCAAGAAGGTAATGATTATCGGTTCTGGTCCGATTGTTATCGGCCAGGCCGCGGAGTTCGACTACTCCGGCACGCAGGCCTGCAAGGCCCTGAGGTCGATGGGTTATGAAATCGTGCTGGTAAACAGCAATCCGGCCACCATCATGACCGACCCCGGCATGGCCGAGGTTACTTACATCGAGCCGCTTAACGCCGACGTGCTGACGGAAATTATCGCCCGCGAACGTCCTGACGCCCTTTTGCCCAACCTGGGCGGACAGACTGGTCTGAATCTGTCGGAAGAATTGAGCAAGCGCGGCGTGCTGGAACAGTACGGCGTGGAGATGATAGGCGTTGTGGCCGATGCCATCGAGCGGGGCGAAGACCGCGAAGCCTTCAAGCGTACGATGAGCGAACTCGGTATCGAAGTGGCCCGCAGCGAGACTGTTACCTCGGTTGAAGAGGCCGAACGAGTGGCATCGGAACTCGGTTATCCGGTGGTTGTCCGCCCGGCCTACACCATGGGCGGCACCGGCGGCGGCCTGGCCTACAACGTGGAAGAGTTGCAGACCATCGCCAGCCGCGGCATTGCCGTGAGCCTGGTGGGTCAGGTGCTGATAGAAGAGAGCGTGCTGGGCTGGGAAGAGCTGGAGTTGGAGATTGTCCGCGACAATAAGAACCAGCTGATTACCGTCTGCTTTATCGAGAACGTGGACGCCATGGGCGTGCACACCGGCGACTCCTTCTGCACAGCTCCGATGATGACAATATCGCAGGAGTTGCAGGACCGGCTGCAGGATTATGCCCACCGCATAGTCAGCGCCATCAAGGTTATTGGCGGCACCAACGTGCAGTTTGCCCACGACCCGAAGACCGGCCGCGTGGTGGTCATCGAGATTAATCCGCGGACCAGTCGCAGCTCGGCCCTGGCCTCCAAGGCTACGGGCTTCCCCATCGCCCTGATATCGGCCAAGCTGGCCGGCGGCATTACGCTTGACGAGATACCGTACTGGCGCGACGGAACGCTGGAGAAGTACACCCCGAGCGGAGATTACGTGGTGGTCAAATTTGCCCGCTGGGCCTTCGAGAAGTTCAAGGGCTCGCAGGATAAGCTTGGCACGCAGATGAAGGCTGTGGGCGAAGTGATGTCCATCGGCAAGAACTACAAGGAGGCCTTCCAGAAGGCTATTCGCTCGCTGGAGACGGGCCGGTATGGGTTGGGCTTCATCAAGGACTTCAACAGCCTGTCGCTGGACGAGTTGATGGAGCGGCTGAGCGAAGCCACGAGCGAGCGCCAGTTCCTGATGTACGAGGCCCTGCGCAAGGGGGCAACGGTCGAACAACTGCACGAGAAGACGCACATCAAGCAGTGGTTCATCGAACAGATGAGGGAACTGGTTGAGCTTGAGGAAAAGATTCTGAAGCACAAGGGCCTGATGCTGCCCGACGAGTTGCTCCGGCAGGCCAAACGCGACGGTTTTGCCGACCGCTACCTGGCCCGGATTCTGGGCATCAGCGAAACGAGCATTCGCCAGCGCCGCAAGGCCCAGGGCATCGACCAGGGCTGGCATGCGGTACAGGTGAGCGGAGTTGAAGACGCGGCCTACTATTACTCGAGCTACAACGCGGCCGACACCTCGCCGCCGGCCAGCGAGAGGCAGAAGATCATGGTGCTGGGCGGCGGGCCCAACCGTATTGGCCAGGGCATCGAGTTTGACTATTGCTGCGTGCATGCGGCCTTTGCCCTGCGCGATCTTGGTTATGAGTCGATCATGATCAACTGCAATCCTGAGACGGTCTCGACCGACTACGATACGTCGGACAAGCTGTATTTTGAGCCGCTGACGGCCGAGGACGTGCTCAGCATCTATGAGAAGGAGAAGCCGCTGGGCGTGGTCGTGCAGTTTGGCGGGCAGACGCCGCTGAACATTGCCAGCGAACTGGCCGACAATGGCGTGAAGATTCTGGGCACCTCGGTCGATGTCATTGACCTGGCTGAGGATCGCGACCGTTTCCGCCAGATGATGGACAAGATGGGCGTGCCGATGCCGGCTTCGGGCATGGCCAGCAACATGGACCAGGGGCTGGAGATTGCCTCGCGGATCGGCTATCCGGTCATGGTCCGGCCGAGCTACGTGCTGGGCGGCCGCGGCATGGAGGTGGTGCACAGCGAAGCCATGTTGCGCGAGTACATCAACAAGGCGGTGGATGTGACGCCCGACCGGCCCATCCTGATTGACAAGTATTTGGAGAATGCCATCGAGTGCGAGGCCGACGCCCTGGCCGACGGCACCGACGCCTTTGTGCCGGCCGTGATGGAACACGTTGAGCTTGCCGGCGTGCACTCGGGCGACTCGGCCTGCGTAATTCCGCCGGTCAGCATTCCGCAGAAGCACCTCGACACCATCTACGATTATACCCGCCGCATTGCCCGCGAACTGGGCGTGGTGGGCCTGATGAACATGCAGTATGCCATCCACCAGGACATTGTTTATGTGCTGGAGGCCAACCCCCGGGCCTCGCGCACGGTGCCGCTGGTATCGAAGGTGTGCGGCCTTCCGATGGCTCATATGGCCACCGAGATGATGATGGGCAAGAAGCTGTCGGATCTGGATATTCGCCCGCGCCAGTTCGCCCACTTCGGTGTGAAGGAATCGGTCTTCCCGTTCAACATGTTCCCGGAGGTCGACCCGGTGCTTGGGCCGGAGATGCGTTCGACGGGCGAGGTGCTGGGCATGGGTACATCGTACGGCCTGGCGTTCTTTAAATCGCAGGAAGCTGCCAAGCAGACGCTGCCCACCGAGGGGACGGTGCTGATTACCGTTTCGGAATCGGACCGTCCGGACGTTCTGGAAGTTGCCCGCAGCCTCTCGGAGATGGGCTTCCGTCTGCTGGCCACACGCGGCACGAACGCTTTTCTGGCCGAACACGGCATCAAGAGCGAAGTCGTCAACAAGGTGTATGAAGGCCGGCCGAACATTGTCGACCTGATCAAGAACCGCGAGGTCAACCTGGTGATCAATACGCCCATAGGCCGGGCCGGACTGAGCGACGACTCGTATATCCGCAAGACGGCTATCCGCTATGGTATTCCGTACATTACGACCATGGCCGCCGCCGTTGCCGCAGCCAAGGGCATTGCAGCCATCAAACAGGGTCGCAGCACAGTCTGCAGCCTGCAGGAATACCACAAGGGCATTCATCAGTAGAAGGACTTCGCCGGAGCGGGCGGTTTAAGTGGCACGTTCCGGCGCGGCTTCTTCACCCGTGGCACGGCCATCCTGGCCGTGAGTGCCGGGGGGCATCTTGCCCCTCGGCCGTTTTTGTTGCCGTTGCTGTTGCGCTGCCGTAGCTTTTCTGTATTCGGATCCGTGGTCTGCCTAATGCCATGGTCTGACTCAAATCACGATGACGCAAATTCCGTTCAACCAATAACCACGCAATGCCAGAAGGTGCCGGTCAGGACGCCCGTGCCACTGCTGGGCACTTTCTTATGGCGACTGTTCCAGTCGGACGGAAGCTGAATTATAGTTAAAAGCGAGGCAAGAGAAGATGCCCGGAGCCCGGCGGGCTCTGGTGCTTCGTATAGCAGGATGAGAAGGTGCTGCTGCGCGCGGGGCTGATAAAGCAAGACGGTTAACAATCCCAGGGAAAATTGGCGTGTTATTTAACAGCTACATATTCTGGGCCTTCTTCGCCATCGTCATTCTCATCTACAGCCGGGCCAGGCACCGCTGGCAGAACATCATTCTGCTGGCGGCCAGTTATATTTTTTACGGCTGGTGGGACTGGCGGTTTCTGTCGCTGGTAGCAGCCTCCACCATGATCGATTTCGCCTGCACCCGGCTTATGGCCGCACCTGGAGCGACGGCCGCAAGGCGTAAGAGCCTGCTGGTTGTCTCGATCGTCAGCAACCTGGCCTTTCTGGGCTTCTTCAAGTACTTCAACTTTTTCGCCGGTGAGCTGGCCGGTATTCTGTCGACTCTTGGTTTCCAGGCCAACCTGCCGGCCCTGCAGATAATTCTGCCGGTCGGCATTTCGTTCTATACCTTCCAGACCATGAGCTACTCCATCGACGTATACAAGGGCCGGGCCCAGCCAGTGCGGCGCTTTTTGGATTTCGCCCTGTACGTGGCCTTTTTTCCTCAACTGGTGGCCGGCCCCATCGAACGATTCAACCGTCTGATGCCGCAGATAGAGAACCCGCGGGTGCACCGCCAGGGCGACTTTGCCGAGGGCTTGTACCACATATTGCTGGGACTTTTTAAGAAGGTTGTCATTGCCGACAATATGGCCACAATCACCAACGCCGTTTTTGCGGCCGGACCGGGCCAGGCCACCGGGGCCGACATGCTGCTGGCCATCTACGCCTTCGCCTTCCAGATTTACGGCGACTTCTCGGGCTATTCATCCATGGCCCAAGGCCTTGCAAAATGGCTTGGCTTCGACCTGATCTACAACTTCAAAATGCCCTACTTCGCAGTTTCGCCGAGCGACTTCTGGACTCGCTGGCACATCAGCCTTTCGGCCTGGCTCCGCGACTACCTCTATATTCCCCTTGGCGGCAACCGCAAGGGCTCGCTGAACACGTATCGTAACCTGATGCTGACCATGCTGCTGGGCGGGTTGTGGCACGGGGCCAGTTGGACTTTTGTGGCCTGGGGGGCGTACCAGGGGGCCATACTGATAATTTACCGCTTGCTGGAACAGGCAAAAAAGTCGACCAGGGAGGTTGTTACCACCTGGCCGCGTAAAGTGGTGGCCGGGGTTGTCATGTTTCACTTGACCTGCATTGGCTGGCTGCTCTTCAGGGCCGACAACCTGGGCCAGGCCTGGCTGATGCTGAGGGGCATTGCCACCGACTTCCGCTTCTCGGAGTTCTCGGCCTATGCCCTCGGCAGCATCGTATTTTTCGTCGGTCCGCTGCTTTTGCTGGAATACTGGATTCATCGCCGCGATGACATGATTGCTCTGCTGCGGGTTCGCTGGCAGGCACGTGCTGCGGCTTATTCTTACTTTGTGTTCATGCTCTGGTTTTTTGCTCCGGAGGTCAGTAATGAGTTCATCTACTTCCAGTTCTAGGCCAACGCTGCGGCAGGAACTGAAGGTTCTGGCGGTTGTGGCCTGCATGCTCATGGGGGTCGAGCTACTCATGCGCAGGATCGAGAGCCGCGTCTCGGCCGAATACGCCACCATTTCGTCCTTTGCCGAGCGTGCCGAGCGGCTGGCCTCGTCGCAGTCGCCACGGATTCTGGTCATAGGCGATTCTCTGGCCGAGGACGGGTTCAGGGCCGATGTTTTCAGCCGCCAGATTGAGCAGTTGGGCCACCAGGTGAGTGTGGACGCCTTCACGCTGCCCGGGTCGGAGATGTCGGAGTGGTATTGGTTGTTCAGGTCGTACTTTGCCGATGCCCAGCACCGCCCTGACATGGTGTTTCTCTGCTCGTCCGATTTTGTGGACTACCCGACGGTGGGCATTGGTCGCCTGGCCACCTTGACCCGCAGAAGCAATCACAGCGAACTGCTCCTGTCCGATATTCCGGACTTTTGCGACAGGGCCAAGTTTTTGAAAAGTTCCGCCTTCCGCTCGTTCGCCGGACGCGACCGAATACAGAAGTCGATCCTCAGCGCCATTATCCCCAATTATCAGGAAGGCCGCACCTGGCAGCACAACATGCTCCGGCAAGCCTCGGAGGCAACTGAGTACTCCGAAGCCGACAATGACCTGGCCCAGGAGCAAAGTTACAGCCGACTGCACAGGTTTCTGGATTTGGCCGACGAGCACAACGTGGCCGTGGCCATCGTGCTGATGCCGATGGCTTACAAGTATGACGTGGATGAATCTCTAGTCAAGCAACTGTGCGCCCGCCAGGTGCCACTGGTTGATTGCCGCTGGGTGGAGGAGATTACCCCAGCCTCGTTTTATGACGGTGTTCATCTGAGCAGTGAAGGAGCCCGCACTTTTTCGGGCCACTTTGCCGGGCGTGTGGTCCGCCAGTTCCTGAGCGACAGGGAACCGGCCCCAACTTTCTGATCCAATTCTATCAGCCCTTGCAGACCAGGCGGTTTGAGACAATAATACTGTCTCGTTGCCGCATGGGTCGCTACGAGGGTTCTTTCAGAAGCTGGGCATGGCCAAGGATAAGCTGAGTCATACGACACTGGAGCGCAAGATCAGGCTCATTTTCGGGCTGCTGATTTTGCTGGTGGTGGTCATTGCCTTCTTTTTTCCGACTTATGTGACTGAAAAGCAGCTGCTGGAGCAGGATGCCATCAGCGCCCGCGAGATGGTCCGCTGGGGTTTTCTGCGGCTGCATGCTTCGGCTGCGGCAGGCGAAATGCAGGATTCCGAGAGCATCATAGAAGACCTGACGCGGCTGGGGCCGCCGTCAAGCCGGGCCAACGCCGAGATGCGAATCGTAAGCACGCTGGATAAGACCGAGCGCCTGCCGGGCAACGACATGGAGCAGCGGTGGCTGACCATGTTCCAGGAGAATCCGGAGCGTTCGCCCGACAAAAGCGCCCACTTTACGGACGATGACGGTTACATGTTCCGCTACGCCTATGCCCTGCGTGCCCGCGAATCGTGCCTGGACTGCCACCGCACGAGCCATCCGGAGCTGGCCGCAAACGATCTGATGGGGGCCATTGTCGTCACCTTCCCGACGGACGACACGCGGTGGAAAATTACCGTTAATCGCATAATACTGGGCGCCACGGCCATTGGCACGGCCATGCTCAGCATGATGATTTTCTATTGGGTGGTGCGCTGGGTCATCGTGCAGCCGGTTACGCATCTTAAACATACAGCCGAGCGGGTGACTCAGGGCGATCTGCATGTCCGCAGCGACATTAAGACCGGGGACGAATTTGAGGGGTTGTCGCGCAGCTTCAACCGCATGCTTGAGCGGCTGGAGAATTCGCGGGAAGAGTTGCGGCGGGCCAACCTTTCGCTTGATCATAAGCTGGAAGAACTGGCCAAGGCCAATGTGTCGCTGTTTGAGATGAACCAGGTGAAGAGCAAATTCCTGACCACCATGAGCCACGAGCTGCGCACGCCGCTGAACAGCATCATAGGTTTTGCCGACATTCTGGAAGGCAATTCGCGACTGCGTGAGGACGCCAAGCTGAGCCGCTACGTAAGCAACATCCGCAATTCGGGGCGAATGCTGCTGGAACTGGTGAACGATCTGCTCGATCTGGCCAAGATTGAAGCCGGCAAGATGGACCTGAAGCTGGGGCAGGTTTCGCCGCTGGACCTTTGCGAGACGACCATGAACATGGTCCGCCCGCTGGTGGGGCGGAAGGATCTGCGCCTGGAACTGGAGGTCGATCCGCAAAGCCCGATCATGACCACCGACGCCAACAAATTGCAGCAGATTCTGTACAACCTGCTGAGCAACGCCGTCAAGTTTACGCCCTCGGGCCTGGTGCGACTGACCGCCCGGCAGATTGACGGCGAGACCATGATTTTCCAGGTGACCGACACCGGGCCGGGCCTTTCGGCCGAGCAACAGGGCATTATCTTCGACCGTTTTACGCAGGTGGACGCCGGCCATACTCGCCAGCACGGTGGGACGGGTCTGGGATTGTCGATAGTGCGTGAACTGGTGAATTTGCTGGGCGGTGAGGTGGCCGTGCAGAGCGAAGCCGGCCACGGCGCGACCTTCAACGTGACGCTGCCGATTGAGAGCGGCATGCCGACGCCGCCTGTCCCGGCTCCGATAACCATGGTTGAACCCCGGCCCCAGCCGCGGACCGAGGCCGGAGAACTGGCACCGGAACCTGTAACGCCCGAAGATACGGTCATCGGCCACGACTTGACGGCCGACCAGCTCCAGCCCGAGCAGACTGATGATTCCGACGGCGGTTCGGCATCCTGACAGAAGCGGCCCGCCAAAGGCGCGTAACAAAAAAGAGGCATTCTGCTAACCGTGCAACCGGTCGGCAGAATGCCTTTGTGTGTTTAAGGTCGGCCAGTTGGCGGCCGGATTGGTCTTACTCAGCCGCCCCTTCGTAAGCGCCAATGCTCAGCGGCTTGCCCTTGGGGCGAGGCTTGCCGTCAATGTCGGCCTCGACGGAGTCGAGCGGGGCGCCGGCGCCAATTGCCGGGCTTCCCGGCTTGAGGCGGAAGTCGCCATTCTCGGCATCGACGAAGATCTTATCCAGCTCGGGTTCGAAGAATTCGCCCGGGCCGAAGTTCTTTGATTCGCGGTCCGGTCCAAGGCGGGTGTAAAGGTTATGGGTGAAGACGGCCGTCTTTGGGAAGGGCGGCGTACCGCACAGGCCGTCGATGATATTATTGCGAACCACCAGGCCTTCCAGATTCTTGCTGTTGGTGAAGAGGCCCGTCTGCCACGATACATCATGGTTAGAGCGAATGAAGGTATTGTTCAGAATCTGCACGTTCTTCAGTGGCTGGCCGGGCCAGATGCCGACGATGGTCGTGGCCCCGTTGCCATCAAAGACGTTATTGCGGATGATCAGATTCTCGGCCTGCTGGAAGGTCAGGGCCACGTTGCCGCGGGCGACCTTGTTGCCCTCGATGAGGATGTCCTTGCAACCCAGGTAGAAGGTCAGGCTGTTGGCGTGCATGCCGCGATGATCGGTTACCTCGCAGCCGACGACACTGCCACCGGTAACGGTGTAATAATCGAGAGCGGTGGAGGTATTGCGCACCAGGCGGCAATTGCGGGTAACGGCGTTGCTGCCATTACGCAGGACGATGCCCTTGGTGTGCCCGGGGCAATCGTGGACGTAGCAGTCCTCGACCAGCACGTTGTCCACCTTATAGGTGGTGATGCCTGTGCCTCGCAAAAGTGCTACCTCGCAATCGCGGAAGATGACGCCCTCGGCCGGTCCATTGGCGCTGAGGCCGGCAGTGCGGCTGTTGTTTCCCTGCCGCAGAATGCGGAAACCCTGCACCGTCACGTGGCTGGCCTGCTGAAGCAGGAAGCCGTTGCCGCGGCGCGACATTCTGATTTCGGCCGGCTGGCCATCGACGACTTTCACGGGGAGCAGATAAATGCGGACGAGCTTGGAATCTTCGGCCGGACCGCTCGAGTATTCGCCCGGCACATCTATCAGGCGAACGGAGTTCATCAGGCTGTAGCGCGTCTGCTTGTACTGCTTGCCGGCATAGAAGCCCAGGTGCAGGCGGTTGGCCTCCGGATCGTACTTTTTGACATCCAGGTAGATGACGGCATTGGCTCCACCATGAAAGGCGACCTTCATGCCATCGTAATAGGTCGGGTCTTGCTGCCGCAACACCTTCGGATCGGTCAGCATGGTGCTGGCCTGGAACTGCATCTTGTTTTCACCGTTTTCGTCAATTGCAGCAATGCCGACAATGGCCGTCCAATCGTTCTTCACCTCGCCATGGACGCTGAGAATCTTGATGGTGAACTTTTTGAAGGTAGCGGCCTGGGGCAAATCGAAGGTCTGCATGCCGCGCTTGTCCTTCTCGATGGTGGCCACCAGCAACTCCTTGCCATCGCCATAGAAGGCTACCTCGCGCGGAGCGGTGTAGTTGGGCTGCATTGATATGCCGACGCTCTTGGCGGTAATTGCCTCGGGTACTTCCACACTGACCGAAGCGCCGATGACCGGGCTGACGACGGCCGAACCGTTGCCCGGGGTTATCATCAGGATAAGCGGGCGCTGGCTGTTGGTGTGGGTGCCTGATTCGGCATAGATTTTGGCCGGCATGTTGGTGGCCATGGGCCCGTCGACCACGTAATAGTCGGATGGCTTTTCCTGGAAGATGGCTTCCGAGGGGTTGGGGTCCTGGGCGACCGTCAGAGGCTGCTCGGCATAGGTGAGGTTGGCGGTTCCGATGGGCTTGGGCACGTCAACATAGAATATGTCGGCCCAGCGCGGGTTGCCCTTGGCCTGCTCGGCATTCTCGCAGCGTTTCCAGTCGGTCAGCAGAACGCCGCCCTCGATAATGGCCTTGCCGGTTCCGAATTGGCCGGCTGTGTTGCCATCGTAGATGACCGGCTTTTCGGCGGTTCCGGAAGCCGTGATGGTGATGGCGCCCTCGTAGCTGACCCCGCCCTTGAAGATTACGCGGTCGCCGGGAGCTAGTTTGACCTCGGCAGGTTTATCCTTTGCGGCCCTGTCGCCGGGGGCGTGCTTCCAGGCGGCCTCGGCCGAGGTGCCAGCGTTGGCATCGTCGCCGGAGCTGTAGTCGACGTAGTAGTCGGTCGCCAGGGCGGCGTTTGCAGAGCCCAGCAGGACGGCTGCGACGAGCAGGGCCATGATAGCCAGCGGGACCAGGCGGCGCGTCAGGCGCGGCGCCGTGTTGTGACATTGTGCGGACTGTGTCGTCTTCTTCATTCAGACATCTCCCTTTAGTGTGAGCTGGATCAGCGTCCGGCATCGGGTGCATAACGCGCCGCAGGCACGTCAGGATAAGCCGGGCGAGCGGCCCCGGCAGCATCAGTCTTGTCGCCCTGGTTCCGGGCGCTTACGGCCCCTACCAGTTCAGGCTTGAGAAACAGGTAATAGAGTTTGCCCTCCATCGCCGTGCGGCCGGCAATCTGGCCGGCAGCGTGGCCGGTACCAATGAAAATGTCGGCCCGGCCCGGTGCCCGGATTGCTCCGCCGGTATCCTGGTCCAGCATGAACTGGTTGAAGGGATCGTTCCGCGCCTGGCCCGGGCCTATCGGCTGGAACAGATGGGTAGTGACGAAGGTGAGATTACCGCGCGGAAATATGGTTTTGTCGGTGGCCAGCGAGCGAAGCGGCGTGACGGGCTGCCCCAGGCTGCCGAAGGGGCCGCCATGGGTCTCGGTGAAGAAGATGAAACGTGGGTTGCGGCTGATGTAGCGATCCAGTTCGCCCGGATTCTCGTCAAAATATGCTTTCATGGCCCCCAGCGAGGCTTTGTAGGGGTCGATTTTCCCGTCCTCCACGAGCAGTTCGCGGACGCTTCTGTAATCGTGCCCGTTGCTGGCGGCATAGCCGATTTCCATCATTCGGCCATCTTGCAGTTGCAGTGTTGCGCCGCCCTGGACATGGATGACAAAGGCTTCAAACCGGCTGCGGACATAGACCAGTTCGAGCCCGCGGAGCATGCCGCTGCTTTCGAGTTGCTGGCGCGGTGGGAATTTGACGATTGAGCCATTTGGCAGACGGCGGCCCAGAATCGCTCCATCCGGACCCTTGACCAAATCGGGCGGCATGCGGTACAGGGGGTGCTGAAACTGGCCAACCGGCTCGAGGCTGGCCGGGTAAATCGGATGATAGTAGCCGGTAAAAAGGACCGTGCCCTTCATATCGCAGCCAACGCTCTGGTAGACGTCGAAATCCTGAAGAATGCGGGCCTGCAGGGCCTGGGGCGACTGAGCTGCGATGACCACCTGCCGGAAATGCTCCAGGCTCTGGGCAGAGTGTTCGTGGGTGAATTCGTGTAAAGGGTAGAACTGCCGGCTGGACGGATAATCGCGGAACCAGCTTATGCTGTGGTCGGTGGCCTTCAGGAGGTCCTGCCGATTGCTGGGAAAACCAGCGGCAAAATCGGGCATCATGTCCGGATCGGTGATTTTGCGCAGGGCATGGGCACCGGGCGGCAGAGGTTTATTATAATCAACAGGCTCGGTTGATTTACCGCAACCGCCGAGCGATACCGCGGCCACGACCATCGACAGAACAATCTTCACCCAATGTCCAGCGCGTTTGTTCACGAAAATCCTCCTGGTGTCCTGAAAATGTCTGCCAACACAGTTGCCGAGCTAGCCTACCAAAGTTGCGGCCGGCGTCAATGGCCTGCTCACGGTGTTTGGGCGGGATAAGGGTGAAATCCTCCCCCAGGGCCATATAATGAAGGTAGTGGTAAAGCTGCAGCAGGCGCTTGCCCGGCAGAAAAGAGGTTCATCATGGAAACGGGTCGTCTCAAAATTGGCGTCTCCGGGCTGGATTGTCCAAGTTGCGCTGCCACCGTCGAACGAGCTGTGCAGAAAATCGATGGTGTGCTGAGCGTTAAACTGAGTTTTGCAGCGGGCACTCTAGAAGTTGAATACCGTCCGGAGCGTACAGGTGTTGAAGAAATTCGCAAAGCGGTGGAGTCGCAGGGTTATCAGCTGAACCTGGTGGACGCTGCGGCCTCGCAGGTAATTTTTCGCATCGAAGGCATGGATTGCTCGGATGAGCTGCGGGTAATCGAGGCCTCGTTGCGCAAATCGGGCGGCACCACGGGCACCACCGCCAACTATGTCGCCCGGACCCTTACGGTGACATTCGACCCGGCCGCGACCACGGCGGACAAGCTGCGGCTGGCGATATTGGACGCCGGATTTCCGGCGACCGAAGAGGGGCGGCCCGCGGCCCCTGCCCTGGAGCGTTCCTTCGGGCTGGCCCGACACATCAAACTGATTATGGTTATCGTCAGCGGCCTGAGCCTGACGGCGGGCATTCTGCTGAGCGCGGGCGATTACTTCGGCTGGTGGACTCAGCCGGTTTTGCTGCAGGTGGCGGAATGGCAGACCATAGTGCCGGCCACCATATTCTATGCCATCGCCATTATCAGCGGGGGCTATTGGATAGCTCGCAATGCAATCCGGGCGGTGCGTCTGGGCACATTCGACATGAACCTGCTGATGACCATGGCGGCCATCGGGGCGGCAATTATCGGCGAATGGGCCGAGGGTGCGTCGGCCATGTTTCTGTTCAGCCTGGCCCTGCTGCTGGAAAGCTACACCATGGGGCGAGCCCGGCACGCGGTGGAAAAGCTGATGGATCTGGCTCCGCGGCGAGCCCGGGTGCGGCGCAATGGCGGCATTGACGAAGTGCCCGTGGCCGAAGTGCAGGTGGGCGAGGTGGTCATAGTGCGGGCCGGGGATACTGTTCCGGTTGACGGGCAGGTGCTCGACGGCCGGACCGACGTGAACCAGGCTCCGGTTACGGGTGAGTCGCAGCTTGTTGCCAAATCGCCCGGCGACGGCGTGTTTGCCGGCAGCATCAATCAGCATGGCGTAATTGAGGTGCAAAGCTCGAAGCCGGCCGAGGAGACTACCCTGGCCCGCATTCTGCACCTGGTGCAGGAAGCCCAGGCGAGCCGGGCACCAAGCCAGCAGTTTGTCGAGCGATTCAGCAAGTACTATACGCCTTCGGTTATAGTCGGGGCGGCTTTGGTGGCCATCATTCCGCCGCTGCTTTTCGGCCAGTCGTGGGCCGATTGGATTCTGCGGGCCCTTGTGCTGCTGGTCATCGCCTGCCCCTGCGCCCTGGTTATCTCGACACCGGTAAGCATTGTTGCGGCCCTGGCCGGCGCGGCTAGGCGGGGCATATTGATCAAAGGTGGCGTTCATCTTGAGAACCTGGGCCGGGCTCGCACTTTCATGCTGGATAAGACCGGCACGCTGACCTACGGCCGGCCCGATGTGGTCAAGGTGATCAGCCTGGACGGCACCGCGCAGGATGAGGTGCTGCGCGTGGCTGCAGCAGTCGAGGCGCACAGCGAGCATCTTCTGGCCGAGGCCATCAGGCAGCACGCGACGCAGGAGCGGATCGATTACGAGGAGGGTCGCGACAGTCGGGCGTTGCCTGGGCGCGGGGCCGAGGCTCGCATTGGCGGGCGGCTCTGTCATGTGGGTAACCTACGCCTGGTTGAGGAATTCGGCAGCGGCGATGGAGCCGATTTTGTGGAGCGGTTCGAGCGCGAGGAGACCGGCGGCCACACGGCGGTTGCGGTGCTGGTTGAGGGCCGGCCGGTGGGCATCATAGTACTGATAGACCAGCCGCGCCAGGAGGCCCTGGATTCCATCCGCAGCCTGCAGGCAATGGGTATGAAGGACATGGTGATGCTGACCGGCGACAACGAGCAGACGGCCCGCTCAATTGCCGGGCAGGTGGGGCTGAGCCATGTGCATGCCGCTCTTCTGCCGGATGAAAAGCTGGAGCGCGTGCGACACCTTACGCAGCGCGACCAGTGGACGGTGATGGTTGGTGACGGAGTGAACGACGCCCCTGCCCTGGCGGCGGCCACGGTTGGCATTGCCATGGGAGCGGCGGGGTCGGACGTGGCTATCGAGACGGCCGACGTGGCCCTGATGACCGATCATCTGGACCGCCTGCCGGAGGCCGTGGGGCTGGGTCGGCGGACGCTGAAAATCATCAGGCAGAACATAACGATTGCCCTGGGCATGAAGGCTGTCTTCATGGCCCTGGCCGTGGCGAATATGGCGACACTGTGGATGGCCGTGCTGGCCGACATGGGCGCCAGCCTCATTGTCATCGGCAATGGTTTGCGCCTGCTTGGCCGGCGGCCGCGATAAGCGCAGCGGTGAGCGTGGGTTTACCGTGGCACGGCCATCCTGGCCGTGAGTGCCGGGGGGGGCATCTTGCCCCTCGGCCTGTTTCTGTTTTGTTTCTGTTTATTTCCGTTTTCGGTGCTGTGGTCTGAGCCAAGCTATGGTGACGCAAGATACCGCTCAAACCATGACCACGCCATGAGAAAGCCTCCACGGGCAGGATGCCCATGCCACGAAAAACGGCCGCGCGCCAAACGCTCGTTGGCCGAAGCGGTTTGAGCATTGGTCAATTCCGCAGTTTATAGTGTATAATGGCGAGGTAACTTTCAGGATCACCTCGGGGAGCATGATTATGTCCTTTGCCCACTTGTTGTGTCGCCGGCAGAAGTTTGGAAACATTCAACTGGTTCGAAAAATCGGCCTGATTGAAGCAGTCGCGCTTGCCGCTCTGCTCATTCTGCCTGCCGCGGCAATGGGACAATTCCAGAGTCCGTACGGCCAGTGGACCAATGGCCCGTCGGCTGATGCCTCATATTTTCCGATAGGCGTGTGGTTACAGAGCCCGACCCGGGCCAACCAGTACAAGGCCGCCGGCTTCAATACATACGTCGGCCTGTGGCAGGGACCAACCGAGACACAATTGTCGCAACTGGCCAATGCCGGCATGAAAGCCATCTGCCATCAGAATTCGGTCGGCCTCAATTCGCCCAACCGTGGTGTCATAATCGCCTGGTCCCAGCAGGACGAGCCTGACAACGCCCAGCCGCTGCCGGAGGGTGGCTACGGTCCGCCGGTGCTGCCGTCGGAGATTGTCAGCCGCTACAACACCATTAAGGCGGCGGACGATACTCGGCCGGTCTTTTTGAACCTGGGCCAGGGTGTGGCCTGGGACGGCTGGCACGGTCGCGGCACACGGACGAATCATCCGGAAGATTACCCAGAGTACCTCAAGGGGACCGACATCGGCAGTTTCGACATCTACCCGTTTGCCAGCCAGTACACGGCGGTGAAGGACAAGCCGTGGCTCGTACCGTTCGGCGTTGATCGCATGATCAGCTGGACTACTGATAAGCAGATTGTGTGGAACTTTATCGAGTGCACCAACATCAGCGGCAATGGCAAAGCCACGCCCACGCAGACGCGGGCCGAGGTGTGGATGAGCCTGGTGCACGGCTCGCGGGGCATTCTTTACTTTGTGCACCAGATATCGCCGACCTTCATCGAGCCGGCCCTGCTGTACGATGCGCCCATGCTGGAGATGGTGAGCTTCACCAACAACCAGATTCACCGCCTGGCCCCGGTGTTGAACAGTCCGACCATAGTCACCGGCGCTACGGCTGCCGTCAGCAATGCCGCGGTGCCGGTCGATACGATGGTCAAGAAGCATGACGGGGCCACCTACCTGTTTGCTGTGGGCATGCGCGATGGCAGCACGTCGGCTACTTTCACGCTGGCCGAGCCGCTGAATGGAACGGTGGAGGTAATTGACGAAGAGCGGACGTTGACGGTGAGCGGTGGGGTGTTTACTGATGACTTTTCGCCATACGCGGTCCACCTGTACCGAATTGTGAGCGTGTCGCCGCAGATAACCGCCTGGCGCGCCTACGCAACCCACGGCACGGCAGGGCTGCTTGGTCGGACCATTCAGGACAATGACGTGGAGCCGCGCAAACATGTTACGCAGCTGGGCGTAACGTTTGATTTTGCGATTGATCCGCAGAGCATTGACGGCGAGACGGTAATGCTGACCGGCGGCGTGTCGGGCGATTTGTCGAACCTGGTCTCGTCGGTCACGCTGGATGCATCGGGCCGCAACATGACCATCGACCTGTCGCAGCCACTGCATACGGACCAGAGCCTGGTGGTGACGATTTCCTCCACCTTGCGCGGCACCGATGGCTCGGCCCTTGACGGCACGCGGAGCATCATGATGCGACTGCTGCCGGGCGACGTGGATGGAAGCGGCCGGGTTGAGGCGGCCGATATGCGTGCCATTCGCCAGGCTGTCGGACAGTCGCTGACGGCGGGCAATTGTCATCTGGACGTGGACGGTTCGGGAGCGATAAGCGGGAATGACTTGCGAGAGGTGCGGGGGCGGCTCGGTACGGCCCTGCCCTGACGGTACAGCGTAAAGGCGAAGTGAGTTTATCGACGAAAACATGCAGAGAGGCTTTGACAGGCTGCATCGAGAATAAGCGTGAAAGGACAGAGGACAGTGAAGATTTCAGATGGCTTCCGCGGCCGAGTGGACGAAAAGTTCGCCCGGCCGACATCTTTGATCGGCAGGGCTGGCATGGGTGCTGATTTCGGCTGGTCGACGGCCGGGCGCGTTTTGGTGCTCGGACTTGTGCTGCTCGTTCTGGGCGGAGCATCCGGCTGCATTCAGAACCTTGGGCGGGACCCCGGGTGGAACAAACCGACGACGCTGGAGTTTGAGGTGGGCGACGATGTTGAGGTACCGGAGCGGATGGCCATGGTCTTTTTCTGCGATGGCCTCAATCGGGATGTCTTCAACGACATGCTGTCGAAGGGCCAGTTGCCGCACATCGAGCATTATCTTGTGCGCCGCGGCGTGCTGATTGAAAAGGGCGTTACCAGTCTGCCGACCATCACCTATGGCTCGACGGTTTCGCTGATTACAGGCGTGCCGGCCGGGCATCATGGGGTGCTGGGCAATAACTGGTTCGATCCGCAACTGCTGGTGCTGCGGCGATATGGCACAATCGGCACGATGAGTCTGGTGAACGACGATTTTACTTACCCTACTCTGTTTGAACTGCTGGACCGCGAGCATACGGTGGTTGTCACCATGCAGCAGCACCGCGGGGCCACCACCTGGCACGAGAACTGGATGCGCACAGGTCCGGCATGGTTCTTCCGCATGTTTCATAACGTCAACATGACCACCACAGCCCGCCTGCAGGACGTGGCCAGCGATGCCGAGCGCGACAAGACATTCCCGCACCTGTTCTTTCTGTATTATCCTTCAACCGATGAAGTCGGCCACATTCACGGCCCCGGCAGCCCGCAATACCGCGAGATTCTGCAAAGTTTTGATAACGAGGTGGGCGATGCCTGCAAGGCGTTCGAGAAGGAGGGTCTGCTGGAGCGGACGCTGCTGGTGCTGATTACCGACCACGGGATGAGCGCGATTGATGAGAATTATGATCCATCCGCCGATCTGGAAGCGGCCGGCCTGAGGGTTACGCAGCAGGCCATGGGCCAGCGCGACGGTTACTATCAGAAGCGAAGTGCCCACTTTAACAAATACCAGGCGGTGGTGCTTCCGGACGGCTCCAGGCAGACCGACATAACCCTGCGAATGGCGGGGCGGCCCTGGATTACGCGGCCCTCGCTGTCGGACATCAGACAGTTTGTCGTAGAGGACGATGAGGGCCGGCCAACCGAGCGCCGGGTCGATCTTCTGGCCATGGCCCTGGCAATGCCGGCCACGCAGCTTGTAGCCCATGGAGAGCAGCGCGACGGGGAGTCACTCGTTCACCTGTTCCACCGGGAGGGCCGGGGGCTTGTTTCGCGCCGCACCGATGCCGCGGGCCAGGCGACCTACGCTTACCGGGTGACCGAGGGGGCCGATCCGCTGGGCTACAGTGCACTGCCTGAAGCCGCGGCCATGGTTGGCGGTGGGTATTACGATGCCGATAGCTGGGTCGAGGCGACGCTCGCCGGCGATCATCCGGCCGTGGTTCCGCATCTGCCGGATATGTTCGACTCCGACCGCACCGGCGATCTGGTTCTGTTCGCCCTTCCGGGCTGGGATTACGGCACCTATAACAAAGGTGGGCATGGCGGGCTAACTCGTCAGGAGATACTGATACCGATGGTTTTTGCCGGGCCGGGAATTGCCCAGGGCCAGCGCCTGCCGTGGGCCAGAAGCCTTTCGCTGACTCCCACTGTGCTGCATTTTCTGCGTCAGGAGCGTGAGGCAACCGTCTTTGCAGGCTTTAGTGCCGACAGTCTGCTTGACATTCTTGCCGGTGGAGACGAAAATGCTCCGTCTGTGCCTGGTGCGTCGGGACCGGCGGATGCGCCCTGAAAGCGCGTCCTGACGAACATTGCGACAAAAACAGTGACGGCGGAACAGTCAGCCTAAGGAGGCTATGAGATGTCGATGCAGACTACATTACGATCGCACACCTGCGGCCAGTTGCGGGCCACGAACGTTGACGAAGTTGTAACGCTCTGCGGCTGGGTCTCCAGTCGGCGCGATCATGGCCAGTTGATTTTCATCGATTTGCGCGACCGCTACGGCCTGACCCAGTGCGTGTTCGACCCCGAGACATCGCCCGAGGCCCACAAGGCGGCCGAGCAGGCGCGCGGCGAATGGACGCTGCGCGTAACGGGAAGCATCCGGCATCGGCCTGAAGGCACGGTGAACCCGAAGATGCCGACCGGCGAAGTCGAGATGCTGGTAACGGATCTTCAGGTACTGAGCCAGAGCCTGACACCTCCGTTCGAGATTTCCAGCGATACCGACGCGGGCGAAGACATCCGCCTGAAGTACCGCTACCTGGACTTGCGGCGGCCTGTGATGCAGCGGGCCATTACGACGCGTTCGAAGCTGGTCAAGGCCATCCGCGACTTCTACGACCGCGAAGGCTTCATCGATGTCGAGACGCCGTTTTTGACCAAGAGCACGCCGGAGGGAGCCCGCGATTACCTGGTGCCTTCGCGAGTGAACGTGGGCCAGTTTTTCGCGTTGCCGCAATCGCCGCAATTGTTCAAACAGATTCTGATGATTGCCGGCTACGACCGTTATTACCAGATTGTACGTTGCATGCGCGACGAGGATTTACGGGCCGACCGTCAGCCGGAGTTCACGCAGTTGGACGTTGAGATGGGCTTTGTGACGGCTGAGGATGTGATTTCGACCACCGAGCGGATGATTGCCGAGGTGATGGAGAAAGTGCTGGGCGTGGAGGTGAGTCTGCCCATACCGCGGATGACGTATCGTGAAGCCATGGACCGCTACGGCCACGATGCTCCGGATACGCGCTACGAAATGTTCATCGAAGATCTGACCGATCTGGCCGGGCGCTGCGACTTCCGCGTCTTCCGGCAGACGGCGGAATCGGGCGGACAGGTTCGCGGCATCAACGTCAAGGGCGGGGCCAGCCTGAGCCGCAAGGATCTTGATGAGCTTACGGCTTTTGTGGCCCAGTTCGGGGCCAAGGGTCTGGCCTGGGTGAAGGTTGAAGCCGAGGCCTTGAGCGGGCCGATTGTCAAGTTTTTCCCGGCCGAGCAGCAACAGGAGATTCGGCATAAATTCGATGCGGCGGCGGGCGACATTCTGCTGTTTGTGGCCGACAAGCCGTCGGTGGTGGCCAAGAGCCTGGGGCAGTTGCGGATGACGCTGGCCCGGCGGCTAAAGATGATTCCCGAGGGCAAGTTCAACTTTACCTGGGTGGTTGACTTCCCGATGTTTGAGTATGATGAAGAGTCGAAGCGGTACGTGGCCATCCACCATCCGTTCACGGCCGCCCGCGATGAAGACCTGGACCGCCTGGAGAGCGATCCGCTCGGTGTCTGCGCCAAGGCCTACGACATTGTGCTGAATGGCGTGGAGCTTGGCGGCGGCAGCATCCGTATTCATCGCAGCGACGTCCAGCAACGGGTATTCAAGCTGCTGGGCATTGACGAGGCCGAGGCCCGGACAAAGTTCGGTTTTCTGCTGGACGCCCTCAGTTATGGTGCCCCGCCGCATGGCGGCATCGCCCTGGGCATGGACCGCTTTGTAATGCTGGTGCTTGGCCTGTCGAGCATTCGCGACACGATTGCCTTCCCCAAGACGCAGAAGGCCCAGTGCCTGATGACCGAAGCCCCCGGCTTTGTGGACGAAAAGCAACTGGCCGAGCTTCATATCAGGCTTTCCAGCGAGGCGCAACTGGTTGTCCAGGAGCAGAAGGAGAACAAGCCGCTGAAGAATGTACCTCAGGGGTAAGAAGAGTTGTGCCAGTTGCGGGGGCGGGCAGGTAGGGTGCGGGTATGTCGGCTTTGGTCAGACGGGTTGAGCCACACGAGATGGGCACCGGGCGGGTGTTTCCGGTCCTGGTCCGCATGGCCCTGCCGATGATCCTGTCGGGCCTGCTGAGCACGACTTATCAGCTTGTTGACATGCTGTTCATAAGCTGGCTGGGCCGCGACCAGGTTACTGGCGTCGGGGCGGCGTTTCCGGTCATGTTTTTCATCTTCGCCATCGGCCAGGCGGCAGCCATCGGAGCAGGTATCACCGTCAGCCGTCGGCTGGGCGAAAAACGGACCCTCGAAGCCCGGCATTCGCTGGAGCAGGCTTTGCTGGCCTCGGTGCTGGTGGGCGGCATTTTCAGCCTGCTTGCCCCTTTTGTGGCCGGTCCGCTGATGTCGATGTTGGGTGCCGAAGGCAACGTTCACAGCATGGGCGTTCTGTATCTGGAGCGCATTCTGCTGGGGGTGGTCGTTTTTCACCTGATGCTGACGGCCGACAGCGGGCTTCGCAGCCAGGGCAACACCATGACGGGCATGAAAATCGCCCTGCTGATCAATTTTATCAATCTGGCCCTGGACGGCTTCTTCATTTTTGGCCCCAACAATCTGCCAGTTAGAATGCCGCAAGTCTGGCCGCTTGAGAATCTGGCCCAGCTGTATGTTGCTTTCGGGCTCGATCATGGCGTGCAGGGTGGGGCGACAACGTCGGTGCTGGCCCATGCGCTTGGGGCCGGCATGATGCTGATCGCCCTGCGGCACCCGCGTACGGCGGTGCGACCGTTCATTTCTCTGCGCGATGGCCTGAGGCTTCGTCCGCGATTGCTGGGCACGCTTTACCTGCTTGGCCTGCCGGCCACGGTGAGCATTATCGGCATGAGCGCATCGGGCATGATTATCAACCGCATTCTGTTTGGCCTGAACGAAGCGGCCGTCGGCGTGCTGATGATTGCCAACCGTATTGAGATGTTGGCCTTCGTGCCCATTTTCTGCATAGGTGCGGCGACTATTCCGCTTTGCGGATACAACCTTGGTGCCGGTCGCATTGACCGCTGCCGCTCGGTGATCGTGAGTGGGGCTCTGACGGCGAGCGGCCTGATGGGCCTGGCGGGTCTGGTGCTCTTCCTCTTTCCCGGTGTATTCCTTTCGGCATTTACCAGCGACCCGGAACTGCTGGCGATGGGCAGCAGGTTTCTGCGGATC
The DNA here is from genome assembly GCA_041690105.1 of Phycisphaerae bacterium. Lineage (GTDB taxonomy): Bacteria > Planctomycetota > Phycisphaerae > FEN-1346 > JAACEH01 > JAWLHX01. The sequence continues at coordinate 67,858 of JAWLHX010000002.1, forward strand.
AACTCCCTGAGCTACTTCATCATCGGCGTGGATGTGGTGCTGTCGAACGCCTTTCAGGGGCTGGGCCGACCGGAGCTATCGACGCTGGTGCAACTAGTGCGGACTCTTATTGTGAAGGTGCCGATGGCTCTGCTGCTGGCGAGTCTTTTCGGTGTCGGGGGCGTCTGGTGGTCATTCCCGATCTCGTCATTCGCCTGCTTCTTGGTGGCCAGCCTGCTGATGTGGCGATTGCTGCAACGACTGGCCCTGCGGACATTTCCGCAGGCGGCGTCCGGGCCGGAACTGCACTTGGCGGAAGCTGCAGACGAGGCTCAGCCGATACTCCGCGACGGAGGCGATTGATTGGCAGGATGTGGCGACGGCGGCTCTTTTTTTGCGCCGCACGATGCCAAGTCCACAGCTTTTACCGCATCCTTTGCTGCAATTTTGGGTTTAATAAAATAAGTCGGGAACCGTCTGCAACAGGTAGTGGCACGGTGTCTGCTGCCGAGGGTTTTCGTCCCGGGCTCTGATTTTTGTGTCTGCGGGCGTGGCGGCGGCCGAAATAGCCGCTGAAGATGCCCGCAAAGGTTGACTTAAAGTAGCGCCGAGAGTACCCTTGGAGTGCTCTAAAGTATTGACTGACCGTGGTTTTCTAACTTCAGAGGTGTCTAACATGAAGCTCAAGAACCTGGTGGCCGCATTTGCAGCAATTGCCATTATGGGAACATTGTCGCTCGTCTCGTTGCCGGGCACGCTTGGTCTGCAAGCGGCCAGGGCGCAGGGATTGCAGTTAAACTTTGAGGTCAGTGACGAAGACGTCGACCAGGCTACAGATCGTCTGATCAGTTTTCTGGGCGTAAGGCAGCGCGATGATGGCAGCTGGGCGGACATTACCGGCTCGCATTATAAACGGATGACTGGCGGCACGACGGCAATTGCCGTCCTGGCGCTGCTGGAGGCCGACGTAAAGCAAGGCGACAAGCGGGTTGATCTGGAAAAGGCCATCAGCGCCCTGCTTAAGGTGGAGATGACCGACCTGTATTGCCGCAGTCTGCGGATAATGGCCCTGTCGCAGGCTTACCGCCAGGTACAGCGGCAGGAATATGAGGACCAGATTGTGCAGGACCTTTTCTGGCTCACCAAGGGTCTGCCGACAGCCGGTGCCTGGCACTACGTTGGCCCCCGTCGCACGGGCGATAACAGTACGAACCAGTACGGCCTGCTGGCCCTGTGGGAGGCCATGTGGGCAGGCTTTACAAACGACAAGAAGATTGACCGCGCCGGCCCGACGGCGACCGGCCCCGATGGCAAGCCGGTGAATGTCAAACAGCTCTACCCGATGGTCGTGCGCAACGTGGCGACCTCCTGGCGCCTGGTTGAGAAGACCTGGATCGAACGCCAGCGAAGCGACAAAGGCTGGACTTACGCCGCGGTGGCCGGCCCCGAAGTCAACAGCACCCTGACTATGACGGCCGGTGCGGTGGCCAGCCTGTACATTATCATCGACGAAGTTTACGCCCCCCGCATGCAGCCGGGTCGCCCGGCGCCCAGGACACCAGTTTTTCAGGCGGCCGAGGAGGGTATGGACTGGCTTGCCGAGCGCCTGACGCCGGACTTTACCAAGGACGGCTATCTGGCCTTCGGTATTCTGCGTATTGCCTCGGCCAGCGGCCACAAGTACATCGGCGAGCACGACTGGTTCAAGCTTGGTGTGGAAGAGATTGCCCGGCGTGCCCGCAATGCTCGCGGCGACCTGGGCGGCAGCTATGGTCCGGACGTGCAGGCCTCCTTTTACCTGTTGTTTCTGTCCCGCGGCCGCATTCCGGTCACCTTCAATAAGCTTGAGCGACCGGGCACGGATTGGAACGTCGCCCCTCGCGACATTGCCAACCTGACTCGCCACCTGGTAATGAATTTCGAGCAGAGGATGAGCTGGCAGATCGTCAGCATAGATCGCGACGTGCGCGAACTGCTGGACGCTCCGGTACTGTTCATCAATGGCATTCAGCCGCTGAAGCTGACCTCGCCGCAAATTGACAAGCTGCGCGAATACGTTCTGCGTGGCGGCTTTATCGTGGGCGAAGCCACGACCAGCAGCGCGACCTTTGCCAGCAGCTTCCGTGAGACTCTGGAGAAGGCTTTTCCGGAGGGCCAGGCGGCCGGGGCCAGTGTTTTCAAGTGGACGCAGTTGCCATCTGATCATCCGATTTTCGAGCGTCTGAGCGAGGCTGATCTGCGAAAAATCGGCCCGGTGTGGGCCATGCACGACGGCACGCGAACGGTTGCCATTCTGCTGACTCGCGACGTTGCCACGGCCTGGCAGAAGCGCGACGTACTGAACAGCAACGAGGCTTTCGTGCTGGGCTGGAACATTTTCCGCTACGCCTCGGCCAACGAGGCCCTGCGTACCCGCCTGCGTCCGGTTTTTGTGGACGTGGCCAAAGCCGATACCGTTCGCAAGATAGGCGTGTTGCCTGCGGCCGACCGGTGGCTTGGCGATAAGTACGCGGTAGAGCGGCTGAGCCATCATCTGGCCACTACGGCCAAGCTGAACGTGGAGATGGAGACTGGCAATCCGGCGGAGATGGATCCGAAGCAGACGCCAATGGTGGTCCTGTACGGCAGTGGCGATTATTCGCCTGCGGATTCGATGGTCGAGAACCTGAAGAGCTACATCAGCAAGGGCGGCACGGTGCTGATCAACCCGAACCTTGGCGACGGTCGGTTTACGTTGTCGGCCAACCGACTTGCCCGCAGGTTGCTGCCCGATTCCGCGGCGGTCACCATTTCCTCTACCGATCCAGTGATGACGGGCATGGTTTATCGGGAGCGTGGTAAGCCGTTGACGGGTGAAGTTGGTTTCCGCCGGGCGGCCATGGAAGCGCGAATCGGCAAACTTGAATTGACAGGCTACCGCGCCGGCGAGCGCTGGGGCGTTGTGGTGACACCGGTGGACGTCTTCCTGAGTCTGCCCGGCACGCCGATTTACGGCAACCGCGGTTACACCGGCAACACAGCCCAGCAGATAGCGGGTAACCTTTATCTTTATGCACTTGAACAGGCCGAGAAGTAGGAGGAGGCAGCAGATGAAGAGGTTACGCAGTAGCTGGATTGTGATGGGTGTGGCGGCCTTGGCGGCAGTTGTGATGGCAGCCAGCTCAATGGCACAGGAAGCTGCCCCGGCGCCGCAGACACCTTCGCAGAAAGCCCGGACCATATTCAGCGACGCCAAGTCGCAGAGCCAGACGGGGCGCTCGAAGGAGGCTGCTGAACTTTACGAATCGCTGGTCCGCAATTACAGCACGAGCGACCTGGTGCCGGAAGCCTGGGCCAACGCAATAAACATTTACAGGTCGGTCGACCCAGCTAAGAGCGAACAGCTGGAGAAGGCCTTCATGCAGCGCTTTCCGAACAGCCAGCATGCCCTGGGCGTTTACTGGGGAGCAGTCCAGCGAGCCAATGGCCGGGACAGCAAGGTTCCGAGGGAAGAGCGGATTAAGGTGACTGAAGAGTATCTCAACCGATACTGGGCGCAGGCAAACTTCATGACGGCCATTCAGTATCTGCTGGATAACTTGTTGGCCGAGAATCGGACGGAAGACGCCGATGCCTTGCAGAGCCACGTGCTGGCCGAGGTCAGGGACGAGAGCCTGGGAACAGTCATCAACATGATTCAGCGCGGCGCAGGTGGCCGCAAGGACCACGAAAACGTAGCCAAGGTCTGGGGCCAGGCGGCCGACACCATCCCCTCGGAAATGCCTGCCTATCCGGTGCTGCGACTGCTGCAGATTCGTCACCTTGTGGCTGGCGAGCTTTACGACGAGGCGATGAAGCTTACTGACGAGCTGATTCGCGACCGGGCCAGGAGCGAGTACGGCGCTTATGCGGCCCTGGAAATCAAGCCAAGCATTCTGGTGGGCCAGAAGAATCCTGAAGAGGCCAGCAAGGCGCTTGGTTCGGCCATGAGCACCTACAATGTTTTTGTGCTCGACCGGCATCGCGAAAGGTTTGCCGAGCTGGAAGCTGAGAATGGCCGGATTGATTCGGCCATTGATATTCTTACCCGGCTGGCCGAACAGCCGCGTTGGCCGTCGCAGAAGCTGTCTCTGCTGGACAAGGTGCACGATCTTCAGCTGAAGCAGGGCAACGTTGATGCCGCCAACCAGGTAAACAATCAGATTGTGACCTTGCTGCCCGAGACGCGGACATCGCTGTACCGGTCTCTGCGCAGCATGAACAATCTGTTTAAGGCCGAACGCGCCGAGGATGCCGCGGCCGTGTTGCGTCAGGTTATGCAGACTTACAAGGGCCATCCGACGGTTGCCGATATTGTCTACCCGAACCTGGAGCGGTTCGGCGATGCGTCCAACGCCCTGAGAGCGGAATTCGTGACAGCCTGGCCTGCTTCGCCCAAAGCCGACGAGGCGACCAAAGCCATGGGCCAGGAGCCGGCCAAGGACTCCGCTGCCGCCCAGGCGCAGATAATTTTTGAGGAATATCAGTCGTTCGCCAAGGAGAGCAACATTGACGCCGCCCGGCGTCGCATCGACCGCCTGATAGCGGAATTCCCTTCGAGTCCACTGGGCGCTGCGGCAGCCGTAGAACTGGCCGACGCTCTGGACAAGGCCGGCCGCCCGGAAATGGCGGGCGAGTTGTGGTTACTGTTTGCCGAGAAGGCCCCCTACAACAACAGCGCCGAAGACAGGCTCAACAAAGCCGGCGCAGCCTACAGTGGCGTTGCCAAGCCGGCCGAAGCCATGCCGGCCTACAAGCGGCTATACGAGAGGTTCCGCGACAGTGCCCGCTGGGATAGCTACGTTTTCGCAGTGGCGGGCAATCTGGCGGCACAGGACCGTTTGGACGAAGCCCGCAAGCATATTCGGGAGGCGGCCAACAGTGTTGGTGGCGGCGTGGTGGGCACTCACATTCTGGCCTGGTATCCGCGGCGATTGGAGGGCCAGGAACAGTGGGACGAAGCGGCCGAGGAGATGCTCCGACTGCTGGGCGAGAACATCAGCAATCCGGCCTATCGCTCGTTGACAGCCGAGGCCTACCGCTGGGTTGTGGTGACCAACAAGAAGGACAAGGAAATCGAGCTGCTGAACAAGCTGGCCAACCGCTACGAACAGTGGGACGAGGCGGACCGCATCCGCATCAGCCTGGCCGGCACCTATGGCCGCATGGGCAAGACATCCGAAGCGGTCAAGCTGCTTGACGAGATTGCCAAGCGTCATGCCAAGTACGAGATAGGTGCAAGCGGGGCCGGCATGCTGCAACATCTCAGCAAGTGGTCTCGTGGTTTGTACCAGGGCACTGTTGGCCTGCAGCCGGTTGACCGGGTTGGGGCCGACATGAGCGGCGGCTATGGCAATTACCTTTACGCTCATACTGTTGAGGACATGGTCGATTACGTTCTGCTGATGAACGAGCCGGCAGCCTACCTGGAGCGGGCTAAGGCTCGGCTGGTGAAACTGGTGCGGGAATCGCGTAAGCGCCAGCCGAACTACCGCAGTGGCATACCGTATAAGACGAAGAATATTCCGCGTCCGAACAACCACGCCCTGCCGGAGCAACGAGGCATTTACGGTATTGTGGGGCAGATTTACGAGGGCCACCGAAGGCTTGGCGATCGCAATAATCCGTTCGACCCGGCACTGTGGCTGGACGTCTATTCGCTGTGGCCGAATCATTACATGAACGACGAACGTATCACCAGTGCGGCCCGCTCGCTGTATAGCCGCGACAACAACAAGTTCAAGCAGGCCTATGGGATACTGCTTAAGAATTACACAGTCGGCAACAACCGTCTGCTGTGGGAGCCGTACGTTCTGTCTTCGCAGGCTCATCACGAACGTTACAGTGGAGCCAAGTCGAGTGCGGCGGCTTTGTACGGTAAAATTTTCAAAAGTTATCCGCATCACGAGCTTGCCGACGGCGCTTTCAAGGCTTACAAGGAGCTAGGCGGCAGGTAAAGCAGGCTGTTTGAGTTAATTGCAGGGGGAGCGTGGTCCCGCGAAAGCCGCCGGATCGCGCTCCGCCTGTTTTCGCAACATCGGCCGACGGCTTGCAGTCTGGCCGCTGCCGAGTGTTAAGGAAATTACGGCAACCATTTCGTGGGAAACTGATAGTTGAGCAATTCTTTGCCACCTCTGCTCTATAAAGATGATGCCCTGCTTGCTTTTGACAAGCCGAGCGGGTTGCTGTCGGTTCCGGTGAGGGACTATCCGGAGCTTGGCAACCTGGTGGACATGGTGCAGTCGCGATACGGCAGTGGCTGCATGAACGTGCATCGACTTGACCGCGATACCAGCGGCATTGTCGTCTTTGGCCGAACGCCGGAGGCCTGCCGCGGCATGCAGCACGTCTTAGAGAATCGTCTGGCCGAGAAGCTGTACGTTGCCCTGGCCCACGGGTCGCCTGCCACCGATGCCGGCACGATTGATGTGCCGCTGGCCCCGGACGCCGGGCGGGCCGGCCGCATGGTGGCATCGGCAGAGGGCGGCAAGCGCTGTTGCACCAGCTACGAGCTAATCAGGCAATGGAGCGGCATTGGCCGGACTGACCATGTGAGCATGCTGCGCCTGTGGCCGCGGACGGGTCGCACGCATCAGCTTCGCGTACACCTGTCGCACATGGGCTGCCCGATCCTTTCGGACCCGTTCTACGGGCTTGCGGCTACGGGTGCGACGGACGATGCTGATGCAGCCATTATCGGGCGGCTGGCACTGCACGCCGGGCAGATGAGTTTTCCCCATCCGATATCGGGGCGGCCAGTCAACATAGTTGCGCCTTTGCCGCCTGACATGCAGCAAGCCATTGAGTTGCTGGATGCGGCTGTCAAGCGCGTCGCATAACCATCGCGCCAGGAAATGGCAGAATGATAAAAGGAGACCACTTGAACAATCAGACGACATGCCCTAGGTATCCTTGCACTGCGATGCCGACGGACGCCCATGCTCAGCGGCTGCTGGGGCTGTATCCCCAACGTCAGGAGGGTTTGTGGATGCAGAGATTACGCGTGCCGGCCGGCACTTTGAGCGCAGATCAGTGGCGGCTTCTGGCCGACATTGGCCGCCAGTTCAGCACATCGGAGCCGCTGCATCTGACAACGCGGCACGATATTGAGTTGCATGGTTTGACTGCGGAGATGATTCCGCAGGTGCAGAAGCGGCTGGCTGACGGCGGCCTGACATGCATCGGGGCTTGCGGCGATACGATTCGTAACGTCACCGTATGCCCCTGCAGTGGCATGGGGCAGCAGTTGCCGGATGTTGCACCGTTGGCCGCACAGCTTGCTGATCTGCTGCTTCAGCAACCTGGCTCCTACTCCCTGCCACGGAAGTTCAAGGTGTCGATTTCGTCCTGCGACGACGGATGTGCTCAGCCATGGATAAACGACCTGGGGCTGGTGGCACTTGAGCAGAATGGGGGCGTGCGTTTTCGGGCCATCGTGGCCGGCTCTCTGGGAGCAAAGCCCGCGACGGGCGTGGCCTTCCCGCAGTCGCTTGCGGCCGGCGAGGTCCCTGCCCTGACGCTGGCTGCGCTGCGCGTGTTTGCGGCCCATGGCGACCGCGAGCGACGCTCTCTGGCCCGCCTTCGTCATGTTCGCCAGAGGCTGGGCGATGAAGCCTTCATGGATTTGCTGGTTGAGCAATTTGAGCTGGTGCGGCAGGAACGGCAGTGGGAAGATATTCGCATTGAGCGGCCGACAGCAACATTTTCGGCCCGGCGGAATGTTGGCTTCGTCAATGGCGATGTAACGCCGCAGGCGGCAGAGGGTATTGCCCGCCTGGTCGACAACTCTGCTCTGCGCGTGCGGATCACGAATTTCCATCAGCTTGCCGTCTTCGGCATTGATGAGGCGACGGTTGATGCGGCCCTGGGCGATGCGGGCCTGGTTGCCAGCCGCGGCCCGACAATTGTCGCCTGTCCGGGCACTCGCTGGTGTTCGCGCGGGCTGGCCTCGACGCAGAGCATGGCTAATCGGCTGGCGGAGGTACTGTCGGAGCAGGAGGGCGATACGCTGATTGCTCTTTCTGGATGCCCTAATGGTTGCGCCCAGAGTTCGGTGGCCGACATCGGCCTGGTTGGTCTGGCACAGGGGCCCGCTGATAACAGGCGCGAGGTCTGGAATGTACTGACCGGTGGCGGCCGGGGTCGCGATGGTCGGCTGGCACAGACCGTGGGCGAGCGGCTGAGCCCGGAGGAGACTGTGGCGGAGGTGTTACGCCGGGTGAAAAGTTTGTAGTGGGGCTGACTTGCACTGCGAGTTGCAATTGAGTAGCATTGGCCGCATCGCAGGGGCAGGCAGGCGAGACATTTCCGCAAGATTGAAGGAGTCAGGATGAAACGTTATCCGATCGTGCTGCACGCCGTTGGTCTGGCGGTTGTCGCTCTGGCCGGCGTGATGCTTGTTACGTCGGAAGCGACAGCGCAAGAGCTGCAGATGCAGCAACTCCAGAACCATGGGGAGCAGTACCAACTTGTGTTAAAACGCTTGGATAAGCTAATGACGGAAGCAGCTTTGGCTGATCAGCAGGAGAAAGGACCGAGCAAGATGCCCAGCGGCGCAGAACTCATCGAGCAATTGAAGGCTGACCATCCGCGTATTATCGCCACAACTGACGATTTTGCCAAGGCTCGCGAACTTGTTAAGCAGCACGAGCACGCCAAGGCCTGGATGGCAGAGATCAGGCAGCGGGGCACGAACCTGCTCGAAGCGGCGCCTTCGCAGTACGAGATTCCGGATGGCAAGCGTTTGCTGCGCACCAGTCGCCGGGTTGTCAGTCGCATTTACGACCTGGCCCTGCTCTACCGACTGGATGGCGACCGCAAATGGGCCGAGCGGGCCTGGCTCGAGCTTGAGACGGCCGCAAACTTCAAGGACTGGAATCCTTCGCATTTTCTGGATACGGCCGAGATGGCTCACGCCTTCGCCATAGGTTACGACTGGCTCTACGACGTATGGAGTCCGGAGCAGCGCGAGGTGCTGCGCAAGGCGATGGTGCGTCACGCTCTGGAACCGGCCCTGGTGGTCTACGAGGGTGAGGGGAGACATCATAAGTGGCACGTGTCGCGTCATAACTGGAACCAGGTTTGCAATGGCGGCATTGGCCTGGCGGCCCTGGCCATTGGCGACGAAGTTCCGGAGCTGGCCGGCCGGATACTGGACGGTGCGCTGAAGTCGCTGCCGCTGGCCATGGCCAGTTATGCTCCGCAGGGGGCATGGTTCGAAGGGCCCGGTTACTGGCATTACGCCACGCGTTACACGGTTTATTTTCTGGCCGGACTGGAGAAGGCGGTGGGCTCGGACCTCGGCTTCAGCCAGGCCCAGGGCTTCAGCGAAACCGGCAACTTCATGATCGATATGATCAGCCCGACTGGCCGCAGCTTCAACTTTGCCGATGTGGGATCGGATAACGCCCCGCGGGCCGAAGAGATGCTCTGGCTGGCCAAGCGGTTTAATCGGCCGGAACTTGTGGATTACGTGTATGCCCGCCCGGGGCCGCACCCGCTGGAGGTCATCTGGCTGAGCCGCATTGTGAATAGCGACATGCTGTCGTCAAAGCCCAGCCTCCCGCCGCTGGCCCGCCACTACAAGGTTACGGAAGTTGTCACGGCCCGGACGGCGTGGAACGATCCGAAAGCTTTGTGGGTGGGGCTTAAGGCCGGCAGCAACAAGGTGAACCACAGCAATCTGGACCTGGGCTCGTTCGTCTTCGAGGCTGCCGGACAACGCTGGGCCGTCGATCCCGGGGCCGACAACTACAACATGCCCGGCTATTTCGACTTTAGAAGCACTCGATGGACCTATTACCGCCTGCGGGCCGAGGGCCATAACACGCTGGTCATAAATCCCGACATGGAAGCCGACCAGGATCCGAACGCCAGTGCAGACATCGCACATTTCGAAACCGAGGGGCCGCGGACCACGGCCTCGGTTGATCTGACGCAGGCCTACGCCCGGCATGCCGAAAAGGTGGTTCGCAAGGTTAAGCTGGACGAGACAGGACTGCGGGTTGAGGATGAGCTGACGCTGAAGGCGGCCGGCGAGGTCTGGTGGTTTATGCATACCCGGGCCGAGGTGGAAGTTGCGGCAGATGGCCGCAGCGCGGTTCTTACCCAGGAGGGGGCCAGGCTGACCGTGAAGCTGGTGGAGCCTGCTGCCGGGACCAGGCTGACTGTCATGGATGCAGCGCCGCTCCCGGGCACGCCGAATCCGGAGATGCAGAACAAGAACCAGGGGCTGCGCAAACTGGCGATTCAGCTGAAGGATTTTGACTCGGGTAGAATTGTTGTGGTGCTGGAACCGTTGAAGCAGTGATAAGGCGACGGGCAGGCAAGCCACTGCAAGTTCGCGGGCCTGACTTGTAACTGATTTGCCGGATAAACAAAGATGCACGGTGGAGTAATATCCGCCGTGCATCTTCAGTTATTGCGGTATTGGGCTGCGCCGCTGATAAAGGACAAGAGACGCCCGCCAAGGCGACATCTTCAAGTCGGGCGCATTTCGATGCTTCGCCTGTAGGCGGTGGCCTTTTCGTCGAAGTTGTGGCCGGGCATTTCCATCATGCGACGCCCCAGGTCGAGCCAGGCGACGCGACCTTCGTCAATGCGGTCGGCAGCTAGGTTGCCACGAGCGATTTCCAGTGCGCTCTCCATCGCCAGGTCGACATACTGGTCCCGAATTGGCTGCGCATCGCCGAACTGTTTGCTGGCGTCTTCGCCTACATCGACGACAACTCGGCCGGTCATGCCGGGCCTTTCCACAGTCATGATCACGTGCAAGCCGTGCTCCGGCACCTGATCATGAATTTCGCAAATACTGACTTTGACATCTCCGCTGGTGTCGTGGACGGTCATTGTCTTCCTCTCGTTCATGATCCTCCCCCCTGCCTCATTTTCTGCATTCACAACCACTGCTCCTTATATAATAGCCTGACTAGCGTACCCTTGCGACCGAAAACCCGGGCGTCTATAATCGGGTACATCAAACAGCGGCACTTATAGCCCTTAATTGTTGAGGGTTGCGCCAGAAGCCAGCGGAGGTGGAGCCGATGAATGTTTTTGTGACAGGTGGGGCGGGATATATTGGGTCGCACACGGTGAAGCTACTGCTGGAGCAGGGCCACCGGGTGATGGTGTACGATAACCTTAGCGAAGGCCACAGCAGCAGTTTGCCGCAAGGCGTTCTGGTGCGAGGCGACCTTGGCGACCTGCAAACGCTGACGCAGGCACTTTCCAGCGAGCCATTTGATGCGGTGATGCATTTTGCCGCCCACTGCTACGTTGGCGAATCGATGGTCGACCCGGAGAAGTATTACATTAATAACACGCTGAATTCTCTGAATCTGCTGCGTGCCATGCGCGTGGCCGGCGTGCAGAAGATTGTCTTCTCCTCGACGGCAGCCACCTACGGCAATCCGCAGGACGACTCGCTTATTCGCGAAGACCATCCGCAGAACCCGATCAACCCTTATGGTCGCACGAAGCTGCAATTCGAGGAAATGCTGGCCGACTATGCCCGTGCTTACAAGTTTGGTTACACGGCGCTGCGTTACTTCAACGCGGCCGGAGCGGCGCCCGATGGCTCGATAGGCGAGGACCATGACCCCGAGACGCACCTGATTCCGATCGTCATCGAGGCGGCCCTGGGAAAGCGCGAGAAGGTGAATATTTTCGGCACCGACTACAGCACTCCCGACGGCACCTGCGTGCGCGATTACATTCACGTTTACGATCTGGCCCAGGCACATATTCTGGCTCTGCAGGCCCTGGCGCCCGGCGAGGGCCGCATGTACAACCTGGGCAACGGTCAGGGCTATTCGGTGCGACAGGTGATTGAAGCCGCCGAACGCGTGGTGGGCCAGAGCATAGCCAGCGAAGAATCGCCGCGCCGCCCTGGCGACCCGCCGGTACTGGTCGCCTCGTCGGAGCGGATCAGCAAAGAGCTTGGCTGGAAGCCGCAATTTGCCGACTTGGAAGAGATTATCCGCACGGCCTGGAACTGGCACAAGTCGCATCCGGAAGGCTATGGTGATTGATCTTGAACACGAAGCTTCTGATTGCGGCGGCGACGGCATTGGCCATTGTGCTTATGGGCGTTGCTGCGGTTCACATCCACATGAGGCGTGCCGGGAGCAACAATATGTCGCAGGAACCAATTGCCGCGGAGGCTGACGGCGAAGATCAGCACGTAGATCAAACGCCGCCGGTCGCGGATGCACAAAGCGCGCAAAGAGCGGAGTTGAAATGGCAGGAACCTGCCGACGTGGAGTTTAAGGCCGCGGCCGACGGAACGGCCCAGCGCTACGTGGAGATGCTGCCGCAAGATTATCGGCCGGGGCAGTCGGTCGATCTGCTTATTGTGCTGCATGGCCATGGGTCGGACCGCTGGCAGTATGTGCGGCAAGAGCGCGACGAGTGCCGGGCGGCCCGGGATGTGGCCCTCGCACATCGAATGATTTACGTTTCTCCTGATTATCGGGCGGCGACCTCGTGGATGGGTCCGCTGGCCGAGGCCGACCTGCTGCAGATACTGGCAGAGCTTCGGCAGCGTCACCAGGTGCGTCACGTGGTGTTGTGCGGAGCCTCGATGGGTGGGACGTCGGCACTGATTTTTGCAGCCCTTCATCCGGATAAGATCGACGCGGTCGTGTCGCAGAATGGCACGGCGAACATGCTCGAGTTCCAGCAATTCCTTCCGGCTATTGCCAAAAGCTATGGCGGGACAAAAGAGGAGCGTGAGGAGGAGTACCGGCGTCGTAGCCCGGAACTGTTTCCGCACCGTTTTACAATGCCCATCGCCTTCACCGTTGGCGGCAAAGATACCGTTGTGCCTCCGGACAGCGTACGGCGCCTGGCCGAGACGCTTGGGCAGAGCAGAGGCCACGGCGTCCTTATGCTTGATCGGCCAGCCGGCGGCCATTCGACCAACTATGCCGACACCAAAGAGGCTATCGCCTTCGTCCTGCAGATGCTGGAACCGCAGTAGCTGCGGTTGTCAGCCAAACATCCCACCTTAAGTGGAAACTTAATCGCGCGGCTGGTTGTGGTTGGTATTCGTGGCCATTGATGCGGACTCATTGCCAACCCGCCGGGCAGCCACAAGAAAGACCATGCGGGGTGTGGCCCCCACATGGCCTCCGTTAGTCGTGAGCTACGCCGCAGTGATCAGCGACGGTCTCCGGTTTGGCGGCACTGTTGAAACTGGCTCACATTCACTCTGCCAGGAGGTTTGCCAGGACCCGTTCGGCTACTGGATCGCAGCCGGCGCCGTCACGGGTGATGCGCTGGCGAACCTTGAGTTGGCAGAAGATGATCTCTCCCTTTTCCAGCGGCAGGCTGAGGACGGCCGTGTAGACCGGGCGTGAAGCCCAGATAATCTTCCGGCCTTTCTCCAGGGCCGGACTGCCTTCAAGAAGGACCTCGTTGGCAATGGTGCCCGGCAGTCCATTCCAGCGCCACAGCCACTCGGCCGGGATGTCGCGGAGTATCGCATGTGATTCTCCCTCGAAAACATGAGCCCGCGAGGTGACGACGGGATTGCGATGGGTAAACTCCGGCAGACCGATATGGCAATCGGCCAGTTCCTTCCAAGTCCATTCGGCCCGGTCGGCCACTACCACGCGTCCACCAGCGGCCGCAAATTCCTTGAGCGCAGGCACGGCTTTCTTTTCCTCCACGTCACGCCACAAGGGGGAACCGTTCCAGAGGAGGACCACATCGGCCTCAACCTTGGCGGTGGTCAATGTGGTCACGACTTCAGCCCCGGCCGCCTTGAGCCAATCGACGACCACGTTGTCGGCCGCCAGGACCAGCACCCGGCGACCCTTGAGTCGCTGGAGCGTTTTCGTTCGATCCACTGCATGGATGGTTCGCTGGCTGACCACCGGGGCGGCACCGTCGCGTTCCAGGACGGCCGCCAGGTAGTAGCTGCCTTCGGCCTCGGGCGCCTGCCACGTAATGGTGTGCCGGTCGAAGCTGCCGGCCTTCAGCGTGATTTCCATTTTCCGGGACCAAACGGCTGCCGCCAGAGCTTCGGCGTCGGGAATAAACAGAGGATTGGCCGGCGTGACCACGATACTCACGCGGGCTTGCACATCGGCATGGGTCTCGTTGATCAGCACCAGGTCCGACGAGACGGCCTGTCCGGCGGCGTAGTTGCGATCGAAAACATCCAAGCTGGCCAGCACCGGAGACATGGCGCTGTGCAGCGCAGCGGCCATGGGCGTCGGGTAGTCTTCTCGCCAGTTCATCCTGCCGCCCAGGCGGGTCCAGCCAGCGTACATGTAGGGCAGCAGGCAGTCGAACTGGAGCCGTCGCATGGCCTCGGTGTGCTCGGTGGCGCACTCGGCGAAAGCGAGCGGGAAATCGGGGTGTTTCTCGCGGCCCAGCCAACGGCCGGAAGGATCCCACATGATGTTCATATATTCGGTGTTGGTAAGCGGGCGGGCGGGGTCCCTGCGGGCCATGCGTTCGGTCATGTCGACGATCAGTTGCCCCTCTGAATCGCGGTTGACGTTGAAGCAGGTGTGAATGTCGACCATGTCAGGCGTGCCGACGACGTCTTCACCGGTGCGCATGCAGAGCCTGGTGGGATCGAGCGTCCTGGCCGACTGGTAGAGCGGGCCGGCTTCCCATTCATTATCAAGCCGCGATTCGTTGCTGAGCACCCAGATGATGACCGATGGGTGATTCCAGAGTTTCGTGATCCAGCCCTCGGTGTCGAGCAAGGTGTTCTTGTGCAGGACTTCGAGTTCTTCCGGCGTGTACCCGAAATCGGCGTGATTGTAGAGCAGCGGCGTTTCGGCCAGAATCATCATGCCATGGGTGTCGGCAATGTCGAGCCAGGCGGTAGGCGGCGGCTGGGTGTGGGTGCGAAAACAGTTCAGGCTCATGGCGCGGGCCTCGTCGATGATGTACTGCTTGGCGTTCTGGTTGAATTTGTCACCCCAGAGCCATTCGTTGACCAGGTTCGACCCGCGGAGCCAGAGCGGGCGGCCGTTGAGAGCGAAGCGGCCGTCATTTACCGTGACCTGCCGCATGCCGAAGTTGAACGTCACCTTGTCACATGGCTTGTCCTCGGTCGAAGCAACGAGTTCGGCCTCGTAAAGATGCGGAGTGTTGGGTGTCCATGGCACAACGCTTGGCAGGGTCACGGTGATCTCCGTCGGCATGTCGCCGATGCCGGCGGGCTCCAGCCGCAAGACACCACGGCCGAGTGCCTCGGTACCGCCGGCATCGCGGATGGTTACCGCCAGTTCGACGGGGGCTGCAAGCTTCTCGGCCGCAACCGGCCAGATGCGGAACGTCACTGACTTCGCGGCCACGTCGGGCATGGCCAGCACGCGATTCAGGTACAGTCGGTCGTAGAACTCCAGCCAGATATCCTGGTAGACAGCGGGCCCCTTCCCTCCCCAGCCCTGAGTCGCACCGCCCGTGGGCGTGAGCGGAAATCCGCTCTTGCTCCTGGGCACTCCAGCCCAGCCAGGAATCTTCAGGACGATCTCGTTGCGGCCGACTTTAAGCGTGCCCCTGGGCACCAGGGCTGTGTGCGGGCCCACCGGCACGTGCTCGGTGATCAACTGCCCGTTGATCCAGGCTGTGGCCCCAAATTTGATGCCACCCCACTTGAGGACGACGTCACGGGAAGCCTGCGCCGCATTGATGTCGAACGAGCGCCGCAGCCAAACAAACTCCGTCTTTTCAGCCAGTTGACGGACGGCTGCCGCATCCTGCCCCTCCTCGGGCTGCATCAGGTTGCCGGAAGGCACTTCGACCACTTTCCACGGCCCCAATTCCTCGGCCACATCGGCTTTCCAGACTTCACGATCCCCGTTCTCCAGCAGTCGCGACCAGGCGCCGACCAGGCTCAAGGCATCCCTCTGGTGATCCAGCGACAGTTCGTCTGCGATGGCGGCAGTATTCAGGAAACACATGCAGAAGAGACACAACAATAGGGCTTTGCGGGTCACCGGATACTCCTCACATTTGACAGGATAACAGAGTTCTGATCTCGGACGACACGGGACATCAGTGTACCCGCTGCCACCGAGGCGTCAACAGCGTTCCTTATCCTGCCCCGAGCGGATGATCAGGGCGCTGCGCCGTCGGGCCGTGCGTTCAAAAGAGTATCGTCCGCCGATGGAATTAGAGGACTGACGACCAGTCGCCTTCGGGTAGGTCGCCGCGCATTACTGGCCGGCGCGGGCTGAATGGTTCGCGTAAGCCATATTCGAGGAACGTTTCGACCGTGACGTAGAAGGTCTCCAGCGATTCGTCAAAACTCCAGTCGTCTACGGCCGACTGTTCGAATATCGGCGACAGGGCGCCGCTGGCCATCATGCAGGCTGCGCCCAGGCCGATGCCGGTGCGCTGCTCGAACGGATGTGCGGCGGCAGGTCTCAGGCCGGCTCGCTCCAGTGCGTCGTGCACTCGCTGCTTGTACTGGTGAGTACGCACGACATGGAATGGATAGGCCATGAGCGGGGCGCCGAGAATAACGCCTCCGGCCGCGTGGCTGTGCATGTGGAGGACCAGGTCGGCCTGCTCCTGGGCGACAAGGTTCAGCAGGGCGCGTGCTTCGGCCGTTCTGATGTCGGCGGGATTGGCATCGTGCATGATGTTATATCCATCGGCCGTGTGGTAGCCGCCCGGATGGGCGACCTTTTCCAGCGGCAAGGGCCACCATTTTTTGCAGGCCGGGTAACCGACCGGCGTGCCATCGTTCCAGACGCCCTGGCTGACCAGGCGGAATTCATCCATGGTCGCCCCGCGCAGGTGGTCGGGGCTCACTGCTCGTCCATCCATGTTGACGCAGGGCAGCATGATCAGCCGATATTTCTGGGCCAGTTCGACCAGTTGGGGGCGGGGCGTGCCGCGGAGGTCGTGACCGGTTTCAAGCAGGGCCGACAGATTGATTATGCCGGCGGTGGCTTCGGGCTCCGCTGCGTGTACGCCGCCAACAAGCACGACTACCTGCGGATCGCCCTCGGCGGAGGTCTTATAGGTTGACGGATCGCCGGAGTTTGAGCCGATGGCCCAGCTTGCCTGGCCGGGCCGAGTTTGCGGCTTGCCGTAGGCCACAGACCATATGGGGTGACCGGCGGCGCTGGTGGCGATAGTGGCGGCCTGGCCGGTTTTTACGCGAGCCATTGCGGCCGATATCTGGTCAACTCGCACCTGCCACCAGTCCGGCGTCGGCTGAAGCTGATCGACGGGCAATTGCGGGTAATCGTGCTTTAAATGCTGCTGCGTCATGATGCTCTCCTTGTTCAGGTTGATTGTGCCTCAACCGCCCGCCTGAAGGCGGTGGCCAGCAGGTTTGTCAATTGGCCGGGGGTGCCCTGGCCGATGGTGATGGCGTCGCCGGAAGATTGGTCGGCGCACTTTAAATCCAGTTGCGTCACGGGCAGCAACTCCATGAGAGAGTTGGTCAGGAAGATTTCGTCGGCGCGGGGCAAATCGTCCGGAGTCAAAGTCTCTTCGCCGTAATCAACGCCCTGCTCCGCCGCCAGTTCGAGCACCACCTGGCGAGTAATGCCGGGCAGGCATCCGCTGCTGATCGGGGGCGTCAGCAGGCGTTTATCCCGTACCAGGAAGACGTTGCTCACGCATCCTTCGGACAGATGGCCGGCGGTGTTGAATCGCAGGCAGTCAATGTATCCGCACTGGCGGGCCCGGCGCAGCAGAATCATATTGGTCCAGTAGCTTGTGGTTTTGTGCCCGGCGGTGGGGCTGTGCTCGTCGATGCGGGAATCGGTCACCATGACGGCAGCGCCCTGGCGATATAACTGCGGATCGTATGGCTGCAGGGGCTCGACCGTCACAAGTGATGTGCCGGAGGAGGTTATGGTAATGCGAGCGCGAGCATCGTGCAGGTCGTTCGCTTCGAGCAATTGCTGGAGAATGTGCGACATGTCGTCGGTGGCTGAGGGCACGGGCACTTCCAGGGCCGCGGCCGAGTTTTTGAGCCGGCTGATATGGTCGTCCAGCCTGAAGGCCCGTCGGTTGTAGATGCGCAGAGTCTCGAACAGTCCTTCGCCGCGCAGCAGGCCGCCATCGGCCGGGCAGAGACAGGCCTTTGAAGGTTGCACGACTTCGCCGTTGAAATAGATGACGGCCATGCGGCTGATGTCCTAAAAAGCGGGCAGCGCAACGCCCAGGGCTTCGAGCATGCTGCGGGCTTTGGCCAGAGTCTCGTCGTACTCGGCGGCCGGGTCGGAGTCGGCCACAATGCCGCCGCCAACCTGCAGGTGCACGCGGTCATTGTCCACAATCAGGGTCCTTATGGCAATGTTCAAGCACAAAGAACCCTGCAGGCCGATGCAGCCGATTGCACCGGTGTAGACGCTGCGGGCCACCGGTTCCAGCTCGTCGATAATCTGCATGGCCCTGACCTTCGGCGCTCCGGTTATGGAGCCTCCGGGAAAACTGGCCCGCAGGAGATCGACCAGATCGAACCGGCTGTTCAGCTGGCCTTCAACCTGGGCGACACTGTGAAATACCGAGGCATAGGCTTCAATCACTCGCGGCTGCGTAACGCGGACGGTGCCATAGTCGCAGACGCGACCGAGGTCGTTTCGCTGCAGATCGACAATCATCACCAGTTCGGCGTCGTCCTTGGTGCTGGCGACGAGTTGCTGCAGCATTCGCTGGTTGAACTGCTCGTCGCTCGGCCGTCGCGGGCGGGTGCCTTTTATGGGTCGCGTGATGACGTGGCCTTGGTTCAGGTCGAGAAAGAGCTCGGGCGAGCTGGAGAGAACCGCCCAGTTTTCGGCGGCGATGAACGCTGCGTACGGTGCCGGGTTGGTCCGTCTGAGGCGGCGGTACAGGTCGACGGGCCGCCGGCCGGACAAGGGGGCGGAGAATCTCTGCGACAGGTTAGCCTGAAAGATGTCGCCTGCGTCAATGTAATCGATTGTGCGGGCGACGGCCCGGCAATAGGCATCGCGGGTAAAGGTGGATTCGAGCTGATCAAGAGCGGTGGTGGCGGGGGCGATATTTTCGGCGTTGCTGGGGCCACGCGCTTCATCGGCAGAGGCCGACTTGCCTGTGTCGAGATCGGCCATCAGTTGCTGCCATTGGTCCAGCAGTTGCCGCGGATTGCGCCCGCCGATGTCAGTTGCAACAATCGTCGCCTGGTGCCTGTGGTGATCGATTACGAGCAGGTGATCGTAGAAGCCCCAATGCATGTCGGGCAGACTGGTGTCGCGTCGGGCCAGGCCGGGAAGCCGCTCGACGTAGCGTCCGACCTCGTAACCGAGAAAGCCTATGGCGGCCGAGACGGCGGGCAGATGTCCCAGCCCTGCCCCGGCCTGGGCAGCAGGGTCTAGATGATACTCCCGCAGCATGCCTCGCAAGGCCCGCAGCGGATGGTTGCCGGCATCGGTGGCTTCACCGCCAGCAGCGGATTGGCTGACTGACGGCGGCGGGGCTGGCGCGGCCGGGGTCGTAGGCGCGGGCGCATGTGCGGTCGCGGTTGCCTGGCTCGCTCTGACAACTGTGCTACGCCCGTCGCGGTGGCACAGCAGCCGGAAAGGGTTGAAGGCGGCGACAGTCCAGCGACAAAGGTGCGAAGGTCCGCCGGCCGAGTCGAGCAGTGCCGGCAACGGCTCCAGGGCCAGGCGGGCCACCAGGCGGTCGATGTCGGGGGTGGCAACGGTGCGGCTGATGATTTTGGCGGCCGGCCGGTTCATTCCTGATGCTCGAAGAATTCCTGCAGCACCTGCTCGAACTGTTCGGCGGTGGTCATGCGGCCAAGGGCCAGTCTCGATTCCTTGGCCCGGCTGATGCCCTTACTGTAGAACATGCCGAATCGGCGCATGACGCGGATGGCCGAGTAGGCGCCTATCTCTTCGATGAGCAGCCTGTAGTGATTGCGCATGATGTCGGCCCGTTCGGCGGCAGCTACCTGCGGCGGCTCCTGCTGGTCGCCCATGGCCAGCACCTCGCGGAAAATCCACGGCGAGCCAATTGCTCCTCGGGCAATGCTGACTCCGGCCAGGTGCGGCGTGGTCAGGCGGTCGATTACATCGTGAGCGGTCATCAGGTCGCCACTACCGAAGATGGGGATATCGACAAGTTGCGCCAGGTGGCTGATGGCTTCCCAGTCGGCCTTGCCATGGTATATCTGCTGCACCGTGCGACCATGAATTGTGGCTGCGTTTATGCCCAGCCGGGCCGCTCCGGTCAAAATCTGCTGAACCATGGCGGCGCTTTCGGGAGTGTCGTCGAAGGCCCGGCGAATTTTGATGGTCAGCGGTAAGCTGGTAGCCCGACGGACGGCCTCTATCTGGGCCAGGGCCAGGTCTGCGTTTTTGAGCATGGCTCCGCCGTTGCCGCGAGCGAGCATCTTCCGCACCGGGCAAGCCAGGTTCAGGTCGACGAGGTCGAAGCAGCCCAGTTCTTCGGCCCGGGCTGCGGCGTCGGCCACCATGGCGGCATCGGCTCCGAATATCTGGATGCCAAGCGGATGGTCTTCTTCGACAATGGCCAGCAGCTTGCGCGTAATGCGGCCTGGTCGCAGCACTTCGTAGGCGCTGATCATCTCGGTAAAGGTCAGGGCGGCGCCCATCTGGCGGGCAATCAGTCGCTGGGCTCGCTGCGTATAGCCGGCCAGAGGAGCCATGAGCAGATTGTTCGGCAGGCTGAGCGAGCCGATGTTAATTGGTCGAACCAGTTTCATGGGCAATCTTTTTGCCCGAGACGGGGCCGAAAGTCAAGCGCCGATGCCTTTTTGGGCGGCAATTTCGGCCATGTTATATGCAAAGGCTTTGACACCACTGGCCGCCGGCGGTTAGAATCTGCGGACAATTCGTCCTCTTAGCAATTCGGGCATTCCTTACAACGTTGAGGGAATAAAAAGATGAACGCGAAAAGCATCATGATTCTGCTGCTGCTGGCTGGTTCGGCGGCCTTCAGCGGTTGTGCCGACGGCAACGACAACCAGGCTCTGTACCACAATGGCATGGGCATTCTGCTCTATAACGAAGAGCAGCACGATGCGGCTCTGAATGAATTTCTGGAAGCCGTGCGACTGGATAACGAGATGGCCATCGCCCACGCCAAGATCGGCGACATCTATCGCGAAAAGGGCGACCTGGAAATGGCCATCAGGCCCTACCAGCAGGCCATACTGCTTTTGCCGCTGGAATTCGAGTACCGTTTCAACCTGGGCACCGTCTACCAGTACCTTGGGCGCTATGGCGAGGCTGTGGACACTTACGTGGGGGCGTCGGATCTTCGGCCGCGCCATGTCTCCACGCGGGTCAACATGAGCTACTGCTATTTCAATCTGCAGGATTACCAGAACGCCCTGGCCCAGTGCCGCAAGGCGGTGGATCTTGATCCGGAGAACAGCGACGCCTGGAGCAACATGGGGGCTTTGTCCGATTTGACGGGCGATCAGTTCGCCGCCATCAGCGCCTACAAGCGAGCCATTGAGCTTAACCCGGAGCAGACGGCCGCTTACATCAACCTGGGCACGCTGTACATGAAGCAGAACCGCATGGAAGAGGCTCTGGAGATGCTGAACAAGGCCCTGGCGCTCGATCCGAATAATCCGCTGGTGCACAAGCGACTGGCTTTCGCCTACAACAAAATGGAGCTTTACAATCGGGCCATCGAGCGGCTGGAGATGACCATTGAGCTTTCGCCCAAAGATTTCGACGCCATGAATTCGCTGGCCGCCATTCACATGATTTATTTTCTCCGCGACCCCGGTCAGGACCAGTTCAGGCAGAAGGCCGTTCGCCTGTGGTACCAGAGCCTGGAACTTAAGAGCGATCAGCCAGAGGTGCTGGCCTTTGTCAACAAGTACGCCAAGTCCAGCTGACGTCAAGGCGGCTTGGTAAATATCGACGACAGGACGCGCATTACTTTCAGCACACGGCACATTGGAAAGGACACGTAGAGCCATGCCAGTTAATTTTGCCATTATTGGATACGGTCGCATTGCCGAGGTTGCTCACAAGCCACTGTTGGATTCGTTGCCCGGGGCCAAATTGCTGGCCGTGGCCGACATTACCGAGGCTCGTCGTCAGGCGGCCCGCGAGGCCGGCATTGAGCGCGTGTATCCGACTGCTGCGGCCATGCTGAAGGATCCGGACGTGGACGCCGTGGTGGTTGCCACGCCGTCGCACAATCGGCGACTGGCCGTTCAGGCGGCCAAGGCGGGCAAGCATGTGATGGTTGAGAAGCCGGCCAGCCGTTCGGCGGACGAGTGGAAGAAGACGGTGGCGGCCGTCCGCAAAGAGGGTGTGGCGCTGACGGTATTCCATAACCGTCGTTTCGATCCCGACTTCATGGCCTGCCAGGAGATCGTCCGCAAGAAACTGGTGGGCGACATCATATCGATTGAGTTTCGCTGGGAGATGTACGGCAACGGAGCCGGTTTCGGCGTCAAGGAGTACAACCCAGGCTGGCGCACCTTGCGCAAATATGGTGGCGGCATTCTGCTGGACCTGGGGGTGCACATGCTCGACCAGATTGTGCACCTTGGTGCCGGCAAGCCGACCGAGGTATTCGCCAAGGTGTGCGGCGGCGTGCACGCGGGCGATTGCGACGACCTGGCCTGGGGCATGATCAAGTTTGACAGCGGGGCCATGGCGGTGGTTGAGGTTAATGGGCTGGCCAGCGTAAAGTTGCCGCGCTATCGCATAACCGGCACTAAAGGCATGGCCATCATCAATACCGAAGGCAAGTGCATAGACCTGTACATTGGCAAGACCGAGACGCCGACGCGCAGCATCAGCTTTGACAAGCCGCGCAAGTGGAACAGCATTTATCGCTCGTTTATGGACGTGATTCGGGGTAAGAAGAAGGAGTTGGCGGTGACGCCGGAATCGGTCATGAACACGATGGCCATGATTGACGCCTACCGCGAGAGCTCCAAGGTTGGTCGCAGTGTGCGGCTGCGAGGCTGGCAGAAGTAGAGGATTGTCGACAGTTTTCAGCGCGCCCTGCGATTTGGTTTGCGACCGCCGGCACGAGCCGCGGCGATGCGTCAGTTAGATACTATTGGACGGTAATAGGTTTATGTCATCACGAGCTGCAAACGAAAATACGAAACCCGTTCGCGTCCGGATTGCCCCCAGCCCGACCGGCGACCCGCACGTGGGGACGGCCTACATCGCCCTGTTCAACCTCTGTTTCGCGCATCATGAGGGCGGGCAGTTTATTCTGCGGATAGAGGATACTGACCAGACGCGGAGCACGCCCGAGAGCGAGGCGGCGATTCTGGACTCGCTGGGCTGGCTCGGGCTGTCGTACGACGAAGGTCCGGATGTCGGTGGTCCGCATGGGCCGTACCGGCAGAGCGAGCGGACGGAGATTTACCGGCGGGAGATAAACAAGCTGCTGGAATCGGGGCATGCTTACCGCTGTTTCTGCTCGGCCGAGCGATTGGCCGAGGTGCGGGCGGCGCAGAAGGCGGCCAAGGCGTCGCAGTTCTGCTACGACCGTCATTGCCGCGACCTGCCGGCCGATGAGAGCCTGAAACGTGCCGATGCCGGCGAGCCGCATGTTGTCCGCATGGCCGTGCCGCTGGAGGGCGAGACAACTTTTACCGACGGTTTGCGGGGGCCGATTACCTTCGCCAATCAGGCAGTTGATGACCAGGTGCTGCTGAAGAGCGACGGTTTTCCGACCTATCATCTGGCCAGTGTTGTTGACGACCAGTTGATGGGCATTACCCACGTAATCAGGGCCGAGGAATGGATTACCTCGACTCCGAAGCATGTGCTGCTTTACGAGGCCTTCGGCTGGCAAGCGCCAAAGTTTATCCACATGCCGCTCTTGAGGAACAAGGACCGCAGCAAGATTTCGAAGCGTAAGAACCCGACCAGCCTGGACTGGTATCGGCAGCAGGGTTTTCTGCCCGAGGCGCTGGTCAACTTCCTGGGTCTTATGGGCTACTCTATGCCCGATGGCCGCGAGGTCTTCAGCCTGGAAGAGATGGTTGAGTCGTTCAGTTGGGAGCGGGTCAACGCCACTGGTCCGGTGTTCGATCTGGATAAGCTGGACTGGCTCAACGGCGAGTATATAAGGGCTCTGTCGGCCGAGGATTTTGCTGCTCGGGTGCGGGGAGGTGGCTTCATCCGGTCCGAGATTGGCGACGAGGCTCTGCTGAAGATGGCTCCGCTTGTGCAGGAGCGGGTGAAGAGGCTGGCCGAGGTGGCCGATGCGACGGAATTCTTCTGGCTTCAGCCGACGTACGAAGCCGAGGCACTGTTGCCGCAGAAGAAAGGCAAGCCGACGCGCTCGCGCGAGGAGACCCGGGCGGCGCTGGAAAACGCCCGAACGCTGTTTGAATCGCTGGAGGACTGGCACGCTCCGGCCATGGAGAGCAGCATGCGTGCCTACTGCGAATCGGGCGACTGGAAGATTGGCGAGTTGTTCATGGCCCTGCGCATTGCCATAACTGGTCGCACGGTTTCGACGCCTCTGTTTGAGACAATGGAGATACTGGGTCGGGTGGAGTCGCTGAACCGTCTGTCGCAGGCTATTAATAAGCTGAGTTGAAGTTGCACGGTCTCCGCCGATGCCTTAGCGACGGCAATGGCAAACGACATCCCCCGGCAGTGCCAGGGGCTTTAGAGCGGCAACGGCAACGGCGACGGCAACTGTAATTCACTTCAACCAGTGTGGGACGAACGAGCAATGGCGACGGTGAAAATCGTGCTTGCCAGAGCGGGGCTGAGCGATATAATGCGTAGCTCTGTTGCATGAGCGGCCTTGTTGCGTCGGCTGTTCTGTTGCATACGGCTTTGTTGCATGAGCGGCATTAGTCAAACGTAGCAAGTGGGGCCACCTTAGCTCAACGGTAGAGCACAGCTTTCGTAAAGCTGGGGTTTGGGGTTCAAATCCCCAAGGTGGCTCCAGTTTTTTCTATCAAGCCTGTAATCCTGCGAGGGTTATGGGCTTTTTTTGTGCTCTCGGCAGCGCCGCGCTGACGACTCTGCATCGGCTGAGATACCTGGTGCTTTGTCGCGAGCACCTGATGGATGGGGTGCCAGTCGCAACCGTCGTGCTTCGCCGGCACCCACAAGCAAACAGCCGCTTGTAGGTGGCACCCAGCAAATCATGAGATCGAGCACTGAGCTGGCATTGCCATCTGAAGCGTCGCAGGACGCTCTCTTGCGCGGCAATTCCGACGCAGCGATTCCGACGCCGAAACTTGCAATTAAACGCTTGTTTCCGCATAATGGCCAGAGGAGGTATCAGCTATTTTCCAGCCATTGGGGGATACACCATGAGCAAGTGGATATGCGAAGATTGTCAGAACGTTTACGATAGCCGTATGGGCGACGACGAGAGCGGAATCGACCCGCAAACGCCTTTCGAGATGCTGCCGGAGGATTGGCAGTGCCCTGAGTGCGGGGCCCCAAAACTGCATTATCGTAAGATGGATGACGACCTGACGAGCATGGACGAGGCTATAATCTGACCCGATGCGGACCAACAGGAGGCCAACCAATGGCTAAGTGGAAGTGCAGCGTGTGCGGACACATTTACGACCCGAGCGATCCGAGCAGCATCGGAGACGCCGAACCGAATACTCCATTCGAAGACTTGCCCGACGACTGGACCTGCCCGGACTGCGGCTCGCCAAAGAGCGCCTACAAAAAGATGGGCTGAGCCTAAACCGCCCGGCCGTGCGGCCCGGCTACTCCCATTCAATTGTCGCCGGCGGTTTCGAGCTTATGTCGTAGACCACGCGATTGACGCCGCGGACTTCGTTGATTATGCGATTGCTGATGCTGGCCAGAACCTCGTGCGGAAACTGGAACCAGTCAGCCGTCATGAAGTCGGTGGTTTCCACCGCTCGCACGGCTACGACCGACTCGTAAGTACGGGCATCGCCCATTACGCCCACCGTCTGGATGGGCAGCAACACGCCGAAGGCCTGGCCGATAGTATCGTAAAGGCCGGCAGTGCGGATTTCCTCGATAATGATATTGTCGGCTGCCCGCAGCACGTCGAGCCGCTCCCGGGTTATTTCGCCGACAACCCGGACGGCCAGGCCAGGCCCGGGGAACGGGTGGCGGCTGATCAGGTCGCGCGGCAGGCCCAGAGCCTCGCCGACCGCCCGCACTTCGTCCTTGAACAGGTCGCGCAGGGGCTCGACCAGGTCGAAACCAAGTTCGGCAGGCAACCCACCCACATTATGATGATGCTTGATTACGGCCGCGCCGCTCCCGGTGCACGCCCCTGATTCGATGACATCAGGATAAATAGTGCCCTGAGCCAGGAATGTGGCCCCGGGAATGCTGCGGGCCTCGGTCTTGAAGACCTCGATGAAAGTATGGCCGATGGCAATGCGCTTTGCCTGCGGGTCGACCACGCCCTTCAGACGTCCGAGGAACAACTCTTCGGCATCGATGACCCGCAGGTCCATCTTGAAGTGACGGATGAAGACCTCTTCCACCATTTCGGGTTCGTTCAGCCGCAGCAGACCGTTATTGACGAAAATGCAGGTTAACTTATCGCCGATGGCCTTGTAAATGAGGGCGGCAACAACGCTGCTGTCAACGCCGCCGGAAAGTCCGCAGACGACGTGGCCATCGCCGACCTGTTGGCGGATGATGTCGACCTGGCTCTCGATGAAGGCCTCGGGAGTCCACTGCCCGGTGCAACCGCACACCTGGTACAGGAAATTGTGCAACACCTGCTTGCCGTGCGGCGTGTGGGTAACCTCCGGGTGGAACTGGACGCCATAGAACTGCATGTCGCGGAATCGGACGGCGGCATATGGGCAGGTGGCAGTGCGGGCCAGCGACTCGAAGCGCTCGTCCAGTTTGTTCACCTGGTCGCCATGGCTCATCCAGGCTGTCTGCTCGCGGGCCATGCCGGTAAAGAGCGGCTCCTGCTGGACGATTTCGAGCTTGGCCCGACCGAATTCGCGGCTCGGGGCAGCGCTGACCTGGGCTCCGAGTATCTGGCAGCCAAGTTGCATGCCATAGCAGATGCCCAGGATGGGCACGCCAAGGCGGAAAATCTCGGCATCACAGCGGGGGGCGTTTTCTTCGTAAACGCTTGCCGGACCGCCGGAAAGAATGATGCCCTTGGGCGACAGGGCTTTGATTTCGGAGGCCGGAGTAGCGTGCGACATGATGCGGCAGTAAACCTTCTGTTCGCGCACTCGGCGGGCGATAAGCTGGCCGTACTGGCTGCCAAAATCAAGGATGATAATCAGTTCGCTCTTTGGCGACAGTTCAGCCATCAACGTCACTCCAGGAATTAAGAATCGGACTGCGGGGTCTAAAGGCGGCCTCGGTAGCGGCGATGCAATTTCAGTCGAACAAAATGCTATGGTTGAGCCCGCTCCGCCTGCCACGGCGGGTTTGCCAGCATGAGCAAGGGGGTCAGGGCCATTTGCATTGGAAACTGGATGATTTCGTACAATCCGCTGCACAGCCGTCCGCCTGGGCTGCGGGCGATGCTATCGGGAAAAGCGCGTCGCTCCTGAATGCTGCGGTAGTAGAGCGTGGGGTGATGAAGCGTCATGCGCTTGTAGCCAGCCTGCATGGGAGCCCAGCGAGCAGCGCGGGTTCGCGGCAAAGCCTCGATCTCGGCCACTTCCACACCAGCGGTCTCTTCGGCCACCTGCTGGTCGGTTGTTGCGGCAGCATCCTGCTGGGCCATTGCGGGACTGAGGCCGCAGAATAGCAGCAGAAGCGCGACCGCGCAAATCAGCGATGCAGGAAGCCTGCCCGTATCAGCTTTGCCGCTTGTCATAAGCTTTCCCTTTCGGCCAGAGTTACTCTTTATCGCCACTGTTGGACATGTAATAGTTGGGAGCCTCGTGGGTAATGCTGATGTCGTGCGGATGGCTTTCGCGGACGCTGGCCACGCTGACCTGCAGGAAGCGAGACTTTGTCCGCAGGTCGTCAATGGTCGGTGTGCCGCAATAGCCCATGCCGGCCCGCACGCCGCCCATCATCTGGTAGATGAAATCGGCCAGCGCTCCTTTGTAAGGCACCCTGCCCTCCACGCCTTCGGGCACCAGCTTTTCGGCCGCAGTGCCCTTCTGCGAATAGCGGTC
>JAWLHX010000003.1:0-95361 GCA_041690105.1 Phycisphaerae bacterium
TGCGTTACCGCATCGCGCAGGCCGGAGTCTTGACAGAAGCGTCAGCGGCAGGCATAGTTGCGGCATGAGAATAATAGCTGATATTGCCTACGCACCCGAGCATGGGTTTCGCGGCCTCGGCGATCTTTATCTTCCTGATGACTCTGCAGGCCCGCCGGTGGCCCTGGCAATTCATGGCGGGGGTTGGAACGCCATGGACAAACTGAGTTGGGCCGGCGTGGCGGAATTCTTGTGCGGCGATTTGGGCTTTGCCGTCTTCAACATCAACTATCGGCTGCTTGATAACGCTCCCTGGCCGGCCTGCGGCGATGACTGCCTTGCGGCTGCCGATTTCCTGCAGCGCCGTGGTCACGAGGCTATGCAGGGGCTCGATTGCGATAAGGGGGCGCTGATAATAGGCGGATCGGCCGGCGGGCATCTGGCTATGATGACGGCGCTGCGGTTGCCGCCAAAGCAGGTGCGAGCGGTGGTTTCAATCTCCGGACCGAGCGACTTCACCCTGCGGCTGATGAGTTCCCCCGGCTGGATGGAGCGGCTGGAGAAATTTTTCGGCGACGATTGCCCGGTCAGCCAGCAGTCTTTGGCCGCCGCCTCGCCGGTCACATATGCAAAGTCCGACAGCCCACCACTGCTGTGTGTTCACAGCACCAATGACGAACTGGTCAAGCCTGACCAGTCGCAAACTATCGTGCGGCGCTATGGAGAGGTTGGGGCCCGGGCGGAAATGTTCACTTTCAACGGCAACGGCCGTCAGCACGGCATCTGGATTGAGAATTCCCAACCACACCGCTTGCTGCCGAAAATTGAGCGGGCTGTGGCGGAGTTCTGGAAGACGATTTGATTACGATAACTGGCTGTCGCCGCGTCTAAGAGAAAACAGGGCGGACAGCAGAAGTCCGCTGTGCCGCCCTGCAATGGTATATAACGCTGCTGCTACTACTCGGCCCACACCAGCATCCCCGTATCCCAGGGGCAAAGAATATCTTCGTGGTTGCCGATGACGCGGACGCTGAAGCCCTGCATGCCACTGAAGCGGAACTGCAGCGAACCGACGAACTGCTGCCGGCCGTCCTGCACCGGCCCATCGGGCTGCAGGAAGAGGCATTTGCTGCGCATCAGGTTGCCCTTGCTGTCCACCGGGCCGTAGCAGGCCTCCACCCGCACATCCGAAGGAGCAATGGCTCCCAGGTGCACGCTTACGCGAATCTCCAGCCGCTCGCCAACGGCCACTTCGCCCGCAGCGCTGGTCTCAACGTTCTCAACCCGAACGTGCGGCCAGTGCGACCAGATGTGCTGCTTCCAGTCCACCAGGGCCCGGGCCCGCTCCAGATTATTGGCACTCAGGCGGGCGTAACGTTCGTAAGCCGGGAAGTAGAACAGCCCCGCATATTCCTGCACCATGCGGCTGGTGGAGAAGACCGGGCCGGTCGTCTGCACGGCACTCTTCATGCGCCGCACCCATTCGCGCGGCACGTTATCGCCGCCACGGTCGTAGAAGGTGGGGGCAATTTCCTTTTCGATCAGGTCGTAAATGGCGTTGCTCTCCACCTCGTCCTGTTCGTCGCGGGTGGCGTAGGTCTCGCCCGAGCCGATGTTCCAGCCATTGGTCTTCTGATAACCCTCGACCCACCAGCCATCGGGCACGCTCAGGTTAAGGGCCCCATTGGCGGCCGCCTTCATGCCCGATGTGCCGCTGGCTTCCATCGGACGCAGAGGCGTGTTCAGCCAGACGTCGGTGCCCTGCAGCATGTAGCGGGCCACATTCATGTCGTAGTCTTCCAGGAAGACTATGCGGTTGCGGAACTCGCTGCGCCGGGACATGTGGACGATTTTGCGAATCAGCTCTTTGCCGCCGCCGTCACGGGGGTGAGCCTTGCCGGCAAATATAATCTGCACCGGGCGGTGCGGGTCGTTTATCAGCTGTGCCAGTCGCTGCGGATTGCGGAATAGCAGCGTGGCCCGCTTATAGGTGGCAAAGCGACGGGCGAAGCAGATGGTCAGTGCGTCGGGGTTGAGCATCTCGTCGGCCGCCTGAATTTCGCGGGCGCTGAGGCCCCGGCGCTCGAACTGCCGCCGCAGACGACGACGGGCGAAGGCCACCAGGCGCTCGCGGCGACGCTCGTGGGCACGCCACAGTTCCGGATCCGGAATGTTGGCAATGCGGTTCCAGATATCCATGCGGGCAGGCGACAGAACCCAGCGCGGCCCCAGGTAGCGGTCGTAAAGGTTGGCCAGGTCGTCGCTTATCCAGCTGCGGGTGTGCACGCCGTTGGTAATGCTGGTAATCGGCGCCTCGTGCACGGGCAGCTTCGGCCAGATGCTCTTCCACATCTCGCGCGAAACCTCGCCGTGCAGTTTGCTGACACCGTTGCGGTGGCTGGCCATCTTCAGGGCCAGTACCGTCATGCAGAAATTCTCGCGCGGGTTGCTCGGGTCGGTCCGGCCCATCCGCAGGAAGCCCTCGCGGCCAATGCCCAGGCGGTCGTAGTAGTGGTGCATGTACTTGTCAACCAGGGCCAGGTCGAAAACATCGTTGCCGGCCGGCACCGGCGTGTGCGTGGTGAAGCAACTGCCGGCCCGCACAACCTCCATGGCCACCTCAAAGCCCACGTTCTGCGTTTTCATCAGATGATGAACGTGCTCAATGCCCACAAAAGCCGCATGGCCCTCGTTCAGGTGGCACACGCTGGGCTTCTTGCCAATGGCCAACAGAGCCCGGAAGCCGCCAATGCCCAGCACCATCTCCTGGCGGATTCGCATTTCGCTGTCGCCGCCGTAAAGCTGGTCGGTAATCCGCCGATCCTCGGGCGAATTTTCCTCAATGTTGGTATCCAGCAGATAAAGCGATATGCGGCCGACGTCCAACTGCCATATGCGGGCCTTCACCGGATGGCTGGGGAAGTCCACCTCGATGATAATCGGCGAACCGTCCTCGTGCTTGACCGCCTGCACCGGCAGATTCACGAAATCGTTCTCCGGGTAGTACTCCTGCTGCCAGCCATCGGCATTCAGGTACTGCCTGAAGAAGCCCTCGCGGTACAGCAGACCGATGCCCACCAGTGGCAACCCCAGGTCGCTGGCCGCTTTCATATGATCGCCGGCCAGTACGCCCAGACCGCCGCTATAAATCTGCATGCACTCGGTCAGGCCGAATTCGGCCGAAAAATATGCCAGCGTCTGGCCCTCGGTCTCGCGATGGCCAAACCGGTGGCTGGAATTCACATAATCGTCAAATCGCTGCCAGGTGCGCTCCAGTTGAGCCAGGTAGCCCTCGTCCTCGGCCAACTGGTCCAGACGCTCCTGGCTGACGGCCCCGAGCAGGTGCACCGGATTATGCTCCAGGCGCTCCCAAAGCTCCGGATCGACCCGACGGAAAACATCGCGGCCCTCCGGATCAAACGCCCACCACAGGTTGTAGGCCAGGCTCTTCAGGCGTTCCAGCGAGGGGGGCAGCTTAGGCACAACAACTATATTGCGTATAATCTTCATCTAAGGCGATTCCTGTTCTAATAGGGTGGAAGCGCTGGCGAAGACACCTGCGCGGGGCTCCATGCCACCGTCTGTGTCATCGCAGTCGCTCGTAAGAGGCCATCCATGGCGGGATTGCGACTGTTACTGCGCCTTCTATTTTGATATCGTATCGTACCAAGTCAAGGGTTGCCTTGACAGAAACTATTCGGCCGAGGGCTTTTCGGCACCCGGTGGACATGAGCCTGATCAGGAAAATTCTCGGTTCGCGGGGCGAGCGCATCGCCGCCAGGCACCTCAAAGGCACTGGTTGCCGCATTCTCGCCCGCAATTTCGCCTGTCCAATGGGCGAGCTTGACCTCGTGGCCCAGCACAAGGCCAGCGGCACCGTCATATTTGTCGAGGTCAAGACGCGGCGCGACGAGTCGGTCGCACGGGCCGAGCAGGCTGTCGGGCGGACCAAGCAGCGGCACATTGTAGGCGCCGCCCGTTTTTTTATCAAACAGCGACGCCTGCCGCCCGACACGCCGCTGCGGTTTGATGTTGTCGCCATCACCTTCGATGCCCAGAATCGCCCCCAGGTGCGACACACGCCGTCCGCCTTTCGGGCCTGAGGGGGTGGGCCGTTTGCACCATTGTTCGGCCGGCACTGGTTGGAACGCGATGACCTTTGGAGAAAGCAATGTCTGATCGACTGGCGGTAACCAGCGACTTTGTAAGCAGCACCGGCGACCCGCTGCCTCACCTGGCGATGATCGCCGAGGCCGGCTTCGGCAGCGTTCACTGGTGTCACCACTGGAACACCGACTTCATCTACACCGCGCCCGAAATCAGGGCCATTCGCGATTGCCTGGCCCGGCTCAAGCTCAGCGTAAACGATCTGCACGCCTCGCATGGCAACGAAAAGGTCTGGTATTCCGCCACCGAATACCAGCGTCTGGCCGGCGTCGACCTTGTGCTGAACCGTCTGCAGATGGCCTCCGAGCTCCAGTGCCCGGTGGCTATTCTGCATCTGCCGGAATATAACTCAGCCATTCATGCCGACCCCGCTCCCGCCATGGAGAATGTGCGAAAGTCGCTTGATGCCCTTGTCCCGCACATCGAGCGGCTCGGCGTCCGCATTGCCGTCGAGAACATGCCGCGAGACAACTGGCCGCTGGTCGAGCGGGTGCTCCAGGAATATCCGCCGCACGCTGTGGGCCTCTGTTACGATTCCGGCCACGGCACCATAAGTGGCAACGGTCTGGAGAGGCTGGAGGCAAACAGGCACCGGCTGATCGCCCTGCACCTGCACGATAACGACGGCGTGGGCGATCTCCACTGGCTGCCCTTCGAGGGCAGGACCGATTGGCCCAGACTGGCCAGGATCATCGCCGCCAGCAGCTATGACCGCCCCGTCATGACAATGGAATCCAACATGAAATGCCCGCCGCACAAAGGTGCCGACGCCAGAAACTGGCTGACAAAAGCGGCCCACGCAGCTGAAAAGCTGGGCGGCATACTGGATGCGGCCAAAGCCGTGGGCTGACAAGCGGGCTGACAGCAATTTTTGACTGTTCTTGCTCAGCCTGCGCAGTAACAATAAACACCTGATACTTTCAATCGTCCTTAACTTCCGCCTGGTACACCAGCGGCGAGGAATCTGGATTATCATGCAGCCAATTTGTGACAGCCATGCTCACCTCTATTTTTCGAAGCTGCAGCATCGTCACGACGAGATTTTGCGCAGTGCGGCCGATGCTGGCGTTATGCTGATTGTAAACGTTGGCACCGAGCCCGAGACCAATCCCGTGGCCGTCGAGCAGGCGGCCCGGCTCGGTCGGCTCGATGATGGTCGGCCCGATCCGTCCTTGCCGCACCTGGCGGCCACGGTCGGCTTTCATCCGCACGAGGCGGCAAAAATTGTTGAGGCCGACTGGCAGGCGATACGCCAACTGGCCGAGCGGCCCGAAGTCGTCGCCCTGGGCGAATTCGGGCTCGACTTCTATTACGAGCACAGTCCGCGCGATGTTCAGCGGCAGGTGCTGCGGCGGGGTATCGAACTGTCGCTCGAGCTGGACATGCCCATGGTAATTCACAGTCGCCAGTGCGGCCTGGGAGTGGTTGAGGCTCTGGACGAGGTGGTCGGCAGTGGCGGCGGTCGCATGCCCAGCGGCGTGTTCCACTGCTTTACCGACGAATGGGCCGTGGCCGAAGCGGCCCTGGAGCGCGGCTTTTCGATCGGCATAACGGGCATTGTCACCTTCCCCAATGCCGAGAACGTGCGCGAGGTCGTGCGGCGCATTCCGCTGGAGCGGCTGCTGGTGGAGACCGACGCCCCGTTCTGCGCCCCCATACCCATGCGCGGCAAGACGAACGAACCGGCCTTCGTCGGTTATGTGTGCGATTTTATCGCCCAGTTGCAGGGCTTGCCGGTTGAACAGGTCCGCCGGCAGACGCGGCAGAACACGCTGCGACTTTATGGCTTGGAGCGGCTTGAAGAGGGGAGGAGCTGATGTCGGCCAGAATCAGTCGTCGGGCGCTCAGGTTGCAGAAGAAGCGCCAGAAGCTTGGGCAACAGCCTCGGGTGTGGACGCGGCCGTTGAGCGAGGCCTCCGAACTCGCCACCTGGTATTTGCAGCTTGTGAAGACGAAATCCCGCATTGACCGGCTGGGCCATGCTTTAATGACCACCGCTGCTGCCCTGGCCGCCCTGTTGCTGGGCGGTTGTCGCGAGGCTACAATTGCCCCCGCCGCCTCGCCTTCGCCGCAGGAGGTGCAGGGGCCGATGGACATTACATTTCTGGTTGCAGCCGACACGCATTTCGGCGTCAAGGGTATGGAGGAAATGAACCGCCAGCAGATCGAGGCCATGCACAGTCTGCCCGGCACCGCCTGGCCTGGCGAGGGGCTGGGCAAAATTGCCGAGCCGCACGGAGTGCTGCTGGCCGGTGACCTTACCGATGGCGGCTCAAGCAACCAGTGGGAGCAGTTTGTAACGCATTATGGCCTCAGTGGCGGCGATGGACTGCTCAAATGGCCGGTCTTCGAGGGCACCGGCAACCACGACCGGCCCTACACCGGCAGCAAACGGGTGCCACTGGCCGTGGCTAATCGGCATGGCGGACTGCCCTACAGCATGCAGTGGCAGAATGTGCGGATTATCAATCTGGATGTTTATCCCGATGCTGCAAATCGCGATTACCTGACCACGGAGCTCGAGAGGGTGGGGCGCGATGCCCCGGTGGTCATCTACTTCCATTACGGGCTGGCCGGCCCCTACAGCGACTGGTGGTCGCAGAGCGATAAGCAGGCCTTCTACGAGGTCATTCGCGGTCACAACATCATCGCCATCTACCACGGCCACTTCCATGCCACCGCCCATTACAAGTGGAAGGGCTTCGACGTCTACAACGTCGGCTCGGTCCGCCACGGCTGGCACAGCTTCTGCGTGGCCCGCCTTACCGACCAATTTTTTGTGACAGGTTCGTGGAACTTCGGGGCCGGCACCTGGGACTGGTGGCACATCAAACCCATTAATGGCGCTGTCGAGGTAGCCGAGCGCCGCGTAATTCCGCTGATGGCTCCGAAGCGGTAAGCAGCCCTGGAGGAGCCCCGGGCCGACCGCTGGCGCAATGCCCGCCGACCCGTGCCACCGAAAGCCCTTGCCGGCGGCGAGGCTTTCACGCAGCCTCTTCACACTTACTTTCGGCTATGATACATTGCACGTGGCGCAATGAGCGTCATTGCGACAATGATGATTCGCTTACAAAGGCGTTCTCGCAGCACCAGAAGCGGACCGTCGGCCAGGGCAGTGCATCAGCGACCCGCCCGCAAAGCCGGGTCCCAACAAGAAGGCAGAGCCATGAGCATACTGATTACCTGCAAGTCGTGTGGCAAACGGATTCAGGCACCCGACAAACTCAAAGGGCAAAAGGTGCGCTGCCCCAAGTGCTCGGCAGCAATTGTCGTCGAGGGGCAGCCCGAGCAGCAGACGGCTACAGCTGAGGCCTCGCCCGGAGATCCCACGCCCACCGTCGCCACACCGGCCGATGAGTACGAAAACGATCCGATGGCGGCCCTGGCCGCAGCACTCGGGCAAAGGGTCAGCCAACCCGCCGAGAGCCCGGCCGATGAAGCCGGCCCGCCGCTCATTGAAGAACCATCTCCCGAAGCGCCGGAGCAGCCTTCCGTCGCTGCCGAGCCAGCTAAGCCGGCCCCGGCTCCAGCCAAACCAGCGCCAGCCAAACCAGCGCCAGCCAAACCAGCCCCGGCCGCTCCGGCTGCCCAGAAGGAGGCCGCGCCAGTAAAACCAGTGCCCGCCAAACCGGCCCCGGCACCGGCTGCAAAGCCCGCCCCGGCCCCCGTCGCCAAGCCCGAGCCGGCCAAACCGGTCAAGCCAGTTGCCCCGGCCAGGCAGGAGACGCCCAATCAGCCGCAACAGGCTCCGACCGCGCCTCGTCCGCCTATGGCTGCCGTCGTGCCACCGACGCCGCTTTCAACGTCGCAGGTTACGCCGACAACGTTGGAGCAGGCCCAGACGGATGATCGGGGCGAGGACGAAATTGCCGCCGCTCCGGTTGGCATGCAGACGCCGAGCGGCTTGCCCGTGCGCAGGTCGTCGCCGGCCAGTACACAGTGGCAGCGCACCCTTGGCGGCCTGGCTCGAGTCTCGGGCATTGTACTCGGGGTGCTGGCTCTGGGCCTGGGAGTGGCGGCCCTGGTGCTGTTGTCGATGGAGGGCCGGCTGCAACTGGCAATTGGCAGCTTTTTCCTGATGCTGATTATCTCCGTGGCCCTCATCCTCTCGGGCATTGTGCTGCGAAGCGTCCTGCTGATGATGGCCGATGTAACCGATAACCAGCGGCGCCAGCAGGCCTTGCTGGACGAGCTTGTGTCGCGGATGGACTGATCAGGATGACCCGCGAAGAGTTCGAAAATTGCGTGGACGAGGCCTTGGACAGCCTGCCCGAGGAGTTCGAGCAGCTGCTTGAGAATATTGAGGTAATTGTCCAGAATCGTCCATCGCCGCAACAGGTGCAGAAGATGAAATTGCGACCCGGGCACACCTTGCTGGGGCTCTACGAGGGCGTTCCACTTGGCCGCCGCGGGCGATTTTACGGCAACGTTCTGCCCGATCGGGTGACAATTTTTCAGCAACCGATCGAGCAGTATCATCCGCCTTCGCAGGTAGTCGAGGCGATTCGCACCACGGTTCTGCACGAGATAGGCCATTATTTCGGCATCAGCGACGACCGTCTGCGAGAGCTTGGTTACTGAAAATCATCGCTGGCCGCAGGTTGTCGGGGTGGAAATTGGGGCCAAAGAAGACTTGACGCCGATGGCCGCGGGATGTAACATAAGCGGTCTTCAATGTCGCTATGCGCCATGACGGGTGGAGCCTTCCGGGCGAAGTCCGCGAACTGGTCAGTTGAGACCAACCGGCGCCGCTGGCGAGAATTGTGCCGCCATAAACTGAAAGCGGGCGGCCATAAAATCAAGGAGTTGTAGCATGAACGGGGATATTATCCGTCAGTTTGAGCAGGAATACTGCCAGCAGGAGCCGCCGCACTTCGAAATTGGCGACACTGTCGGCGTGCATGTCAAGATCAGCGAAGGCGGCAAAGAGCGCGTGCAGGTCTTCACGGGCGTGGTCATTGCCCGTCGGGGTGGTGGCGTGAACGAGAAGTTCACCGTTCGCCGCATTGTGGCCGGCGAGGGCGTTGAACGCGTCTTCCCGCTGCATTCGCCCAAGATTGCCAAGGTTGAGGTAAGTCGCTCGGGCGTTACCAGCCGGGCCAAGCTGTATTACCTCCGCGACCGCATCGGTAAGGCCACGCGTCTTAAGGAGCGTCGCATGACCAGCCGTCCGGCCAAGGACAAGGCGAACGTCGTCAGCCAGGAGGCCGCCAAGCCGCAGGCCGAGCCGAGCGGCGAAGGCGCAAATGCCGGAGCAACCGGCGGCGAGTCGTAAGCTGTCAGTACGAGCAAAGCCCGCTTGATTCCGGCAGCCGCAAATGCCTGATCAGGCGGCCCCAAGGACACACAATATCAGTAACAACAATAGAGGACGCTTCCTGCCATTGTGCGGGAAACGTCCTCTTGCTATTTCGGCCCAGTCAAATGTGCGGCCGGTTGCCGCCCGGCCCTCAGCTGGATGTTTTATCGAACTGCGGCTTGTGGGTCAGGTAAATCCAAAGCTCCACCGCCACGCCCACGGCCACCAGGGCGGCAGCCAGCAGGTACGGGCTACGCAACTGCCAGAGCTGATCGGTAATGCCGATGGCCGCGGCCAGGTCCGGGGCATGACCCATGCCAAGAATGCCGGCCACCGACCCCAGGCCAATGAAGGCCTCGTGCCAGCCGGCCATGTGGTCGGTCTCGGTCTTGCCCTCCACGCTGTAGAACAGGCTGCCGGAATAGACAAAGCTGGTGCCGATGCCCATGACCAGAAAGCCGGCGGCGGCCATCCAGGGCTCGGCAACCATTGACACTATGATCAATCCGGCGGCCATGGCCAGTTGCCAGAACAGTAGCCGCTTCAGGCGATAGGCCCAGCGGTGAGCGATGAACATGAAGGTAAACATCAGCGTGCTGGCCCCGGCCAGCAGCACAAGCAGCCAGGCGTGCAACTGCGGGGCGTTCTCCCACTGGAACTTGGCCAGCCCCTCGTAAACCTGTCTCATGTTGCCTAAGACAATGTAGGCCAAGAAGTTAGCCAGAAAGCTCATGCGCATGAAGGCCTTCAGCCGGGCCGGGCAGGGGGTGGCATCGTGCCGGATCTGGAGGCCAGGTTCAGTGGCTTTCGGTATGTGCGGGCGCCAGGCAAAAAGCAGGGCTGCGGTGGCCAGGCTCATAATTATCGAAGCGGTGAAGGCGGGCACAAAAATGTTTGCCCCGCCGGTGGCCAGGGCCTCCACGTTGGGGTATATCCATCCGCCCACCAGCGGCCCCAGAGCGGTACCGGCGCACCACATTATGTTGAAGAAGGCCAACCTTCGCCGCAACAGCGTGCCCTGCCGGCCGCGCGACAGTTCGGCCTCGATGTTGGGCCACATGGCCCCACCACCAAGGCCCAGCAGGCCCATGGCCAGCAGCACCATAGTGAAGCTGTTGCTGAATGCCAGGGCCGTCGAGGCGATGGCGATAATTATCGCCCCGCTTGCGCTGAGCGTGCGGAGGCCGAAGCGCCCGCCAAGCCGGGCCGTCAGCAGCACCCACGGGGCATAGGCAACCCAGTAGGCGGCCCCCACCCAGGCCACATGCGAGTGCGAGCCACCATGCACGTACTGGGCATAGTATGGGGCGGTGATGAAATTCAGCAGCATCACGGCATCGGCCAGAATGACCACCGGCCAGATGAGCCAGTCCAGGCTCAGAGCCTTCTTGGGCCCTTTGGCCGAGTCAGGGCGGGCCGCTTTGCCGCCTCTGGTTGGCTGATCCGCGGTCGGCCGAACCGTACCGGAGGGGCTGGATATTGCTTCGGGCGATTTTCTGCTGTTGGAATTCATAAGTTTTGCTGGCTGTTACAGCGCTTGCCTGTCAGGGGGTTCTGGAATCGGGCCATGAACGGTTTGTGGCCATTTCGGTCGCAGCCTTTGCCGCAACCGGGTGGCAATTATAGCGGCCCGAAGTCGCGGGCGCGCTTGAAATCCGGCGGTTTTGTCGTATGATGGACGATTCGCGGCGCGTGTTGACCTAGGTCAGCCAGGGGCTGGGGCCTTGCCGGCTTCGCTACCGCTGCGACAGAGACCAGAGGAACATTGAATGTTTGAACAACTTACCGATCGGATCAACGGGGCCATGCGCCGCATAAGCGGCCGCGGGCGCATCAGCGAGAGCAACATCAAGGACGCCCTGCGCGACGTCCGCACTGCCTTGCTGGAGGCCGACGTAAATTACAAGGTGGTCCGGGAGTTCATCGAAACGGTTCAGCAGAAGGCCATCGGGCAGGAGGTGCTCAAGAGCCTGGAGCCGGGCCAGGTGATGATCAAGGTCATTCACGACGAGTTGGCCGCCATGATGGGGCCGGTCAGTCACGAGGTGGCCAAGGCCTCGCCCCCGCCGACAATTCTGATGCTGGCCGGCCTTCAGGGTAGCGGCAAAACGACCACCGCCGGCAAGCTGGCTTTATACCTGCGCGAAAAGCAGAACCGCCGCCCCGTGCTGGTGGCTTGCGACGTCCAGCGTCCGGCCGCCATCCGCCAGTTGCAGGTGCTTGGCGAGCAGCTTGAGGTGCCCGTTTATGCCGATGACTCCAAAGACCCGGTGGGCATTGCCGGGCGCAGCCTGAGCTTTGCCAACAAGCAGCAGGCCGACACGATTATTCTCGATACGGCCGGCCGCCTGCACATCGACGAAGAGCTGATGGCCGAACTGGAACGTATTGTCGGCAAGGTTCACCCGCACCAGATTTTCCTGGTCTGCGACGCCATGACCGGTCAGGACGCGGTAAACTCGGCTCGCGAGTTCGACCAGCGTCTGCCTCTCGACGGCGTCATCCTGACCAAGCTGGATGGCGACGCCCGCGGCGGTGCGGCCCTGAGTGTCAAGGCCGTGACCGGCAAGCCGATCAAGTTCATCGGCGTGGGCGAAAAGCTGGACCGGCTCGAAGAGTTCCACCCCGACCGCATGGCCGGCCGCATTCTGGGCATGGGCGACGTGGTCAGCCTGGTGGAGCGGGCCCAGGAGTCGGTCGACGCCGAAGAAGCGGCCCTCATGCAGGAGAAGCTGCAAAAGGCCAGCTTTACCTTCGATGATTTCCTGAAACAGATTCAGCAGATGCGAAAGATGGGCCCGCTGAAGGAGATTCTGTCGATGATTCCGGGCCTGGGCTCGGCTATGAAGGACTTGCCCCTGGACGAGCACGAGATGGTGCTGACCGAGGCTATGATCCGCAGCATGAACAAGCAGGAGCGTGCTCATCCGGAGGTGATTGACGGCTCGCGACGGCGGCGCATTGCCCGCGGTGCCGGCGTCAGGGCCGAGGACGTGGCCGGCCTGGTCAAGAGCTTCCGCCAGGTGCGCGACATGGTCAAGCAGATGTCGGGCATGGGTGCCTTCGGCAAGAACAAGGCGGCAGCCATGCAGGCCATGAATGGCATGGATCTTTTTGGCGGCGGTGGCGGAGGCGGCTTCGGCCAGAAGAAGCGCGTGCGCAGCAAACGCAAGAAGAAGGACCGCAAGAAGCGTTCGCGCTGAGCCGCGGCCGGCGTCGTTGGAGTTCTGGAGCAGGGCTGGGCAGGGCAGAGCGGCAGCGTTGCGCGGCGGGCCGCAACTCGCCTCAGCGCCGAAGCGTCCCCCGCGGGCAGAAGGTCATCATGGTCATTGTGATAATGGGCGTGACGGGGGCGGGCAAGACTACCATCGGCCACCAACTGGCCCGCAGGCTTGGCTGGCCGTTTCATGATGGCGATGCATTTCATCCGGCGGCCAACGTAGCCAAAATGGCCTCGGGAATTCCCCTTACTGATGAAGATCGGGTACTGTGGCTGGAGGCTCTGGCCAAGCTTATCGGCAGCACAGTCAAGGCCGCAGGCAACGCCATTGTGGCCTGTTCGGCACTTAAGGCCGATTATCGTCGCCGGCTGCGCGTCAGCGAGCAGGTGCGCTTTGTGCATCTGGAGTTGAGTGCGGCCGAGGCCCGGCGGCGGTTGTCGCTAAGGGCGGGCCACTTCATGCCGGTTCATCTGGTCGAGAGCCAGTTCGAGGCGCTTGAGCCACCGCCCGAAGAGGAGGCTTTGCGGGCTGACGCCGAACAGTCGCCCGAGGAGATTGTGCAGCAGATAATGGCCGGCTTTAATCTGCCCGAGGCTGGGGCGTCAGATGCCTGAATCGGGTGTCGCGGCTTCGTTTATGCGGATGACCAGCGACTGCGGATCGTCGCGCCCGAGGCTCAGCAGGTGCACTATCTGCCGCGGCCGGCCATCGGCTCCGGTAATGGTAAGCGTGAGCCTGTAGTCGCCATAGTAGCCTCTGAAGGCCACTTCGCCCTCATCCCCGCTCTGGCCCGACGTGCTTGTCCACCATTCGCCTTTTATCAGCCTGACGAGCCGGTGATAAGCCTCCTTGGCCCTCAGATTGGAGTCGAGCAGGCCGACCGGCTGCCGCCCGCGGGCGAAGCGGTCGGAAAGATCCCACCACGATATGCCGCTGATCATCGGGTTGGCGAAGGCCGTGCGGTAGATGGCCTCGACGGCCTCGGCCTGGGCCAGTTCGTTGCGGCGCGATCCGCTCACCGCCACCTGGCAAAGGTGGACTGGCAGGCGGGCCGACTGCAGGCGGCCAAGCTGGGCTTCCAGGTCCTCTATCGGCAGCGGGCTTCGCGACTGATCGAAAACGAGCGTTAGCCCCTCCAGTCGCCGCCCGTGCTCCTCGGCATACTTGGCACCGCGAGTCAGAATGCTTGTACTGCTGCTGCCCAGATGCAGATTTGCCTGCGGGGCGTCGTCGCTGATCCAGTCCAGAACGTATGGCAGATCAAGCTGCAGCTTGCCCAGCGGAAATGCCCGCCACCTTTCCAGACGCAATTCCAGGTGCGAGGCCAACTGGCCGTACCTGTCCACCAGTCGCCGCAGGTGCTGATGCGACGCCTGGCGGATTTCATCGGCCGATTTTTCGTGCAGCCATCGCGGCAAGGCCTGCGTACTCAGCAGCGGCGACAGGCGGATGCTTATGCCGCGCTCCAGGCACCAGTCCACTATGGCATCGGGGCCCGGCAGGCCGCGCTGGTCGTGTTGGAAGTGAAGCTCCGCTTGGCGCGGCTCCAGCAACGACCAGTAGACCGGCACGATGGCATGGTTGAACAACTCGGCAAAACGCTGCTGATAGCGCTCGTTGTCCTCGCTGTCGTCAAAGGCTCCGAAGGCGAACAGATTGCAGCCAAACAAAAACTCGTGGTTCAACTGCTCAACCTCGTACTTAACCTCGCTCAGCGGCTCTCCGTCGGCACCAATCAGGCTGATGGTCATGGGGGCCGTGCGATGCCGCAGCGTCTGCTCCCGCAGGCGGTAAGGCCTCAGGTGCTGGCGGCGTATCTGGCTGACCAGGGCCGTTGTATCCGACAGAGTGCGGTCGATTTCGCCGGCGTAGTGGCCGATTTCCAGCGGCGAACTGGCGGCAAAATGTCCCATCTGCCACAATCTGGCGCCAACGCGGGCATGGTCCAGCAATGTAGCCGAGGCCTCCATCAGCGGGCCGGGGCCATCGGCCGCGGCCTCGCGCAGATGTCGCCGGGCAAGCTGCCAATTGTGCGGCAAGTCGGGCTGCTCGGCATCGGCTACGTCGGGCTGAGGCATCGCCTCCAGCACTTCACGCAGGGCGGTAACATAGGTTACAGCTCTCAGGCGGGCCTCGTCGTACGATTCATCCAGGGCATCGCCTTCATCCGCCCACGAGCGTAACACCTGGTTCAGCATGCGTACGGTCTGCTGAGTCCGGTTGGTCATCAGCTCCGTCAACTCGGCCAGAGCCTCCTGCGACAGCGGCGTACGCATGGCCGGCCGCATCATCAGCTCTTCGGGCACCTGGGCCGAGCTCTGCAGGGCGGCAGGTCGACCGTCGGGCAGAGTAACGCGCACCGAGAAGCCGTAAAGGGCCCAATTATTCTCCACGCGCAGCAATACCTGGTTCCAGCCCTGGTCCAGCGTCGCCTCGACCGTCTCCTGGTCGGGCTTCCAGGGACCGCTGCGCGTGCTCTGATGCAGCCAGCTTCCGTTGACGGCCAGGTGGGCCCGGTCGTCGCTGCCTATCAGCAGTTTGACTTTTTGACGCTGCGGGCTGTGCAGGTAGGCATGGGCCAGGGTTGCCTGCTGATTGTGACCGCCCAGGCCGGCCAGGTCGACAAA
The DNA here is from genome assembly GCA_041690105.1 of Phycisphaerae bacterium. Classification (GTDB taxonomy): domain Bacteria; phylum Planctomycetota; class Phycisphaerae; order FEN-1346; family JAACEH01; genus JAWLHX01. Next base: position 15,294 of record JAWLHX010000003.1, read on the forward strand.
ACCCGACTCGTTGGCAGTAGCCACCACCCACAAACGGCCCATGGTAACCAGGCCTTCGTAGGGCAGTTGATCATCGGGCAGCAGGTTGCGCCGAGTTTCGCTGATGGGCCATGTGCCGCAGACAAGCCACTGACGCACAAAGCCGTCGCCGCCGGCCTTTACCGTTTGAGCGGACGCCGGGCCGGCAGTTGCAGCCATGACAATGATGGCGGCAGTCATCAGAAGAACCGTCGGCAGACGCCGAGACATAAGCCGGCCACCGGAGCAAGAGTGCCCGCCCCGCCATGAGGTGCACCGGATCAACCGCAGGAGGATTGTTTTAAGTTCAGCCATTAACACTATTAACCGCGGCAACAGTTAAAAGTTGCGGACCAAGTCGCAGCCGGTTACCGTTAACATAACGTGTGTGACAGGTCGCCGGCGGGCCTGCTGTGACAATTTCGACCCTCCCGCAAAAACGCCTGCAGCCATAAGATGGAGCAGGCCGAGGAAATGTTATCCTCAGGCTGCCAGGCCGGCTGAACATAGTGCCGCGGCGGCTGAGGACGGCCCTGCAAAAACAAACAGCTCCGGAGCAACCATGATTGACGAACGTCGCAGTGGAATTCTTCTGCACATAACCAGCCTGCCGTCGCGCTTCGGCATGGGCGACCTGGGGCCCGAGGCCTACCGCTTTGCCGATTGGCTCCGCACCGCGGGGCAGGGGCTGTGGCAAACCCTGCCTCTTTCGGCCACCACGGCCGCCGGCAACTATTCGCCGTATTCAAGCCCCAGCGCTTTTGCCGGCAACGCTCTGCTGATAAGTCCGGAGATTCTGCGCGATGACGGCCTCCTGGCCGAGTCCGAACTCCAGGGCGAGCCGGCCACGGCCTCGGCCGAGAAGATCAACTTCCGCCGGGCGGCCGCGTTTCGGCAGAAGTTGCTGGCCATCGCCTGCGGGCGTTTCGCGGATAAACTGCCCAATGCCGACTTCGACCGTTTCTGCCAGCAGAACGCCTTCTGGCTCGACGACTACGCCCGCTTTGTGGCCATCGGCCAGCATCGCGCAAATCAGATGTGGACCAAGTGGCCGGCGGCCCTGCGCGACCGGCGGCCCACGGAGTTGCGCAAAGTTGACACCGAACTGGCCGAAAGCATGCTCCAGGTGCGCATCAGGCAGTACCTTTTCCACCGACAATGGTGGGCTCTGAAATCGTACTGCAACAGCCGCGGCCTGCAGTTGGTGGGCGACATGCCCATTTACGTCGCCTATGACAGCGCCGACGTCTGGTCGCACCCCGAGATTTTCCAGCTCGATCGTAACAAGCGCCTGACGGCCGTCAGCGGCATTCCGCCATCGGATCTGGCACCGGGCGGCCAACTATGGGGCATGCCTCTTTACGATTGGAAGCGGCTCGCCCGGGATGATTACCGCTGGTGGATAGAGCGCATCGGCCAGAACCTGAAGCTTTACGATTGGCTGCGCATCGATCATTTTCTGGGGCTGGCAAATTACTGGAAGATTCCGGCGCAGGCCAAAACCGCCAAGCAGGGCCAGTGGGTAAGCGGGCCGCGCGAAAATCTGTTCCGGGCACTGTACTGCCATTTTGCCAGCTTGCCGCTGATAGCCGAGGACCTGGGCTTTGTCACGCTGGAGGCCCGGGCCATCATGCAGCGGTACAACCTGCCGGGGCTGAAGGTGGTCATCGACGCCTTCAGTCGGCCGGCCGGCAGCAACGACTTCGCTCCTCATAACCACGACGCAAATTGCCTGGTCTGCACCGGCACGCACGATTTCAACACCGTGCGGGGCTGGTACGAGCACCAGTCGAGCGAGAAGGAGCGGCGACAGTTTTTCGATTATATCGGTCGCGAGATTTCGGCCGCCGAGGCGCCCTGGGAGATGATCCGCCTGGCCCTGACAAGTGTGGGCCGCATGGCCATCATTCCCATGCAGGATGTGCTGGCACTGGGGCGCGAGGCACGGATGAATGTGCCTGGCCGGCCGCGCGGCAACTGGTTGTGGCGCATGCTTCCCGACCAGGCCGACGACCAACTGGCCGCCCGCCTGAAGCGCCTGACCTGGCTTACCGGACGCAGTTGAGCGCGGCATTCGTTTGCATGTGCTTCGCCGAAACCCACAAGCAACGAGCCGCTTATGGGGGGGGTACCCATTTAATCACGAGCGACGGGGTACTAACTGCGTGCTTCGGCCGCGGTAGTCAGTTCCAGTTCGGCATCGCTCTGGCAGAATTCCACGGCCACGGCCGTCCATTCGCCCATCTCCTCGACGCGCCTGACAATGGCTGGCCGCTCGACATCGCGACTGCGCGTGCTGCCTGGCAGAAGCAGGTCGATCTGCACGGTCACCTGGTCGGCAATGGCCGGCATACGGGCCACCGGGCCCAGAATGCGCACGCCGCCGACGCTGATGTCGACAGTCTTCCCGCGCACCAGCAGACGCTTGCGCTTGTCGTATATTCGGGCTGGGCAGGTTACACTCTGGCGGGCATATTTGCGGCGTTCACGATCCAAGTTTCTTCTCCCTCATCAGCAGGTACTTGTCTGCTTGTGTTATCGCACCAGCGGGCGTCATCACTTGAGAGATAATGCATGGAAGCATGTTTCGCACCCAGCGCATGTGGCAGACAGCTTCAGGCTTGACCAATTGCCGGATCAATCGTAATGGTGTCCAGCCTCCATTCATTCTCGCCTCCGGTGGAATAAAGCCTAAGGCGGGCAGCAATGCTGTATATCTTGTTGCAGTATTCAAGTTCAATTCGAATCGTCACGGGCTCTGTCACATTAAGCCTAGACGGTAAGGCGAAAGTTACGGTGGCCACTGGCCCATGCTTGCTATCAGCCACCGTACGTTCTTGCCACGCTATTTTAGAGATCGCAGCACCCTCTATCGCACAAGTCACACCGAGCACTGCGAAGCTGTCTGTCTGAAGTCTTCCGTTCTTCCCGGCAAAGGACAAGCTGATGCTATCGCCGTGAAAGATGGTGCTACCCTCGTACACTATCTCGTCATTCCCGCATCCGGCAAGAGCCGCTATCAGAGTGACCGCCAGCAATTGACCGATGGTCCGCACGAGCAAATGCGACTTGGTCCGTTCGGCGTTGGTAACCATACGTCCTTCGACCATTCAAGTGCTTCCCTCCTCCAGAAGGCCTCACGTGGCCCTTGCTTCACTGGTACAGGATAGCTCCACTGCATGAGTAATGCGGCCGTTGCTGTTCTAAAGCCCCCGGCACTGCCGGGAGACCGAAACCCTGCTACCAAACGCGCGTCCTACTTCTCCTGCATCATCCACGGTCCCGGCGGACCATGCAGGCTGTCGGCCAGTCGCTGCGTTATGCGTTGAAGATAGGCCAACGTGGGGCCATCGCCGGGACGCTCGTCCAGCACCTGGCCGAATGCCTCGCGGGCCTCGTGGTCGCGACCCTGCTCAAACAGGGCCAGGGCGGCATCATACAAATCGAGCCCGCGCCGGGCCTCGGACTGCTGACAGTCAAGCAACTGGTAGATTTCCAGCGGCTCGTCCTTGCCCACAAAGCAGACCGGCCCGATGCGTCGCAGCAGAAATTCATCGTCCCCGGCCGAGGCCACCGCTTCGTTACGCGTCTGCTCGCTCAGCAGAACCGTTGTGCCGAAGAACCTGTTTGCCCCCTCGATACGGGCCCCGACGTTGACGGCGTCGCCGATTACCGTGTACTCGAACCGCCGCGACGAGCCTATGTTGCCAACCACCATCGGGCCGCTGGAAATGCCTATGCGCACACGCAGGTCGCTGCCGGGCGGCAACAGCCCTTCCTTGCGCAGGCGGTCGTTAAGTTGGGGCAAAGCCCGAAGGTGAGCCTGGGCAGCTTGCAGGCATCGGGCCGCATGGTCGGCCATGGGCAGAGGAGCGCCGAAGAAGGCCACTATGCCATCGCCCTGGTACTTGTCCAGCGTGCCGCCCTGTTCCAGCAGACGATCGGTGGCCGTCTCCAGGTAAACCTGCAGGAATGCCACCAGGCGGGCCGGGTCGAGCCGCTCGCTTATGCCCGTAAAGCCGGCAATATCGCTGAAGTAAACGGTCATCTCGCGCCGTTGGCCGCCCAGAACCAGGGCCGACGGATCGTCGACCAGCACGTCAACCAGTTGGTCGCTGGTGTACTGTTTGAAAACACTGGTAATCCACCTGCGCTGCCGGCCTTCGGTCAGCTCGCGCCAGCTTACCGTGCCAACCACAGCCGCCAGGCCTGCCAGCCATGGCGTGGCCAGGGGCATCATCTGGCCCCACTGCCAGAACATCATGAAAGAGGCCGCGTAATATGCCGCCATGACGCCGAGTGCTGCCAGCACCGACTTCAGCGGACCGAAGCCGCCCGCAGCCAGCGTAACCAGCAATCCCACAGCAATGGTAGCGGCAATGGCCAGCCAGCCGGGCGATTCCCGCACAAAGCTTTGACGCAGCAGATTGTCGACCACAAAACCATGGGCGTAGACGCCAGGCAGCATGGGGTGCACCGGCGTCGGCTTCAGGTCCACAGCCAGGCTGGTTGCCGTCATGCCGATGATGCAGATGCGGTCGCGCACGTAGGGCTCAAGCTCCTGCCGCAGGCGCCCGAGCCGCTCAAGATTCTGCCCGCCATGCTCCTCGTAATGCCGAATGAAGGCGTCATCGGCTACGAACTGCTCGTGCACCTCCTGAGGCATGTCCTCAGGCCGCGGCTGCCCGGCCAGTGTTATCAGCTCAAGCAGCAACTGATCTTCAACCCCCAGCAGCTCATCTCGCAGCGCCTCGGCAGCGCCATTTGTGGCAGCATCATCCTCAGCATCGCCGGCATTTCCCGTGGCCTCGCCGCCGTCTGACAATTGCCCGTTCGCGCCGCTCGCAGTGAGCTGGGCCCGCAATTCGTCCCGCTGCCTGCCAAGCTCCGGCCAGTGCCGGCCCAGCCGATCCATCAGCTGCAGATAGTGGTCTTCGTAGGCCCGCAGGGCGGCATGCTCGTGGAGTTTGCGGACCGAGAGCCGCCTCAGGCCGTCGCTCGTCGGCCCCGTCCCGCTCGACCAGTTGATGACCATGTTGCCGCCATCGTCCAGCGGCACGTCGATGTACCGTTTGCCTTCGGCAATGCGCAGCACATTGTCTTGCGGCCAGCTGATGCCATAATCCTGCCAGCCAAGGCTCTGCATGGCGATTGCCAGGCCGAATTGTGGCAACAGCCGATCGCCAGAGCAGTTCAGCACCAGCGGCACACGGCGCACAATGCCGTCGGCATCAAGCGGCACAATGGCGTAACCGCTGCCGTCGGCGGCCCGCAGCAGAGGCTCAAGCGGCGGATCGACCCGCTCGACCCGGAGCCCCGCGGGAATGTAATCGTGGGCTGGCACGAGGCCGGTCTGCATCAGCGCCTGGCGACGCTGGGCCCAGTCGGCAGCCATTTTCATCAGTGTGCGATCCAGATCGGATTCCGCATAATCGCCGGTAGCGTCGTCGGCATTTGTCGTCTGCGTCGCTTGCGCCGTCTGCGGCTTTGCGGCAAGCAGAGCCACGGCCTCCTGCAGCGAATGGCCCTCGTCGCACAGCCTGCTCAGGCGCAGCTCAAGGGCTCGTCGCATGGCCGTGATATAATAACGGGCCACTTCCTGGTGCGTAACGTCAAGGGCCTTGGCCAAATCCTCCCTCGTCTGTCGAGGGTCATGAGTCAGAGCCTCCACCAGGCGCGGATATAGTTGGCCCGGAACGCGAACTTCGCGCGAGACAGGATAGGTGAGCACCGTCCGCCGCGGCATCTGCAGAGCCTCGGCCAGCGGCTGCACCTGGTCTTCCAGCCTGACCAGTTGATCGGCCGTCGCGCCATGCGGAGGTATTGCCTGCGGCCAATGTCCGTAGGTAATGTCCAGGGCTACAACGTCGGCCTGCAGATCGCCCAGGCTGGTGACCAGACTGGCCACGTCGCGCCAGGCCCAGGGCCAGCGGCCTATCGATTCCAGGGCACCGTCGTCAATTTCGATAATTGTGATTTGCGGCGAGACTTCTTCGGCCGGGCGAACCTGCCAGAGGAACATGTCCTGCAGGCGCAACTCCAGGCGGCTGTGGTGGCCGAACATGCCTGCCTGCATGGTTGCTACCAGGGCGGTAAGCAGCAGGCCTGGCAGAAACTTGCCCCAGCGCCTGGATTTCATCTGCCGCAGCCTGGACAAAAGATTAGCTCTCCGCTCTGCTGCAGAACCAGTGCCTTACCAACCTGTCTCTTCGAAGCCAGGCGACTCTGGATCGCCTGCAGGATCATCCGTGCCCGACGGTTCCTCGGGTTGTTGCTGCTGCTGAAGCAGGAATTCCTGCTGGCCGAAGGTGGGCGAGCCGCCGGTCAGCGAACCGCCGCCCGGGCCGGTCTGCGTGCCCACGCCCGAGAAGCCCTGCGGGCCGCGCAAAATGCTGTACTGCTCGTTCTGCGTCAGGCCGCCATTCAAGTCGAACACGGGGACGGCGGTATTAAACTGGGCATTTTCGATAGCCAGCAGCATCTGGTTGGTAATTGCGTCGCCAGGCCTGAGACCGCGCGAGCGGCCCGTCTGGTTATTCGTCACGCCGATTCGTCCGCTGTTGGAAAGGGCGATTCGGGTGCCAAAGTCCGGTCGGTGCGTGGTCTGGATGACATCGGTGCCCTGCACGGCCATGGTTGCCTGTGGGGTGATGATGGCGAAATCCGACTCCATGCGCGTCTTCTCGACAATGCTCTTGGTCGAGCCCAGCTTCAGGTAGAGCCGCGTGCGGACCTTGCCGTCCGGTTGCCGCTGAAACTCGCCTATGCGGATGATGGTCAGGGCCTCCAGCTCAACCATGCTGCTGCCCTGGTCGAAAGCCAGGGTGCAACCGGCCCTGCGGCCCGTGCGTATGTCGCTGCCGGTGGCAAGCTCGGTGCCTTCGGCCGCCGCCTGCCACGGAGCCTTATCGCCCGCCCGCCATTGAACCGTTCCATTCAGCCTGACCACCCGGCAGGCCGGATCTTTTTCCGCCTCGTCGGCCGCCCCACCCGCGGGAGCCGCAGCGTCATCAGCACCGGCCGGCGGAGCTTGATCCGGCTCCTCGGCCGCGGGGGCAGCAGGTGTCGGCTGTCCGGCGGCGGGCGAGGCCTGGCCCTGGTCCACGGCTTCGGCAGGCACCTCCACCGCCTCAGCGGGCACCTCCACTGCTTCGGCGCCATCGTCACTTGCAGCCTGCTGAGCCATTACCGGTCCTGCGGCAATAAGCAGAATTGCCGCCAGCAGCCAGGCGCTGATTTTCAAAAGTTTCATCGAGCCCACGTTGATCATTAGTCATCCCCCTCCACGGCTTCTTCCACTGGTGCCACGGGCGGCTGTTCTGCGTCAAGCGAAGCCGCCGGAAGTTCTTCGCCCTGCTGCCGATTCTGCAGATAACGGTCGGCCCGGTCGATAGTGCTGACAAGCTCGCCGCCGGTTACATACTGATCGGTGGCTCCGCCCAGCATCAGCTCCTGATAGGCGGCTTCAAACAGGCAGTATCGCTGGCTCGGGCCGAACACGCGCATGGTCACGCCGCCCTTAATCTCCAGAGACTGGCAGATCATGTAAGCCAGTTCGCCCTTGGTCAGCGGCTTTTCGCCGCCGGCATCCCAGGAGCGAGGTACCGCGTTACGCTCGACCAGCAGGTCGCGGGCCTGGGCCGTCGGCATTACCTCGGTCGAGCCGGGTTTCTGCAGCAGAGCCACCGCCCGGTAACCGTCGCCGAGGCTGGCAACGTCCTTGTAGGCCAGGTTCATGAAGAAGTCGGCATCGTTGGCTGCCGGCGTTTCGCCCCGCATGGGCGGCACCTGGCATCCGCCAAGGCCCACCGAGCAGAATCCGATTACCATTGTCGCCGTCAATATTAGGAGCCTGTTCATAGGCCGTTGCCCTCTGATCATTCTGGTCGAATTTCCAATTGCGATCATGCAACTTTAGAAGCTGTAAATCAGCCCGGCGTAGACGAAATCGCGTTTTTCGTCGTTGGCGAAGGCGTCGCCGGTCCAGAAGCGGCCATAACGCATGATAACCGCCAGGTCGCTGGTGACGCGCCAGTTGGCGTAAATATCCCACTCGGTGCCCAGTTCGTGAGCATTGCGCCCGGCCCGGAAGTCGCTCATCGGCCCATCCTTCTGCTGCTTCCAATACCAGAAGAAGTCGCTGCCGATTTCCAGTTGGCGGAAGCAATCAACCTTGGGCAGGGGCTTGAAGCGGCCGCCCAGTCGCAGCATCTGCAGATTGCTGAAGCGGGGGGCGAAGGAGTAGCCCGTATTAAGGTAGCCGAAGCCATTGAAGGCATTATCGTTGCCGCTGGTGTTGCCAAGGGCGGTGGAGGTGGCCGAAAGTCGGTCATCGTCGCCGGTGGCCACGGCGTATTCCACGCCCAGCACCGGATCGTTCGGATGCTGGAAGTAATATTCGAAAATCTGGTCGAAGGCCATGGCCCGAATGGGGGCCTTTTGCATTGTCGACCCGGCATAGTAGCTGTAGCCGGTCTGGAAAACCAGTTCCGTGGCATAGCGCAGGTTCTGGATAACATCGCCCCGGCTGCCCATGCCGAAGTAGTGAGAATCGTAATCGTATTGCTGGTTCGGATCGTTCGGGCTTTCGCTGGTATGGTCGCGCTGCGTCACCCAATAGCCGAACAACTGGTGCCGCGACAGGCCCAGGTATTCCACCTGCAGGCCGCCGAATACCCGGTCCATGTGTCCGCCAACGGGCGGGCTTGGGTCGATGTTGTTGCGGCTGCGGATGGTTTGGGCGATGAGGCCGGTCAGTCGCCAATCGGCCGTGTTCAGCCGTATGGTTGCCCCGTCAAGCACTTGCGACAGGCCGATGCCGTTACCGAATTCGACAAACTGGCGGCCGACGGTAAAGTCTACCTCCAGCGGCCAATCGGCCCATTCTGCCTGCCTCAGGGCCTCGCTGAGCCGCAACTCGTAGAAGCCGCGATCCAGGTTGGGCCCTTCCCAGTCTTCGTTCCAGCCGAAGGGGCTGTCGCCGGGGCCGAAGTTGGTGTAGGCCAGCCGAGTGCGGGCATAAACCCGGTGCACCTGGTCGAAATTCAGGTCGAACCAGAGCCGCAGGTCGACCTGCCGGAGGTTATCCTCGCCGCGTGGCCCTTCGTACTGCTGCCACTGCGGAATAATGTAGCCGCCGTAGGTCAGCCTGGCCCGCTGGCGGTCCGGAGTATCGGTCTCCAGTCGCTGGCGAATTTCTTCCTCAATAAACTGCTGACGATTGAAGAATGATTGCTGTTGTGGCAGGGCCTGAGCCATAATGGCCGTTGGCGATAATAGGACAACCAGCACCAGGGCCACGAGCAGCACGGGGCCGCGTGGGGCACGGGCGAACCAAGGGTGTATCTTCATGATGAATAATTCTCCCCTGCTTCTGGAGCAGCCAGGTCCGATTTGACGTGCAAGAACTGATTCAACAACACCAATAGCCTAAATAGACGGGTCGGCCAGGTCAAATGAAATGTCACACTATTGACACAGACTCTTGACCTGCCAGCCTATCAGGGCGTAACCTATGCGCATGGAATCTGAGGCAAAAAAAAGTACGTCTGCCTCGGTCATGATCGTCGAAGACGAGCCGGTCATGAACGAGCTGGTCAGCGAAATACTCCAGTTTAACGATTTCCAGACACAGGGCTTCTTCACCGGCGAAGACGCTCTGCTCTGGTGCAATCGTAATGCGCCTGACATTGCGCTGGTCGACATCATGCTGCCCGGAATCTCGGGCTACGAGGTCGTGCATCAACTCAAGAGCACGCGTCGCACCCAGGGCGTAGCCACCCTCATCCTGAGCAGCCTCGACCGTCATGAGGCCCGGTTGCGAGCCGTCAGGGCCGGGGCCGATGCCTATATTTCCAAGCCCTTCGAGCCCGAAGCCCTTATCCACCAGATGATGGAGACCCTGCAACTGGTCCGCAGGCACCAGAATCTGCCGGTGGAGGGCCGCCTGGTTATCTCCAGTCAGCAGGAAATGGTCTTCCTGCACGAGCTCAATCATCTGCTGCTGGCTCTTAACGCGGTCGACCGGTTGGATGAAGAGCAGGTGCGGACTCTGCGGGCCGGCATGCTGGAACTGTTCCGCAACCTGACGCAGTGGAGCAGGTCGCACATTGAGGCCGGCAGCATCCAGATGAACTATCGCGTCAGCCACGAAGCGATGGAAATCGTTCTGCGCGATGTGCCCCAGACGATATGCCCGGGATGTTCGCCGTCCCGCCACAGCCTGAGCGAAAAAACGGGCGATTTTCTGCAACAGGCCGGTGAATGGGAATTTCTGGACACCTGCGCCTTAAATCCGGAAAAGGCCGAAATCCAGCTCCTCCGCCAATTCTCCTGAAAACAATTCTGCGATCCTTCAGTCCCGGGGCCTTCGCTGCGGCCAATTGCTGCGCGCGGCGGCAGGCATCTGATGAGCAGGTCAGCGCTGTTTCATCAGTCGGCGCTTCGGCCGGACTGCCTTGGCGGGTGGCTTGTTGCGCAGCGGTTCGAGGTTTGCCTGGGTCTGCGCCGGCGAGATGGGCAAAGGCGATTTGGGCACCAGGAAGATAGCCAGCAGAATGGCCGCCAGGCCCGCCAGGGCGTACCACTGGGGGCGCTGATCGAGAAAAATCGCAACGTAGGTCAGCGACAGAACCGGCGTCAGGTAGGCCACCACGCTCGTGCGGCCCGCCCCGCCAACACGCAGGGCCTGCAGCCAGGTCATGTTCGCCACGCCATCGGACCCCACTCCCAGAACAGCCAGGGCCGCCAGCAGGGCCGGATCGCTCAGCAGAATGTGGAAGTTAATCTTGTAGCCGCCGGCAATCAGCAAGGCCGCCAAGGCCACCAGCTGGAAAATCACCAGGTTGCTCAGCGGATGAAAGCCGTGGGTGTCGGCCGCTCGCCGAGCCAGTGCGCTGAACAGTCCCCAGCTTATAGCCGCCCCCAGGGCCAGCAGGCAGGCCTGGGCCGAGGCGTCCCAGATTGCTCCGCCGCCGGTCAGCTTGGCGGTCTGGATTATCATGAATCCGCCGAAGGCCACGGCCGTGGCCAGCACCAGGCGGCGCGTCAGCGGCTGTTTCAGTATCGGCACGGCAAAAATGAGCGTCATTATGGGCCACAGGTAATTGACGATGGTGGGGCCGACGACATCGCCCAGGTTGCGGTCCAGGGCGCTGTAGAGTAGAAGATTGTAGACCACGATGCCGAGCAGCCCGCAAATTATCAGTATCGGCAGGTGCCTGAGGCGGTATTGCCTGAAGCTGGCCCGGGCGGCCGGCATGGTCAGGGCGGCAGGCAGAAGCACGGCCAGACCGCAGAGGCTGGCCAGAAAGAGCACCTCCAGAGGCGTCAGCCCGTGGCGCATGAGGATGCTGGATGTCGTCACCGTCGAGGCCCAGATGAGCATCGTCAGCGCCATCAGCGGGTAGAAGCTGGTCCACAGTCGTTTCATGCCCGGTTTATAACTGCCTTGGATGAGAAGTTCCGCTGCGAAAGCTTCCCGGGGAGCCATCCGCCGCGGCGCCAGAGCCAGGGCGGGGGCAGAGGTTTTAAAATTGTCGGCCCTTGGCGAACCTTTTTTGCGCCCGCCAGTGTCAAAAACTGGCTTATTATAAAATCAGGCGCTGCCTGATCTTTTTCTTCTTGTTCAATTCGGAAATGGCCTGATGACCACCGACCCGCTGCGCAACGCGGTTTTTATCGTTACCGGTACAAACCTTACAGCTGAGCAGAAAGACCGTCCGCTGGCCTACTTCCTCAAGCAGCAGGTCGACCGTTACGGCGGCACCGATCCGACCCGCTGTGGCGTGGTCATCAGCGACCTGTGGTACATGTCGGCCACGGAATTGCACAAGTATCCGGTCATCAGTGTGGGCGGGCCGGGCGTTAACAGCCTCAGTCACGAGCTTTGGAACGAACTGCCGGTGGCCCTGGCTATCGACAACGTGCTGTTGCTGCAAATGGATATTACGCTGCACGATTTGCGGGCCAGCGTCTGGGGCATGGATCACGACATGACTCGCGAGGCGGTCCAGACCTTCATCCAGAAGTCATACCTGCGCCATTTTCTGGAAGGCGCCTGGGGCGAAACTCTGGAGCCTGATGAGCAGGAAAATTCAAATCTCGCCTGAACCGCCGCCCCCAACAACTTACGAGCGATGGAGCATTAGTTGCGGCGGACGAACTCACGCATATCTTCGCGCGGCTCTTCGTCCTTTGCTTCCACGCCGGTGACGTTTGCCGCATAAGGCCCCCGATGCATCCGTTTGATAAGCTCATCGACCTGCGGCCGCGGACCCTCGACGAGTGCCGCTACCCGACCATCGGCCAGGTTCATCACCCAACCGGTCAGCTTCAGCTCATTGGCCTGGCGACGTGTCCAGTCGCGATAGCCCACGCCTTGCACGCGGCCACTGATCAGGCAACTGACGCGGCGAATCGGGTTCAGCTCCTCTTTCTCGTCCTCGGGCCCAACCGGCGGGCGAAGCTGCGACAGCGGCAGCAGGGCCACGGGAACCTCGTCACCAGCGCGAACCACTGCCAGCACAAAATCGGCCTCCGCGGCCAGGGCATGTTCCCGCAATGGGTGACCGGCCGGAAGCCTGAGCTGCTTGCGAACCTCCCGCGCTCCGTCCACCACAGTCAGCGTAAGCGCTGCATCGGCCTTGGCCTCATCGGCTTCCGGGCGCTCCTGCCTCTGGCCGATGAAGACTCTGCTGCCGCGAAGCGAGGCCGCCAATGGCCGCTGGCTCGCCTGTATACTGGCCATCAACGCCTGGCGGAAGCCGCCCCATGGTTGGCCCTGCCTGCTGCTTACCAGCACCGCCTGGTCGTTCCACTGGCCAACCACTTTTGCCGCATCAGTCTCGGCCGAGGCGGGAGGCGTGCGGTAGCTTTCAGCCTCCTCCATCAGGCTGATAATGATCTCTCCGCGGGCCACATCGTCCTCGCCAGCGGCCGGCGGTCGTGCCTGCCACAGGGCAATCTGATGGCCCTTGCCGACCGGCCAGCCTGCAGGTGTTACCTCTCCCTGAGCCACCGAGCCCAAACACCACTCGCCACGCAAGCGCAAAGCCAACTGGATAACAAGCCGCGTAATGGGCAGTTCGACAATCTTCTCCACCGCGTCCTTGTCAAGCGATCGGGCATAGGTGGTGACAGGCGCGTTAGCAGCAGGCGAGGCAGCGGGGGATGCTTGCGAGCCATCTGCAGGACGATTGTCAGTTCCCACAGCAGGCGGCTCGCCAGCCGCGCTTCTCTGCATGCCGAACATTACCACCAGGGTCATGAGCGTCAGCAGCACAGCCCGCTTCCAGTTCCGAGACTCTGCCATGATTCGCATGACTCGTCTTCCCCCTTCCAACCTCTGCCGCTTCGTCCACCAATCCGCCGCTGCTGCAAACACTCAGGATACTTGAGCGGCACCAGTTGTCGCCACCACACCTTTTCTAACGCGGCAACTGAGGCAGCGATTGAAAAAAAACCAGCGCTTTCGGCATCCGGCGATGTGGGCTGTTCAACCCCTCCCCCTTGAGGGGGAGGATGTCTCCGGCGCAAGCCGGAGACAGGTGGGGGTGTCGGCGCGCGGAAAACTGCTCGCCCTTTTCTGTGCAGCCAAAGGCTCACCCTCATCCGGCCTTGCGGGCCACCTTTCCCCGTCAAGCCCTTTGACGGGGATCAGGGCAGGGGAGAAGGGTAACGGCCGTACCCGACAAAGCGCGGTCTCCGGGGCAGAATGACGACTACTGCGGCGCGAACTCAAACGCCCCGCGGTCCCGATAGGCTGGCTGGCCGGAGCCGCGGTTCGGCACCTCGGGTGCATCCACAGGCTTTTTGCCATCCATGTCGGCTGTGCGGTTAACATCGCCCGCGGCGGAATCAATGGCCGGCGAAGTGCTGCGCAGGCGGTAGTCGGGCTTTGTGCTGGTGGGCTCCGCGCCCCAGTTATAGATCAGCACCATCTGGCCCTTCATCGACACGTCGGTCGGCGGATCAAACTCAAGCTCCTTGCCCTCCACCCTGACCACCTTGCGCAGCACGCCATCGCGCGGCCGGCCATCGGCAATCAGAATCTCCACCTGGTCGCCCAGCGCAATTTTGCCCTCGAGCGTTTCGCGGGCCGAGAGGCGGCGGTCGGTAAACTGCTCCTTGGCGCCCTTGCCCCAGTAGTCGCACTTGGTGAAAAACTTCGGGGCGTTGACGAATTGAGGATCGATCCCCGCAAGGTCGCTCTCGTCGAAGACCTGCTTTCGCTTCTCGCTATCGCCGCTCTTTTCCATCCACAGGTTATGGTCGGCCCGTTCGGTGCCCTCCACCGGCAGCGAACCATCGCGAAAAATGTTGTTTCGGACAATGCTGCCGGTGCATTTCGACAAGGTTACCGAGCCCTGCGGAAAGGTATTGTTGATCACCGCCAGGCCGTCGGTCTGAACAATAGTGCAGACGTGCGGCGTGTAGACGTCGTAAATCAGGTTGCCCTCTATCCGCCAGTTTTTGCGCTCGCCCTCTTTAAGGTTGAAGGCCCCGATTGCCTGCGAGACGTTATGAATAACGCTATTACGCACGGTCAGGTTGTTCGATCCGTAGACCACCTGAATGGCGTCGACATGGCCGGTTTTGCGGCCCCGGTTGCCGGCGTTGCTTATGCGGCAGCCATCTATCAGCACCGGTCCTTCGCACTGCATGACGCGGATGCCGTCTTCGTGGCTCCAGGGGCCGATGGTCAGGTTACGGGCCGTGCAGTTGGTGCTCTGGTAGAACGAAATGCCAAAATAAACGTGATGGATGTTGCTGTCGCGCACCATGACGCCGTCGCTGCGAGTGACCGAAACGGCCAGCCCCGCGTAAACTTCGCGCTCCGCCTGGTCAGCAATTTCGCAGTCTGCAACCTCCACGTTCTTGCTCTGCGAAATGTCAATAAACGGTGTCATGCCCCGCTTGGGCCGAGTCTCCTCGGTCCAGCCAAAGCGCAAATTCTGCAGGCTGATGTTCTTGCTCTCTGCGATGGCAACGCCGCCGGTCATCACGGCCTTGCCGGCATTGGCTGCTCGAACTGTTACAGTTTGAGGAAAATCTTTGCTGATGGCCACTGCCGGGTAGTTTCCGTCGGCCAGGGTGATTATCTCGCCGCCACTGCATTTTCCCAGCGCTGCGTCGATGGTCTTAAGCGGCGCTTCGGCCGAGCCTGCGGCCGCATCGTCACCCTCCAGCGGATTGACATGAATTGCCACCGGCGGCGGTTCGGCCACGTTGCCGCCGGCCTCGTGGCCTGCATCGGTGGCCAGAGCCTGGGCCGCAATGGCGGACGCCATAAGTGCTACGATCAGCATCGACAGGGGCAGGGCGGGGGTCTTCATTTCGGTTTCCTCGTGCTGGAATGGAAGTGAATTGCGGCAGCAACCATCGGCGATGGCCGCGGCCTCTTCTGATCATAACACGCCCGGAATCGGCAGGAGTCGCAGAAAAGCCACGCCGCATACTGCATATTAGCGCAACCGCCCATCTAATGCAGTCGCTTGACGTCCAAGCACCTTGCCATCGTGTGACAATTTTGTGCTGGTGCAGAGGCCTCGCCATTTCTAAACTTGATGCGGCAACCTGCCCGGTCGATGTCATACTTGGTCGTTAGGCATTTGGTCCATTGAGTGAGGCGGAAAGAACGTGAACAAAGACAGTCTGCTGTTGCCCGAAGACGAAGCCGAAGAGACTGAGCCAACGCAACAGGCAGTACTTAAAGAGTCTGCCCCGCAGGCTGAGCCCGACGGCATCAGTGGCAGTGTGGGTGGCATTATTCAGTTTCTGGGTGGGCTCCATCCGTCCAAAATAGCCCTTCTTGGCTATTTATCGTATGTGGTCATCGGGTGGCTGGTGTTATGCCTTCCGATGGTGCAAGCCAGCAAGCCCATATCGGCCCTCGACAATTTGTTTACCGCCACCTCCGCAGTCTCAACAACAGGTCTGGTAACGCTGAGCATCTCGGATAACTACAATTTCGCCGGGCAACTGATCGTGCTCGTGTTGTTCCAGCTTGGTGGCCTTGGATATATGACTTTCGGTTCTTTTGTCGTACTGTCGCGCAAAACACCCTTATCTGCAGCTCGTCAGGAGGTCGGACGAACTGTTTTCAGCCTGCCCGAATCATTCAGAATCGACAAATTCATCCGCAGTGTAATTACCTTTGCCTTTCTGATAGAGTTGCTTGGGGTGTTGGCGCTTTACCCGATATTTCGAGATGCCGGCGATCCTAATCCCATCTGGAGCGCCATCTTCCATAGCGTCTCGGCCTTTTGCACTGCCGGCTTCAGTCTGAACAACAGCAGCTTTGAAGCATACTCCGGCAACTTCTGGCTGAATGCTGTAATCGGCGGCCTGAGCTACATGGGAGCAATCGGTTTCATCGTTTTTGTAGACTACTGGCGAATGCTCCGGGGCAAGATCAAAAGCGTGACGCTAACAAGCAAGATCATTATCTGGAGTAGCCTTTGGCTGATGCTGGCTGGCACTATTCTCCTGTTCGTCTCGGAGCCGAGCGTCCAGAATCTGCCGACCGAAGAACGATTGATGGCCTCTTTCTTTCAGTCTATGACTGCCATGACCACTGTCGGTTTTAATACGATTGGCATTTCGGGGATTTCACGCGCCGCATTGCTGGTAATCATCGTACTGATGATCATTGGCGCATCACCATCAGGTACTGGCGGCGGACTCAAGACAACCACTTTTTCGGCCATGATAGGTGTTGTTCGCAGCGCTCTTCGAGGAGAGCATCAGGTTCGTTTCTGGGGTCGCGCAGTCCCGCTCGAGCGGGTGTGGCTTGCAATTGCAGGGCTTGGCCTGTACCTGTTCCTGCTGATAAGCGGCATCTATTTGCTGGAACTGACGGAGACGCTGGAATTCGAGCAACTGTTTTTTGAAGCTGCTTCCGCCCTGGGTACCGTGGGACTCAGTATGGGTATTACCTCGCAGCTTTCGGCCATAGGCAAAATTATTATCATCTTCCTGATGTTCTGCGGTCGACTTGGCCCACTGACCTTTGGCATTGCTCTGTTTACCCGCCCAGTGAACGAAACTGGTCATGATAACGACCTGGCCATCTAGTTTCGGGTAGAGCGAATCGTTCCGGCTATTCGCTCAGCGTCTCCAGATAATCGGTCAGGCTGGAGACGCGACCATCGGCGTAGACGCAGCGGCCCGGCTTCATCTTGCCCAGTTTCTCGTACAGGAGGTGCACATAGCTCTCGGTCAGGGTCTCGGCCTGCTGGCGGCCAAGTTGCTCGATGATGCTATGCACGGTTTGCTCGTCGGCGGCTTCGACTTCGGCAAACTGGCCCACCAACGGCACCTGGTCCAGGGTAATCTCGCTGCCGTCGAGGTTCCATCGCCGGCGAATCTTCTGATAGCAGAAGACCTCAAAGTAGTTCATCCAGTGAAGGATGTCGCGCATGCCGCTGACGTCCGGCACCTCAACCTCGTGCTCCACCCGCACCTTCAGGTCGCCCACCTCGCGCGGGCCCTTGCAGGTAAGTCGCGGCGAATGGTCGCCTTGCCGGGCGGCCTCGTCCAGTGGAACATCGAGCCGCATGCGCAGGGCCATGTCCTGCTCTATCAGCCTCTGCTCGGGGTGGTCGAAGAAGATGTCCGTCTCCGACCAGGCGCCCCGATAGGTGGCTCCCAGCCGATCAATGGCCGCAACAAAGGCCGCCTCATCGTCAACACGCACTTTGGTCTCAATCTCTTTTCCCATAGCGGCATTTTAGACCCCTTTGCCGCCAGGCAGCAAACAGAAAAAGAGGCGCCAGGCATCAGGGGTGCGGTCCCAACCGGCGGTCAGGTGTAACACCAAAATAAAACGGCGGATCGCAGGACCCGCCGTGGAACAATTGATTCTGGCACTTTCAGTGTCGCAGGAGCTTGACGATTCGCATCGTGCGCGGTCTGGAGCTTCAGGAAATACGGACTTCGCGGCCCGTCTGGCTCGACTTATACAGACCGTCAATCACCTTCTGCACAATCAGCGCCTCTTCGCCCGGAATCGGCACCGGCTTGTCCTCCAGCAGGGCCTCGGCAAAGCCGGCAATGGCTGCCCCGTGCGGCTGGCGGCGGTCCTTGACGAATTGCGGCGTGCATTCCATCAGGTAGCCATTCTCTTCCAGAGTAATCTTCAGCGGACTGATGCTGGCCCCGCCCTTGTCGCCGACAATTTCGGCCGAAAACTTCTCTTCGCTCAGGTTGACGCAGAAGGCGCTCTCGATCATCATTGTCTGCCCGCCCTCGAAACGCACCAGGGCCACGGCAAAATCCTCAACGTCGTACGTGCTCCAGTCCCACGGACCAAAGGCCCCGATATGCCCGGGCGTCTTGCCAATGGTCTCGTAATACTGGCCGCTCACGCTGACGGGTTTCGGTTTGCCCATCAGGTACCAAGCCATGTCGATGCTGTGCACGCCGATGTCGATCAGCGGGCCGCCGCCCTGTAGCTTTTTCTGGCCGAAGACGCCCCAGCTCGGAACGCCGCGGCGGCGGATGCTGTAGCTGCGCGAATAATATATGTTGCCCAGTTTGCCAGCGTCGACCATGTCCTTGATGCACTCGACCTCGCCGCGGAACCGATTGTGCAGGCCGATCATCAGCTTTTTGCCGGCCTTCTTGGCGGCGGCAACCATGCTGGCGCCCTCTTTGCCGGTCAGGGCCATCGGCTTTTCGCAGTAAACATGCTTGCCGGCGGCAAAGGCTGCCAGGGCGGTCGGTTTATGGTCGTAGTTGGGCGTGCAGATGTCAATGACGTCGATCGACTTGTCGCTGAGCATCTCCTTCAGGCTCTTGCAGACGGTCGGAATCTTGAACTCGGCGGCCATGGTCTCGGCCCTGCTCAGGTCAATGTCGAAGCAGGAGACAACCTTGGCGTTGGCAACATTGGCCCAGCCCGGCAGATGAGTTCCGCGAGCAATGGCACCGGTACCGACCAGACCAACACGAAGCTGCGTATCCATTATCAGCCTTTCTTTTTGCAATGTGCCGCCCGCTGACAGCCAGAGTTCAATGCCACGCCCAGTTTCATTTCATCGCCCGTTGCACTGGAAAAGTCCATGAAAAATGGACGCCCCATGATGAGGCGCCCCCTGCGAATCTGAATCAGCGAAATAATGATGCCAACCGGACCGTCAAGCTACGTTAGGAAGCTTGCGACCCATGCTGCGACGGCGGTTGATCATCTTGCGGCCGGCCGGTGTCTTCATCCGGCTGCGGAAGCCGCACTGCCGCTTACGTTTGATATAGCTCTTGCGAGGCTCTCTGTGACTGAATCCCATCGCTGCTTCTCCTTCCGTATCAACACTACGCCAACTTCGCGGATAATTGCGAGTCCGGCATTCTATCGACCTTGCCAGAGGCTGTCAAGCGCCAGTTTCGGTCCAATTGTTTTAGTTGCGTTGACCTGCGGCTCAACAATCCCTTATAATCCCCATCATCCACATGACGACGTCCGGCAGTTCCCGGTTTCGTCGCATAACAGTCTGAAGCGGGGGCAGAAGCATGCGTAACCAGCAGTTTTTAAACCACAAGTTGATTCATCGGTCAGTAAGTCGCCAGGCAGCAGCGTTTATTGCCGCCCTGCTGTCGCTGGTGCTGCTGCCTGAACCTGCAACCGGCCAGATTCCTCTCCCCCCGCCCCCCGGGCATCCGCAAGGCCCTGCGGTGGCGGCACCAAGGGGGCCCAGCAACAATCTCAATACAAATGATAAAAGCAACCCCAGCAACTCGCGCAGCACGGTTGACGCCAAAGAGCTTGCCAAAGCCATCGAAAAAGGCGCTAACTGGTTGCTCCAGCAGCAGTTGAATGATGGCAGCATCAATGGCAGCGATGATGATACAGTTTTTGCCGCCATTGCAATGCTGGAGTGCGGGGCCACGGTGCGTTCGCCGGCAATTCAAAAAATGCTGGCCTACCTGGCCGCCCAGCGCAGCCGCGAGACGCGCTTTATTGCTCTGCGGGCAGAAGCCTTTGCCCTGGCCGCGGCAAGCGGAGGCCCGGCTGCCCGCCGCATATACGAACCGCTCGTAGCAGCCGATTTCAAAGTAATCCGCGAAAATCAGGACGAAAATGGCCTGTGGCAATATCGCGCCAGGCGAAATGCCGACGTCGGGGTAACTTTCGATGTCGTGTGTGCAGTGCAATCGTGCGCCGCCGAAGGCTATCGCCTGCCCGATGCTGCCCTCCAGAACGTCATTGCTGCTTACTTTTCGCTGCAGAACCGCAATGGTGGCTGGAGCTACAGTCCGGACGGGCCGGACCGGCAGATGAGTTTCCCCGACAGCACCATGAGCGCCCTTGCCTGCCTCATGGCCTACGGCCTCGACCCGAGCGGGACCGACGACGCCACCCGGCTCAACGACAAGCTGCAAACATCCATACAGTCGGGACTTACGTTCATGACAAAATCGATCTCGCTGCGCGATGAAGCAAGGGGGCGGGACGATCGCGACCGAGGCTTCTATTCTCGTGCCTACATCATCGGCCGCATGCTCAAATACGTGGACCTTGAGTCGCTGAGCAACGCCAAAATCGTTGCCGAGTGGGTGAATCCGGTAATGGCTCGCCAGCAGGACGATGGCCGCTGGCGCGGAGTCCGCGAGACGGCCTTCGTGCTCTACATGCTGGGCCAGCTCCGGCCGACGCCCATTATCGCCGAGATTACCGACACAACCAAGCCCCCCACCGCCAACCGCCTGCTGGTCAACCAGACCAAAAGCCTGTCGCGGGCCCTGCCGCAACCTGTAACCTATTGCCGCGCAAGGCTTTCGGAGGACGAGCGGTACATGGACCTGCCCCTGATTGTGCTGGACGTGCCGGAGGACTGGAAACTGGCCGCCGAGGAGAGGCAGAACCTTATCGATTACGTGGCCGGTGGCGGAACGATTCTGCTGATTGCCCCCCTCCAGCAGCGCGAGGAGGCCGCCGCCCTGGCCGAAAAGCTGGCCGAGTTGTGGCCCCAGACGCCTCTGGAGGCCCTGCAGCGTAACGACCCCATGTGGACCGCTCGCGAGACGCCCAGCACAAAACCCATCTGCCATGGCCTCAGCGATGGCGTCCGCACGTTTCTGTTTGCCCTGAACAGGCACACGGCCATCGAGCTGGCTTTCGGCCGCTACGGTACGCGTGGCAGCAACATGGCCACCATCAACAACATTCTGGCCTATGCCTCCGAGGGCCGCTTCGAGTCCGGGCAGTTGCTGGCCGAAGAGCCTGCCGATACCGCCGAGCCGCAAATTGGCCCGCAGAAGATCGTGGCCATCGGGGCGGCGACGGCCGAAGAATCCGATTTTCAGAAGCTTGGCCTGCCCGTTGCTCCGTACAACGGTTTTGCCGCGGCCGCCGGCCTGTTGCCCGCCAGCGCCGGTGTGAAGGTGCTGGGGCCCAAAGCCATCAATGCCGCCGATGAGAATCTGGGTCTGTGTGACCTGCTTTACGTGCCCATTTCGTCCAGCACGGATTTCA
This sequence comes from Phycisphaerae bacterium, assembly GCA_041690105.1. GTDB lineage: Bacteria > Planctomycetota > Phycisphaerae > FEN-1346 > JAACEH01 > JAWLHX01. Next base: position 36,784 of record JAWLHX010000003.1, read on the forward strand.
GTCAGGATGAGCTCGACGGCTTGAAGAAGTACATTGCCGAGGGCGGTTTCGTCTTCATCGAGGGCCGTGCCGGCGAGCTTGCCGCCGACCGTAACACGAAGAAAATCATCGACTCCCTTGGCCTGAAGGCCGAGAGCGTCCGCGACCACAGCCTGCTTTCCGGCCAGTTTGCCGACCCGGCCAGGGGCTACAACGTGCAGCAACTGGCCGTCCGGCAAGATGGCAAACTGCTCCCGGCCCGCAATACCGACCTCCGGGTGCTCAAATCCGGCGAGCTCATTGTCGGCGTTTACAGTCCGCTGGATCTGGTCGTCTCGGCCAGCGGCATACCCTGCTTCGGCCTCCGCGGCTACGCCACCAACGACGCCCGCCGCATACTGGCCAACCTGATTATCCACCGCACCACGCGCTGACCGGCGGCCGTTGTCGTTCTAAAGCCCCCTGCACTGCAGGGGGATGTCGTTGCCGTTGCTTCTTTTGATTTAAACTCGCGGAGTTGCTGCGTTTCGATCCCCCGGCAATGCCGGGGGCTTCAAAAGGCCTTCGCCACGGTGGGCGTTGCCGTTGCCGCGGCCGTTGTCGTTCTAAAGCCCCCTGCACTGCAGGGGGATGTCGTTACCGTTGCTTTCTTTTGATTTAAAACTCGCGGAGTTGCTGCGTTGCGATCCCCCGGCAATGCCGGGGGCTTCAAAGGCAACGGCAATGGCAAAGGCAACAGAAACGGGCCGAGGGGCCAGATGCCCCCCGGCACTCACGGCCAGGATGGCCGTGCCACCGGGTGAAGAAGCATTGCCGATGGTGCGTTTAATCGGCCGTTGCGGTGCTCCAGGTGATGGTGACTGGTTGGCCGTCGGGCATTATGTCTACCAGTATGTTGCCCTCGGCGATGCGCGTGGTCAGGGCATTTGCCGGGGCGGCGTCGCCCTGGACTGTGGCCCGGGCGCTGGTGGCCTGTGGGGCGGGGATGACTACGGTCAGCGGCACCTGGAAGACGTCGGCCGGCTCAAGACGGGTGGCAATGCTGAGGCGGATTGAATTCTCACCGCGTTCGATAACCTCCAGCCTGGCTGCCTCGCGGGCCCGAATGTAACGGCCAATCGTCCCCATGGGCGCTATCCAGATGGTATCTTTCTGCGAATCGAGCCACTGGCAGTGAGTGCGGAATTCGTCTTTGCTCTTAAAGGGCGACCAGCCGGCACCGACGATGGAATGAATGATGGCCACAAACCAGCCGCCCTCGTCGCGGCAGGCGATGATTCTCTGCCGTGTCCGCTCGTCGTCCCACTGCCGCCTGTCGGTATTGCCGTAGCCGGCGGTTGTCATAATCGGAAATTGAGCCGAACTGCGGATGAAGTAATGCTTTTCGAGGATCTTCCGTCGCACGTTTTCGGTGGCCCTTGAGCCGCCTGGCAGAGCATAGGTTACGGGCGTGACATCGGTCTTCTCCCTGATCAGCCGCCAGGACTCGTTAATCAGGAAACCGAGCCGCTCGTCGGTGGCCTCGTGCAGCTTTTCTTTGATGGCCCCATGGGTGCCGATTTCGTGCCCGGCGGCATGCAATTCCTTGGCCTGCTGCCAGGAGATCATGTTGCCGCCCATGGCCGGGTTTTCCATGTGCATGGGGATGAGAAAGAAGGTGCCCTTCAGGCCTAGAGGATCGAGAATTTCGCGGGCGTCGGCCACCTCCTGCCGAAAGCCATCGTCGAAGGTCAGGCTGAGTGCGCCCCGGCGATTTCCGTAATAGTCGGCAATTCTCGGCATGATCTGCTCCTTCTGGCCTTCATCTTGGGGCGCAGCCAGTTTAACGACGGGCGCTGCGGCCGTGGCCAGCGCGGGATCGGTGCTGGCGGTGGTCCCGGCATCATCGGGCCGGCATCCTGTGCTTACGATACTGAACAATACGACCATCATGGCCAGCGTTGCGATAGTTCTCAGCATGGTGTTCCTTCTTCAATAAGCCTGGCGATAGCTATGCCGCTCTCTCCGGCGCAGCTATACAGCAGAAAAGTCTGGTTATCATCCTCGAAAATACACGGATCGCGCAGTTGGCGGACGCGACCTGGGGCCGCAGCGTAGCGCGACTCCTCCAGCGGCAGGTCGGCACCCTCGTAATCGGTCTCGGGCTCCAGCAGCGAGACAGGCTCGGTGGTCTGCCATTTGTGCCAGTCGCCCTCAAGAGAAACCGTCGTCAGCAGCAGATGTTCCGGGCAATCGCCCGCCCTGGAAAAGATGATCCGCAGAATGTTGCCGCACTTCTGCACGGCTACGTGACGTTGTCGCGGCAGAATGGCCGGACCGGGTTCAAACGCGGTATGGCCATCGGGTGAGCGCATAATCAGCCCGCTCTTGTGGCCGCCCATGGTAACGCAATAAAAGGCACCCTGATGCTGGAATACGCGGAAGTAGCTTGGGCCGAGGTCGACCGTGTCGGCGGTGAAGTTCAGACCATCGGCCGAGCTGGCCAGAAAGGTGCGCTGGGCCCCGGGCACCGGCACATGAAAATACATGCGCAGCTGGCGGGCCTGATGATCGAGATGCACGTCGGGCGAGGCCACGTGGCTGTAACCGCAGGTCTGCTCGAGCCGCAAGGTGCCGGGGCGGTAGATGCGCCACGGTCCGGCAATGTCGTCGGCGTAGGCCAGGCGTATGTACTGCCCGCCATGGTGGGCGAAGTAGAGGTAGTAGCGGCCAAGGGGCTTGGGCAGCCAGTTGGGCACCCTGATGAGCGAAGGCCCGTTAATGTTGGGGCCGATGGAATCGTCGAGAGCGGGATGAATTATCGGATTTACGGGCAGGCGTTCTACCGTCAGCAATGCAGGTACTCCGTGAATTTCTAGAGGGTAAGAAGCAGGAAAAGGGCCCCCGCCGCCCAGCAATAGTAGGCGAAGACGTGGAAGTTCTGGTGTCGCAGCAGGGCCAGGAAGAAGCGGATGGCCAGTATGCCGCTGATCATGGCGGCCAGGGCCCCGACCAGCAGCGGCACGAAGCCGATTGATGCTCCGCTTTCCATGGCGTCCGGAACTTTGAGCAGGCCGGCCCCGCCAATTGCAATTACCGACATCAGGAACGAGAACTCGGCCGCGGCCACAGGGTCGATGCGCCGCCAGGTGCCGGTGATTACGGTGGTGCCCGAACGCGTAATGCCGGGCAGAATGGAGATGGCCTGGCCGATGCCCATCAGCAGGGCAGCCATCCAGGTAGGTTTCGATTGCCAGTCGTCGGTTGCGGTGGTACGGGCGACGGCCAGCAGCAGGGTGATGATGGCCAGGACGATGAGAAAGGGAATGATCGTTCCGGCAATCAGCGAGACAATGCCCACCAGGGCTATGGGCAGAATCTCCAGCGGGGTGATGCGGGTTTTTTGCCGGGCCCAGCGGATGGACCAGACCAGGCAGCCGCTGATCATGATCATGGTGGCGGCAAAGTGTGGCTCCTCGAAGCGGGCCTCGCACCAGTCCTTGAACATAATGCCGATGAAACCGGCCGGCACGCTGGCCAGCAGAAGCTTCAGCACGTAGCGCCAGGCCTGCTTATCGCCTCCTGGCCGGCCGAGCATGCCCAGCCCCAGCCGCCAGATGCGCTGACGGTAAACAATCAAAACCGAAAGCAGGGTAGCCATGTGCACGGCCACCTCAAAAAAGATGCCGGGGATGTCGAGCCCGAGCACCGCTTTGCCCAGTACCAGGTGGCCGGAGCTGGAGACGGGGAAGAATTCCGTCAGCCCTTGCAGCACACCGAGAATCAGCGCATCCAACCAGGTCATGGCAGTTCTGTTCCACTGTGGCAGCGAATTTAAGTCAGATGGTCACGAGGCGCGGGCCGACTTTGGTCAGCCCTTCGCAACGGCAGGCAGACAGCATAGAATCCTGTAATGGTGGGGTCAAGGAATTAGGCGGGCGCCCGAGAAGGCGCAGGCAGTGGATCGGCCGGATGCGGCAGCGGGGCGGCGCCTGGTTGATCAGCCGGCGGACTTGTTGGTCAACAGGCAATCCATAACTTCCATCATCCAGGCCACGTCGGTCTCGCCGACCACGCAGTAGGTAAAGCCACCGGCCTCGGCGGCCACAATGGCGTTACTGGCGAAGGAGCCGACATGATAGCTGCGACCTTCGGCGCTGCCGGCCGTGCTGCCCAGGGCCAGGCTTTGCACCTTTTCCCGCACGACAATTACGGATATTACGCCGCGATCGCTGTTGAGCACGTAGCTGCCGACCGGCCGATTGCGGAAGTAAGCCGTGCAGCAACCTCGCAGGTCCATGCCGGCTCCAAGCTCCGGAAAGGCAGGCGTGAAACCCAGTTCCTTCTTAAAAAAGGCGGCCACGGTGGCCGGGTCGGCTGCTTCGTGCAGCGTCCGGTGCGACGAGAGGTTAGCCTGGTGGATGCCGGCCAGTTCGGCCGATGCGGCCACGGCTGCTTGCGGCGAGCTCAGCTGAAAACCGATCAGTATGGCGATGGCCACCAGGGCAGCCAGGGCGGCAACGCGCGGAGCAGTGGTCCGAGCAAAGCTATATATCCGCGGTCGCAGCGGTTGCTTGCGATGGTTGGCGGTCGCGGGCTTGGCGGCGGCAGGTGCGGCGGCCATATTTTCAGCGACTGTGTTCGGTGAAAAGACCGTGCCTCGGATGGCCCCGAGCACGCTCTGCTTCAGGCCATCATCGGCCCTGATGCTGCCAAAGGCCGACCTGAGCCGGCCGCGCAGAGCCTGCGCCTGTTCGACTTTCTGTCGGCACTGCGTGCAATGCAGCAGGTGTTCCGGCTGGCTGGCGCCATCGGTCAGAGTCTGCTCGATTTCTTCGGCTGTCAGGTGCGACATGAGCGTCTCTCCAGAAATCCCATTTCCCGGGCATAATCTTCAAGTTTCTCGCGAAGCATCGCCCGCGCCCGGCTGACGCGGCTCTTTACCGTGCCGACGGCAACGCCAAGCACCTCGGCCACCTCCTCCTGGCTCAGCCCTTCGACATCCGAAAGAAACAGGGCCATGCGGTGCATCTCGGGCAATTCCATCAGCGTGCTTATTACCTGCTGGTCGCTGAACTGTTCCAGCATGGTGGAAAAATCGGACGTCCCCGCCTCGCCGCCAGTGCCGGGCGAAGGTTCGGCGGCGCTTGGCAGCAGGGTTTCGTCGACGCTCAGCTCGGTGCCGACGATTTTGCGATGACGCACGCGATCGATCCAGGCATTCCGCATTATTCGCATCATCCATGCCTTGAAGTTGCTTCCCGGCCTGAAGCGCCCGAAGCTCTCCAGTGCCTTCAGGCAGGCAGCCTGAACCAGATCGCGGGCATCGTGATCGTTGGCCGTCAGGGCGCGAGCCGTGCGCAACAGCGAGTCGAGGTGCGGCATTAAAAGCGCCTCGAACTGCTCAGCCCCGTTGGCTGCATCTGGTTGCCTGCTCATACTCATAAACGATTCAGAGCCCCAATAAGTTCCCCGTGTGTGTTGCAGATGATGATGCCGGCCAACTATCTGCAGTCGGGAATTCTATGCCGCCCGGGCGGGCAAGGCAAACCGTTAATCAAAACTCCGTCAATCAAACGCACGCAGCGGGATGTGCTCCGCTGCGTGCGCCATCGGTTGGACCATGGCAACTTTCAACAGTGCCGGCTGAGGTGCCAGCAACAAGTTTCAGTCGCGCCACTCGTGCGACAGGTAAACTGGCGCGGGATACTTAGTGATGAGCCGGCCTGGTGGCTGGGGCCGGTGCGTCATGGCCGGTTTTCTGGGCATCGAGCCGGGCCTGTTTCTCGGCATCGGTCAGGGCGTCCCACTTATCGGGGCAGCCGGCGCAGCAGAAGGCGATTGTCTGGCCCTTGTACTGCCGCGTCAGCTCGGGCTTTACCTTGTCAGGATCGATGCGGCCTTCCATGATCGGGCAAAGCTTGTTGGCCGGAGCGGCGGCATGGCGACCCATCGGGCAGTTCTTCATCTGCTCCTTCAGGCCGGTCATGACAGCCTGGGCCTTAACCAACTCAGCGGTCGCGGTCTGGGCATCGCCACCGGCGGCTGCCTTATGGGCCGAATTAATCAGCGTCTCGAGTTCGGCAATCTTTTTGTGCGGCGACATCGGACACTTCTGGCACTGCTCTCCTTCGCACTTTTTGGCGTCCTCGGCCTTGTCGCCATCGGCTTTAGCGGCCATCATCGGACAACCCTTTTTGCCCTCGTCGGTGGCGGCCTTGGCCGGGCAACAGCCCTTTGCTTGCTCGGCCGCGCCTTCTTTGGCTACTGCCTGGTGTCCGCCGTGGCCTCTGGCCGCGGGTTCCACAGCACCGGTGCTGATGGTCCAGAAAGCGCCAATGGCCAGAGCCAAGGCGATCATGCTCAGCAGCATCATTTTCCCATTCGGAATTCTCATCGTGTGTAACCTCCTGCTAATGCTCAAGGTAAGAACCTGCTTCCGGCCCCCCGTGAGACCGGACTTCTGTCTGCTCGACCTCCAAAACGTGCGGCGGGACGGAAAGGTTCCAATATTTTTCAGGAACATTCTGGCCCGGCCTGTCCGTTGATGATGATAGCATGAAGACTCACATGGTCCGTTTTCACCAGGAGGAGGAGCTTCCGCTAATGGCGAACCGCCTTTACCCGATCATCATAATGACTGCCATTCTGACTGTCGCCGCCGGCTGCACCGAAGGTTTCGGTCCTTCCAGAGCCGGGGCGGGCGAGCCTTCAACCTTGCACTATAGTCGCGCAGCCTCCGAGCGGCCGCGCACAAATATGGCTTCACGGGTGGCAGAGCTTGGGCCACAGTCGACGCTCGACGATTACATCCAGCACGCCCTGCTGAACAATCCGCAGCTTGAGGCCCAGTTCAAACGGTGGAAGGCGGCCCTGGAAGGCGGCACCATCGAGGGCACGCTGCCCGATCCGCAGTTCACCTATACCTACTTTATTGTACGCATGGGGGCCGGCCCGGCCATGGAGCAGCGGCAGCGCATGGCCCTGACGCAGGTCTTTCCGTGGTTCGGCAAGTTGCGGCTGCGCAGCCAGCAGGCCATGGACCTGGCCGCCGCCGAGGAGCAGAGGTTCCAGGCTCAGCGTCTGCAGCTCATCTACCAGGTTGCCGATGCCTGGTACGATTATTATTATCTGGCCCGCTCGGTGGAGAATACCCGGCAGGTGCGCCAGTTGACCGAGCACATGGAAGGCGTGGCCCGGGCCCGCTACAGGGCTGCCGATACGGATCATGCCGATGTCATCCGAGCCCAGATAGAGCTGGGCCGCCTGGATGATCAGCTGGCTTCGCAGGAGGATTTGCGTCGCCCGCTGGTGGCCAGGCTGAATGCTCTGCTTAACCGGCCGACGGGGGCAGAGCTGCCCGTGCCGCCGGCCATGGAGCCGGCCCAGGTGCAGCTTGACGAGGAGCAGTTGCTGCAGTTAGCCGACAGGGCGAACCCCGAGTTGCAGGCCATTGATCATGAGAATGCGAGTCGCCGACGGGCGGTCGATCTGGCTCGCAAGCAGTATTATCCGGATGTAATGCTGGGCCTGGAGTGGATGGACATGACCGTAATGCCCGGCAGGCGTGGCGTATCCAGCGAAGACAATTGGACGTTAATGGCGGGCATCAACGTGCCCATCTGGCGGCACAAGTACGCGGCCCAGGAGCGTCAGGCCCGTTTCAGGCACATGGCCGGGCAGCGCCAGCGGGAGAATGCAGCCAATCAGCTTCAGGCCGAATTGCGGCGTGTGTTCTACGACATCCGCGACGCCGAGCGGCGCATCAACCTCTACGGCGACACCCTGTTGCCGCGAGCCCGCGATTCGGTGCAGGTGACCGAGGCCGGCTTCCGGGCCGGTACGTCCACATTCCTTGATCTGCTGGATTCGCTGCGCGTACTGCTGGAGTTCGAATTGTCGTATCAGCAGGCCGTTGCCATGCATGGCCGCCGTCTGGCCGAGTTGCAGAAGCTGAGCGGCAGCACGGCCGCGCCTTTTTCCGGGAACGTTCCAGAGTCCCCGTCCGTTCAGACAGGTGATGCCGGCTTGCAGGCAGAGCCGGTGAAGGTGGATTCTATTGTTCCGGAAGAAGGTGGCGATGAACTTCGAGTGGATGAACGGACTGTTACGGAAGGGCAGTAAGGCGCGAAAAGTGGCTTCGCTGGTCCTGCTGGCGGCAATTGCCCTGCTGGTAGGCTACGCGCTTTATCCGATTGTCGCTCCTCGGACCTCCGATGAGGGTGATAGTCATGACCATGTTGCCGTCGGCGAGTCCAAGACCGTCTGGACCTGCTCCATGCACCCGCAGATCCAGTTTACCGAGCCAGGCCTCTGCCCCATATGCTTCATGGATCTTATTCCGTTGAAAGACGGCGGCGATAAAGCTGCCATGCGGCGAATCAGCGTCAGCCAGGAGGCGGCCAAGCTGCTCGATATCGAGACGGCGCTGGTTGCGCGTCGCCCGGTCACTCGCCCGGTGCGTATGGTGGGGCAGGTGGATTACGACGAGACGCGGCTGAAGGAAATTACCGCCTGGGTCGGTGGACGACTCGACCGGCTTTACGTCGACTTTACCGGCGTCACGGTCCGCCAGGGCGACCACTTGGCCGAACTCTACAGCCCGGAACTGCTCGGCGCCCAGCAGGAACTGCTGCAAGCGGTGCAGAGCGTGCGCGAACTCGACGCCCGCGGCCAGTCCGGCAACCAGGGAATTGTGGCCGCATCGGTACGCGGCACCTTGGAGGCCAGTCGCGACAAGCTGCGCCTTCTGGGGCTCTCGGACGACCAGATACGCCAGATTGAAAGCTCCGGCCAGGCCAGCGATCACGTTACCATCAGCTCGCCCATCAGCGGCATTGTCATCGAAAAAAACGTGCAGCAGGGCACCTACGTGGAGACCGGCACGCCTATCTACAAGGTGGCCGACCTGTCGCAGGTGTGGGTCAGGCTGGATGCCTACGAGGCCGATCTGCCGTGGCTGCGTTACGGTCAGCAGGTCAGCTTTACCAGCGAGTCGCTGCCCGGCGAGGAGTTCCAGGGCACCATCACTTTTATTGATCCCGTGCTGACCGAGCAGACGCGGACGGTGAAGCTGCGCGTGAACGTGGCCAACCCCGATCTGCGGCTGAAGCCGGGCATGTTTGTGCGGGCCGTGGTCGAAAGCTCGCTGAATGCCGCGGGCGCGGCCTCGGGCCCGGATCTGACCGGAAAATGGATTTCGCCGATGCACCCCGAGATCATCAAAGACGGTCCCGGCGAGTGCGACGTTTGCGGCATGCCGCTGGTGCCGGCCGAGTCGCTTGGCCTTGCCGGTTCGGCTTCCGACGACAACGGGCTTCCGCTGGCCATTCCGGCCTCGGCCGTCCTACAGACTGGCAAGCGGGCCGTGGTCTACGTGCAGGTCGATCCGTTTCGTTTCGATGCGGCCAGCGTGACCGATTGGCCGGAGCTTGTGGCCCGTCTGCGGAAGTTCGGCCAAGGCCAGCATGGCGGCAATTCCGACATCCCGGCCGACCCGGCCCTGCGACTGTGGCAGATGATCGACCCTGATATTCGCCGGGCGGTAGTGGACTGGAATCCGGACTCCGAGCCGTCGCCGGAACTTAAGCGGGCTCTTCTGGCCGACTTCAACCGCTTGCTCCAGCGGCGCGATCTGTATCAGCCGCAACACTGGCAAAACATCAGCCTGAGCGACCAGGCCCAAGGGCTGCTGCGGCGCGGCGTCGATAACTTGCCGCACGATCGTCTCGCGCGGCTCAATCGTCTGCTGATAGAGTCGGCCCTGCCTGATCAGCTGGCCTCCAGTGTCGATCGGCCCACTTTCGAAGGTCGGCAAATTGTCCTGGGGCCGCGGGCCGGCGATCATTTTATTGTCGCTCATGGTTTGCACGAAGGGCAGCGCGTAGTGACTCGCGGGCAGTTCAAGCTGGACAGCGAGCTTCAGATCAAGGCCAAGCCCAGCATGATGTCGCCCGAAGCTGGCAGCGGGGCGGCGGCTGGCGCTGGTCACGATCATGGTGGCGGCGAGGCCACTGAAGCGCCCGCAGCGACCGCACCGTCTCCGTCTGGAAAGGTTGAGTTGCCCGGGCTGGTCCGGCCGCAGATGCGGGCGGTTGTGCAGGCCGGGCAGGAGTTGCAGGAGGCTGCCGGGGGCGATGATCTTGCGGCCCTGCACGGGGCGTTTGCCGAGTTGGCCCGGGCCGTCGAGCAGGTGGCCATCGAGAACCTGAGCGGCGAGTCGCTGGGCTGGTGGCGCGAGTACGCCATGCTGCTGGGCAACGATATTTTCGAAGGCCGTCAGGCCGGCGACCTGCAGCAGGCGCGGCAACTGGCCGCCCAGGCCGAAAAGCATCTGGCAGCCATGCAGAGCACGTTTGGTCTGGATGAGCACGGTGCGGCCGGCGGCGCGGCCAATCCTCAATTCAATCGGCAGCTTGATGCCGTGGTCCAGAACTACCTGTCCATGCAGGAGTCGCTGGCCCACGACGAGCCGGTGGCCCGCAGCAAGGAAATTGCAGCCGCCATGAGCCAGGCTATTGCCGCAGTCGACATGAAGCTGCTGAAGGGCGAGGACCACGATGTCTGGATGCAGCGTTCGGGCGCAATGAACCAGGCCCTCGGTAAGATGGCCGGCACTGAGGATATTGAGGCCGCACGTGTGCGCTTTGAGACTATCAGCGATGCACTGATTGTTTTGCTGCAGCGCTTCGGTGCACCGGGCGGCAAGGAGTTGTACATCGCCCATTGCCCGATGGCCTTTGACAATGCCGGGGCCGACTGGATTCAGGCCCAGCAACGCATTTTGAATTCTTACGAAGGCGAGCGCATGCTCCGCTGCGGGTCGATCAAGGACGTTATCGCTCCCTCGGCCGAGGCCGCCGATGGCGCCGCCACCGCCACGGACGAGCACCAGGGGCATTAGACCGGATGGGTTGCCGAGTCAAGCATCAGGGGCAGGATGCCCATGCCACTGAAAACGGCCGCAACAAATAAAGACCAGTTGCACGCCGTGTCGGTTGCCGCCACTGATGGCAACTGACCGCAGTGCGACACGAAAATGAGGTTTGGTACATTGTCTGATAACCTGCAGCAGAACAACCTGACGCCTGAGCAGCGTGGCCTTATCGGTCGCCTTATCGGCTTCTGCCTGAAGAACCGCCTGGTGGTCTTTCTGTCCACGCTGCTGATTGCCGGCCTGGGCCTGCTTGTGGCTCCGTTCGACTGGCAGATTGAGGGCGTGGCCCGCTATCCGATTCCCGTCGACGCCATTCCGGATATTGGCGAAAATCAGCAGATTGTCTTCACCTCCTGGCCAGGCCGCTCGCCGCAGGATGTCGAGGATCAGGTCACTTACCCGCTGACGGTCGCCCTGCAGGGTTTGCCGCAGGTAAAGGTAGTGCGCAGCGTGTCGATGTTCGGCTTCTCGTCAATCTACGTGATCTTCAATGACAATGTCGACTTCTACTGGTCGCGCTCGCGGGTGCTGGAAAAGCTGCGCAGTCTGCAGGCCGACACATTGCCCGACGACGTGCGCCCGGTGCTCGGCCCCGACGCCACGCCGCTGGGGCAGATTTACTGGTATACGCTGCAGGGTCGCGATGCCGACGGCAATCCCGCCGGCGGCTGGGACCTGGAAGAGTTGCGCACGCTGCAGGACTGGTATGTGCGCTATTGGCTGCAGGCGGCGGAAGGCGTGTCGGAAGTGGCCAGCGTGGGTGGCTATCAGCGCGAGTACCAGATTGACGTCGACCCCGATGCCATGCGGGCCTACGGCGTTACGCTGAACGATGTTTACCGGGCCGTCAAGGGCTCCAACCTGGATGTCGGGGCCCGATCGGTAGAAATTAACCGCGTCGAGTACTTCATACGCGGCATCGGTTTTATCAAGGACACCTCGGACATCGAAGACAGCGTCATCCGGGTCAACGCCGACAATGTGCCGGTGGTGGTGAGCAACGTGGCCCGGGTCAGCCTGGGGCCGGCCGAGCGTCGCGGGGCGCTGGACAAAGGCGGATCGCAGGCCGTTGGCGGCGTGGTCGTGGCTCGTTATGGCAGCAATCCGCTGGCTGTCATTCGCAACGTAAAGCAGCGCATAGAGGAAACTCGCGAGAGTCTGCCGACCAAGGCCGTGGTCGACTTCGGCCAGGTGGACCGCCGACAGGTGGCCGATTATGCAGCCGAGCACGGCTTCAGGGCCTTCGCCGACGATCGCTCGATGGATCACGAGGCCTGGCTTGCTCATCTGCGGAGCCAGCCGCGCGAGCAGTGGCCGGCCTGGGTCAATACCAGCACGGTTACTGTGGTGCCTTTCTACGACCGCACGGGGCTGATTTACGAGACCCTTGGCACGCTGAATTCGGCCCTTGTGCAGCAGGTGCTCATCTGCACGATTGTCGTCATCCTGATGGTCATGCACCTGCGCAGCAGCATCCTCATCAGCGGTATGCTGCCTCTGAGCATTCTGCTGACTTTCATCGGCATGCGCCTGGTGGGGGTTGACGCGAATGTGGTATCGCTGGCCGGCATTGCCATTGCCATAGGCACGGTGGTCGACGTGGGCATTGTTATTGTCGAAAACATGCTGCGCCATCTCAGCGAGGCCGCGCCCGAGGAGTCGCGCCTCAATGTGCTGCACCGGGCGGCCGCCGAGCATGGTGGGGCGGTTGTCACGGCTTCGCTGACCACCATCATCGGCTTTCTGCCAGTCTTTACGCTCACGGCGGCCGAGGGCAAAATGTTCCGCCCGCTGGCCTGGACCAACACGCTGGCCTCGGTTGCCTCCATCATCATCGCCCTGACCATACTGCCGGCCGCGGCCTACGTGCTTTTCTGCATCAAACACCAGGACGCCAAGCTGCGGCGTCATGTTCTGCATGGACTGCTGGTGGCGGTGGGCGTGGTTGTGGGTTTCCTGCTTTCGTGGTGGGCGGGGCTGGCCCTGCTGTTTTTCGGCAGCTTCTACATTATCCGCGACATACTGCCGCAAAGGGCCGCCCGTTGGGCTCCGCGGCTGGCCAACCTGCTGGCCGTGGCCTTTGTGGGCATACTGCTGAGCTGGTATTGGGAACCACTGGGCGTGGAGCGCGGTTTGCTGCGCAATATCATTTTCGTCGGTGGCATCCTGGGCCTGCTGCTGGGCAGCGCCTGGCTGTTTCAGCACTACTACACGCGGATTCTGGCCTGGTGCCTCGATCATAAGGCGGCCTTTCTGTCGCTGCCATTGGCCATTGCCGTGGCCGGCCTGCTGATCTGGCTGGGGCCGAAGATGTTTCTGGGCCCGCTCGACGCCACGCCGCAAATGAGCGACGCCCAGTATCAGCAGGCCTCGCTTCTGGAGCGCGGCCGCTATAACTGGAACCGAAGTGTCGACCGGGTTATCGGCGGCTTCAAAAAGGACCTCGCCCAGATTCGCAACGAGCCCTGGGCCGATGATTCGGCTCCGGCCGACCGCTGGATCAGCAATCGCGGCATTGTGGCCCGATTTAAGTGGACGCTGGCTCGCGCCTGGAACGGTATTGGCCGCGAATTCATGCCGCCGCTGGATGAGGGCTCGTACCTTTACATGCCCACCACCATGGCCCACGCCTCCATTGGCGAGGTGCTGGATGCCATGGGCAAGCAGGATATGGCCTTCCAGAATATTCCGGAAGTCGAGTCGGTGGTCGGCAAGCTGGGGCGGGCAGAGTCGGCCCTGGACCCGGCACCTACCAGCATGATCGAGACGGTCATCAACTATAAGAGCGAGTACATTACCGACCGCAATGGCCGGCGGGTCAACTTCCGCTACGACCGATCCAGCGGCCAGTTTGCCCGCGACGACCGTGGCGAGCTGATCCCCGACCCGCGCGGCCGGCCGTTCCGCCAGTGGCGCGACCATATCCGCACGCCGGACGACATCTGGGACGAAATCCTGATGGCTGCCGAAATTACCGGCACCACCTCGGCCCCGCGCCTGCAACCGATTGCTGCCCGTATTGTGATGCTGCAGAGCGGCATGCGGGCGCCCATGGGTGTAAAGGTGACCGGGCCCAGCCTGGAGGCCATCGAAGACTTTGCCCGGCAGATCGAAACTCATCTGAAGGACGTGCCGACCGTCATGGCCGATGCCGTAGTGGCCGACCGTATTGTCGGTACGCCATACCTGGAGATTGTGCCCGACCGCAACGCCCTTAAGCGCTACGGCGTCACCATCGACGCTTTTCAGCAGGTGGTGGAGGTGGCCATCGGCGGCCGCCCGGTAACCCGCACAGTGGAGGGCCGCGAACGTTTCCCGGTACGCGTCCGTTACCCGCGCGAGTTGCGCAGTTCGGTCGATGATATCGACGGCATTCTCTTCAGCGGGTCGGGCGGGGCCCAGATTCCGCTGGCCCAACTGGCCGAGATTCGCTACGTCCGCGGCCCGCAGATGATCCGCAGCGAAGACACCTTCCTGACCGGCTACGTGCTGTTCGACATGCTGCCGGGCAATGCCGAGGTGGACGTGGTAGAGGCGGCCCGCGATCATCTGCAAAAAATGGAAGAGCAGGGCCGCTTGCTGCGCCCACGCGGAGTGAGCTACGAGTTTGCCGGCTCCTACCAGAACCAGGTGCGGGCCTCGCAGCGGCTCATGCTTATACTGCCGCTGGCCCTGCTGGTGATCTTCCTGATCATTTACCTGCAGTTTCGCCGCACGACGACCACGCTGCTGGTCTTCTCGGGCATTGCTGTCGCCTGGGCCGGCGGATTCATCATGCTGTGGCTCTACGATCAGCCCTGGTTCCTGGAGTTCAGCGTCTTCGGGGTGCCCATGCGAACGCTCTTTCAGGTGGGCACGGTCAACCTGAGCGTGGCCGTCTGGGTAGGCTTTCTGGCCCTTTTCAGCATTGCTACCGACGACGGCGTGGTCATGGGAACTTACCTGGAACAGGTCTTCCGCGAAGATCGCCCGCGCAGCATCAGCGACATACGCAAAATGGTCGTGCTGGCCGGCAGTCGCCGCGTTCGGGCCTGCCTGATGACCACCCTGACCACCACGCTGGCCCTGCTGCCGGTCATGACCTCGCAGGGACGGGGCAGCGACATCATGTTGCCCATGGCCATACCCACCTTTGGCGGCATGACCATCGCCATCATCACCATGCTGGTGGTGCCGGTGCTTTACGGCTGGCTCCAGGAGCGCAAGTTCCGCCGCTCGCAGTAGAAGCCCCGTTCCTCTTCTCCTCCCGCCCTGAGCCCTGTCGAAGGGCTTGACGGGAGAGGAGTTTCTTTACACTTCTCCCTTGACGGGAGAAGGTGGACCGTAGGGCCGGATGAGGGTGCGGCCGTGGGCGCAAGAGCGAGCAATTTTCCGCGCAGCCGTCACCCCCACCTGTCTCCGGCATGTGCCGGAGACATCCTCCCCCGTCAAGGGGGAGGGGTTAGCGGCAACGGCAACGACGAACGGCAACGGCAATTGCTCTTGACAGTGCGGTCGTCGCGATAACTTGTATCTGCCCCGTCAAAGCCGCCGGAGAGCGAGTTGGCCGCCCCCCGGCCGGCTTAGTCCGCTGCAAAGCGAATGCTGCAACTCGCCGCTCGCCTATTGTTCCGAACCTTTGTGACTGTATAATAAACCGACCATATTTGTTGTCTATCATCGAAGGGAAGCCTCGTAATGGCCCGCGGGGCAATTATTGGAGCACTCAGCCTTTACCTGGATTTCATCAACCTCTTCCTGCTGCTGCTGCGGATTTTCGGCCGCAGGCGGTAACAGGGTGCAATTTCCGAGGCAGAACGTTCGGCTGCAGCAAGTTGGAGGCGCCCCGTGCATTACGACAATCTGCAACAGCTTCTGCAACGTTACGAGGCGGCCGGCGAGGTCTGCCGCATTACGGCCGAGGTCGACCCGGAGCTGGAGATTACCGAAATTGCCGACCGCCAGGTAAAGAGCGGCGGGCCGGTGCTGTGGTTCGACCGGGTTCGCGGCTCGTCCATGCCGCTGGTTATTAACACCTTCGCCTCGGCCCGTCGCACGGCCTGGGCCTTGGGAGTCGAGCATTGCGATGAGATCGGCCGGCGTATCGGCGAGTTGCTCAAGCCCCGGCGCCCTGAAGGCCTGGTCGATAAGGTCCGCAGTCTGGCCGAGGTGGTTGAACTGTCGCGCTGGGGGCCGCGACTGACCGACCGGGCCCCATGCCAGGAGGTGGTCCTGACCGGCTCCGAGGCATCGCTCGACTTACTGCCCATACTCAAGTGCTGGCCCGGCGATGGCGGCCGATTCATCACCCTGGGCGGAGTTTACACTGCTCCTCCCGGCGGTGGCCCGCTGAATGCCGGAATGTACCGGCTTCAGGTTTACGATGCCCGCACAACCGGCATGCACATCCATGCTCATCATGACGGCTGGCGGCACTACCGGCAATGGGAACAGGCCGGCGAGCCGATGCCTGCGGCCGTGGTGCTTGGCGGCGATCCGGCGGTCATTTATGCCGCCACCGCGCCCATGCCACCGGGCCTGGACGAAATGCTGCTGGCCGGCTTCATTCGGCGAAAAGCAGTCGACATGGTCCGCTGCAAAACCGTTGACCTGCAGGTGCCGGCCCAGGCCGAGATTGTCATCGAGGGCACCGTGGCCGCCGGCGAGCGACGCACCGAAGGCCCCTTTGGCGATCACACCGGCTATTACAGTCTGAAGGATGAGTACCCGATTTTCCGCGTCTCGGCCATTACCCATCGCCGCGATGCCATCTACCCCACAACCATTGTCGGCCGCCCGCCAATGGAAGATTGCTTCCTGGGCAAGGCCACCGAGCGAATCTTCCTGCCGATGATGCGGACCATTCTGCCGGAGGTGGTCGATTACGACCTGCCGCTGTTTGGCGTCTTCCACAACTTCGTCTTCGTCGCCATTCGCAAGGCCTACGCTTACCATGCCCGCAAAGTCATGCACGCCCTGTGGGGCATGGGGCAGATGATGCTGAGCAAGTTCATCATCGTGGTGGATGACGATACCGACGTGCACAGCGTGGACGAGGTTATGTGGCGGGTGGGCAACAATGTCGATCCGGAGCGCGACATCGAGTTTACGCGCGGCCCGCTCGATGCCCTGGATCATGCCAGTCCGCAGCCGCTGGCCGGATCGAAGATGGGTATCGACGCCACCCGAAAATGGCAGGGCGAGGGCCAGGTGCGGCCGTGGCCGGACGATATTCGCATGAAGCCGGAGATTGTCGACCTGGTGACGCGCCGCTGGAAGGAATACGGTTTCGATGGCCAGGGCTGACGAAACAGGCGCAAAGTCGGCGGCCGACGTGCAACAGATGTTCGACCAGATTGCGCCGCGGTACGATCTGCTGAATCATCTGCTGAGCGGCGGCCTGGATGTGCTGTGGCGGAGGCGGGCGGCCCGGCTGGCCAGCCAGGGGCTCGTCGGTCAAGCGGGCGAGGCGCCGCTGGTAATCGATTTGTGTTGCGGCACTGGCGATTTATCGGCCGCCCTGGCTCGACGACTGGCGTCATCGGGCGGGGCCGCGGGGCGAGTGATAGGGCTGGATTTTTCGCCGGCCATGGTGGCCCAGGCCGTGCGAAAGTTCCGCCGGCATCGGAACTTGGAGTTTCTGGTGGGCGATGCCCTGGCGGTTCCGCTGGCGGACGGCTCGGCCAGCGCCGTGACCTGTGCCTTCGGCATGCGCAACGTGGCCAGCGTGGAATTGTTCGTCCGGCAGTGCTGTCGCCTGCTGCGTCCGGGCGGCCGGCTGGTGGTGCTGGAGTTTTTTCGCCGCCGGCGAGGTTTGCGACAATCGCTTTTCGACTTCTATTTCCGGCGCATTGTTCCTATTCTGGGGCGATGCGTATCGGGGCACCGGTCGGCTTACAGTTATCTGCCGAGCTCGGTTGCCGGATTTCTCTCGGCCGATGATTTTGCAGAAATGCTGAAGGCCGCGGGATTGCAGCAGATTGAGACCAGAACATTGGCGGGCGGCGCGGCAACAATTGTTTGCGGCGTCACTGCAACTGATGCCGAAGGAGGCTGCAAGTGAGTGGCATGGAGTGTCCGCGCTGCTATTTTGACGAGCAAGGTGAGGCTTCAGGCGGCAGTCGGCCCTGCGGCGCGTGCGGCCGAAGCTATCGACCGGCGGTTAACGTCTACCTGGGCGTCGTCAGCCTGATCTACCTGGTTTTCGTCCGCTACATCAGCTACATACTCACCGGCGAATTCTTCAAGCTGGGCACCTGGCCGCCGCAAACGGTCTTCGACTGGGCCCAATGGCCCATCAACGTGCAATACCGGCCCGAGTGGCACCTTATTCTCGGCGCCTTCCTTGCTCTGCTGGTGCTGGTGCCTGTCGTCATGGGATTATTGTACGGCAAGCGAGGCGGGTATCTGCTGGCTTTCATCGCCCTGGTGGCCGGCCCCTCGTGGGTGGTAGCCCTGATGCTGTTCTTCTGCGTCTGGCTGGCCGGCGGCTGGACCCTGCGCCTGCACAACAAGGTGGCCTCGGTCATCATAGGTTGCATGCCGGTCTGGATTTATTACCTTGTGACCAGTCGCCCGACCACCGAGGTGACACTGCCGGGTGCCTATTTTGTGCCGGCCGTGCTGTCCATCGTCTTCAGCCTGCTGCTCATAGCGCTGATTATCGCCCCCCTGCGCTCGCTGCGCTGGAATACGCGGGTGGTGGGCATTGCCCTGGTTGTCCTGCTGGCCTCTCCGGTCGTCTCCTACAAAATGTTTGTCGGCGAAGACTCCATGCAGTACGCCTTTCTGGCCCGCGACTATGGCATGGACGGCGATACCTTCCGCGACTCGCATAACAGTCAGATCATTCAGGACTTGCTGGCTACGGCCGAAAAGCAGGTGGACGAGAAGCTGAGCAAGCTGGCCGCCGAGCAGGCCGACTTCGGCACCGAGCCCGACATGACAACGCCGCAGGAACGTCAGCAGATGGTTGAGGGCGAGCTTGGCGTGCTGAAGATCGACTTCGTCATCGGCTTCCGGGCCGAGATGGATCGCCGCCGCCGGGCCGTCATCGAGCAGTCCGAGGCGTTCCTGGCCCGTTACCCCGACAGCCGCCACGTGCCGGACGTGCTTTACACAATTGCCCAGGCCCAGGACATGGAGATCGACACAAGCGCCCTGTCCGAGGCTCGGGCCGTGGCCCTGCCCATTCGCTTCGATCCGTCGCGGGCGGTGGCCGAGACCGAGACCATCTGGCAGCGTCTGCTGAAGGAGTTCGGCCAGACGAAGTACGCGGCCACGGCCATGGTCAAGCTAGCCGATCTGCAAGCCCGCCGCGGCGACTTTGCCGAAGCCGTCGGCATGTACAACGCCATGATCGAGCGCTTCGGCGACGAAATCAGGCAGCCGCTGCCCGATACCAGCAGCCTCTCGGTTTTTACCGATCTGCTGAGCGTGGGCCAGCGCCTGAAGCAGGCCCGCCGCGTGCGGCATCTGGAAGACCAGTATCGCCTGGCCCAGGCTCATCGGGCCCTGCTGCTGGCAAATTCCGACTGCCCGGCCTGTGGCGGCGAATTGCTGAAGAAATACCTGGGCCTTGGCCGCTACCAACCGCCGCACGAGCGACAGGCACTGCTCGGGAAGCTGATGGTCGAGTGTCCGACCGACCCGCTGGTCGATAATCTGGCTTACGAAATAGCTTTGCTGCAACCCAACGACCGGCTGCGGATGGAGGCTCTGGAGCAGGCCGTGCAGCAATATGCCGGCACCGATGGGGCCGCCCTCAGCCTTTACGAAATGGCCCGCCTGGACAGCGCCGCCGAAGACGCCTCGGCCCGCCGGTTGGAGCGAGCCCTGCGGCACTATTACGATTTGCGGCAACAGTACCCGACATTCTACCTGGCGCCGATGGTGGACAAGCAGATTGCCGTGCTGGAGCATGCCGTGCGGCGGGCCTCCTCCGGCGCAGCCAACGAATTCAGGGGTGGACTGTGAGCAAGTCCCGGGGCAATCCGCCGATTGTCATCGGCATCAGCGGGGCCAGTGGCGGCTGCTATGCGGTGCGGCTGGTGGCCGAGTTGCTGCGCCTGGAGGTGCCCGTGGCCCTCGTCGTCTCACGGCAGGGTCTGGCCATGCTAATCAGCGAATGCGGTCTTGAGGTTGACGCCGACGGCCGCCCGCGATGGCAGTCGTTATGGCCCCAGGCCGACACCCCCGCGGGGTTGCTGCGCTGGTACCCGAACGATCAGCTTGATGTCAGCATAGCCAGCGGCAGCAGGCCATCGGCCGGCATGGTCGTCTGCCCGGCATCGCTGAACACGGTGGGGGCCTTGGCCGCAGGCATGGCCGGCACTCTTATGCACCGCGCCGCCCAGGTGGCCCTGAAGGAGCGCCGCAAGCTGGTTATTGTGCTGCGCGAGACTCCGCTGGCCACGCTGCATCTGGAGAAGCTGGTTGATCTTTCGCGCAGCGGAGCGGTTATTCTGCCGGCCATTCCGGCCTTTTACGATAAGCCGCAAACGCTGGACGAGGTAGTCGATTTCGTCGTAGCTCGCATTCTTGACCAGTTCGCCCTGGAGCACCACATTGGCCGGCGATGGCAGGCGACGGACGAGGCTAGCCCGGGCCGGTCAGCAGTTGACTCACCAAGCGAGGATCCCACTTCTTGAGCGGCAAGAAGGGACATGATCATCAGTCGCCGTCCGGCAATAGCGGACAAAAGTCACCTGGCCGGCGGGGGCAGGGGCGGTTGGCTCGCCTGGCTCTTGTGCTCGAGACCATAAAATTCAGCCATACACTTTTTGCTCTGCCATTTGCTGCCGTCGGCGCGGTCTGGGCCCGGCAAGGCGTGCCGGGGCTGTACGAAAGCCTGCTGCTCCTTTTGGCGATGGTGGCCGCCCGCACCTGTGCCATGTCGTTCAATCGGGTAATCGATGCCCGCCTGGATGCCGCCAACCCTCGAACCAGCAGCCGGGCCATTCCTGCCGGGTTGCTAAGTCGTCGCTATGTGCTCGCACTCGGCATAATCAGCGGCTCGATATTCCTGGCCGCGGCCGCTGCGTTCTGGCCACTGCTGGGTAACCCCTGGCCGGCCATGCTGGCTCTGCCCGTGCTGGGGCTGCTCATCGGCTACAGTTACACCAAGCGCTTCACGATGTTGTCGCACTATGTGCTTGGCGCCTCGCTGGGCCTGGCGCCGGTTGGCGCCTGGGTCGCCCTTACCGGCGGCATCGGCTGGATGCCCGTCATGCTGGGGACGGCGGTTATCTTCTGGACGGCCGGTTTCGACATCCTTTACAGCCTGCAGGATATGGACCACGACCGTCGCAGTGGGCTGCGCAGCATTCCCGCGCGGCTGGGGCCGGAGCGCAGTCTGCTCATGGCCGAGTTCAACCATCTGCTGAGCATGGGCCTGCTGCTGGCGCTCTACCATTTAAGGCTCGATGATTACATCGACGGTCCGCGGCTCGGCTGGCTCTACATGGGCGGGGCCATCGTCTTTTATGCCCTCATATTTTACGAACACCGGCTGCTGAAGCCCGACAACCTCAGCCGCCTGAACCGGGCATTCTTCCACGCCAACGCAATGGGCAGCATGCTGTTTGCCGCATTTGCCGTGGCCGATGTTCTGTTAGTATGATGCTGAACCAGTTGGAGACCGTAAGTTTTGACTCGACCGACAGAGCAGTTGCACGATGATATTCACCAGGAACTGACCGATCCGGCCCTGCACCCCATAGCCGACGCCGTGGCCGAAGGCCGACGACTCTCGGCCGAGCAAGGCCTGCTGCTGGCCCGCACGCACGACTTGCTGACCCTGGGCCGCCTGGCCAGCATTGCTCGCCGCAGGCGCAGCGGGGGCACAACCTGGTACATCGTCAACAGGCACATCAACTACAGCAACATCTGCAGCAACAAGTGCCGCTTCTGCGCCTTTCGCCGCACGGCCGAGGCCAAAGACGCTTACGTCATGGAACTGCAAACGATTATGCTGGAGGCCGAGCGGGCCGCCGAGCAGGGCGCCACCGAACTGCACATTGTGGGCAGCCTGCATCCTGATTTGCCATTCGATTATTACCTGAAGATGATCGGCGGGCTGCATCAGAAGCACCCCCAGATTCATCTGCAGGCCTTCACCGCCGTCGAGATTGCCCACCTTGCCGAGCGTGCCGGAAGCGACACGCAACAGGTGCTCGCCCAGCTCAAGCAGGCCGGGCTTGGCTCGCTGCCCGGCGGAGGGGCGGAGGTTTTCAGCCCGCGCGTCAGGCAGATTGTCTGCCCCGAAAAGCTGCCGGGCGACCAGTGGCTGCGCATCATGGGCGAGGCTCACCAGCTTGGCTTGCCGAGCAACGCCACCATGCTCTATGGTCATGTGGAGACCGTTGAGGAATGGGTTGACCACCTGCTGGCCCTGCGCAGTCAGCAGGATGCCAGCGGCGGATTCATGACCTTTATCCCCCTGGCTTTTCATCCGCGAAATACCGACCTGCCCGAGGCCCGCGGCACGACCGGCATGATGGACCTCAGGATGATGGCCCTGGGGCGGCTGATGCTGGACAACATCCCGCACGTCAAGGCCTTCTGGATCATGCTCGGCCTGCCGCTGGCCCAGCTTACTCAGCACTTCGGGGCCGATGACATCGACGGCACCGTGGTCCAGGAACGCATCACCCACGCCGCCGGGGCCACCACCCCGCAGGCTCTCACGGTCGAGGACCTGCGCCAGCTTATCCGCGAGGCCGGCTTCCAGCCGCAGGAACGCAACACCGTCTACCGGCAGGTCGTCCGCCAAGGCTCTTCCTGGCACCTCGCCTGATATATTGCCGCTGCTCCCCGTGCGGGGCCACCCGAATTACGCCGCGTGTCTTGCCGCCCAACGCCATTGGCATTATCCTGCAAGTGCGACTATTGCCTGCGTCGTGCGGCAAATGTCGCAGTAGCAGACGGGCCGGGGGGCAGATGTTCGCTCCGGCGGCAACAGGGGGGCATTCGCTATGGCGACCAGCATTCAGGTCATTTTCTACAGCACTTACGGGCACGTCTATAAACTGGCCGAGGCCGTGGTGGACGGAGCCAGGTCCATCGCCGACACCGACGTCCAGTTGCTGCGGGTGGCCGAGACGCTGTCGGAGGAGATTCTGGGCAAAATGAATGCCATTGAAGCACAGAAGGCCTTCGCCCACGTGCCTGTGGCCCGCCCCGAAAAGCTGCCCGAGGCCGATGGCATTATCCTCGGTTCGCCCACACGCTTCGGCAACGTGACGGCCCAGATGCGTGCTTTTCTTGATGCCACCGGCGACTCCTGGGTGAGCGGCAAGCTGATTGGCAAGGTCGGGTCCGGCTTCACCAGCACGGCCAGCCAGCACGGCGGGCAGGAGACCACTCTGCTGACGCTCTCCACCTTCTTCTTCCACCAGGGCATGCTGATTGCCGGGGTGCCTTACAGCTCGAAGGGATTGCTGACGCTCGAGGAGATGAGCGGGGGCACACCATACGGCGCCAGCACCATTGCCGGGGCCAAGGGCGAGCGCTGGCCATCGCAGAACGAGCTTGAAATCGCCAGGGCCCAGGGGCGTCACGTGGCCCGGGCAGCCAAGGCCATGAAGACTTATGCCGGTTAGTATGCTTCCAGGTCAGCATGAAAAAATGGCCCACACTCCCGCTTTGGGGATGTGTGGGCTTTCAGCTTGGACCCGCTTGCCGGCAGGGGGGGATTAGCCGAATCAAGCGAGCCACAACGAATTGTTTTTTAACGCCAGCCAGCCCGCCTGCAAAAAAACTCATCCTTCAGGCGCAGCGGCCATTCTGGCCCTGGCGGCGAGCCACCAGCAGGCCCAGCCCGATGCCAAGCAGAGCCATGGTGCTGGGCTCGGGTATTATCATCGAAACCGTGCCCCCGGTGCCCATGGCCATTGCTAATTGCCCGGTTGCTGCAAACTTTGGCGATGGTGCTTTCAGTTCTTCGGCGCCAGCAAAAGCGGGGTTGCTGACAGAGGCTATTACCGGATTGGCCTGAGCAGAGGCGCTTGCGGCCGCCGCCAGAAACAGGGCCGGCAGCATCAGCAGGCAGAGAGTGGTCGTCAGTAACTGCAGAATCGTCCTGGCGCGGCAACGGACGTGGGTACGGGACATAGCAGAGCTACCTCCATGTAGTCTGAACCTGGCCACCAAGACCCCGCCGACGCTTTCCAGCCCACCGTGCGAGCCTGCCTTGCAGCCACTGACTTAGAGTCTGCCGATGGCCCCGGCGGTGTCAAATGAACCCGGCGGCAACGACACGTAAGGCGTTGCCGTGTAGCATGTTAGATAGAAATAAAAAATCTTCGGCAGAGGCTGGTCTGAGGCCAGAAAGCTAGCGTTTTATGGCTGGAAACACTCTTGGTGGGCGACTTGACTGTTTTATGCGGCGGGGTGCGGCGGGCGCTGGTGCTTCCGTAAAAATGCCACGACGGGCAAGCCCGCCGTGGCACATTACGCATTTCAGTTTCCGTCTGCAGCCGTCGGGTTGACGTCCGCGGTGAGTTGAAGCGGTGCTTTACGAGACATACCTGGCATATTCCACCGCTCGCTTTTCGCGCAGGACGGTCACCTGGATTTCGCCGGGGAAGGTCAGTTCGCTTTCGATCTTCAGGGCGATATCGCGGGCCAGTTTCATCGTCTCGGTGTCGGTGCTGCGATTGGCGTCCACCATGACGCGGATTTCCCGGCCGGCCTGGATGGCAAAGGCCGACTCCACGCCCTGCTCGCGGAACGCCATGGCAATGGACTCCAGCTTCTCCAGTCGCTGCAGGTACCGTTCCAGCGATTCGCGGCGGGCGCCCGGTCGCGAGGCGCTGACGGCATCGGCCGCACTTACTATCCAACTGTAAATGTTGGTCGTGGGCTTCAGGTCGTGATGAGCGCTGGCTGCATCGACCACCTCCGGCGGTTCGCCGTAGCGGCGGCACAGGTCGCCGCCAATTTCCGGATGGCCGCCTTCCACCTCGTGATCGACAGCCTTGCCGACGTCGTGCAGCAATCCGCAGCGGGTGGCCAACTGCGAATCCAGCCCAAGTTCCTCGGCTATCATGCCTGACAGGTGGGCTACCTCCACGGCGTGCTGCAGAACATTCTGCCCGTAGCTGGTGCGGAACTGCAGGCGTCCCAGCAGGGGGATAAGCTTGTTGTTGAGGCCGCGGATTTTCAGATCGTGGACGACCTGCTTGCCGCCCTCGAGTATCTGCTGGTCAACCTCCTTGCGTGTCTCGGCCACCACCTCCTCGATGCGGGCGGGGTGAATGCGACCGTCAACTATCAGCTTGCTCATGGCCCGGCGGCCAATTTCGCGTCGCACGCTGTCGTGCCCGCTGACAATGACCACGCCCGGCGTGTCGTCAACTATCACGTCAACTCCGGTGGCTTTCTCGAAGGCCCGGATGTTGCGACCTTCGCGGCCAATGACGCGGCCCTTCATCTCGTCGCTCGGAATATCGACCGACGAAACCGTGGCTTCGCTGGTGATGTCGCTGGCCATCCGCTGGATGCTCTGCACAATGATGTTGCGGGCCCGCTCTTCGCCCTCTTCGTTGGCCCGGTCGACGTGGTGGCGGATAATCTCGCCCTCTTCGTGCTCCATCTCCTGCGAAATCCGGGTAATAAACAACTCGCGGGCCTGCTCCTGACTCAGTCCGCTCAGTTCCTGCAGCTTCTGGGCCTGCTCGCCCAGGGCCTGCTGAACCTTCTGTTCGTTCTCCTGCAACTGCTGTTCCCGATCGCTCAGGCGGCGTTCGATGCTCTCGATGGTCTTTTCTTTGCGCAGCAGCAGTTCGCTCTGCTCGGTAACGCTGTCCTCGCGTTTGCTCAGGCGGCGCTCGAGTTCCTTGAGTTCGTTTCGGGTGCCTTCGGTCTCGCGCTGGAAGCTGTCCTTGCTCTTCAGCAGCCAGTCGCGGGCTTCAAGCTCGGATTCCTTCTTGATCTGATCGGCATCTCGCTTGGCCTGATCGACAATACTCTGGGCCGACTGGTGCTTTTGTTTGAACTCGTTAAGTTTGCCTTTGGTATACAGCCAGAGTGCAACCAGGGCGACGACGATGATGGCCGCCAGGCTGGAGACAACGATAAGAGGCACATTTGCAACGGTGGTCAGCATGGATTCGATCCCCTTTCTGCCGCGCGGGGCCCGTTATGGGCAGCGCTTCGGCCGTGCCAGTGTGGCAGAGGATCGCCGGCGATGGGGCAGGGGCTTTTGGCTGAAGCTCGAAAAATCGCTGTGGGAGCGACCACTTGAGCAGGCCAATTAACTGCTACCGTCTCGCATTCTGGAGATGGAGGCCTAACAGTCGCCAGGAGATAGACTTAGGCATCATGCAACAAGGATTAATGGACGGTCGCCTCGATCTTTGCCGCAGCTATCGGGCTGCAGCAACCCCGCAGTTCCCCCGGCGATAACGTCTCCGCCGCAGAGGATTGGTGTCGGAAAGATGCGGTACGATTGCGACTTCAATGGATCCGGCCCCTTTTGATCAGTGGTTTCAGGTACAGAAACCGTTTATGAGGGCTTTACTTTTGAATTACGTCCATTTACTCGCTGATGATCATTAAATCTATCGTGCGGCGGTTGCAGCTCCAGCCCCAGGTTCGCCGGCCGCGGCTCCTGTATATCAGAATACCGTTGCCCGGGCGAACTTCAGCGACTCCGCGAATTGGCCGAATCGGCCCGGCGGCGTCGATTAACCAAGTTCGGACGCGGTGTCGCGGCATTCTGCCGCCAAGCCCCTGGCAAATTCCAGAGCGGGCCCAAATCCGAACCTTATTTAGAACAACCAGACAAATCGAATCAAACTTTATGACTTTTTAGTGTCTACGTCAAGCGCAAAGCGGCCACAGGCCGGCGGCGGGTGGGCCGCAGGGAGTGTCGGCGGTTACCTGCTTGCCGCTCAATGCCCGGCTGCGACTGTGTTTGATGCTTGTCAGCAGGGCGGCGGAACCCTACAATCCACGTATTCCAAGCGTGTGTTCGGGGTCGAATAATATATCCGCCGGCTGCTGCCGGATGCGGGCGGTTCTGTCGGCTCTGCTTTCAATTTGAGCAAATCCGGTGCTTTTTGCGGGGGCCTGCCGTGTGCCTCGCCTGGAAAGAGATGAAAAACGATGAGTTTTCGCACCCTGATGATAGGCGACATTGTCGGCAAACCCGGCCGCAGTGCAGTAGAAGCAATGGTTGGCAACCTGATCAAGAGCGAGCAGATCGACCTGGTAATTGCCAACGCCGAGAACAGTGCCGCCGGCTCCGGAATTACTCCTTCAATATATGATGGCCTTCGCCAGGCCGGTGTGGACGTCATTACCATGGGCGACCACTGCTACCGGAAGAAGGAATCGATCCCCCTTTACGAGACCAAGGACCGCTTGCTGCGCCCGGGTAACCTGCCTGAGGTGGCGGCCGGACGCGGCTGGTGCGTGATCGAGACCCGCAACGGCTCGCACGTGGCGGTCATCAACATGCAGGGTCGCACCTTCATGAAGCCCATCGATTGCCCATTTGCGGCCATGGATCGGGCCCTGGAGGAGATCGGGCAGATGACGCAGCTGGTGTTTGTCGATTTCCATGCCGAAGCCACCAGCGACAAGATGGCCATGGGCTGGTTTCTGGATGGCCGGGTGACGGCCCTGGTGGGCACACATACCCATGCCCAGACGGCCGATGAGCGGGTGCTGCCGGGCGGCACGGCCTTTATCAGCGACCTGGGCATGAGCGGGCCGTACGACAGTGTGCTGGGCCGCCGCAAGGACCGTGTTATCCGCCATTTGACTACGGGCATGCCGACCTTCTTCGAGGTTGCCACCGGCGACGTACGCGTCTGCGGGGCGATTATCACCGCCGATGAGCAGACGGGGCGGGCTACGAGCATTCGCCGTATAAATCTCTCGTACGTGGCCGAAGCCGACCAGGCCTACGACGCTGCCGACGGCAAGGGTGGCGGCGGAGGAGACGAGATCTGAAGCCAGGAAACTTCGGAGCGTAGCAGTAACTGGCGCGCGGCGGAAATTTGAGGGACAGAAATGGTCAATCTGGATTTGCGAGGAAGCCTCTGGTTCAAGATTGGATTCTTCTTCGGACTGGGTTTGACTGCGTCAGGGGTGCTTGCCTGGGTTGTAGTTTATGTAGCAACCTGGGTATTTTCATTCTGGTTCTTATAAAGCAATACGGTCGGTGGGGGCGCCCACCGGTGTCGGTATTGAATGATAATAGAGTATGGCCAAGAAGAAGCGACAGAACAGTCTGTTTGACGATGTGCCGCTGTTTGATCCCCAACGGGTCAAGCTGCCCGATGATGCCCCTGCGCCCACGGGCGATGATGATGACGATGCAGGCGGTAGTGCCGGCAAGGTTGGCAGTGGCGGCGGTAGTGCGGCGGGTGGCAAGGTGCGGGGGCGTAAGGGCGGCAGGCGACGGAAATCGGCCAGTGTCTCGCTGGTGCCGGAGTCGGACGAGTCCTCTTCTGCAGAGTCCACATCGGGCGCAGAGGGCGGGGCGGCTTTGGTGGCGGCCAATGGTTCGCGCGAGCAGCCACTTACGGTCAGCCAGCTATCCCAAGGCATTGCCGATGTGCTGGAGGTCTGCCTGTCGCGCGTCTGGGTGGTGGGCGAGGTGAGCGGCCTTAAGCGGGCGGCCAGCGGGCATTTGTATTTCGATCTGAAGGACGGCGAGTCGCTTATCTCATGCGTCATGTGGCGGAGCGATGCCGGACGGTTGCGGATGGACGTGGAGGACGGGCTTGAGGTTCTGGCTCAGGCCCGGGTGGGCTACTACGGGCGGAGCGGGCGGCTTCAGTTATATGTCAGCCTGCTGGAGATGCGCGGGGCGGGCCTGCTGGAGCTTCGATTCCGGCAGATGAAGGAGCGGCTTGAGGCCGAGGGCCTGTTTGCCGCGGAGCGCAAGCGTGCCCTGCCTGAGTTTCCTTCGACCATTGGCGTGGTGACCAGCGGAACGGGGGCGGCTGTTCGGGATATTTTTCACGTTCTGCGTCGGCGGTGGCCGGCAGTGCGGGTGATTCTGGCTCCGGTACGGGTGCAGGGCGAGGGTGCCCGGGAAGAGATTGCCGCCGCGGTGCGTGCCTTCGACCGGCATCTGTCGGACGTGGTGGACGTGCTGATTGTGGGACGCGGTGGCGGCAGCCTGGAGGACTTGTGGGCCTTCAACGAGGAGTGCGTGGCCCGGGCGATAGCCGATTGCAGCATTCCGGTGGTAAGCGCAGTGGGGCACGAGACCGATTTTTCGATCAGCGACTTCGTGGCCGATGTTCGTGCTCCGACTCCTTCGGCGGCGGCCGAAATCGTGGTGCCCGATTGCCGGGAATTCCAGCGGCGGCTGGGCAGTCATGCGGGCCGACTGGTGCGGGCCATGACCGGCCTGCTTCAGACAGCGGGCCATCGGCTGCATCGGCTGGCGGAACATCGCTTTTTCAAGTATCCTGAGGAGATTGCCGGACAGGCAGCCATCAGGCTGGACGATTTGCAGCAACGGCTGAATCATGCGCTGGTTGGACGAATTGTCCGCCAGGGCGAGCGACTGACGAACATCGAGCGCCGCCTGTTGCAGCAACGGCCCAGTCGGCAACTGGCTCTGCGGGTGGCAGCCCTTGAGCAACTTGCCGGACGACACCGCTCGCAGGCCGATCGTCTGCTGGAGCGGGCCCGGGCCCGGGTTGACCGGCTCGGCGACCGGCTGGAGGCCCTGAGTCCGCTGGCGGTGCTGGGGCGCGGCTACAGTATTACCCTCAACCGGAGCAGCGGACGAGCGGTGCGACGAGCGGCCGATGTTGAAGCAGGGCTTGAACTTGAGACGCTGCTGGCTGATGGCGATCGGATTCGCAGCACGGTCAGCGACAGCGAGGCTGGCCGCGACGGGCGGCCGACGGCGGCTCCGGACAATGCGGGCACTAATGAACGCGGCGGAATGGACGACGAAGACGGGAGCAGGCGAGATGGCTAAGAAGGCGCAAAACGAGCGGCAGTCGGAGGCGACATTTGCCTGCAATCTGCGCGAGCTGGAACAGATTGTGGCGGCTCTGGAGCGGGGCGAGGTGGAGTTGGAAAAGAGCCTGGAGCTTTACGAGCGCGGAGCAGCACTTATAGGCTGTTGCCGCAAACAATTGCAGCAGGCCGAGATGCGCATCGAGAAGATGCAGATCGGCAAGCAGGGCGTGAGCCTGGAGGCTGTCGAAGAAGAGGGCGGTGATGACGAGGACCAGTCATGAGCGCGGGCGGAGAGTCTTCCGGCGCCGGCCAGGCTGGCGGCAAGCCAATTGTGGGGGCGGCCGAGTCGGCATCGCGCGGCAGCCGTGGTGCGGTCGATCTGAAGGCGGTGCTTGGTGAGGTTTCGGGCTTGGTTGACAATCGGCTCGGGGAGTTGCTGAAGTCGCCCGATCCGCAGTGCGCAAGCATTTATGAGGCCATGTTTTACAGCCTGATGGCGGGCGGCAAACGGTTCCGGCCGGCACTTGTTCTCTTGACCAGTCGCATGCTTGGGGCAGCCGATGATGTTGCTTTGCCGGCGGCCTGCGCCATCGAGATGGTTCATACTTACAGCCTGATTCACGATGATCTGCCGGCCATGGATAATGACGACCTGCGTCGCGGCCGGCCGACAAGTCACAAGGTTTTCGGCGAGGCCATGGCTATTCTGGCCGGCGATGCCCTGCTGACGGAGGCATTCGTGGTGCTTTCGACGCGAGTGGCCGATGGGCAGCGGTCGGCCGCCCTGGTGCGGGAATTGTCGACTGCGGCCGGCGCGTGCGGCATGGTAGGCGGCCAGGTGCTGGACCTGGAGAGCGAGGGCCGTGAGGGCCGGGACTGGCCGGTGGAGTCGATTCATCGGCGGAAGACGGGGCAGCTTATTCTGGCGGCAGTGCGGCTGGGGGCTGTCTCGGCGGGTGCTGATGAGGGGACACTGGATCGGCTTAGCGAATACGGTAGGCAGGTTGGGCTGGCTTTTCAGATTGCCGATGACGTTCTGGATGCTCGGGGTACGGCCGAGAGCCTGGGCAAGACGGCGGGCAAGGACGCTGCCAGCGGCAAACGGACCTATGTTTCGGTATATGGCCTGGAGGAGTCGGAGCGGCGGGCCGATGCCGCCCTGGCGGCAGCAATCGAGGCTTTGGAGCCATTCGGGGCGGCTGCGGAGCCCCTCAGGGCTCTGGCCCGTTTTTGTGTGGAGCGAAAGAGCTAGAAGTCGTACCATATTGCTGGTCGGCTTCTGTCGTTACCCTTCTCACCCGCCCTGAGCTCCGCCGAAGGGCTTGACGGGAGAAGGTGGCCCGTAGGGCCGGATGAGGGTGAGGTTGTTGAGAGGGCGAAGAGCTTTCCTCGCGGCCGACACCCCCACCTGTCTCCGCTTCGCGGAGACATCCTCCCCCGTCAAGGGGGAGGGGTTTAACGGCAACGGCTGAGGCTGAGAGGGCTTGGCCGCCATGACTATTATGTGCCTGATCTGGGGCACTCATTAACAGGTAAGCGAGCATAAGGTTGATTCTTGAACAGATAAAATCTCCAGAGGACCTTGGCGGGCTGACTGCGGCTCAGTTGCAGAGTCTGGCAGGCGAGATCCGTCAGCGGATAACCGACGTCGTGGCTCAGACCGGTGGTCATCTGGCTAGCAATCTGGGTGTGGTCGAACTTACCCTGGCCCTGCATCGGGTGTTCGACTTCAAGCAGGACCACCTGGTTTTCGATGTCGGTCATCAGTGCTACACTCATAAACTGCTGACGGGTCGCGAGGCCGAATTCAACACTCTGCGTCAGGAGGGCGGGCTGAGCGGCTTCCCGAACCGGCGCGAGAGTCCGCTCTACGATCGGTTTACCACCGGCCATGCGGGGGTCAGCATTTCGACCGCCCTGGGGTTGGCCCTGGCCGATAAGGCCGCCGGCCGGCCGCATCGTACGGTGGCGGTCATTGGCGATGGGGCCCTGGGCAGCGGCGTGGCTCTGGAAGGCCTGAACCATGCCGGCAGCGTGAAGGCGAATCTGCTGGTTATCCTGAATGACAATAAGATGTGCATCAGCGGGACGGTGGGGGCTCTGGCTCATGCCTTCACCCGGGCCCGGACGAGCGATTTGTATCGCGACTTCAGCAAAGAGGTCCGGCGGATGGTGCAGACCATGCCGGTCATCGGCAGCCAGTTGCGGCAAACGCTATCGACGGTAAAGGATGCCATCAAGGACGTGATTGTGCCGGACCATGCTTTCGAGCACTTCGGCTTTCGGGTTCTGGGGCCGGTCAACGGTCATAATCTGCGGGAGTTGCTGCGGACGCTGGAAGAGGTGCGGACGATAAGCGGCCCGATAATGCTGCACGTCTGCACGGAGAAGGGTCACGGATTTGACCCTGCGGTGCGCAATCCGGCCGATTATCATAGCGCTTCGCCCTTCATCGAGCAGAATGGCAAGGTTGTTCCGCGTGCGGCGGCCTCACAACAACCGGCCTGGGGCGATGCGGCTGCTCGGATCATTCTGGAGATGGCTTCTGCGGATGAGCGGGTAATGGCCATAACCGCGGCCATGCCGGCCGGCACGGGGCTTTGTGCCTTCGAGGAGCAGTATCCGGAGCGTTTTTTCGATGCCGGCATAGCCGAGAGCCACGCCGTGGCCATGGCCGCTGGTCTGGCGGCCGGCGGCATGCGTCCGGTGTGCGCCATTTATTCCACCTTCCTGCAGCGATCGTACGATCAGTTGTTCCACGAGCTTGCCCTGAACGAGAATCTGCCTGTGCTGATGCTGGTGGACCGGGCCGGGCTGGTTGGGGCCGACGGCATGACGCACCAGGGGCTTTACGACATTGCCTACATGCGGAGTCTGCCGAACCTTGTTCTGGCGGCTCCGGCCGATGAGGGGGAGCTTGGGGGTTTGATTCGCCTGGGGCTGGAGATTGAGCAGTCGATGGCCATTCGTTATCCGCGTGACGTTGTTCCTGCCGGCGACCTGTGCCAGGCCGAGGGCGAGCATCCGATGCGCCTGGGTCGGGCGGCAGTCATTCGCCCTGGTACCGACGGGGCTATTGTGGCCTATGGTTCGACCGTTCCGGCGGCCCTTGGTGCTGCTGACTTACTGGCCGCCGAGGGGCTGAAGGTGGCGGTCATCAGCGGGCGTTTTGCCAAACCGCTGGACGAGGATTTGATGGCCGAACTGGCCGAGGTGCAGCCCTGGCTGATAACGGTTGAGGACGGTTGCCAGGCGGGTGGTTTCGGCAGTGCCGTTCTGGAATCGCTTCAGCGGCGGGGCTTGGCCGGCAAGCTGGCCGATATTGTGGCTGTGCCGGATGAGCTTGTTGAGCATGCCTCGCGGGGCGTATTGCTGGAACGATTTGATATGACGGCCACGGGCCTGGCGCGGCGGGCCAGGCGGGTAATGGCCGCAAGCGACGACGTAAAGCAGTCCGGCGACAACAAATAGCATCTGCCAGCGGGCACCGGGCGGATGAGCGACAACGACAGGCGGACAATCGGCAGCATGGCCAAAACCGGGGCGAATTATCGGCCCTGGCGGGTGCAGGCGGATAAATAGGATGAAAACGGTCAGGAAAATCCTGGTTGTCGGGCACCGGTCGCGGCCGCAGGTATCGGGCACGATTGACGAGCTGCGCCCGTTGCTGGAATCCGAGGGTGAGGTCGAGGTGCTCGACCTGGAGGATCTGGAGGGTCGGCGGGGTAATCTTGTGGCTGATTTGGCCCTGATCGTCGGGGGCGACGGTTCGATTCTCAGGGCGGCCCGCAGCCTGGCTCCGGCGGGCGTGCCCTGCATGGGCGTGAACATGGGGCGGCTGGGTTTTCTGGCCAGCTATCAGAAGTCGGACATGGCTGAATCTTTTCCGGGGCTGATGAACGGCGGCGGGCGGCGGGTTGAGCGGATGATGCTGAACGTGCGCATCGAGTCGGCGGGCGGCAACTGCCAGGAGATTCCGGCCCTGAACGACGTTCTGATCAGCCATGGCGAGCGCCATCGGATGATCGGGCTGGTGCTTGACATCGATGGCCAGTCGGTGGCCACGTTCCATGGCGATGGAGCGCTGGTCAGCACGCCGACTGGTTCGACGGGGCATAATCTGGCTGCCGGCGGGCCGATTCTGGAGTCCCGGCTGGAGTCGATGGTGATAACGCCGGTTTGTCCGCACACGCTCAGCAATCGTTCGATAGTGATTGGCGGGCAGTCCTGCGTGCGCGTGAGCCTGGCCAGCCATGATCGCGAAGCCACTTGCATTGTCGATGGGCAGGTTCAGCTGCCGATTGTGCGGGGCGACGTGGTGCAGATAGAGAAGGCCGTGGAGAAGTTCGTACTGATCGAGAACCCTCGTCGGACGGGCTACGACACGTTGCGCGAGAAGCTTCACTGGAGCCAGGCTCCGCATTACAGCAAGTGAGGCAGAAGAGGAGTTGGTGCTGATGGCAGAAATTAGAATCAGTGGTTATTACTGCAAGGGCTGCGGGCTGTGCATCGATGCCTGCCCGTCGCAGTGCCTGCGCATAAGTTCGTCGCTGAATGACACCGGCGTACAGGTGGCCGAGGTAGTCGATGGCGGCATATGCAGGGGCTGCCTGCAATGTCATGCCGTCTGCCCGGATGCCGCAATCGAGATCCTGGTGGCTGCCAGAAAATCGCAGAAGGCGGCCGCATCGGCCGGCAGTGTCGGCGGGGGACAGAAGAAGTCGGAGGGAGCCGCCGGTGATAGATAATGGTTCCGCAACAAGCGAACTGATTCTGATGGCCGGTAACGTGGCCGCGGCCGAGGGCGCTGTGCGTGCCGGCTGCCGGCATTACTTCGGCTATCCGATAACGCCGCAAAACGATCTGCCGGAATACATGTCGTCGCGCATGCCGGAGATTGGCGGCACGTTCATCCAGGCCGAGAGCGAATTGGCAGCCATCAGCATGGTGCACGGTGCGGCCGCGGCCGGTGCTCCAGCAATGACCAGCAGCAGCAGTCCGGGTATCAGCCTGAAGCAGGAAGGGCTGAGCTACATGGCTGGCAGCCAGTTGCCCTGCCTGCTTGTGAACGTGCAGCGTGCGGGGCCGGGTCTGGGCGACGTGCGATGTGCCCAGGGCGATTATTTTCAGGCCACCCGGGGCGGCGGTCACGGCGATTACTATCATCCGGTGCTCGCCCCATATACGGTGCAGGAGACTTACGACCTGGCCTACGAGGGCCTGCTGATGGCCATGCGTTACCGCACGCCGGTCATGATTCTGTCCGATCAGCAGTTAGGCCAGATGATGGAGCCGGTGGAACTGAGCCCGATGCGTCCGCTGCCTGACAAATGGCCTGATTGGGCTTTGACCGGGGCTGCCGGCGGGCGTCCGCGAAATTACATCCACAGTTACTGCGGGCGGCCCGGCGAGCTGGTGGCTCTTAATCGGACGCTGATGGATAAGTGCGAGCAGATGAGCCGGGACCTGTTGCGATTTGAATCGGTTGCTACAGACGACGCCGAACTTGTTTTAGTGGCTTATGGCACCAGTGCCCGGCTGGCCAAGGCGGCGGTGGCTCGCTGCCGGGCGGCCGGGTTGAAGGTTGGTCTTTTGCGGCCGATTACCTTGTGGCCCTTCCCGAGCGATGAGCTTGCAGCCCTGGCCGAAAAGGGCAAGCGCATGCTGGTGGTTGAGATGAGTTGGGGCCAGATGGTGCAGGACGTGCGGCTGGCGGTTAATGGTGTGGTGTCGGTTGGTTTGGAAAACACCTTTGGCGGCGATGTGCCGAGCATCGGCAGCATTGTTCAGCGGATTAAGCAGGAACTTGGCGCTTAGTGGTGCTTGCGGCGGTAGATTAAGAGGCAAGGCAACGGCAGAAGAAACTTGCGTTTTTTGGCGTGCGGACATGGCAGATAAGCACCCACAAACGAGTTTGTGGGTGGCACCCGCGGGGGATTAATACGGCAACGGCAGAAGAAACGGCGTCCCCCGGCAGTGCCGGGGGCTTCAACGGCAACATCAACGGCAACGGCAACAGCAGCAACAATCGCAGAGCAGCAATAATCGCAGAGCAGCGGCAGTCGCAGAGATGCAGCAGCGCTTGGTATGGCGGTGGCAATTAGCCTGATTCGAGGTGGTTATGTCGGAAGATATGGTATTAAAGGCAGGTCGTCCGCAGTCGATGTCGGAAGCCCGGACTCATTATTGCCCCGGTTGCGGCCATGGCATCGCCCATCGGCTGATAATGGAACTGGTTGACGAGATGGACCTGCGCGAGCGCATAATCGGCATAGCGCCAGTGGGCTGCGCGGTGGTGGCTTATCATTACTTTGACCTGGACATGTGCGAGGCCGCTCATGGCCGGGCTCCGGCGGTGGCCACGGGCATAAAGCGGGTGCATCCGGACAAGCTGGTATTCAGTTACCAGGGCGACGGCGATCTGGCGGCCATCGGCACCAACGAAATAATTCATGCGGCCAACCGCGGCGAGCTGATAAGCGTGATCTTCGTCAACAATACCTGCTACGGGATGACCGGCGGCCAGATGGCTCCGACCACGATTGTGGGCCAGAAGACCAGCACCACGCCGCACGGTCGTAACCTGCTGAGCGAGGGGCCGCCGTTGCGCGTATCGGAGATGCTGGCCCAGTTGGAGCGGGTGGTTTATGCCGAGCGCTGCATGCTGACTACGGCCCGTGAGATCGGCAAGGCCAAGAAGGCCATTGCCCGCAGTTTGCGCTGCCAGATGGAAGGCAAGGGCTTCAGCATTGTTGAATTGCTGTCGGCCTGCCCGACCCACTGGCGTATGAACCCGAGCGATGCCCGCGATTACATTGAATCGCGACTGACGAAGGATTTTCCGCTGGGCGTGATCAAAAATACTGCCTGGCCGGATGAGGCCTGAACATGTTGTGCCCCGCCCCGGGGAGGGTCGCGGGAGGGGGGGCGGCAAGGGCCGCCGGCGGCGCAATGGCGGCTGATGCGAAGAGGAATTTCAGGTAAACAAGCGGCCGAATCAGGTGCCGACGAGAGACGATAGTGAAGGACGGATCAGCATGGACGAACGTATTCTTCTGGCTGGGGCAGGTGGGCAGGGGGCGCTGACAATCGGCAAGTTTATCGCCGAGCTGCTGATGAGCAAGCACCGGGTGACCTGGTTTCCGAGCTATGGGGCGGAGGTCCGCGGGGGCACGGCCCACTGCCATGTGGTGATCAGCGATGATGAGATTGCCAACCCGGTGGTTGAGGAGGCGACGGCCCTGCTGATGATGAATCAGCCGAGTTACCTGCGCTTTCGCCAGCGACTGCAGAGCGATGGCGTGCTGGTGACGAATTCGTCGATGATTGTGCTCGATCCGCCAACGCCGGCATCGGTTGTGGTGGAGGTTGCAGCCTCGGAGCTGGCCAGCAAAATGGGCGACATCCGGGTGGCGAACATGATCATGCTCGGGGCCCTGAACCAGGTGAAGCCGCTGATGACGGTGGACGAGCTTAACGGCATGGTCGACAAAGTGCTCGGCACATCACCATCGAAAGCCCGCATAAGTGACCTGAACAAACAGGCCTTTCTGGTAGGGCAGAAAGAAGCAGCGGTGGAGCTTTAACGGGCATGGGCTGACTTCGTCAGACCATGGCACAGATTTATCCTTCTTCTAACCATCTTCCGTTTGGCCTTTGAAGCCCCCGGCACTGCCGGGGGATTCGAATGTCAGCAAACTCCGCGGGTCCAAAACAAAGAAGCAACGGCAACGACATCCCCCTGCAGTGCAGGGGGCTTTAGAACGACAACGGCCGCGACAACGGCAAGGGCCTCCCGCGGCGAATTGTTTTAAGCCCCCGGCACTGCCGGGGGATCGAACGTCAGCATTCTCTGCAATTCGAATGAGCACCCGGCGGCACAAAACATTAACGTCAACAGCAACAATCAACGGTCGCGGCGGCGGTAGAGGTCAGCTTGCCGGTACGATTTGTGGCGGGGTTTCGCCTGCTTCGGTCATGCGCTTAATGAGTCGGGCGGCCAGTTCGGTCCGGACATCGGCCAGTGCCGGATCGGCAACAAGATTGTTCTTTTGATGCGGATCGGCCAGATTGTCGTAGAGGTAGTCTTCGGCGTAGAGGTCACTGTCGGGATAGTCGACTCCGCTGAGCTCCGGGGCCCTGACGCTGTAGGTCCAGCGGTGGGTGCGGATGGCCCGGCCGACGTGGCTTTCGCTTATCTGGACAAAGACGTCGTCGGGCCAGTCGGCGGGGGCTTCGCCGCAGGCCAGGGCTTGCAGCGGCCGGCCCTGCATGGTTGGCAGAGGCTGACGGCCACCGGCGGTCAGCACGGTTGGCGGCAGGTCGATCAGGCTGACCAGTTGCTCCACCACTTTGCCGCCGGTAAAGCCTGGGCCGCGGATTATCATCGGGATACGCAGGCAACTGTCGTGACAGGATCGCTTGTATTCCCCGTTGCGGGTGCGGAAGTGGCAGCCGTGGTCGCTGGTATAGATGATCAGCGTATTGTCCAGAATGCCCTGCCGCTGGAGTTCCTGGCGGATTCGTCCGAAGTTGGCGTCGAGACTGGCGCAGCAGCCGAGGTAGTCCGGATAGTTTTCGCGCCAATCGCCATCGGTTCCGCGGAGATCGCCGGGTACGTCAAAATCGGCGAATCGCTGTTTGCTGCCTTCGGGCCCTTCGAAACGGTTGTGGTCGTTCTGGTGGTGCGGCTCGATGTATGACAGAAACATGAAGAATGGCTGGCTTTGGCCCTCGCGGCTGCGCAGATACTGCAGGGCAAAATCGGTCTGGCAATCGGCCCGATAGCCCTTGAATTCCACCTTGTTCATCTCGGCGTCAAACATGAATCCATCGTAGCCATGGCTGGTTGATTCCAGGGTATCGGCCGCCATCCAGAACTCGTTCCACCCGCCGCGGCGCTCGGGCGGGGTGGCCACGGTGCGGTAATTCTGCTCCGGAATCTGCTGCTGGCCGACTTTGCCGCCACTTGAGGCCAGGTGCCATTTGCCGACGTAGGCCAGGCTGTAATCGGAATCGGCCATTTCGTGGGCGATGGTGCGCTCGTCTTGCGGCAGGGCGATATGGTTGCGGAAGCAGCCGATCTCGGTGGCGTATCGGCCGGTCTGGAGGCACGAGCGGGCCGGGCCGCAGACGGGCTGACAGGTGAAGGCCCGGTCGAATCGGACGCCCTCGGCTGCCAACTGGTCCAGGTTTGGCGTTATGTTCAGCCTTTGGCCGTAGCAGCCCATGGTGTCCCAGCGTTGTTGATCGGAGAAGACGAAAAGGATGCTGGGCCGGGAGTCGGGGGCGGTCATAATTGTCATTCCTGATGAAGGTTGTGGTGACCAAACGTCTTGGCAGGACAGAAAATAACAGATGGCGGCCGGCTGGTCAATGTAATCGGCAGGGCGCGCCCTGGCGGGCTCAGGTGTCCAGCGGAGGCGGGCAAAAACTGCCTCTGGGCAAAGGTCGTATTATATTCCCGGCTAAAGACTTAGGGGGATTCAGGCAAAATGCGATTGGTTGGCTGCGGGTAGTCATGGTAAAATAGATAAGGAGAAAGTAGGATTCAGTCCGATAAGCATAGGAGGCGATACGTTTGTCGTCCGCTTGCCGGTGGTGCTACCGGCCGAAGTCGGACTGGGATGTTTCCGGGAGGTGCAAGATGAAGGCCATGAGAATAGCGGCTATTGTGGCGATCGTGGGTATTGTGGCGACGCCGGCCTTCTCCCAGTTGCAGCAGCCCGACAGGCGTCTGGACCTGAGCACGCAGCCGACGTACGCTCCGTTCGGCCAGATGCCGCAGGATTATCGCGACTCGCCCAGCCTCTATTCCAGCGGCAATGTGCGTTACGGGCGAGCCTTTACGGGCAACCGCAATTTTCTTGAAGACCGTTACTTCAGTTCGCCCATCACCCGTTTCCAGCGCGACAGTTTTGGTTCGTACGACGTTTATGGCGGCGGCAGGCAGTTTGGTGCGGCCCAGCCGTATTACGCTCCGGGCAGCCTTGTTTCGCGGGGCGACCTTGGCCGTGGAGCTACGGAGGTTGGCAGGCGGCCAGATCCATTCGGCATCGCGGCATCGCCTCCGCCGTCGTTTGCCGGTCCGGTCGATCCGGAACTGGACCGTCGGGTGATCGTGCCTGGTTCGGGGCCCCGGGCTTACACCCTTGAGCCATCCGCCGACAATGAGGATGCCTACGGCTTTGCTCCGCGGACGGAAGTGCCTTGGATGAACCAGGAGGGCATGAGAAATCTGCAGGCAGCCATTGCGGCCCAGGAAGCTGTCAGTGATATGTTCGGACGCGGGCCCTTCGGCACGCCTCTGCCGCTGCAATGGCAGATGGATCCGACTGCCGGCAGCGTTGAGGGCGAATTGCCGAACCCGTGGATTCTTCTGCCGGAGGAGGTTCGCCAGGGTTTGACGCCGGAGGAGGTCGAGCCGCCGCAGAATGGCGATCCGATGGCCGGCATCCGCCAGCGGTATTGGGAGGATCAGGAGCAGTTGGAGGCGGATTCGCTTCCGCCGTGGATGACTCCGGGCGAAGGGCGTTCGATGGAGGACCGTCTGCGCGAGGGCGAGGCTGAGCGTGACTCGTTTGGCGAGACCAATGGCGAAGAGCGTTCGGCTCTGACGCCTGACGAGATGTTGCCGCAGGGCGGCCCGCTGCACCCGGCCAATTTCGGCCAGAGGGCGATCAGGGTCGGGCGGATCAATCTGCAGGTTGGGCTTTATCGGCAGGCCATTGAGCAATTCGAGCGTGCGGCCACCTTCGACCGGAGCCTGCGCGAGGAGGCCAACAGGTTGGAAGGCCATGCCCACCTGCTGATCAGGGGCAACCGGATGGCGGCCCTGCTGATAAGCGACAGCATTGAGAATAGTCCGGAGCTTTACGGGCGCGATTATCGCCTGACCACTATTGTGGAAAACCAGGAGTTGTGGCAGCAGGCGGTCGAGCGAATTGGCCGGCAGGCCGACGATATGCCGCGGGCTACCATGTACCAGTTTCTGCACGGGTACCTGCTTTATGGGCTGGGGCGGCACGGGGAGGCCGAGCCCTACCTGAAGGCGGCAGCAGTGGAAGGCAGCCAATATGCCGAGGCAGCCCGAGCGCTGCTGAAGCAGGGTGAAGCGCAGGAGCAGGGTCAGGAACAGGCGCCGGAGCAAGGTCAGGAGCAGTCGCAGGATGCGGCCGAACCGGTGACGGAATAGTCTGAAGTTCAGAATTTTGCACAAGGGCGGGCCATGCAGGCTCGCCCTTTTCGCATGGACTCGGGACCAGTGTGTGAAGCGTTCCACACCGAGAAGCCGCCTCTTGCCTCTTCACACTTTGGCGCCTGCTTCGCCATTCGACAGGCTCATGACAGGCAGTCGCTCCAAAGTGTGGCACCCAAATTGCGACTCGATGGTGACACCCAAGCTGCGCCTCGATTTTGACCCACTCACCAGCGGGCGACTATCGTTGCAGTAGCAGGATTGCTGTTGCCACCGCTGCGCCGAGGAGCAGGGCCAGCAGTATCCAGCGTCCGAGGCGATGCGTGCCCAGCGATCCCGGCGGGTATTTTGGACGCCTGGTGAAGTAAAGTCGCTGGGTGCGGCTGAGTCGCATGCGGGCATTGATGGCCCAACCCGACCCTTCGAGTATGGCGCTGAGGTCGCGTCGTCGCAACTTGACGAGGGCCACGATGCTGGTTGGCAGCATGACG
This sequence comes from Phycisphaerae bacterium, assembly GCA_041690105.1. Taxonomy (GTDB): domain Bacteria; phylum Planctomycetota; class Phycisphaerae; order FEN-1346; family JAACEH01; genus JAWLHX01. The sequence goes on from JAWLHX010000003.1 coordinate 78,284, forward strand.
GCCAGGATGGCTCCGCCGAGTCCCGCCAGTATGATCCACCAGTTAAGGCCGGCCAGGGTACGGGTGATGAAGGCGGTGGCCGAGCCGAGGGCTGCCACGGCAATTCCGCCGCCCATCAGGAGATTTCCTGAGATTGCTGCCCGCTGTGCCTGGGGCGGGGCGGGTTCGGCTGCCGCGGCCTGCTGCGGGGCGGTTCCTTCCACCTGGGCAAAGGCCGTAGTGCCGGCGACGTCGAGCTTTTTTTCGGCCTCGGTGGTCATGGATTCGATTTTGCCGGTCAGCAGGCGGCCCAGTCTCTGGAATGGGGCCCAGATGGCCTCGGCCAGGCTGATCGGGTTTTCGATGATCTGCAGTGTGCGGGCATCGAACTCGCGTCCAGTAATGTCGAGGAAAATGCCGCGCTTGCCTACGGCCAGGTTGCCCTTGTCGCCGCTTGTTACGGGAATGGCCACTTCGTACGGCGGATTTGCCGCCACCTCCAGATACATGACATACATGTTGCTGGTTTTGGAGAGCTCGATGTGCTGCGGGCGACTGTCGACGCGGACAGCGAAGTTGAATCGTCGGCCATCCATGATCAGCGTGCCCATTTCGAACATAGCCCGGCTGGCTGGCTGATAAAGGTGCGGGAAGCTGACGAAGTTGTTGGCCAGGTCAATCATGTGAGCCTGGTAAAGGATCAGCTTTTCGGTCAGTCTGATGGTATCGAGGGCGAAGGCGGTGGCGGCACTTTCGGCCAGCAGGCTTTCGGCGGCTTCGGCATATTCCGGGCGGAGGAACATTCTCAGGGCATCGCGGCCCAGGGGCTCGACGGCGGGGCCTGCCTTGCTTTCCAGCCAAGCTTCGTGCGGGGCCAGTGCCGCGGCAATTCGCCTATAGTCGTCTTCCGACAGTTGGCTGACGTTTCGCTCCAGTATGGGCTCGGCGACCTTGGTGCGGAATTCCTCCAGCCGCTGCCTGTACCACGGATTAAGAGGGGCGGCAAGGTCGAGTATGCCATCGGTTCGCAGGTCGGTCAGCGGGCTGCGCTTTAAGAGGTCGGCAATGGCCTCGGAATTCTCGAAGTCGGTCTGCTCAAGCTGGGCCGCAGGGGGCTTTACCTGGGCGGTTACCCGCGGATCGAAAGCGGCGGCCCGGCTCTGGGCGTAATATTTTTCCAGCTGATCTCGGATGGCCATCCAGGCGGCCATTGCCGCGGGGGTCTGCTCGGCCAGAGGCATTATTGCGGTGGGCGTCTCGGGTGCGGGCAAATCGGCCTTGGCTGCCCAGTCAAGGTAGCTCCTGGCTTCCTGCAGAAACCCGGTGATGTGCTGTCGCGTCACGCCCTGTTTTCCGCCCGGATGCGCAGTCCCGCCAACGGTATCGAGCACGGCCTTCAGGAACTGTCGGACTTTTTCATCATCGGCGGCCTCGGGCAGGGCAATGCCTCCCTCGCTGACCGGCGTCTGGGTCACCTGCTGCTTTATCTGCCGCACCTCGTCCAGGGAGACGGTCTGCTCGTCCGGACGTCCGGCCCGGATGAGTATCCGCCTGACGGCCTCGAGAATGGTGCGACCGTCGGGGTGCGAGGTGTTGATGTCGGCAATGGTCAGGGTGAGCTTTTTATCGGTTACAGGCTGATGATTCTGCAGAAGTTGCAGGAGCCAGCTGATGGCGGTCCGCATGTCGTCGCAGGTTATGCGGCCATCGCTATCGATGTCGATGAGCGAAAGGAGCGTGGCATCGGCCCCCAGCATATTGAGCGGAGCGCTGGTGGCGACCCAAAGGGCCTTGTCGAGCTGCAGTATGTGCTGCAATTCATCGGCCGATTTGATGCTGAGGTGCAGAGAGCGTCCGAATCGTCGGAATCGCATGTGTCGTTGCGGCATGATGTGTTGGCCTCATCGAGCTCCGGGCACGCGGCCGGCCCGCACGGGCATCTGGGCTTGTGCGGGTGCAAGCTTAAGTGCACAGTTGGCCGCTTGTCAAGGCAGCAGTGCGAAAGTGGTGCGAAGAGTTGCGGCCGGAAAGGCTGTCGGCAGCAACGTCTTACAGGCATTCCGGCAGGTTAATGCTGTCGGAGCCGGGCTGCAGGATGCTTCGCAGTTGGTAGAATCGCTGCTCCAGGCGATGGCGATCGTAAGGTTCGGCAAGGGCGGCGCCGACCCGTTGGGTCATCAGTCCTTGGTGCCAGAGGACCTCTTTTCGGTCGGGCAGGGTGGTGCGACGGGCGATGCGTATAAGGTTTTCCATGATGCGCACCAGAGTTGCCGGTGAACGGGTAGCGTTGTGGCGGATCTGGTCAAAAGATATGTCGCAGAGACCGCGGAAGTCAGTCCGCCTCATTATTACTCGGAGCCGCCCCTGCTGGTCGCGCAGTCCGGACGGAGGCATGTGGCGTTGAGCAATTCGCAGCATGGCGTCGCCGATGTAGTCGAGAGCATTGCCGGCCGTAAAGGGATCGTTAATGCTGGGCGAGAGAGCCCGCAAGGCCACTTCGACCAGTTCCTGGATGACGAAGTCAAGATCCTGCGTGGCGCTTCGCTGGGCCCCGATGTAAAGGCTGTCATGCAGCTTGCGGGTCAGCTCGTCGCTTAGCTGTTGGGCCGGCAGCAGCCTGATGAGCGGCTCGTCCTGGACGACAAAGTCGCCGGGTTGGCATACCAGGCGTATCTGCAGATCGTGTTTGACGGCCAGCGACATCAGGATCTTGAGGTCGACGGCCTGCAGATATCCGGTATCGGGTGCGCTTACACTTGCGGCCTCGCTCCATGGCGGTTCGGTAATAGGTACCTCAGTCTCTGGGGCACTGTCGGGACGGGAATTAGCCGGGCCGTCGCTCCTGTGTTCGTCCAGGCAGTCGGGCAGCACACGGTCGATGGTCTGGCGCAATTCTTTGGAAACGACCATCAGCACATGCGGGGCCTGGATGCTCTTGGCCAGGTGGTGCATGAAGTAGATGAGCATAGCCAGGCTGATCAGGCCGAGCAGCAGGGCGACCATGGTAGTCAGCTGAGGCAACCTTTTGGGGTCCGAAGTAATAACGCGCTCCATAGCCAGCAACAGAACCTGGAAGTAGATGAAGGTGGCGACGAAAACGCCGAGAACCAATTGGTTGACCTTGTCGCGCATAAAGTTGCGCAGCAGTCGCGGGCCGAGCTGACTTGCGGCCAGGGTCAGGGCCACGATTGTTATGGAAAACACCACGCCCAGGACAGTGATGATTGAAGCGGCCATGGATGAGAAGAGAGCCCTGGAGCTGTCGATGTCGGTAATTGACATCCACTGGTTGACCCACTCAGGCCAGGCCAGTTTCAGGTATTCATCGATGTATAGTAAAGCGAACGCCAACAGTAGGGCGGCCGCGGCCATGGCTGCCGGCACAAACCAGAAACTGGTGGTTAGCCTGTCGGCCAGTTGCTGTAGCCAGGTTTTCATGGCTGGTGCTAACCTTTCCTTTAAGCAAAAACCGGTCGAACAACTGAACTATGGCACGAGCTGCGTCTGTTGTCCAGACCTACGATGGCCCAAGTGCCTTGCTTCAGCTTGCTGATGATGGGAGCCGGGCGCTGTGGTCCGGAAAAATCCCGTAGGGGAAATCATCCAAAGCCCTAGGCCACGTTGCGGAAGAAGCCTGTAGTGGCGAAAATGCAGGCGTACGAGGCTGGTGTTAGACTCGGAGTGCGGAGGCATGAAGGACAGTGAAGCAGTACCACCCTTGAGTTGCAGCAAAATCCGGATGCCATAGGCTGAACTGCGGGTCGGCCTGTTTGAGAGGTCGGGCCCCACATGAGACAGCGGTCGTGCAGTCGCCCAGTCGAGCGAGTGCTGACCGGCGGCAGCCGGAGTCACAAAGTGCTGTCGGCATCGTGGATGAAGGCAGGAGGCCAGGACGGTGGTGTTGAAGGGGGGGACGTATGCCGGAGCCTGTAACCATTATCGGGTTTGGAGCTGGTGTGCTGGGTGTGGCCACTCATTTGGCCAGGCGCTACTTTGATTCGGCGAAGGAGGTGTTCGACATCATACTTGGTTGCATGCTTTTTGTGGCCATATTGCCGCTCATGCTGCTGTGTGCGTTGCTGATCAAAATCAGCGACCGCCATGGTCCGGTGATTTTCTCACAGGTCAGGACGGGACGCAACGGCAAGCCGTTCACGATGTACAAGCTTCGCTCGATGTACCGTAATGCGGAGTCGGCCAGCGGGGCCGTGTGGGCTGAGCGTGACGATCCGCGGATCATGCGTCTGTGCCGCTGGATGCGTTGGAGCCACGTTGACGAGTTTCCGCAGCTGATCAACGTGATCAAAGGCGATATGTCGATTGTCGGGCCACGACCCGAGCGTCCGGAAATCATGGCCGAGCTGGAGAAGGTATATCCGGAGGTTCGCAAGCGTCTGGCGGTTCGGCCCGGCATTACTGGCCTGGCCCAGGTGCGTAACGGGTACGACACAAGCGTTGAGGCTTTTCGTCACAAGCTGCTGAGCGATCTGGAGTACATTGAGACGCGTCGCTGGAGCAGCGAATTAAGGATCCTGGCCGCCACGGCGACCAAGCTGGTCGACCGAACGGCCCATTGAAGGGCGGATTATCAGGCTGTCGTGCTGGTGTTTCGGAGACGCTGCACGACGGCAGTCGAGACAAGTTGAGCTGTCATGGGGGCTGCCAACGGCTTCCGGGTTTTGCGGCAGTGTTCAGCATCGGGATAGTTGGCCGGAGGCGATGGTATCGCTGCCGGAAAGAGGGACCTGAGGGGGAGGATTTAATATGAAGTATGCAACTGGGGCCGTCGGAATCGTGTTGTTGCTGCTGGTAGCAACTGGCAGCGCTTCCGGGGCTTTGACCGACTGGGGCAGCGGTCAGGTCAGAATGGTAACTGACGCCGATGAAGGGTTCATGCCGGGGCGTGAGATTTTACAGGCCTGGCACAAATACGATGCCGGCACGCACTATTTCCGGATTGACCTGGAGACGGCGCCCATGGGGCCGCCGCATTTGCCGCCGAGCTTTGCCGGCATTTATGGCTTTGCCATCAATACGGACCTTGCCAGCGGGGCCGACGGCTTTCATCCGTACCTGGCTTATGCCCCGAACGTGCAGAACATCGATTATCTGATCGATGCCCACTATGAATCGTTTTCGCCGTACCCGAATCCGGCCCAGTTGCTGTACAGCCATTATCACGACTGGGAGGATACGGCGTTTGCGGTCGAGCCGCTGGACAGCGTTGGCGGGCAGTTCCAGCGCAGCGGACCGAGCACGCTGGAGTGGTCCATTGCGGATGATCTGATCGGCAGCCCGGGAGCCACGAGGTTCAGCTGGTGCGCCTACAGTCTGGATGCCGGCAGCGAGACGGCCAAGTATGACCTGGCCTGCTCGTTCATACCGGAACCTCTGACAATGCTGGCTTTCGGTATGGGGCTGGCTGGCGTGGGCGGTTATGTGCGCCGCAGGATTAAAGGCTGAAGATGAGAGTTTTGTGAAGAGGTTGAAACTTGCCGACCCGGCCGCGGGAGCAGTGTCCCGGGGGTCGGCAAGAGCTTGGAGTGGTGCAGGCTGTAACGTGCTGCGAGTGCTGTACATCAGAATGCGGCATTGAAGCGTAGGACTATGGGGATAGTTGCTGCAAGCGCTTTGAATGCCTGTCGTACGAGGGAAAACCGAGGGGGACTGCGGCCGGCGTTTCTGGTTGCTGCCTGGCGACTTGTGCCATTGTGGTGCGGGTTGCGGCAGTGCCGAAAGCCGTCGGTCGCGGGCGACGGAAGAATCTTCGCCTGCTGTCATCTGGGGCGGAGGCCGATCGGAACGGAGCGATCGGTTTGGCGTGTCCGTCGTCGGGTGCGACTGCGGAAAAGGATTTTGCGCAGTTCACCGTCTTGCTGAGTGCGGGTGACTGATTCTGCTGAAGTTACTGGCAGGGTTGGCGCCGCCGGCATGGCCGCAGAGCGGCCGGAATGGTTCCTTCGTACGAAAGGCGTTGACATGAGCGTGATGTTCGGCAGGAAACTTACCAGCATTACAGTTGCCCGCCATCGCGAGTACCCTCTGTGGGTATGGCCACGCCGCGTACGAGTGTGTGAACCTGACCAGCCAATCGAAGCCGAAGCATCAGTTGGACAGACGGCCTGTGTTTGTGGAGGGTCTGCCTGCTGGAAAACTCTGCGCAGAACATCGGCCGGGGATAAACTCACTTGCGGTCACGACGGGCGTGGCCAGAAGAAACAACTCGTTAAGGGGGACACTGTAATGAACAAACTGCGTGTACTGACAACTTTGATTGTGCTGTTGCTGATGTGTAGCCCATCGTGGGCGGCGTTGACAGATTGGGGCGTTGGAGCTGTTGAGCATGTTGCCGATCCGGATGAGGGCTTCATGGCCGGCCGCGAAATTCTTAATGCGTGGCACAAGTACGACGTGGAGAGCCAGATGCATTTCTTCAAGATGGAGCTGAAGGCTGCTCCGATGGGGCCTGTCCATCTGGAGCCGAGCTTCGCCGGCATCTACGGATTTGCCCTGAATACCGACCTTGGCACGGGTATTGACGGCTTTACGCCGGGCTTGACCTATGCTCCGAATGTGCCTTCGATTGACTATTTGATTGACGCGCATTACGAGTACGCGGGCATTCTGGCTGCTCCGCCTGCCTTCCAGGTTGCCCATTATCATGAATGGGACGAGCCGCTTTTTGTTACCGAGAATCTGCTCTCGATTGGCGGCGACTATGCACGCACCGGCAAAGTTCTGGAATGGGCCGTGCCAGACAGCCTGATCGGCAACCCCGGTTCCGAGCGGTTCTCCTGGTGCGCCTACACGCTTGACGGCGGCAGCGAGACGGCCAAGTATGACGTGGCCTGCTCGGTTATTCCGGAGCCGCTGACCATGGCTGGTCTTGGTCTGGGGCTGGCCGGCGTAGCGGGCTACCTGCGTCGTCGCAAAGCGGCCTGATGTTTCGGTCTGCTGCTGTTGCGTCTCGCGCCCGAAAGGGGGCGCGGGGCGCAGAGGTCCGTGCATGTAACGAACTGTGACTACAGAAGGCTGGGACGGGCGTCTCCTTATACGGGTCAGGGGGGCGTCCGTCTGGCACACCTCTGGCTCCGGCGGCCATGCGAGCCCTGAAGTATTGTTGATCACTCTGGCATTATTTACAGACCGCCGGAAAATTTTTCAATGGTCGGGCGCGCTTGTACGCAGATCGTGTTAGAGTAAAGCGACGCCAGTAGTACGGTTTCTGACATCCCATGGACCCGCTGTTCAGCCTGTCATTTGCAAGGGGGGGAACCCAAATGAACGAGAGGCCTTATTTACTCCGTGCGCTATCTGTGGTGACAGCAGTCATGTTGCTGGGCGGGTTGCTCGGCGGTTGCGAAGCGCCTGAGCGAGATTCGGAGATGCTGGCTCGCTTCATGCAGACGCCACGTTCGCCGATTTCGGGTGTCAACTACAAGGTTTTGCCGCCCGATGTGCTATCGGTGCAATCGCGCTTTGTTCCCGAAATACACGACGTGGTCCAGCAGGTGCGGCCAGATGGTATGGTCAATCTGCCGCTGGTGGGCGAAATATATGTTGCCGGCCTGACGCCACGAGAGATCGAGCAGCAGATCATCAAAGCGGCCGGCCGCTACTACGAAGACGCCGACGCCACCATCAGCGTGGCCCAATACAACTCGCAGCGAATTTACGTGTTTGGTCAGGTCTCGGCACCAGGTCCGCAGCAATGGACCGGCACGAATACCCTGCTGGATGTACTGGCACGCAGTCAGCCGACCAACCTGGCCTGGCCCGAGCGTATACGGCTGGTGCGTGGGCAATCGCCAAAGCGCGGTGGTTATCTGACGGCTGAGGACCAGGAGCAACTGGCCAGGGTTGTCAACGATGGCCTTGTGCCTGTCGAGGCAGTTCCGGCCGATGAGGGGTCGCGCAGCGACGTAGCCACCAACGGCTGGGTCGAAGAGCCCATGGTCATGGAAATCAACCTCAAGAAGATGGTTGAGACTGGCGACCTTTCGCAGAACGTTTTGCTGCAACCAGACGACGTGGTTTACGTGCCGGCCAATCCTCTGGCCGCGGTTGGTCTGACAATTCAGCAACTGCTGTTCCCGATACGCCCGGCGGTGGAGACGATACGTACGCCGGCCACCATCAGCGGCAGTACGGATTTGATTCCCTGATCATCAGAGAGCTCGAAGATAACCAGAGGAGTGAAGGCTCATGAAACAGCACGGCAAGACACCGCGCGACATACTGCGGATAGTTTTCAGGCGCAGGTGGTTGTTTGTCTTCAGCAGCATCGTGTTAATGCTGATCATACTGGGCAGCGTGCCTTACTGGCCGCGGCAGTATACGGGCGAGGCGATTTTCGAGACCAGTACCGATCCGGCCTCGGACGACCTGATGCAGCAGGGCAGCCATTCGTTTGAAGCGGTGCAGGGCACCTTGCGGCAGGAGCTTTCGGGTCGCAGCGCCATCGAAGAAGCGCTGCAGACTCTGAAGAAGACCGAGGGCCTGCCGCGCGAGCCGGGCAGCAACCAGCTTACCGACCAGGGCATGATGATGTTTCAGGAGATGGTGCGCGAAGTGCAGAGCCGCGTGGTGGTCTCGACCGACGTTCCGGGCCGCAGCGTGAATTACATTCGCGTCAGGTACACGGATTCTGATCCGAAGCTGGCCCAGGACCTGCCTAATCAGCTTGTTTTCCAGTACCGCGTGCGTAAGCCCGAGGAGCGCCTGAAGAGTCTCGAGGGCAGCCGCGAGTTTCTGCTGAGCCGGGCCCAATCGATCGAAAAAGCTCTGCGCGAGCTGGAGAAACAGCGGGACGATATGGAATCGAAGAACCGGGGCATTATGCCCGACAGCCTGGCCTCGCTGACTAAACAACTGGAGGATCTGCGAACCGAATTGCGGGTGGCTACCACGCAGCGTGATGCGGCCCGGCAGCGGGTGGCCGGTCTGAAGGAGGTACTCGACAGGGCATCGAGCCAGACCGAACCGATCCAGGAGACGCGTGGGCCTAATCCTGAGTTGCAGGACCTTCGCGAGCAACTTCGCCAAAGCCGCCGCATGCTGGAAGGCATGGTTCCCCCGGTGGGGCGGATGAAGGAAGAGCATCCGGACGTAATCGCCCTGCGCAGCAGCATCGAGCAGATGGAATTGCGGCTGCAGGATCTGCCGGACGAGGTGGTAATTACCAAGGTCTATGGCACGCCGGAATCGGTGGCCGTGTATCGCATGCAACTGGCGGCAGCCGAGGCCGATTACAACACGCGTAACGATGAAATTGAGCGAATGGAAGCCCGGCTTGCGGCCCTGGAGGATCTGAGCACGAACTACCTGCCGGTTCGGCAGCAGTTTCACGAGTTGTCATCGCAGATAGCTCGCCGGCAGACGGAGATGGAGGAAGCCCAGGAGCAGTTGCGCGAAATCGAACGCCACGTGGATGCCGAGGTGCGCCATCGGGCCCTGCGACTGCAGACCATTCAAGACGCCCAGAAGCAGTATCTGCCGAGTTTTCCGCAGCTGTGGCACATATTGGCGGCGGCCATCATCGGCGGACTGTCGGCCGGTGCGGGCCTGGTGTTTCTGGCCCATGCCGTCGATCGCACGGTCGGCACCAGCGACGAGGCCGACGAGGAGTTTGGCGTGCCGGTTTGCGGCGTAGTGAGCGAAATTGTGACACCGCGCCAGCGAATTGCCCGGCGGCTTGTTTTCTGGGGGCTCGGGCCGGCTGTAACAGCGGTGCTGATGCTGGCCATGGGGGCGGTCTTCCTGAACGCCATGCTGTGGCTGCAGTATCCGGAGGAATACGCCCAGTGGCGGCACAACCCGCTTGGTTATGTTTCGCGTCAGGTGGACACGCAGATCGATCGCCTGCAGCAATTGCGATAGGAGTAAGTAAATGTACTTGTCTCATTATCAGCTTGAGCAGTATCCGTTTGCTCTGGCCTTCGAGCCCGCATTTTTCTTCGAGAGCACGATCCACGGGGAAGCTCTGGCCAACATGGTTTACGCCGTTCAGCAGCGCAAGGGCATGGTACTGGTGACCGGTGAGGTCGGGGCTGGCAAGACCTTCGTGGGCAATGTGCTGTGCGAACGTCTGGGGCCCTCTGCCATTGCCATCATGCTGAAGAATCCGCCGCAATCCGCCAAACAGTTGCTTCGCGTGGTGGCCCAGCGTACGGGTCTTAATGTTCGTGGCGGGGCAGACAGGATGGACCTGGCGGAATCGCTGGAGAATCATCTTTCGCGGCTGAATTCCCGCGGACGCCTGGTGGCCCTGGTGATGGACGAGTCGCAGGAGCTTGGCGGGCCGACCTTGGAGGAGCTGCGTCTGATGTGGAACTGGGAGGACCGGGGTCAGCGCCTGCTGCAGATGGTGCTGCTCGGGCAGCCCGAACTGCGTCAGAGAATCCAGGAGCCGCGCTGGGAGCCTTTGCGGCAACGCATTGTGCTCAGCTATCACCTTGGTCGGCTGACGGCCGAGGATGTTGCCCGCTACGTTGATCATCGCATTCGCATGGCTGGCGGCCGCGACGAGATGATTGGTTTTGACGAGGAGGCCCTGAACGCCATTTACATGGCCACCGAAGGTACGCCCCGCCTGATCAACGTGCTGTGCGACAACGCCCTGCTGGTTGGCTATACGCGGGGTCTGCATCGGCTTGATCGGGATGTTGTTGAAGACGTACTGCGAGACATGACCTGCTGGGGCCTGAACGTTTCGCAGAGTTCGGCTGTCTGACATCGATTGCCACTTCATACTCGAAGGAGCATAGCGTGGGACACGTGCGTGACGCCATGAATAAGTTTGACTCGGAGACGGTTGAGCCCAAGCGGCCGAACGGTGGCGGGAAGAGCGAGAGCGATTCCGGTGCTCGCCCATCCGCGGTATCGCGGGCGGTGCAGCAGGCCGAACGCGAGCGGGAGCAGTCGTCGTACGCCGCCGGGCTGGACGCTTGTTCGGTTGGCAGCCGCGGGCAAAACTTTTCGGCATCGGAAGGCCTGGCCGAGGATAACGTAAAACCAGTGGCTGCAGCCATTGCGGCAGGTGTGGCCACGCGTCGCTCTTCGTCGACCGTTTCGACCAAGGCTCAGCCGGCACCGCGCTTTGCCGAAGCGGCGGTCGTCCAGCGGGAGAAGGGTTCTATGATCAGCGAACAATACAGAATATTGCGGACCAATCTGATGGCCCGTTTCGAGGATCGACGCTTCTGCGTCATGGTAACTTCGGCCGAGGCCGGCGAGGGCAAGAGCGTGACCACGGTCAACCTGGCCCTGGCTCTGGCCGAGTTGCAGGAAGGGCGAACGCTGATTGTCGATTGCGACCTGCGCAAAGGTCGCCTGGCCAAGCTTTGCCGCGGACCGGAAGCACCCGGCGTGTACGAAGTGCTTCGCGGACAGGCCGAGCTGCGTACAGCCTTGCATCCGACTGGCGTGCCGAACCTGGACATACTGCCTGCGGGCCGACTGTCGCCGAACGATGCCGGTGAACTCCTGGGCCGGCCGGAACTGGCGGAGATGGTCTGCGCCCTGCGTCGCCAGTACGAGTTTGTCCTGGTCGATACGCCACCGGTCAATCGTGTGAGCGATGTTGGCATGATTGGCCGTTGCGCCGGCGATGCCCTGATGGTAGTGCGGATGAATCGGACCAGTCGCGAGGCGGTCAACAAGGCCATGCGTCTGCTGCACGCAGTAAACATAAATGTTGCCGGTCTGGCCCTGACGCATCAGAAATACTTCATTCCGAATTACATTTACAAGTACGCCTAGAGGCGGCTGATGGTGGAGTCGCCGCGTCGGGTCGCGGGCGAACTATTTGCGAGAGATAACAACATGTGCGCAGGGGGGCTGCCGGCATGCTGGAGGTGGGCGCTTTTCAACCAGATGAGCGAACGGAGTGGCAGGACTATGTGCTGGCCCATCCGTCGGCCACAGTTTTTCATCGGCTGCAGTGGAGCGATGCCGTGGTCGAGGCCTATGGTCATCGGCAGGTGCACCTGACGGCCAGACGGAAGGGCAGGCTTGTCGGCATACTGCCCCTGATGGAAGTGCGCAGCATGCTGGCCGGCCGGGCACTGGTGAGCATACCCTATGCCACCTACGGCGGAGTGCTGGCCGACGACGCCGAGGCGGGCCGTAAGCTACTGCAGGCGGCCCAGCAGAAGTGTCGCCAGGACAAGTGGAAGCTGCTGGAGCTCAGGCATCGTGACAAATCGGGCCTGGACCTTCCGACAATCGACCGTTACGACACTTTCCGCAAGCGCCTGCCTGAGAAGATCGAGCAGGTGCTGGATGGTTTGCCGCGCAAGGCTCGTGCTGCAGCCCGCAAGGGTCGGCGCGAACTGCCGGCCGATGCCGTTGTCATCGGGCCGCAGTATCTGGACGATGTTTACAAGCTGTACACGGTGACCTTGCGACGGCTCGGATCCCCCAACTATCGGCGCAAACTTTTCCAGGCTTTGCAGCGGAGCTATGGCTCGGACTGTGTGGTGCTGCTGGTGCGCGACGGGCAGCGTCCGATTGCAGGCGTGGTGAGCTTTATTTTCCGCGACGAGATTGTGCCTTACTTTTCCGGCAGCGTCGAGGCCGGCATGTCGCGCAATGCCAACAATGTCATGTACGTTCACCTGATGGAGTATGCGGTGCGGCGGGGGCTGAAGTGGTTCGACTTCAACCGCACCCGTCGCGACAACCAGGGGCCGTACGATTTCAAGCGGCACCATGGCTTCGAGCCCACGCCACTGCAGTACCAGGTGTGGCTCTCCAATGGCGGCGAGGCCCCGAACATCAGCCCGAGCAATCCGACCTTTGCTCTTGCCGGGCAGGTGTGGCGGCGGATGCCTCTATGGCTGACGCAGGCGGCCGGCGAACGGGTCACCAAGTGGATACCGTGATGGCCGACCGGCGTCATGTCCGCAGCCTCGGTGGCTGAAAAACAAGTGGTGCGAAGTTGGAATAAGAGAGAGAAATGAAGCGTCTGCTGATGCTGACACATCGTCTACCGTATCCGCCTGACAAGGGTGAACGCGTGCGAGCCTTCGAGGCCCTGCGTGCCCTGTCGTCGCGCTTCGATATTGTGCTGGCCAGCCTGTCGGAGAGCCGGAACGAACTTGCCCGCGCGGCCGATGGCCTGCGGCCCTGGTGCCGGCAGGTGCTGGCGGCCCCGCTGCGCCGCAAACTGGCCCTGTGCCGGGGCGCCTGTCGCCTGGCCATGGGTGGGAGCGTCACCGAGGGCTATTTTGCCAGCCGCAGACTGTCCCGGCTTGTGCTGGATGAGGCGTGTCGGCAGCCTTTCGACATCGTCTTGGGTTATTCTTCGGGCATGTTGCCGCTGGCCTTGCGCGTGCCGGCCGCGGGGCGCGTAATGGACCTGGTCGATGCCGATAGCGCCAAGTGGCGCAGTTATTCTCGGGCCGGGCGGGGAATGCTCTCCTGGGCCTATCAACGCGAGGCCCAGGGTGTTGCGGCACTGGAGCAGCAGGCGGTGCGGCAATGCCATGCCGTGCTGCTGATAAGCCAGGCGGAGGTGGCCGCACTGGGCATCCGCAGCGAGAGGCTGATGGCCGTCGGCAACGGCGTTGACGCTGCGTTCTTTGATCCGGCGGCCCCATTCGATGACACGCGCGGCGAGGGAGACAAATCGTCGGCCGGGTCGCCTGAAAACGAAGGCCGGGCAGATGAGCAGTCCGACAGTGCAGGCGGGCGGCTTGTCTTTACCGGCACGATGAATTATCGGCCTAATGTCGAGGGCATCGGCTGGTTCGTCGAGCACGTCTGGCCGGCGGTGCGACGGCTGAGGCCCGCATGCCAACTGCAGATTGTGGGCCGCAACCCGACGCCTGCTGTTTGGCGGTTGGCAGATGCAGCGGGGGTGGAGGTAACCGGGGCCGTGGCCGATGTGCGGCCATATCTGCGCCAGGCCTCGCTGGCAGTTGCTCCGCTGCGGATTGCTCGCGGGGTGCAGAACAAGGTGCTTGAAGCGATGGCCATGGCCCGCCCGGTGGTAGCCTCGTCTGCGGCCATGGAGGGGCTTGAGGTGGAGGCGGGCCGGCATCTGCTGCGGGCCGATTCGCCGCAGGAATGGGTGCGGGCCGTGGACCAGGTGTTGAATGATCCGGCCGCAGCCCGCGAGTTTGGCCGCCGTGCCCGGCAGTGCGTGCTGGAACGTTATTCGTGGCCGTCGCGCATGTCGCCGCTGGTCGAGCTCTGTTGCCGCTTGTCGCAGCAGGCCGTTGGCGACGCAGCCTCGGCTATCCCCACGACCCGGGCGGACCGCGCAGGTCACCTGTCGGGCCAGGCTGAGGCCGAGGATTGTTCGATGATGACTTTGTCGCCCAATGGCGAATTGGGGGGCAAATGAGCGCCAGGCGAATTATGCGCAACGTGCTGACGAACTGGGCCGGCCACGGGCTGAACGTGGTGGTCCTGTTCTTCCTCACGCCGCTGATAATCGACACCCTGGGCAAAACTCAGTACGGCGTCTGGAGCACGGTCATAATGCTGACCGGCTACCTGGGCGTGCTGGACATTGGCATTCGCGGCAGTACGGGCCGGTACATCATCTACCACATCGGTCGGGGCGACGCCGACGGCGTAAACTCGGTGGTCCGCACGTCGCTCGGTTTCTTCAGTGTAACAGGCGTTGTCATGATGCTGGCGGCCGCGCTGCTGGGGATTGTAGCTCCCGGCTGGTTCAAGGGCCTTCCGGCCGACCTCGCCGGGCTGTTTCCTCTGCTCGTGCCGCTACTGGCCCTTAATACCTGGATGGCTGCCGTCTCTGTCATCTATTCCAACGTGCTGGCCGGGCACGACCGCTTCGACCTGACTCAGGGCGTCAACGTGGCGGTGCTGCTGGCCCGCTCGCTGGGCACAGTGCTGGTGCTTATCTACGGCGGCGGGCTGATCATGCTGGCCCTGGTAACGGTGATGGCAAATGTTCTGGGTCTGGTGGGCAACTACCTGCTGGCTCATCGCATCTACCGGCCTTTGCACGACTGGCCGCCGATGATCGACCGTGCCCGGCTGAAACAGTTGTTCGGCTTCGGCATTCCCACCTTTGTCAGCACAGTAGCTTTGCGCATCATCAACCAGACCGACCTGCTGCTGATTGGCCTGCTGCTCGGCGTTTCGCTGGTCACGCTCTACAGCGTAAGCGCCATGCTGATTCTCTATAGCTGGGCCTTTCTGGAGTTGATCGTGGGCACCATGTTCCCGCCAATTCAGCGGGCCGCCGCCCGTGGCGAAATGGGCCAGGTGCGATGGCTGGTGCTGCGGATGGCCCGGCTGACGGCCTTCTGCGGAATACCCGTCTACATCGGCTTCATTATCTTCGGGCACGAATTCATCGGACTCTGGGTGCCGACACTTGGATCGCAGGCAGCCGATGCGGCAACGGTGCTTTCGGTTCTGGCGGCGGCAAGGCTGGTGGCCCTTTTCAGTGAAGGGCATGGTCACGCCCTGCAGTCGGTGGGTATTGTCCGCACGCCGGCGGCGCTGTCGGTGGCCGAAGCGCTGCTGAACCTGACCATCTCGCTGGTGCTGGTGATGGTCTTCGGTTGGGGGCTGGTTGGAATTGCGACCGGCACGCTGGGGGCCATTGTCGTCATGCGCGGCCTGGTTATGCCGCTCTACACCTTCGGCAAGCTGGAGATTATGCCGCTGCAGTACATCAGGCAGATATTCGTCCCGGCAGTGCTGACGGCGACCTCCTTCGCCGCCGCCAGTTGGGCCATTCTGATGCTGTTGCCGCAGGGCACCTGGAGCGTTTTCTTCCTGAAAGTGCTGCTGGCCCTGGCTGCCTATGGCCTGATCAGCCTGCTTCTTCTGGTGAGCGGGAGCGAAAGGCGGCAGGTCGCGTCGTCGTTTGGTCGCCTGCTTGGCCGTCGCAGGGTGGCGAAGCAGGAAGACGCCGTCGATATGGTGGAGCAATGCAATTGAGCCAGGCTGGCGGACAATTTCGTGTGGTGCTCGATGCCCGCATGCTTGATGCCGCACAGCGTCGCGGTATTGGTCGCAGCCTGTGGTCGCTGTACGACGAGATAACCCGTCAGCGCCCCGACTGGCAGGTTGTGCTCGTGCATCGGGGGCTGAGCGGGGCGACGCTTGCGGCGGCCGATCGACCTAACGTTCGCGAACGTCGCGTGCAGTGCGCTGGCGACCGCTGGGACTTGTGGGGCCGGCTGCGTCTGCCGCTGGAGGCCTGGCGCCTTGGCGGCCATGTGCTTCATGCTCCGGCAAACTGCGGGCCCGAATTATCGACCGTGCCGCTGGTGCTGACGGTTCACGATGTTATTCCCTTGGAGGCCGGTCCGGGCCAGAAACCCGATCCGAACTGGGGCCGCCTGGTGGCTTCGTCCGCCCGCCGGGCCCGCCGCATCCTGACGCCCAGCCGCTATAGCCGCAATCAGCTGGTGGAGCGTCTGGCAGTGGAGTCCGGCAAAATAGTCGTCTGCCCCTGGGCGGCCGACCCCTCGTGCCGCAGGGTGGATGACGAGGCTCTTCTGGCCGACATCCGCCGTCGCTACAGCATTCATGCCGACAGGCCGTACGTGCTGGCCTTCGGGGCGGCCGATCCGCGCAAGAACACCGCCGGGCTGATCGATGCCTGGTGGAAGATCGACCCGGTCCGCCGCCGCGACTGGCTGCTGGTGCTGGTCGGTATTCAGGATTCGGCCCTGCCGGCATTCCGCACCCAGGTGCGGCAGGCGGGGCTGGAGCAGGATGTCGTGCTCGGAGGCTTTGCTGCCCCGGAAGATGTTGCCGGTCTCATCAGCGCGGCCGAAGTGCTGGCCTTTCCGTCGCTGAGCGAAGGCTTCGGCCTGCCCGTGCTGGAGGGCTTCGCCTGCGGCACGGCGGTGCTGACGAGCAATACCACAAGCCTGCCGGAGGTGGCCGGCGGGGCGGCAGAGCTGGTCGATCCGTATGACACGATGGCCATTGCCGATGGCCTGGAACAGTTGCTGGTTGATGAACGCCTGCGAGGCGACCTGGTGACCCGCGGTTATCGGCGGGCCACCGATTTCACCTGGTCAGCCAGTGCTTCTACTACCTGCGCAACGCTGGAGGCTGCACATGGACAGTGAACTTCTGTTGAATCAGCAGGAGTCCGA
>JAWLHX010000004.1:0-90574 GCA_041690105.1 Phycisphaerae bacterium
CGACTCCAATCTTCCGCCTGTCGAACAGCTTGTTCCGCAGGACGATCTGCCCGATCCGCTTGTCTTTTTCGACGGTTCACCGGTCAACTCCGCCGAAGAATGGCAGGCCAGACGCCGGCCGGAACTTGCCCGTCTCTTTGCTCATTACATGTATGGTTACGCCCCGCCGGCACCCGATCCGCAGGACATCCGCGCCACCATTCGCCGGCAGGACAATAAAGCCCTCGACGGACAGGCCACGCTGTACGAAATCACCATCGAACATGGCCCGCCCGGCTGTCCGGCAATCGAACTGCTGTTGACCGTGCCCAATAATCGGCCGGGGCCGGCGCCAATCTTTCTCGGGCTGAACTTTCGCGGCAACCACACCGTGCTCGACGACCCGCAAATCGCCCTCACCCCGCACTGGATGCGAGACTATTACAATGACGGCAACCTGGCTACCGATGCCGGCCGCGGCACACGCGTCGACTCAATGCCGCTGGCTGAAATCACCGCCCGAGGCTATGCCGCGGCCACCTTCTACTATGGCGACCTGCTGCCCGACAAGCCCGACTTCGCCGATGGCATTTACCCCCACTACCTGCGCCCCGGGCAGAGCGAACCGCAGCCGCACGACTGGGGCGCCGTGGCCGTCTGGGGCTGGGGCCTGAGCCGGGCCATCGATTACCTGATAACTCGCGACGACATCGACTCGCAGCGCATCGCCGTCATGGGACACTCGCGCCTGGGCAAGGCCGCCCTCTACTGCGCCGCCCACGACTCGCGCGTCGCCCTGGCCATTCCGCACCAGGCTGGCTGCGGCGGCACTGCACCAAGCCGCTGCAATAACCCCCAGGCCGAAACCGTCACCAGAATCAACACGACCTTCCCGCACTGGTTCAACGATGTCTTCCCGCTCTTCAACGGTCGCGAGCATTTGCTGCCATTCGATCAGCACAGCCTGTTGGCCATGGTCGCCCCGCGGCCGGTAATATTCACCTGTGGCACCGAGGACCAGTGGGCCGACCCTGCCGGCCAATTCCAGGTGCTGCAGGCTGCCACGCCGGTCTATCGTCTGCTCGGTTCGCAAGGTCTGGCCGATGATGCCGACCCCGCCGTCGGCCGATTCAACGACAGCCCGCTCGGCTATTACCTGCGGCACGGCCCGCACGTTACCGACCGAGATTTCTGGCGCATCTTCATGGACTTCGCCGACCGGCACATGGCATAATCTCCCGGCATGTCACCCGACGGGGCCAGTCGCCGAACGCCGCACGAAGCCCACGCGTATGTCGAACTCGATTAAGGAGCCGCCCGAATGCATAACCTCACCGCCGACCAGAATGCCTGGGTCAGCACCACCCTCGACCAGATGACGCTGCGCGAAAAAATCGGCCAGATGCTTCTTCCATGCATGACCGACGACAGCGCAGCCCCGCTCACTCTGCAGGAAATGATCGAACGCTACGGCGTGGCCGGCGGGCATGTCTTCCGCGGCTCGCTGCATTCGCGGCAGAATCTGGTTCGCACACTGCAGGGCTGCGCCAAGGTCCCGCTGCTGCTGACGGCCGACTTCGAGGCAGGGGCCGGCGACGCCATTGCCGGTTGCACCAGTTTTCCGGCCCCCATGGCCTTTGGAGCCATAGGCGATGAAGACCTGGCCTACCAGTTCGGTCGTTCAATCGCCATCGAGGGACTGGCCGCCGGCATCAACTGGAACTTCGGCCCACTGGTCGACCTGGCCGCCATCCCGCACTACCAGCGACAGATATCCGCTTTCGGCCGCGACCCGCAACTGGTGGCCCGTCTTTCGGCCGCCGCCATTCGCGGCACACAGGATCATGGCATGGCTGCCACCGCCAAGCACTTCCCCGGCGATGGTTTCGACGATCGCGACCAGCACCTCATGACCATGGTCAACCCGCTCTCGCGCCAGCAGTGGTTCGAAAACAGCGCCGTGCCGTTTCAGGCCTCAATCGCGGCCGGCGTCTACAGCATCATGAACAGCGGCTTCGGCCTGCCCTCGGTCGATAATTCCACCGGCGACCCGCAGTTGCCCATGCCCAGCATGCTCAGCCGCAAACTGACCGAAGGCCTGCTGCGCGACGAACTCGGCTTTACCGGCGTCATCGTCACCGACGCCCTCAATATGGGCTGCGCCTCGCACATGTACCCGGAGATGGAGCGATACATCAGGGCCATCGAGGCCGGCAACGATGGGCTGCTCTTCGTCCGCCGCGTGGGCCAGGCAATCGAGACTATCGAGTCCGCCGTGCAATCGGGCAGGCTGACTGAAGACCGAATTACCACCTCCGCCCGCCGCATGCTGGAGATGAAGGCCCGGCTCAACCTGCACCGCCGCCCACTCTTCAGCAGCAGCGAAGATGGCCGCAAGGCAATTGCCGATTGCGCCGCTGCTGATGTTGCCGACAACGTCGCCGAGCGGGCCGTCACCTTGCTGCGCGACAAGCACAACCTGGTGCCCCTGGCTCTGCCGCAAGGCTCGCGCATTGCCAGCGTGCTCATTACCAATCAGCCCAACTACACCCTGTCGATATTCGACGACCTGCTGCGCCAGGCCGGCCATAAGGTCACCAGCATCAAAGATCCCAGCACCGACGAGATTCACGACCGCGTTGCCTCCGGCGAGTTCGACGCCGTCATAACCAGCCTCTACTTCCCCGTGCAGTACGGCTGGAACACCACGCGCATGCACGGCCCTTTCTCTCGCTGCATAATGAGCGGGTACCAGATTGCTCACCCCGACGTCAAAAGCGTCTTCATCAGTTTCTCCAACCCGTACCACCTTTACGAGCTGCCCTTCATGGACCCCTACATGGTCACCTACGGCGGTGCGCCATCGTGTCAGCGGGCAGCCGCCCGGGCCCTGCTCGGCCACATTCCCATCAGCGGCCGCATACCCTGCCAGCTCGATAACTTCTGGAACATCGGCGACGGCATCCAGCGACAGGCCAAATAGACCCTGCCGCCGGTGTACGCTGCGGACGGTAGATGATGCTCCATGCGGTAGATGCTACGGACGGTGGATGATGCTGCGTGCGGGCACTTCTACATTGTTGGGTGCCACCCACAAACTTGTTTGTGGGTATCTGCCGTTTGCCGTTGAAGCCCCCGGCACTGCCGGGGGATGCCGTGCCGACAGGTGTTGTCACACGCGGGATGCCACCAACCAGCTCATGGGCCGCTGCCGTTTCTTTTGCTGTTGAAGCCCCCGGCACCGCCGGGGGATGGCGTGCCAATCAGGTGTTGCTACACGCGGGATGCCACCAATCAACTCATTTGCCGCTGCCGTTTCTTTTGCTGTTGAAGCCCCCGGCACTGCCGGGGGATGCCGTGCCAAATAGAGCCGCGACCGCACCGCAAAGCGGTTGCCCTGCATGGCCAGGTTGACGTCTGCTGCCAATAGAAGGTATAATCGTAAGCACTGCGGTGACATGGGCGACAGGCGATAGCCTCCCACATCGTCTGCCCGCTTCGCATGTCCCCCCGCGACGCCACTCAAACAGTTGCACGGAGAATTTCTGATGCCAACTCGCCTACCGCTGATTTCCGCTCTGCTGCTCGCTCTCATCCTCTGCGGCCTGGCCTCCACCGAGGCCTCGGCCCAGGTGACCGAGGAGCAGGTTGACCAGGCCATCGAAAAAGCCATCAAGTACATCTGGAGCCAGCAGCAGCCCGATGGCTTCTGGCCGCACCATGTCGACAGCAAACCCAACTGGCACAGCAACACCGGCTCCATATTCGACTTCGGCGAAATGACCATGGCCGCAATGGCATTCGAATTCAGCAACACCCCCATCGACGATCCGAAGTACCAGCAGGTAATTGGCAAGGTCATGGAAGTCAAGACGAACAACAACTACGTTCGTTCCTGCCGCGTGCTCGTGCTGTCGCACCTTTATCACCGCATGCCTGCCTCCAAGCAGCCGGCCCTGCGAATGGCCATGAAGGCCGATGTCGATCATTTCGTCAAGGGGCAGCACCCCGATGGCGGCTGGCAGTACGACGACCGCGTTAAAACAACCGATCTCTCGAACACGCAGTTGGTCATCCTGGCTCTCAGCGAGGCGGCAAAGTGCGGCGTGCCCGTACCGCGCGGAAGCATCATCGCTGCTCACCGACTGATGATGACCTGGCAGCAGGAGGATGGGGGATGGGGATATGGCAAAACGCAGGGCAATAACGATGCTCACCGCACTTACGGATCGATGAGCGCAGCCGGCCTGGCCAGCCTTTTTCTGACCACCGAGATGATTACCGGCACCGCCGGATGCCCATGCCAGGGCAGCCGCAGCCCAGTACAGAAGGTCGATTCCATCGAGGCCATCGGCAAGGGTATTCAGTGGCTCAACGAAAACTACAATCCGCGGCAGAATCCGCGACATGGCGGCTACTTCTACTACTGGCATTACCAGGTGCAGAGGGTAGGAATGGCCACCGGCCTGCGATACATCGGCAAGGCCGACTGGTACCAGAAAGGGGCCGCCGCTATCATCAGCAAACAGAAGGCCGACGGCTCGTTCGGCACCGTGCCCGACACAGCCTTTGCCGTACTGTTCCTGGTCAAGGGCCGCGGCACCGTCCTGTATAACAAGCTGCACTTCGATGGCGACTGGAACCTGCACCCCTACGACATCCGCAATGTTGTCGATTACATCGGCCAGTCCAAGGAAATCACAGGCCTCTGGCAGGCTATACACTCCTCAACGCCGGTCGATCTGTGGCACGATGCCCCAATCATGTTCATCACCAGCGAGGGCGGTTTCAATCCCGATGATGAACTCAAGAAGAAGCTCCGCCAGTATACCGATGCCGGCGGCACCTTGCTTATTGAAGCCTCGTGCGGCAACGTTGCCGCCCGCAAAGCGTGGGAAGATCTGATAAAGGAAATCTGGCCGCAATGGGAATTGCAGAAGCTCGATAAGGATCATCCGCTGTGGACCGCCGACAAGCAGATTGCCGGCCGCCGGCCAAACCTCCAGCACCTGTCCGACGGCATACGCAGCATAATCTTCTACAGCCCGGCCGATATCTCCTGCCAGTGGCACATCAACAACGTCACCCGCCAGCAGCCACTGTTCGACCTGGCCATGAACCTGCCCGCCTACGCCAGCGACAAAGCCCCGCTGCGACTGGCCATCAGCGGTTCAATGATCCGCCCCGGCCGCGGCCTCGAAGGCCAGACCGTAAACGCACCCGGCGGGTCAAAACTCGTCATGGCCCGCATCAAGCAGCCCAACGATACGCGCATCGGCCGCCACTATCGCGGCATGGAGCAACTGGCCGAATTCCTCAACAATACCGTCAAGCTCAAGACCGAGTTGCTCGAAGACGTCGACGCCGCCCAGGCCGATCAGATCAGCAAGGTCGACCTCCTCTGGCTCAGCGGCCGCAATGTTGTTAACCTGACCGAGACCCAGAAGGCCGGCCTCAAGACCTACCTGGAGCAGGGTGGTTTTCTGGTGGCCGAGAGTGTGCTGGGCGATGAAGATTTCGCCGAGCCACTGGCCGAAACCCTGGCCGCCATCGGGGTCACCACCAAGCAGCTTCGGCCCGAGCACGACCTGATCAGCGGCAAATTCGGCTCCACAACTGGTTACGATCTTTCCAGCGATGTCCGCTTCTCCCGCTCACTGGCTATCCAGCGCATGAACAAACCGCACGCCGAGCTGGTCGGTCTCTTCATGGGCGACAAAATGGTGGGCGTGCACAGTCCGTTCGATATCCTCTACAGTCTGACCGGCGCACCAGCCTGGCAACGTCGCGGCTATCAGCCCGACCATGCCATGGCCCTGGCCACCAATCTGGCTCTGCAGGCAGCAACTGCAAAATAGATTCTGTTTTTGTCGCCAGGTCAAAGAGAAGAGATTTTACGCCTGGATCAGCGAAAAGTAGCCCCTCAACCGCCGCGCAAACGGCTGTTGGAATTAACCTTAAGGGCAGCCGCCAGCAGGGCTTCCATCTCCACGGCGTTGCAGGGCTTGATTTCGCGAAGGGCCGGATCAAGACAATGCTCCGGGTTGAATCGTTGCAGCAGGTATGACGGCGGCCGCTGGCCTTCGCCCGCCAACCCCTCCCGCGGAGCCACGCGGGAAGCTATCCAGCTCACCACATCCTCATCAACGTAGGCCGGGCAGCAGGTCGTCCGGAATTCAACCTCCAGCCCATCATCGGAGGCGGCAGTCAGCAGCAGATCAATCGTCGCATCTATCGCTTCCACATCAACTTCCGTCCGACCAAGGGCGGCCATCCGGCCATCCAGCACGGTCTTGACGTCCATGCTCACGCCCTGCAGCAGGCCATCGCCCAGCAAACTGGCGATAACGTCCGGACGCGTGCCGTTGGTATCGAGCTTCACGCCAAAACCCATCTGCCAGAGTTCGCGGCACAGGTTGCCAAGGTGAGGGCTGAGCGTGGGTTCGCCGCCGCAGATGACCACGCCGTCAAGCCAGTTCCGCTTGCTCAGCAGATATTCGCGCACCTGCTCAAACGGTATCTGCTCATCGGGCGTGGCCTCCAGCAGACTGCCACTGTGGCAATAGCCGCAACGCAAGTTGCAGCCGGGCACAAATACCACGGCCGCAACCCGCCCAGGCCAATCGATCAGGGTCATCGGCAGTAAACCACGAATTATCGGAAGCTGTTGCGCGACAGGCATTTATCGTCTTTCGGATTGGTCGGCAAAGGCCCGAGTCTGGGGCCCTCGGCCGACGGTGCCGGCTACAGTGGTCGCAACGATTGCGGGCGATTGCTCGTCAGGCCGTTACCTGCACGTTCAAAGCCCGGGCCAGATCTTCGCTCGGCGGAACAACTTCGTCCCAGCGGGCCGTCTTCTGGTCATGATCATCGTAAACAATGGTCACCGGAATCTGCCCGACGTCGTTGAAGGCCCCCATGGCCATGCCGTCGGCTGTGTCCATGTCGACGAATTCAACCTTCACGCTGTCGGTCAGGCCCCATTTATTCAGATAATGGCCGATTTTAGCCTTGGTGCTCTTGCAGCGGGCGCAGTCGGGCTTGCCGTAAACGTCAATTCTCATCGGATCCTCCGGTGGTAGTGGTGTGTAAGTCGGATAAGGAGGCAGTTTACACGCTGCGGCCATTCGCTGCAAGCGACATAATTTTTCCGCCGCCCCCGCCGAAAATCCGGCCTCTGGCCCAGCCCGGAACCCTCTTTCACACAAGCCCCCGGAACCGCTTTTGGCACCGCATTCGGTGGACACTCTGCCACAGTTTCGGGCCATTGGCAATCCGCCCGAGGCTTCTCTGCGGCCGCCCTCTAAATGTCCACCGGCTATTCCACTACTTCCAAATAAGCTCTCCGCCGCACTCAGTGTTCCATCTCGGCCGCAATCGGGCCGTTTCATATGCTTAAAAACATGCCCGCCTGCACCACGTCCCCCGCAGCCGCCAACCACACAAACTGCTCTATTTGACCGGCTGAACAGGGCCCCTAATACTTTGGGTGCTGAGGCAGAAGGGGCAGCAGGGACTGGACGAAAACAATAGTCCGCCTGACCCGGCAGCACACAAAAAAGAGCGAGAGGCGTCGGTGGTCGATGCCTTCGGCCCGGCAGGTCCAAGCGCGAGCCTGCCGGGTATATTTTTTGCCGACTTCTCCGGCCGGCAGCAGCAGAAGAGCCCGCACCGGAATATCCTTCCGATGCGGGCTCAGCTTTTCTTGCTTCAGCGCCGATAGCTCATTAGCCACTGCCGGCGGCTTCACCAGTTTACTTCTCCTGCGGGCGACCCATTCCCGGATATGGAATGACGGCCCAGTCGGCCGCGCCTGCCTCGAAGGTGGTCGATCCGGCACTACTGAAGCTGGCCGGCTTCTCCTTCTCGCTGGCCGCCGTCCAGGTCCACACGTCTTCAAAGCCCGGACCCTTGACCGTAACCTTGTACGTCTCGCCTTCGGCAGCAGCCATAGCAACGCTCACATTGCCCTTGTTCCAGGCATCGTACACGGCCGCCACGCGCAGGTTGTCGCCGGGCATGGTCACCTGCAACTGCTTGTAGCCCATCAACTCCTTCTTGGCGGCCGCGGCCGAATCGCCCACCACTATTTCCATCTGCCGATTGGCGACGACCTGCATGAGGATGCTGGAATCGCCATCGCGGCCGCGGGCCTTGTTTGTAAAGCGGTAGATGCCCTTCCCGGCGTCCACAGCCTCCACCTCGCGGCTCTGGTTCAGCCAGGTGATTTCCGGGCTCTTCGCCCCGCGAATATCATCCAGTACCAGCAGATACTTGCCGCTGACCCAGATGACGGCCCGGCGGTAGCGGTCCAGGCCAACGTAGCTGTTGCTCGCTTCGCCTTCGCTCAGCACCACCTCGCCGCCATCCTTATAGGTGGTGATGAAGGCCAGCTTACTCATGTCGGCGTCCTTGCCCTTCAGCGGCTGGCTCCAGACCCCGTTGTTGCTGCCTTTCTGGCCCTTGCCATTAACCAGAATGGTATTGTGCGACTGGGTGTTCTTGATCAGGCTGTAGCCGTCGCTGTCGATAACCCGTCCGCCGTCGGCATAAAGCACAAAGGTGTTGGCATCGGGGTCGTCGTGGGCCACGTTGATGTAGCTGTTGTTGTGCGTGTTGCGGTAATGGTTCAGCAGGTAGCCGCCGTAGGGGCTGCACTTGAACATTACGGCCACGTTATCCTGCTTCCAGCCGTCGCGGGCATAAACCAGGCCGACATCGTCAAAATAGAAGTTCTTGCTCAAGTTGTCGATGCTGCCCTGCGGCACGTCGGGGTTGTACCACAGCATGCCCAGCCAGCCATACATGAAGGTCATGTGATGACGGACCGAGCCATCCTCGTTGCGCTGCACGTTGGCCTTGTAGTATTCCATGATGGCGTCCTGCAGGTCGGCCTGGTTGTTGCGGCCGGTGGCCAGCAGCGTGTAATCGTTGATGGCGCCCGTTCCGCCGCCGCAGTCGCCGTAAGGGATGGCGCTGGTCAGCCCTGGGGCCAAAGTGTGCATGCGATAAAGCGGGGCATGCTTCCAGAAGCCCATCTGCAGGTAATTTGTGCCCAGGTTGCGGTCGCTGGCATCGTGCACAAGGGCCAGGTACGGGGCCCCGAAGGGCATGTAAGTCGGCCCCTCGTGCGTGGTGCCGTCTTCGGGCAGCCATTTGCTGATGTAGGCGATCTCCTTGACCATTTCGCCCAGCATCCAGTTTTCCTTGCCGCCGCACTCGCCGGCTACGGCCAGCAGCGACAGAACCATGCCGGCATCGCGGTGCCAGCGGTGGTTGTTCTGCGGATCGTTCTGCCAGTAATGCGTGCCGCCGGCCTTCTTCAGGTGGCCCCTGTGATACTGCCTGCGGGCCATGGTCAGCAACTTGTCGCGGAACTTGTTGCGGAAATCCTCCGGCAGATCATTGTAAAGCGCATCGTAAAGCAGGGCGGCGCCAATGCTTATGTTGGCCGAGCTCATGCCGCTATCGGTCTCGCCGCCGGTCTCCCAGTTTTCCAGCTTAAGCAGCATCTGCATGTAGCCGAGGCCCTTTTCGTAGCTCTGCTTATCGCCGGTCATGGCGTAGTGCACGGCGACTGTCGGCATGCGCCACATGCCCTGGCGCTGGCCATCGGTGGCATCGCGCTGGAACTTGGGCTCCTCAGGCGGCTTGCAGGCCGGCAGATAAGCATTCACCCGCTCCCAGAACATCGCCCCGGGGCCTGCGGCCTTGGCCTTCAGGGCCGGAATATCTTCGGCCGTGAAAAGCAGACGCGGGTGCTTACCGGCAACCTTGTCCTGCAACTTGACGACATCGGCCGCCGAAACTTCCGGATCGGCCTCGGGCACTGCCGGCGGGGGCGGCGGGGGCGGAGTCGGCTTGGCCTTCATCGGCTCCCCGGGCGTCACGTTCACCGTATCGACCCAGACCACCTGCTTGCCGTCAGCCTTGTCGCCCAGAATGATGACCTGGTTCATGCCTTCGATGCGCGACTTGTTCCAGTCGAACCGGTTGGCCGGCAAATTGCGGCCATTGTGGGCTACCGTCAGGCCCTTTTCAGCGTCCATTGTGAAGGTCCACTTGTGCCAGCCCTCGGTACGCTTCAGGCCAAGGAACGAAACCTTGTGCGAGGGCAGTTCGCCAGCCTTGCCGGGCGTGAAGTCGCCCAGCGAATAGGACGTATCGCCGGCCAGATAAGAGGCGTAAATGGCTCCCGTCACCAGGGCCGGCTTGCCCGGGCCCTGGCCGATGCCATAAAGAGCCCCAAAATCATGTCCGCCCTTGGGCTTTGCGACGCTCACGCCATCCTCGTAGACGACGATTTCGACCTTGCCCGAGGCCGGGGCTTCCTGGAAGGTGTAAGTGGCTTTGCCACCGGGACCTACGCGCAAACTGGTGCCGCTGTCCTGCTGGCTCTTATCCTTGTCAATGGTCACGTCGCCCTGAACCGTCCAGCCCTCGGGGACCTTCCCGTCGGCAAAATCGAAGCTCTTGGCCTCCTGCGCCCAGGCGGGTGCGGTCATAACCAGGGCCACCAGGGCTACCAGAGCCCAACGTACGCAATGTTTCATAATGTTCTTCCCCTTGAAGAAAAATTTCCAGTTCAACCTGTGCCCATTAATGTGCGGCCGCGGACGGAAGATTCGGTCAAAACTCCGACCCGACACCGGGCCTTGCGCCGTCGCCAGACTGCTTTGTATGCCGCCCGATGTACTACCCCGGAGCCGAAGTTAGGCTTTTTTCCTTGGTTGGGGCTGGAAAATTACGATCGCGCGATCAAGAAATTCCAGGGCAAAATTTGCTATTTTGACCGATATGAGGTATGGTTATTGCAAGGGTTGGCATGGAGCGGTGCCTCATGATACCATCGCTACCATTACATCCGGCGTGCAAAATCGAACCATTCCGGCCACTGCGGGTCGGAAGCGGTTGGTTTAAGGTCTAGCTTCAGCCTCTTCTGGCCTCGCCACCAGGTGCTGAAGGTGGACGTTTGCGGCCAGAAGTGCAGCAATCGGCAAAGTGCGTCCAAACACGCGATGCGTGCTGCGCATGAGCCGAGCAAAATAGCAGCGTAATGGAGGGGTATTGAATGAAAACCGGGGGACGTACACTCGCCTTAGCAGCTTTTGCCGTCATCGCAATCTCGCTTTCTGCCGTTAGTGCATCGGCCGCCCCCGTTCTGGGCGATTATTCCAGCATCGAGCTTGGCGGCACAGTTAACATGGGCCGCTGGACCGAAGGCGACGTCTCCGGCCTCTACGGCACCGGAAACGGAGGCCACAGCCAGGACTGGGACGGTTTCGTCCTGGGTGGCATGTGGGAATTCAGTGGGGCCACGATCAGCGCCGTCGATCCTCTCTATGGCAGCGCCGTGACGCCCACAGGCACCGTCGTAGTAATGCGGACTTTCGACGTCAGCAGCGCTACCTTCAGCCTGAAGAATACCGGGTCGTGGTGGAACGCTGGCGACGCCGGCACCGAGTACACCTTTAACGTCGATAGCTACGTTCAGGTGCTTACCCTGAGCCTGGTCAACTACGAGGTAGTGCAGGCCACCAGCACGGATGTCTTCGAGGCCACTTGGGATCAGGATTCGAACATCCGCATCGTCAATGGCCATGTGGTCGGCGTGTATTCGGGCAGCGGCCCTCAGCAGGCTGATTATCCGACATTGCAGCCCGGCAGCGCCACCGTCGGCAACTTCGGCACCGCCGAAGGCATGAGGTTCACCGTAGTTCCGGAACCGGCAACCATGGGCCTGCTGGCCCTGGGGCTGGGCGGTCTTCTGGCCCGTCGCCGCCGGCAGAGCAGCAAGTAACCTGCCGCAAGCAGGCGCAAAATCAAAGAACACACTGGTGGCCATCCACGAAAACTGGATCGGCCACCTTTTTTGCGCCCATGTAGAGTTGCGGATTTGCCGCCGGCTGATATTATTGCGGCCATGGAAAGCGATCAATCATCAGTTGCGGCCAACCTGCTGGCCATCGTGCCGGGCGGATCGAATACCGATGTCATCGTCGCGCCCACCCACCTGGTAGGGCCGGGCCAGCTAGCCTGGGGCGGGCAGTTGCGCATCGGCCCGGGTGGCAAGAGCAGGAACGTAGCCCAGATGATGGCCGCCTATCTGGGCCCGGGCCGGGTGGCTTTTCTGGGGCGCACCCTGTCGCCGCCGGATAAGCTGGCCGCCCGTCTGCCCGACGCTGCAAGCTGCAAGGTCGACGATCTGCTGCCGGCCATTTACGGCCTCCTGGCCCAGGTGCCCATGGCCGCATTGCAGCAAGCCGGCGTCATCACCGACTTTGTTCTGCGGACGCCCTACACCGACACCGCCGCCGGCACCGCTCTTATTCCCGTAGATGTCTCGGGCGAAAATTCAATCTACGTCGCTCCCGGGCTCAACGAACAGTTCAGGCCGCAGGACATGGCTACCGCCGCCCCCCTCATTGCCGCCATGGCCCAGGCCGCCCGCACAGCCGGTCGTCGCGGCGTAATGGCCCTGGCCCTGGAAATTCCTCTGGCAACGGCCGTGGCGGCCGCCCGACTGGCCCGGCGGCATGGCCTGCTGGTAGTGCTCGATACCGGCGGCCTGCAGGACGATGTCGATTACAGCCCTTTGCTGCGCCTGGCCGACGTCATCAAGCCCAACGAGCACGAGGCTCGCATGCTGACCGGCATCGAGGTCGGTGGTGCCGAGGAGGCCGCCCGGGCCGCCGAGGTACTGCTCAAGCGGTACGGGGCAGGGCAGGTGGTAATTACCGCCGGAGCCGACGGAGCCTATCTGGCCGAAGCCGATGGCTCGTCAGTCTGGCATTTTGCAGCCCGAATTGCCGGGGCGGCCGAAGACACCACCGGGTGTGGCGACCAGTTCATGGCCGTGCTTTGCGCCGAACTGGCCCTGGGACGCGAGCTGGCAGACGCCATTCCGCCAGCCATTGTCGCCGCCGGCATGCAGGCCACGCGCAGCGGCATCCAGCCCGTCACTCGGGCGGAACTAGATCAACAGTCAGACGGGTAGACGTTGTACGCGCGTGGCGCGCCGTCAGGAGGCTCTGCGACTTCAGCAGCACCGGAGGGTCAGGGGGCGCTCATTCCGCCGCAGCAGCAGAAAAGCTCATCGGGCGACATGCATAGCTGGTCGGCCAGCATATCCCATACCTCGCGGCGTTCGCTGCAGAGCGACACCGGCGTTTCGGGGCTTATGCGTCGAATCTCGCTGATATAGTGGGCGTAGATTTCGGCCCGGGCGCTGTGCGGAAATGGCTGGTCGAAAACCTCCCCGGGATTGAATTCATTGTTCTCTCGCACCAGACGCATGAACTGCTCGTCGAGCCCTCCATCGCCGAAGGCCCGCAAGGCTGCCGCCGGACTCATCAGCGACAGTGCCCACAGCCGCACGGTGCGTGGCCTGACTGCGGCAAAAAGTTGCTCCAGGCAATCCGTCGCCTCCTGCCGCCAGTTTTTCACAGGAATAATCGGCGAAAAACCAACCCGCACTTCGTACCCGGCCTGCTGGCAGCGCCGCAGAGCCTCGATCCGGGGGGCCATGCTCGGAGTGTCTTTTTCGATTTCGCGGCAAACGGTTTCACTGGCCAGCGTCAGGTAAAAAATCGAGTTACTCTTGTGAGGCAAATCGAGCAGGTGGTCGACGTTGTCGCTCTTGGTGTAGTAAAGCAGATACTTATCGCCGCTGCGGGCGAACATCTCCGACAAAAGAGCCGAGGCGCCATATTCGGGCTCGAAGCAGATACTGTCGCTGTACATGTCGTAGCGGTACAGCCGTTGCGAGCGCGACATGATGACCGGGTAGATGTGCTCGACAAAATCTTCCAGATCCAGCATGATGTTGGCCAGGTAGCCTTCGTAACAGTAGTCGCACTTGTGCGGGCAACCCATCAGGCTGTGCAGACCCCAGCCTCCCTGGCAAACGTAGCGGACACCGGCGCAAACCAGGCTGTCGCGACGGCTGAAAGCGAAATCATCGCCCCTGCCTGCAATCGCCCGGGCAAGGCTGGCCATGTGCCAGTCGCGGAACTTCTCGGCCGGCAAGGGCTCGTCCCGGTCCGATTCCTCCCAGGCAAAGGTGTTGAAGATCAGCGACGGGTCCCGAATGTTCGGGTCAAGGCCCATCCTTACCGAGTTATCCATCGGCTCTATGCTAGAGGGCGGGCCGGCCTCGGCTATAACTTCCGCCGCGTCGGCCGAGGTTATCTCCCGCGTCGGCGGATTACCAAGAGCTTCCAGCATCCGCTCAAGCCTGACCACAGCTCGCGGGTTTTTGTAGACCCGCCGGTGAACGTAAACGTGCGGCGGCTTCATCTTGTACATGTGGTGCGTCCTTTGCGTATACTTGGTGGCATTGCTGGCGCAGCTTGCTGCCTCAGTCCTCAGTCCTTGTAAAGAGTTCGCTGGGCCCAGCCGCCAATCGGGTCGCGCGTGGCTTTTATCTGCTCGTGCACCCGGTCCTTCATCTGCTTCAGCAGGGGCCGGTCCACCGTGTCGATTATGTTCTGCATCTCCCACGGATCGTTGGCCAGGTCGTAAAATTCGTCGCGGTCGCTCGGGTTGTAGATGTACTTGGCCGTGCGCGTGCGGACCATTCTCTGCCAGACCGGGAACTGGTGGCCGAAGTGCTCGCGGAGGATGTAATCGTCCGCTCCGGCCTGCGAACCATCGCGCAGAATTGGCATAAGCGAGCGGCCGTCCATGGCCTGGGCAGGGGCGGTGCCGGCAGCCTCCAGCAGGGTGGGGGCAAGGTCGGTAAGGTTGACAAAATCGTCAACCACGGCCGGGGCGATGGACGGATGATGGACAATCAGCGGCACGCGCCACAGACAGTCGTACATGCCGAAACCCTTGTCCCACATGCGATACGAGCCCAGCCCTTCACCATGGTCCGAAACATACAGCACAAGCGTCTCGTCAAGTATGCCGCGCTGGCGAAGCGTATCCAGAATGCGGCCAATCTCGTCGTCAATCAGCGTAACGTAACCATAATGACGGGCGATCATGTCGCGCAGCACGTTATCATCAAAATGCTCGGTGCCGAACGACTCGCCCTGCCGGCGGATGATGCGCGGCTTGTCGTCCAGCGAGGCCCCGAAGTTCGGCCAGGGGTCAATGTCCGCCGGATCGTACATGTCCAGATGCGGGTTGGTTATGCGGAACGGGGCATGCGGTCCCCAGAAATTGCAGGAGACGAAGAAGGGCTTGCCTTCATCGGCAAATTGGTTGATGAAGTCGATGGATTGCCGGGCCAGGTAGCCTGGAATACTGGCCTCCTGCGGACCCTCCTGCAGGGCGTAATACAATTGATGCCCGACCGATGGGCTGTGGTTGTGCCGCGACAGGTTGAAGCCCGACAGCCCCAGCCCGCGCAGGTATTCGAGGTAGTGCGGATGCACGTCCGGATAGCCGTAGCCCGGATAGTAGACGCCCTCGTAACCGTAATCGGCGGGTGTATTGTGATCGCCGATGTGCCACTTGCCAACGTGGGCGCAGCGATAACCGGCCTCGACCAGGTCCTGCGAAAACATCCGCTGCTCCGGCGGCAGATTCCACTCCCCGCCGCGCCAGCGCCAAAACTCCCAGTTGAAAATCAGGCCGTGGTTGCGCGGCTCAAGGCCGGTCTGGATGCAGGCTCGGGCCGGCGTGCAGATGGCCATGGGCGTAAAGGCGTGCGTAAAGCGCACACCGCCGGCCGCCAGGGCGTCTATATTCGGCGTCTGCACGACCCTGTTGCCGTAAGCGCCAATGCAGTCGCTGCGGTGCTGATCGCCCACCAGCAGAAGAATGTTGCGAATCGTCGAACCCTCTTTCCCGGACGAATTGCTCATCTTGTCAGATCCCTTAATTGTTGTTTCGTTCGATAATAGCAGCGGCCGATTGCACGCGAGGAGCAGTCTGGCTGGCCGATGCCCCGGCCGGCCTCTCTCCGGCGGGCGCACCCGTGGCAGGTGCATTTTCGGCGGCGTCAACTGGCTCTATCTTCCAGATGCGAAGATCCAGCCCCGGCAAACGCTCCTGATACTGCCCATCCTGCGCCTCCACCTCGGCCGCCTCTTCCTGCAGAACGTTCAGCAGCCGGTACTTCGTGCCCAGTCCGTCAAGCTTCAGCGTAACCGTCTGCTGACTGTTCTGCCCGTTCAGCATGAACACGTAATGCGAGCCTTCGTAGCTGCGGGTCGTGAAATCGACTATGGCCTCCGCCTCCTCGGCACCGACGGTTATCGGCAGCGGCGATGGCGGGGCCGTCAGCACAGGCGTCAGCCGCTTGATGAGCCGGGCGTTGTAAATCAGCTCTTTCTCGTTTTGGGCAGGTATCTGGGTATAGACGAAGGGGTCGAAGCTGATGGTGAAGAAGCAGAGGCCGTCGGCCCCATGAATGAGGGCCAGCCAAGTCTGGAAGCGCAGTTCCCGCCGGGTCGGGGCCGGGTATATTCTGCCACCTTTGTCGCGCCACTCGTGCGGGTTGATGTCCGGCCAGATGCTCACCGCCGGGCCCTCGCGTTCGGCCGACAACTCCTTTACACGATCAACAAAATCGCCCACCAGACGCAAATCGCGCTGCCCGCCTTCAAACATCTCGGGCCAGACATGCGAAACCACAGCATCCACCTCGCGCAGCCCGGCACGCAGGGCGGCATCGTTCGATTTGTCCTTAATCATCTCCAAGGCCACCATGTTGACCATGGCCAGATGCTTCGGATCGGCCTGACGCACCTGCCGGCCATGGACTGTGGCTGAAGCCGCCCCTCGATGGCCCAGCACGCCCACGCTCCAGCCCCAAAGGGCCGGATGCTCGGGAATCTTTTTGTCGTAACCCGATAGAATAACACCCAAGCCCTCTTCGCCGGCCTGCTCAAGATAGCGTTCTGCCGAGGAATGGCGGCCGACATCGGCCGGCGGAACCACCAGGGCATTCATTCCCAGCGACTTATGATAGGCAAACAGGTTAGGCGTTTGCTGCCAGACGCCCAGCATCACCACAGGTTTGCCGTCGACGATAATCTGCCCCTCTGGCCCCACCTTCATCTCGGCCGCCATGGCCGAAGGGGCAAAGCTGCTAACAAGGGCCAAAGCAAATACGGACAGCAGAGCGGACGCGAATCTTCTGGCGGAGCAGGGCATGTGGCAGACCTTCACTTTCAGCATTTAAAGGCGACAGCGGTTTAAGAGTGACAGGACATAAATGAACCCATCGGGGCCGGGTGGCTTTCCATTTCATCAGCAAGGTTAATCAATCCGGCCGCCTCAATGGTAACGGGCAAAATCTGCCACGCAAGCAGATAAGCCATCGCCGGACGCCCTTTCCGCTTGCCGGCCGCGACTCGGGCTCGCGCAGCACACGGCACCGTGCAGGAATGCTTCCGGACAGGCGAAGAATCGGTTACAACAGAAAGCTGTGCACCGGCACTTGTTGTTGTTGAAGCCCCCGGCACTGCCGGGGGAAACGAGCGGCAATAACCGCCAGGGCAGGATATGATGCACCCACAAACAAGTTTGTGGGTGGCACCCACGCTTTGTTGAGCAGCACGGGAAACAAGTGATGGAGCAGATTGTATGGTAATGCGGCACCTTCACTGGCTCTCGCCCAAAACCCTGGCCCGCCTGGCCCGGCTCTACCACCAGGAGTTCACGGTTGTCGTCATCCTGCTGCTGATGGTCGGAAGCATCTGGCTGTTCGTCGAAATTGCCGACGAGATACAGGATCGCGAGACGCTCGACTTCGACAGCCGCGTAATGTGGGCCTTTCGCCTCACCGACAATCCGCAGCAACTGGTCGGCCCCGAGTGGGTGGAAGATGAAGCCGTGGCCATCACGAATCTGGCCAGTAACATCAACCTGACGCTGCTGACGCTGGGGGCGGCGGGTTTCCTCTGCATCAAGGGCAAGCACCACGCCATGATCCTGCTGCTGGTGGCAACCGTGGGCGGAGCCCTGCTGAACTGGGGGCTGAAGGACATTTTCGCGCGGCCCCGGCCGGAAATCGTTCCGCCACTGGTTTACGAAGTCAGCCACAGTTTCCCCAGCGGACATTCAATGATTGCCGCCACCGTCTACCTTACCCTGGCGGTCATCGTGGCCCGCATGGTCTCGCCGCTCAAGCTGCGCGTGTATTTATTGTTGCTGGCCACACTGGTAATGGTGCTGGTCGGCCTCAGCCGGGTTATTCTGGGAGTTCACTATCCGACCGACGTGCTGGGCGGCTGGACTGCCGGCGCGGCCTGGGCTGCACTCTGCTGGTTGGTGGCCTGGTTTCTGCAGCGGCGAGGCACGGTTGAACATGCCGACCTGGGCGACGATGGCACGGTAGAGGAACCTGTCCGGCAGACGGAGGCCAATGATCCAACTTGAGGACCGTAAGCGGGAATCCAGGGGAAACTCCGTCAACGCGGAAAAATCAACTTTTTGCCACCGTCAGTTCCATTACGACGCACTCGGCCTCGCGACGCAATTGCAGCCCTCCCGGCAGGGCAATCCTGCGCCCGCCGCGCGATGACTCCACAATATCCCAGGCAGCCTCCAGATGCTCGGCTGTTATGGCCCCCAGCCCCGGCAGCAACATCTCCATTGCCCGGCAAATAAGCCGACTGCCAACCGCCCGCCCGGCGTCCAGAAGCTGTTGCCGATCCAGTTGAACCTGTTGCCGGTCGCCACCTTCCAGCAGAACTTGCGGCCAGCGCTCATCGGCTCTTCGCTGGATTTCCTGCGACAGGTCATTCATCCGATTGGCCATACCGGCAAGCCGCCGCGATATGCCCGCCACGTAATCGCGCTCCAGCAGCGGCAGCAGTTCCAGCCTGATGCGATTTCGCAGCGAGCCGGCAACCAGGTTGGTCTCGTCTTCGACCCAGTCCAGCCCGCGTCTGTGCAGAAAATCGCGCAGCGCCTGCCGCCTGACTTCCAGCAGCGGGCGAATGATCATGATCGGGCTCTCCGGCTCGATTGGTCGGCAGATGGGCATGCCCGCCAGGCCGCGGACATCGCCACCGCGAAGAAAATTCATCAGCACGGTTTCAGCCTGATCGTCCTGATGATGCCCGAGGGCCACACGCCCGGCACCCGCCTGTCGGGCCGCACGGTGCAGAAAATCGTAACGTACCACCCGGGCCGCCTCTTCCAGACCCAGGCCTCGTTCCTCGGCCGCCCTGGCTACGTCAAGCCGCTCGCTGATCAGGGCAAGGCCATATTGCCCGGCCAGGCGGGCAACGCTGGCGGCATCGTCGGCCGATGTCGGGCGCAGGCCATGGTCCAGGTGAGCCAGGGTCAGGCTGAACCCGCCGCGAAGCCCGCCCGAAAGATCCACCAGCGCAGAGACCAGGGCCACGCTGTCGGCCCCGCCGCTGACGGCAGCAAGCACATGCTGGCCCGCTCCTATCAGCCGGTGCCGCCGTATAGTCCCAGCCACCGCCTGCACAAGATTATCGCGCTTTACACCCATGCGGGCATTATAAGGATTGGCGGCAGTTCGGGCATAAAAAACACTAGAGAAACCCCTCTCCCTTGAGGGAGAGGATGTCTCCGGCGCATGCCGGAGACAGGTGAGGGTGTCGCTGCGCGGAAAACTCCTCGTTCTTGCGCACAAGCCAAAGCCTCACCCTCATCCGGCCCTGCGGGCCACCTTCTCCCGTCAAGGGAGAAGGGTAAAGGCAGAAGCATGTGCCATTGGTCGCCGCCGCTGCTGTTCTAAAGCCCCCGGCACTGCCGGGGGATGTCTTTTTTGCCGTTGCCGTTGCTGCTAACCCCTCCCCCTTGACGGGGGAGGATGTCGCCGGCGTAAGCCGGAGACAGGTGGGGGTGTCGCTGCGCGGAAGACTCCTCGCTCATGCACAAGCCAAAGCCTCACCCTCATCCAGCCCTGCGGGCCACCTTCTCCCGTCAAGGGAGAAGGGTAAAGGCGGGGAAACTCCTCGCCACTGAACATCTGCCACCGCCGTCAAAAGTCGCAAGACGAATCAGGCCCCGTACCCGCGGTTTTTTCTTAGACCCCGGCGACGC
Organism: Phycisphaerae bacterium; assembly: GCA_041690105.1. Lineage (GTDB taxonomy): Bacteria > Planctomycetota > Phycisphaerae > FEN-1346 > JAACEH01 > JAWLHX01. The sequence goes on from JAWLHX010000004.1 coordinate 19,960, forward strand.
AAGGTTTTAAAATGCCTGTTCGTCGATTTGACCTCGACTGCTCCGCTGCCGGAGATTCGTTCGGCCGTGGCGGGCAGGCTGCAGTCAGGCGAAGGCACATCTTGTTCTGCAGAGTTCGGGGCGATGGCCGAGGCCTCGCCCGACTGACGCACCAAAGCTAAAAGAGCTAACGCAGCACCTTTGGAGGTTTGCCTTGATCAGGCACGTCGCGATAATTGGCAATGGCGTGGCAGGATTCAGTGCCGCGCGCACTCTGCGCCGCCTGGACCGAGACCTGACAATCAGCGTCTTCAGCGACGAGAGCCACCCCTTCTACCTGCGCAGCAGACTTAAAGATTACATTGCCGGGGCTGTGGACGATCATGGCATGATCCTCGAGAGTCGCAACCTCTATCGCCGCGAACGCATCAACCTTTTCCTGCAATCGCCGGTTACGGGCCTCGATACCGAGCATGGCGAAATTATCTGCGGCCAGGAACGCATAAAATACGACCGCCTGCTGCTGGCCATGGGTTGCCGCATGGAGCCTCTGCGCCTGCCCGGCGCCGAACTTGGCGGTGTTTTCAGCCTGCGCACGTTGAACGATGCCGCCGCCATACGCGACTGGACCTCCGGCAGTCGGCCAGCCTCGGTCGTTCTGGGCGAGGGCGTTGTCAGCCTGCAACTGGCCGAAAGCCTGGCCCGCCTTGGCTGCGAGGTCGACCTGCTGGTGCCGGGGCCCAGCCTTTGGCCCGATGCCCTGGACCGCGACAGTGGCGAAATCATCCTCCGTCGCCTGCAGGACCAGAACGTCCGCGTGCACCTTTCGACCATGGTCGAGGAAATCCTGGGCGATGGCCGCAATGTCAACGGCGTGCGGCTCAAATCGGGCGAGGTTATGCCCTGCCGGCTGGTGGGGCACGGATGCAGCTTCAGGCCAAATGTCGAAATGCTGGAATCGACGCCCATTGCGGTGCAGTGCGGGGTGACGGTCGGGGCACACATGGAAACCAGCGTTCCCGGCATTTACGCCGCGGGCGACGTGGTCAGCTTCGGCGGTGGCGAAGATGGCAAAGCCTGCCACTTCCGCTGGCATAACTCGTTTCGCCAGGGCGAAATAGCGGCCATGAACATCCTCGGCGACCGTCAGCCGATGAGCTTTCTGGCTCCCAGCGTGCGGGCCGATATCTGCGGCCTGGCTGTTGCCGTGCTCGGCGAGAGCCAACTGACCGGCGGGGCGCCCGGCGTTAATGTCCTCAGCGGCTGGGTCGGCGACAGTTACCGGCGGTTGGTCTTCCACCAGGGCATGCTGGCCGGGGCCACGCTGATGGGCGACATTGATTGCGCCGCCGCCGTGGAAGATCGAATCAGGCAGGGCAGCACCTTTGACGATTTGTGTAACACCCTGGTGCCGGCCCTGCTGCAGAACGAGTCGCGACTGGGAGAGTATTTCAGAGGCTTCTGCCCCATATGCACGGATCGTGTAACCTTGCCGCCAGGGACGGAAGCCGGCACGCTCTTCCACTGCTGGAGTTGCGGCACCCTGCTTCAACTTACCGTCGCCGACGGCGAAGCATGCATTCTTCCGGCCGATGAAGACGAGCCAGACTAGTGCTCGGTCACGAGTTGCCCGATGCATGGGCTGCTTCGTCGACAGCCATAAGCAAACAGACGCTTGTACGCGGCACCCGTAGAATTGCGAGCCATGGAGCAGCAAAGGTTTCGTAGCCAACAGCCTGCCGCCCGGCCTTTTGTTCCACCCGATCAAGGAGTTCGCCCCCTATTGTCGCCATCAGCCGCCGATACTAAACTGATCCTGGCCAGCGCCTCGCCGCGCAGGCGTCAACTGCTGACCGAGGCCGGCATCGCCTTCGAGGTTCAGCCTGCTCATATTGATGAAGACCTGCCGTCGCGCAGCCACCAGCCCTGGGCCGAAGCCGAGCGACTGGCCCTTGCCAAAGCCCGGACCATAGCCGAGGCCCGGCCGCAGGATGGACGCTGGGTGTTGGGGGCCGATACAATTGTGGTCCTGGGCGACGAGATAATCGGCAAACCGCTGGACGATGCCGACGCTATGGCCATTCTCGGCCGCCTGAGCGGCGCCTCGCAGCAGGTAATCACGGGCGTGGCCCTGGTGAAAAGCGGGCCCTGCGGGCAAGCCCTGGTACGCAGCGCAACTACGCTCATCATCATGCGGCCAATTCCGCCCGAGGAGATCAGACGCTACGTGGCCAGCGGGGCCAGTCGCGGCAAAGCCGGGGCCTACGCCATACAAGAGGGCGGCGACAAGTACGTTGAGCGAATGGAAGGCAGCCTGAGCAACGTGGTCGGCCTGCCCATGGAAATGTTGCGGGAGATGCTGGCCGAAGTCGGCCTGCTGGAGTAAATGTGTCTGTCCCAGAGGAACACCTTATGCGACTTATTATGAGCCTTGTTCTGCTGATTTTCGCCTTTGCTGCCAGCCAAGGCGGTTGCGGTGCCAACTCCGCCGAAAATGTTGACAACGTAGGCGATGGCCTGCGAAAAGTGACTATAAGAGTCGATCAGGTGCCGCTTGAGGTCGAGGTGGCCGATGACGAGGCCAGCCGCGCCAGGGGCTATATGTTCCGCGACCCGCCGAGCGATGGAGGCATACTTTTTGTTTTTCCGGCCGAGCGGCGTCTGAGTTTCTGGATGAAAAACGTAGGCTTCGACCTGGACATCGCTTTCATAGACTCCGGCGGTCGTATCGATCAAATAGAACGCATGCATGCTTGGCGTCAGTCGCTGGTGCACAGTCGGCGTCCGGCCAAGTACGCCCTCGAAGTCCCGGCCGGCTGGTTTGCCAGCCAGGGCATCCAACACGGCGACACTGTCCGCATTCCGCCCGAGGTCAAGGCCCGGGAGTAACCCCTCGCAGGCAAATTCAGCCGTTGCCGTTAAACCCCTCCCCCTTGACGGGGGAGGATGTCTCCGCGAAGCGGAGACAGGTGGGGGTGTCGTCGCGCGGAAAACTGCCGCCCTCTCTGCCCGATCAAGGCTTACCCTCATCCTCCGCACAGCCAAAGGCTCACCCTCATCCGGCCCTGCGGGCCACCTTCTCCCGTCAATCCCTTCGACGGGCTCAGGGCAGGTGAGAAGAGTAAGAAACCCCTCCACCCGCCCCGCGCCCCGATTCCCTGGAGGAAAAACCCTTATCACGCGTTACGGGTAATGCGGTACGATTTCCAGTACAACACGTTTGCGCCTCCTGTCGGCATGGAGGCCAGTATCAGGCACGCGCGCTGCCACAGGCGGCTGCGCTATTTTTCGTTCAGGAACCACGTACTGAAATGGCCAGCATCCGCGTATATGCTCGCAATCTTTTCGCCAACTGGTTCGGCTACCTGGCTAACATCATCATCATGTTTTTCCTGACGCCGTTTGTCGTCTACAAACTTGGCGACGTTACCTACGGCACCTGGAGCCTGATGATCAGCATTACGGGTTACTTGGGCCTGGCCGAGGTCGGAGTGCGAATCAGCACGGGGCGGCACCTAAACATTTACCTTGGGCGTAAGGATAACGAGAAGGCGTCGAGTGTCATCGGCACCTCGCTGGCCTTCTACAGTGTGGTCAGCATCGTAATCTTTCTGGCTGCAACTATGCTTGGGCTGAACTTTCCGCGACTGTTTCCGCAGGTTCCGCAGCAACTGGCCCAGGAGGCCCGCTGGCTGCTCATTCTGCTGAGCGTAAACGTCTGGCTGAGCCTGTTCAGCGCCACCTTTGCCCAATTGCTGCACGCCAACGACCGTTTTGATCTGCGCAGCATGGTGGATGTGGTGGTGCTGCTGAGCAGGACCGTACTGATTGTGCTGCTGCTGCAAATGGGCCACGGCATTGTGGCCATGACATTTGTGCAGGTCGGCAGCGGTCTGCTGTCGTGCCTGCTGTTGCTGCTGCTGGCCCGGGCCAAGGGGGCCCGGGTGGCAATACGGCTGCGGGCGGCCAGTTGGGGTATGGCCCGCAAAATATTCGGCTTCGGCGTGTGGGCCTTCCTGAGCAATGTCAGCAACCGCATCATCCACTATACTGACGTGGTTGTCATAGCCTTGCTGCTGGGGCCGGCCAATGTCACGCTTTATGCCATCGCCTTCATGATGATCACCTATTCTCAGCCGATGCTGGAGCACGTGCTGGGCGTGATGGTGCCGGAGATGACCAAGCGTGCCGGCGGTGGGTCTTCGGCCGATGTACGCTGGCTGGTAATTCGCGGCGGGCGGATGATGCTCTTTTTCGCCGTGCCGCTGCTGGTTGGCTTCATCGTCTTGGGGCAGGAGTTCATTATTAACTGGATGGGTCCGGAGAAGGCCTGGAGCGGGGCGGTGCTGGGCATTCTGGCGGCGGCTAATCTATTCTGGGTGGCAAACCACAGTGCGGTCATGGGACTGTGGAGCCTGGGTCACGTCAGGGGCGTGGTGCTGCTGCGAGGCATCGAGGCGTCGCTTAACCTGGGCCTGTCGCTGCTGCTGGTGATGGTTTTCGATTTGGGCATAGTCGGCATCGCCCTGGGCACGCTCATCCCCATGGCCATCATAAATGTGGGCCCGCTGCCGGTTTACGCCTGCCGCAAATTCCAGATGCCTCTGGCGACATACGCCCGCGAGATAGGCTTTCGCGGCCTGGCTTCGGCGGCCGCTTTCGCCCCAATGTGCCTGCTGGCCCAAATGCTGATACCGCCCGCCGGCTGGGGCAGTTTCTGGATCAAGGTCATTCTGCTGGCTCTGCTGTATCTGCCGCTGGGCATGGGGCTTGTGCTGGGATGGCAGCAATCGATCTTGTTGCTGCAGCGGCTTCGCCTGCCGGTGGGCGGAGCGGCGGTGCAGCAAAGGCAGACATCGGAGCAAGTGCCTTGACTGGTGGCGCAATCTGATATCTTATTTAACTTTGGGGGGAGAATATTATGCCAGGCATCTTCGGAATTGTGCCTGCAGGTGACGGGCCGCGGCAAAAGCTTGATGCTGATCTAACGGCCATGGCCGACGTCATGCGGCACAGGCCGTACTTCCGGCAGGATTCGGCCATCGTTGGCGGCGCCGCCATAGGCATCATCGGGCCGCGTGTGACAAACCCCGAGCCTCAGCCGCAGACCAGCGCCGACGGCGCCATGCACTGCGTCTTCTATGGCGAACTGTTCGACCCGCTGGGTATCAGCAGGCGGCTCGACATCCGGGCCGATGCCGCCACGCCCGATTCGCAGGTTGTGCTGCGGGCCTTCCAGAAGCACGGTCCGGATTGCATCGACTCCCTGGCCGGGGCCCACGCGGGCTTCGTCTACGACACCCGCAAGCGCACCGGTTACCTGTTTACGAATCGCTTGGGCCTCAAGGGCATCTATTACACCGTATGCCCGAATGGGACGCTGATTTTCGCCTCCGAATTAAAGGCCGTCACGGCCGCCCCGTGTTTCAGCGGGACGATGGACGAGCAGGGCGTGGCCGAGTTTCTGGCCCTTGGCTACCCGTGTTTCGACCGCACCTTCATTAACGAGATTAAGTACTTGCCGCACGGCACCATTCTGACGTTTGCCAACGGGCGGGTCAGCGAGCGACAGTACTGGGATTTCCCCAAGCGGCCCAAGTTCAAGGAGCACGAATTCGAGGCCGCGGCCGAGGAGGGGGCGGCTATTTTAAAGCGGGCCATCGGGCGGCAGGCCACACGCTACGAGGGGGCGGGGGTGTTTCTTTCCGGCGGCATGGACAGTCGCGGCATTGCCGTGATGGCAGCTCAGGCCGGGGCGCGGCTCAGGGCCTTTTCGCTGGGCGGCCTTAAGAATGCCGAGCAGCGTCTGGCCGGCCGGGTAGCCCGCCGGCTGGGTCTGGAGAGCCATCGCCTGGAGATTCCCGGCGACTTCCTGTGCGATCATGGCGCTCATGGCGCCTGGTATACCGATGGCGCCTTCCCCGTCAATCATATGCACTGGCTGGCGCACCTGGACTTCATCGGCAGCCGCACCCGGTCCATTTTCAGCGGCTACCTGGGCGGCATGCTGCTGGGGGGGCTGGTCATAAAGGTGCCGGATAATGATCGTCCAGATTTGTATCGCGAGCAGGTGGTCAACAAGTTTGCCTCCGACCATTATTTCTGGCAGCACGGACTGCAGCCCGCCTGGAGTCAGCAACTGGGCGATACCCGTCAGGCCTCGATTGAGTATGTGCGCGCGACCATCGGCGACCGCGGCCGGGCCGACGAGACCGACCGCCTCGACCTCTGCACCATGGAGCGTCGCTACATCAACACCGGCATCAACGGTATGATCGGCTCGATTGCCGACGTCCGCTTCCCCTATGGCGATTACGAATTGCTGGACTTCTACAGTCGCGTTCCCGGCAACTGGCGGCTGGGCAGCAGGCTCTACAAGCGGATGCTGACTATTGCCATGCCGGAGGTAATCGACATTCCGGTCGTCTCGGCCGGCACCAACTTCATCGAGACACGCATCGACGTGGAGCCCGGACAACTGAAGCGCCGCTGGACCAACGCCCGCAAAAAGCTTTTCCATTTTGCCAGCTGTCTGACCGGGGGGCGGCTGAGTATTGCCAACCGCCGCACCTATGTCCATTATGCCCACTGGTATCGCACGGAGCCGCGATTCAGGCAGTGGATTGCCGAACTGCTGACCTCGCAGCGTACGCTTGATCGCGGCTACTACGACCGCCAGGGGGTGCAAACTCTGCTGGACCTGCAACTTAAGCGTGGCTATGTGTTCGACGTCATCGCCCGCATGATTTCTTTCGAGTTCTGGAACCGGTACTTCATTGACCAGGATACGCCCGCTGCCCGCCCCGACGTCGTCAGTCCGCAAGGCGAGCAGGTTGACGTAATGAGGGTGCAATAGGAATGAGCAGTAGACGAGCAGTGGTGGTAATAACGGATATTTTTCCGCCTGTGGCGGCCGTCGGGCATCAGCGGACAGTGGGCCTGTGTCGGCACCTGGTGGACAACGACTGGAATGTCAGTGTGGTTACGATGAAGCCGCGGCTGGATGTCGCCTTCGACCAGACCCTGCTGAGCCGCGTGCCGTCGAGCGTGCGAGTCATCAAAACGGCCTCGCCCGATTTGCCGCGCCTGGCCCAGCGCCTGGTGGGGCACTCGGGCGGCGACTCGTCCAGTGGGGCGGTGCCTGGCGCGCCGCCGTCTGGGGGGGCGGCAAGCGGGGGTGGCGCGGCCGAATCTGCCGACGAGGAGTCATCGGCCGCAGGGCAGGGGGCGGGGCGAGATGGCACCATCAGGCGGCTTCTGTCCTGGCTCTCGTGGTGGCTGGTGCTGCCCGATAGCCGCACATCGTGGTTGCCGACGGCCGTGCCGGCCGTGGCCCGCGAAGCGCGACGAATTGACGCCCGGGCGATTTTCAGCACCGCTCCGTGCTTCAGCAGTCACCTGGTGGCCCGGGCCGCCGCCGGTTGGCTGCGCCTGCCCTGGGTGGCCGACTTCCGCGACCCCTGGTGCGGCAACGACTGGCGCACTATTCCGCCGGGCCTGCACACCCGCGCCGAAGAACTGCTGGAGCGGATCGTAGTGCGCCGGGCCGACCGCATTACCTGCGCCTTCGACGGCATAAATCGGCACCTGGATCGGCGTTATGCCAAACCGGCAGGCAGCATCAGCACGATTCATAATGGTTTCGAAGCTCGGGACCTGGACGATGTGCCGGCCGAGGCGCTGAGGTCCGACCGTTGCGTGCTGGTTCATGCCGGCTCGCTGTACGGGCCGCGCAGCCCGATGCCTGTACTTGATGCCCTGGCGGCCCTGCGTCGGCAGAAGCCCGAGCTTGCCCAGCGCCTGCTGGTGCTGCTGGTGGGCTCGCCAACGTGGAACGATAAGCCGGTTGCAGCCCTGGCCGCCGAGCGGCGGGTGGAGGATCTGGTCCACATCATGCCGACGGTGCAGCACGGCCGGGCCGTGGCTTTGGTCAAGGGGGCAAGTGCGGGCATTCTTTTTGGCCAGGGTGGCGGCAGTGCCTTGGCGCCGGTGCCGGCCAAGGCTTTCGAGTACGTGGGCATGGGCAAGCCGGTGCTGAGCATAGGTTCTGGGCGCGAGGCGGAAGATATTCTTCGCGACGGAGGCTGCACTGTCTGGTCGGCATCAGCCGAGGCTGAATCGTGCAGCGGAGCGCTCGAGCAGATTGCCCGTGCTCACCAGACGGGCTCGTTGTGTCCCGCTGCGGGCCCGGGGCAGAGCCGCGAGCGCTATTCGCGACAAGCCATGGCAATCCGCATTGAAGAGGTCATAGAGCAGGCCATCGCCGCCAGAGCCGGCAAGCGGCGCAAGTCCGCGGCCGCCTTCGCCAGCGACGGTTGATGCCGCTATTTTACAGCCATGCTTTTCTTGCTGGCCATTCATCATTTACTTCTGCCGCCGGCGCCGGTGCCGGGGTGGCGGCCGATGCTGATAATCCGCCCGCGCATGCAGCCATGGCAGGCGGCGGCCGTCTCCATTATGCAGGCCTTGGCAGGGTATATCTGGTAGAGCTGGCGGTAGTGCGTGGGCGTCAGGTTAGGCATCAGGATATTCGCCCCGCGCTGCAGCCCCAGTTCGCGACCCTGCTTGATGTTCAGCGTGGCCAGGGCCGAGGTGCTGGGAATGTTGGCCTGCGGACACATGAGCCGGCTCAGGGCCACGACCTTGTAGGTCATCAGCTCGGTCGCCTGCACCTGGTGGCCATCGGGCAGTGCCGCCGACTGCCGATCGCGCCCCAGCGGCGTTGCCGGGTCGGCAATGTAGGGGCCAACGCCGATCATGTCCAGGTCGAGACGACCGAACAGTTCGATGTCGTCGGTCAGGCTCTCATACGACTGGCCGGGTATGCCGATCATCACCCCGCTGCCGATTTCGTAGCCCATTTGCCGCAAGCGGCCCAGCATGGCCACGCGGTCGAATTCCGGCCCACCCGTCCGCGGCGGATGAATGCGCCGAAACAGCTCGCGGTCGCTCGTCTCCAGCCGCAGCAGATACCTGTCTGCACCCGCCTCGCGCCACATGCGCAGCTCGTCGTCCGGCCGCTCGCCCAGGCTTAGCGTGACGGCCAGCCCATAGCGCGACTTTATCTCGCCCACCAGCTCCGCTATCCACTCACCCTTGAGCTGCGGATCCTCGCCCGCCTGGAGCACCACCGTGCCATAGCCGAAGTCGCGGGCCAGCCCCGCGCACTCAAGAATTTCGTCCTGCGTCATGCGATAGCGATCGAAGCCGTTGCTGCTGGCGGCGCTTATGCCGCAATAGGTGCAGAGGCGCGTGCAGACATTCGATATCTCTATCAGTCCGCGCAGGTGCACCTCGTCGCCCACCTGCTGCCGGCGAACCTCGTCCGCCGCCGACCAGAGCCCGAACAGAGCCGCGTCGTCATCCTGCCGCAACCAGCCCAGCATGGTCTCTCGTGTCATCATGACCGCACATCCCCCACAAGTTTTAAGCCAGCGCCTGCTCCAGGTCCGCAATCAAGTCGTCAGCGTCCTCAATGCCAACCGATAGCCGCAAGGTGCCCTCGGTTATGCCGATCTTCAGGCACTCCTCGGGGCTCATCGTGGCGTGGCTCATGGTCACCGGATGACAGACCAGCGACTCCACGCCGCCCAGGCTCTCGGCAAACAGGAAAATCTTCAGCCGATCCACGAATCTGGAGGCCTGCTCCCGCCCGCCCGGCAGACGGAAGGTGACCAGCCCGCCGAAGCCGTCCATCTGCCGCCGGGCCAACTCGTGCTGCGGATGACTCGCCAGCCCCGGGTATATCACCTCCGTCGGCGCTGCGTGAGACTCCAGAAAACGGGCCACCGCCAGGGCATTTGCCTCGTGCTGACACATACGCACGGCCAGAGTCTTCAGCCCCCGCAGGCTCAGCCAGCAGTCCCACGCCCCCGGCACCGCGCCGGCGGCATTCTGATAGAACTTGATCCGCTCATGCAGCTGCGCATCGTTTACCAGCACCGCACCGCCAATAACATCGCTGTGTCCGCTCACGTACTTGGTCGTGCTGTGCAGGACAATGTCCGCTCCCTGCGTCAGCGGACGCTGAAAGTATGGCGAGGGAAAGGTGTTGTCTGATACCAGCAAAGCCCCGCGGGCATGAGCAATCCCGGCCACCGCGGCAACGTCCACCAGTTGCAGCAGCGGATTCGCCGGCGTCTCGATCCAGACCAGCCGGGCCCCGCCACCCTCGGCCAGAGCCTCGTCAAAGGCCTCCGGACGTGTGCCGTCAACATACACAAAGCTGATGTCGCGCGGCTTGTAGACCTCCTCGAAAAGCCGCAGCGTGCCGCCATAGATGTTGCGCGAGCTGACCACCCGCTCGCCGGGCCGCAGCATCGACAGCACCGCGTCCACCGCGGCCATGCCCGAACTGAAAGCCAGCCCGTGCGCCGCCTCCTCCAGGCTGGCCAGGCACGTCTCGTAGGCCGTACGGGTGGGGTTGGCGCTTCGGGAATACTCGAAGCTGCTCGGCTGGCCGATGCCCTTGAAGACAAAGGTGGCCGACTGGTAAACCGGCGGAATCACCGCTCCGGTGGTCGGGTCGGGCTGCTGCCCCTGGCGAATCGCTTTTGTGGCAAATTTCAATGCTGTCACTCCTTGTGTCACTGATCGTGTTATCAATCCGGTGGCCCCGGTTCTGCTCCTGCTTCTTCTGTGCTGCCGCTTCTTCTGTGCTGCTGCTTCTTATAGCCCCCGGCACTGCCGGGGGATGGCCTCTTCTTCTTGTCTTTGCCTCTATAGCCCCCGGCACTGCCCGGGGGATCAAACCGCAAGCAACGCGCAAAACTGCGCCCAAGCCCTGCGGTGCAGCAAGCGTCCTCGCTAAATCTGGTAATCCTGCAGCAACTGTTTCTCCAGCAGCAGGCCGTGCAGCTTGCCCAGCGCCTCAAGGTCCACCTGCTCCAGCACCAGGTCAGGCTTGCGGCGGCTCAACTGCACTTCGCCAACGTTGACAACCACCAGGTCGCCCGGCTGATTCAGCGTATCCAGCGTCTCAAGCTCAAAGTCGTCCAAGTCGGCAATCGAGGCCACGACAATCAGCCCGGCATCGGTGAACAGGTGAGCCGTCTCGCCAAGTCGCCGCAGATACTCCTCGCGCCCGCCCATCACGTTCAGGTCGGCGTTCAGCCCCAGCAACTGGTTACTGAGGCCCAGGTAGTAAACCATCCGCCCGCAATTGTGCAGATACTCTTCGATAGCCCGACCCAGCGCCTCCATGCCCTGGCCCTGCGGCCCGCACAGTACCACCAGCGCCGGCCGCTGCGAATGTCGCCGCCCACGCTGCTGCGGCGTAATGGTGCTGCGCACCCAGGCCCGGTTACGCTGCCGAACATGCTCCTCCACCAGCGTGTTCGAGCCTTCCTCGGCATCCAGAATGACGCCGCCGCCGGCAATCTCGTAATCGTCGATGATCACGAAGCGGCCCGTTTGCGGCAAGTCCACCGCCGGATCGCAGGCCAGCGGCTTTATCGTCTCCAGCGTCACATGCGCAACGTCATGACGTTCGATCTGCCGCCGGTGCGTGTCGGTCGTCAGGTCCGAAGCGTCGATCACCGTGTGCACCTCGGTCAGGTAGGCCGCCGCCCGGGCCGCATGCAGCTTCAGCTTATAGCGCTTGCCCATGATCATCGGGTTGGGGCTGAGCCAGAAGAGATTGGCCTGCAGCCTGGTCGATGAGCGCGGGGCCGGCTCGTCGGCGCGCACCAGAAGCTCGCCCGGCTTCACGTAAACCTGCGTCTCCAGGGTAACGCCCGTACTTTCGCCCGCCGCAGCCATCGACTGGTCGGAATTCGGGAACTTCTCTATGCTCCGGATGCGCGACATCTTGCCGCTCGGCAGAAACTTCACATCATCGCCCACCTGCAGCTGGCCCGTGACGATGCGGCCGGCCACAATCCGCCGGTCGTCGCCCTGCTCGGTGAATTTGTAAACATCCTGCACCGGCAGACGCAGAGGCTTATCGCGCGGGGCAGGCTCCTTCTGCATGGTGTCCAGCAACTGCAAAATCGTCGGGCCCTGGTACCACGGCATGCGCTCGCCGGCAATGGCCACCTGGTCGCCTTCGCGGGCGCTGATGGGGATGAAGTCCAGCGGCTCCAGACCGATGCGGGCCAGAAACTCGGCGTACTCGCGCCGCACCGCCTCGAAGGCCTCCTGCCGATAACCGGCCAGGTCCATCTTGTTCACGCAGACGGCAATCTGCCTGATTCCCAGCATGCTCATCAGGTAACCGTGACGGCGCGAATTCTCCTGCACGCCCTCATCAACGTCAATTACCAGCAGGCCGGCCTCGGCCCGGGCAGCGCCCGAGATCATGTTGCGCAGAAACTCGATGTGGCCCGGAGCGTCAATAATGATGTACTCGCGCTTCGCCGTCCGGAAAAAGCAGCGGGCCGAATCGATCGTTATGCCCTGGTCCTGCTCGTCCTTCAGAGCATCCAGCAGAAAGGCATACTCGAACGGTTTGCTGTTACGCAGGCAGGCCTGCCGCACCTGGTCCAGCTTGCCCTGCGGCAGCGACCCCGTATCAGCCAGCAGCCGACCCACCAGCGTGCTCTTGCCATGATCAACATGGCCGATGACCACAATGTCCATCTGCTCGCGTGCGCTGCCGGGGTGGCTCCGGCCGCTGCCGCCAGCCGCCACATTTGCTGCGCCCGCTGCGCTTGCGCCCGCGCCGGTTGATTCACTTGTTGTCCTGTTCATGCACTTCTCCCGAATACAAAAGTCACCACCGTGCGTGCCGCCTGGCCCTTCGCATTCCGCCACCGGTTACATGTAACCTTCGCGGCGCAGGCTCTCCAGCCCGTGGCCATCTTCCTTGTCCTGTGCCCGACCGCTGCGCTCGGCAATGTTTGCGAACTTGCCGGTCTGCAGTTCCTCGATAATCTCGCGGACGTTAGTGGCCGTCGATTCCACGCTGCCGGTGCAGGGAGCGCAGCCCAGCGACCTGTAGCGCCGCCCCGTGCCCTTGTCAAAATAGAGGTCGATGATCGGGATGTTCTCGCGCTCGATATACTGCCAGATGTTCAGCTCCGTCCAGTCAAGCAGCGGGTGGATGCGAACGTGCGTGCCCGGCGCGAAGTCCGTCTTGAACTGGTTCCACAGCTCCGGCGGCTGATTGCCCACATCCCAGTCGTTGTGCTTGTCGCGCGGCGAGAAGTATCGCTCTTTGCTGCGGCTGCCCTCCTCGTCGGCCCGGGCACCCACAATCACACCGGTAAAGGGCTCACCACCGGTCACCTTGTCGTACTGCCCGGTCTCATGATTCATCACCCAGCGCGGCCACTCGCCCGACAGTGTGTGTTTAAGGGCCTGGCTCTTCAGGGCGGCGCAGCACTGCAGGCGCGTCAGCTTGCCCTGCGGATATGTCTCGCCACGCCCCAGAGCCTCCACGTTCTGCCCGTACATCAGGTTCAGTTTCCACTGGCGGGCCAGCCGATCGCGGTACTCGATCATCTCCGGAATCTTGTAGGCCGTGTCGATGTGCATCAGCGGAATCGGCACGTGGCCGAAAAAGGCCTTGCGCGTCAGCCACAACAGCACCGTCGAATCCTTGCCTATCGACCAGAGCATCACCAGCTGCTTGAACTCCCGGTACGCCTCGCGCAGAATGTAAACGCTCTGCGCCTCCAGCCTCTCCAGTTGATCCATCCGAAAAACCTCCTCATGCCTCTGCCGATACCCGCAACTTCTCACCTGTGCAGGCCGCATTCCTTATGCTCCGGATTCTCCCACCACCAGCGCCCGGCACGAACGTCTTCGCCCGCGGCCACCGCCCGCGTACACGGCGCGCAGCCAATGCTCGGGTACCCTCTATCGTGCAGAGAGTTGTACGGAACCTTGTTGGCCCGAATGTAATCCCACACCTGCTCCTGGCTCCAGTCGGCCAGCGGGTTGATCTTCAGCAGGCCATTGCCCTCGTCCCACTCAATACGCTCCAGCTGCGACCGCGTTTGCGCCTGCTCGCGCCGAAGGCCCGTCATCCAGGCCGACAGCCCCGCCAGCCGCCGCCTCAGCGGACGAACCTTGCGCACCTGGCAGCAGAGCCGCCTGTCGTCAACACTGCGGCGGAAAAAGTTCGGCCCGTGCTCACTCACCAGCAGTTCCACATCATCGGCCGCCGGAAAAAGCACCTCGATTCGCAAACCATAACGCTCGAGCGTGGCCTGCAGCAGGTCGCAGGTCTCCTCCGGCAACCGCCCAGTGTCGATGGTGAAAACCGGCAGCCCCGGCGCCACCCGCGAGACAAGGTCAACCAGCACCTGATCCTCCGCCCCCAGACTGCTGGCCACCGCCACCTTCGCACCAAACTGCTGCCAGGCCCATTCCACCAGTCCGGCCGAATCCAGCTGTGCCGTCTCAGCGCGCAGCTCGTGCAACTTCGCCTCGTTCATAACACAATCTCCTCGCCCGCCTGCGGCACTTCGCCTTGCGTTCCCTTTAGAGGTTGTCGAACAGAACCGTTGACAGATAGCGCTCGCCGAAGCTCGGGGCGATGGCCACGATTACCTTGCCGGCATTCTCCGGACGCTCCGCCAGAATGGCCGCCGCCCGCAGCGCCGCACCGGAGGATATGCCGACAAACAATCCCTCCAGCCGCGCCGCCCGACGGGCCCACTCCACGGCCTCCATATCCTCGACTGCCAGCACCTCGTCAACCAGATCCAGCCGCAGCACGCTCGGCACAAAGCCGGCCCCGATGCCCTGAATCTTGTGCGGACCAGGCGTCAATGCCTCGCCACGCAAGGCCTGGCCCAGCACCGGGCTCTGAGCAGGCTCCACGGCCACGGCCCGAAAGCCGGGCCTGCGCTGCTTCAGCACCTCGGCCACACCCGTGATGGTGCCGCCCGTGCCTACTCCGGAGACCACAATGTCAACCGCGCCGCCGGTGTCGGCCCAGATCTCCTCGGCTGTCGTCCGCCGGTGCACCTCAGGGTTGGCCGGATTCTCGAACTGTTGCGGCATGAACGCACCGGCCTCGGCCGCGGTGACCTCGCCGGCCTTGTCTATGGCCCCCTTCATGCCCTCGGCCGCAGGTGTCAGAACAAGCTCGGCCCCCAGGGCCTTCAGCACCTTCTGCCGCTCCACGCTCATCGAGTCCGGCATGGTCAGCAGCAACCTGTAACCGCGCGAAGCGCAGATGAAGGCCAGGGCGATGCCGGTGTTGCCGCTCGTGGGCTCGACCACCAGGCTCTTCTCGTTCAGCAGACCCTGACGCTCGGCCGCCTCGATCATGGCCAGACCAATGCGATCCTTGACCGAGGCCAGAGGATTGCGCGACTCGACCTTGACCAGCACCGTCGCCGGAGCCCGCACAAGCTTCTTCACCCGCACCAGCGGCGTATGGCCGATGGTCTGCGTAATGCTGTCGTAGATGCCGCTCATGATTTACCTCCCTCGTAAGTGGAGAGACTGCTTTTTGCCGGAAAATGATGCTCGGCCTTATTATGCTCTAACCCTATCGGAATGATGAACATGGACTCCAAAATAAAAGGCCGCCATGTCGACGTCCAATTCTCAGCCCCGCACTCCAGATAAAGCCGCACGGTTCTCATTTGTCAGATGGCAAAATCCACCGCTCTGCGCTGCAAATCATCCTGCTGCCGGTCAACCAGTTGCTGAATCGTCACTCCGTCGTAGACCTCGGCCAGGGCATTGGATGCCTTATCCCAGACCCACATGAAGGGGCACGAACCGCGCATCGAACAGCTTCCGCCGCCACCTTCCAGGCACTTCACTGGGTGCATCGGTCCATCGATGAAGCGAATCAACTCGCCGACGGTGATCTGGTCGGCAGGGCGGGCCAGCACATAGCCGCCCTTGTTGCCGCGACGCGAATCGACGAAGCCGGCCTGCTTAAGCTGAGCCAGGATGACCTCCAGAAATCGCCCGGGTATGGCCTGAGCCTCGGCAATGTCAGCAATCCGCAAGGGCTCGGCCGAGGCGTTGCGGGCCAGCTCAAACAGAGCTCGCAAGGCATACTGGCATTTCTGCGATACGCTCATCAGTCGCTCCCCGGGCGTTTTTTCTTCAAAGCAAACCGTTTCCTGCGATAAGGCCAACACCGCAATTGCCAGCCGCCACCTGCAGTTGCTTCGTCAGCCAAGCTCACCTACTCAATCAATATAGTGCAGAATGGCCAGTCTGTCAAAACAAAAAGCCGAAAATTCCACTCCCCGCCCCATTCTTCTGCCGCTGCTTCTGCCTTTAAAGCCCCCGGCACTGCCGGGGGATGATGTTGCCGTTGCTTTTGCTTGGTGCCATGGTCTGACGAAGTCAGGCCATGATGACCTTGATGCAATCCTTGCGTCCGCTCCCGTTGCATTTGCCTTTAAAGCCCACGGCACCGCCGGGGGATGCTGTTGCCGTTGCCTTCGCATGTGCCCCCCCACCGACACTGCCGGCCGACGCTGCCATCTGCCACTGAAAAGGCCGCATCTGCCGCCGGCCCCGCGGCTTTTGGTCGTGGACGCCGCCGCACTGCTCCGCTATATTGTGCGGCCATACGTCCGGCGGATGCTTACCCCCATAGCGAGCAGGACACCTACCTTCGGCAGGTCAGGCATGAGCAGCTACGTGTGGCGCGAATCTCATAGCGGCATCTGGCGAGTCGACGCCCAATGGGCCGACCGGCTGCTGCCCCTGCGCAACCCATCGAACGGCAAGCTCCAGGCATTCCCTCTGGTGGCGGCCCTGCGTGATGCAAGGTCGGTCAAGGGCGGCCGCAATCGCCGCACGCTCGGCATAACAATCGACAATCGGCAGCTTTACGTCAAGCAGTACGATACCTCCTGGCGCAGCCGCCGCCTTCTGCGCCGCGAATGGCTTTCAAACGTCTGGGCCCACGAGAAGGGCCTGCCCGTCCCGCGGCCGGTGGCTGCCTGCTGGAAGACGGGGCAGCCGACGCTGATAACGGAAGATGCCGGATCGCTGACGCTCTCGCAGATCATCCACCAGCACTATTACCCGCCGGTGGATGATGAGCCGCCATACCCCGGCGACCGCCCGCCGGAGCTTATCCGCCTGTATCGTCGCCGCAATCGGTCGCTGCCTGCGGACGTCCTCGCGCCGCGGCAAATCGCCCGGCTGCTGGCTGACCTGCTCGTCAGCCTCGACCGCCTGGGCCTGCGCCACCGCGATCTGCATCCCGGAAACCTGGTGCTGCGAGAGGATCCGTCCGGAAAATCCCCGCCGCACCTGGTGCTGCTCGATCTGCTGGAACTTGAGCAGATGCCGGGGCGGGCCTCGCTCGAGGATCACCTGGTGCAGCTCAATCATTACTTTGAGCCGCTGGCCACCCGCAGCGAACGGTACCGTTTGCTCCGCCTGCTGGAGGAGCGAGGTCTGCCCGTGCGGCGGCAGGCGGCGGATATTGAGCGGCAAACCTGGCAGTATCACCGGCGACAATGGCAAAGCCGCGACGCTCGCGCGGGCCGGGCAAGCAAGTATTTCCGGAAAATCAGGGCCCCTGGCTTCAAGGGCATGGCTGCCGCCGATGTTGCTGCAAAGGTTGTCCAACTTGGCTCGGGCGGCCAGATGCGGGAGCTTTGGCAGTCGCTGGAGATAACGCAGGAAGTAAAAAGCTCGCGCCGCGGGCGCTCCGGTTTCGGCCATCTGGGCGGCCAGAGCGTCTTCATCAAGCGCGATACCGAGCGCGGCTGGCGGCACTCCGGCGGCCCATGGCCGGCAATAATCGATGCTATGCTCCGCGGCACGCGACAGCAGCGGGCCTGGCACAAGGCCAACAGCCTGCTGGTTCGCGGCATTGGCACCGCCCGGCCGCTGCTCTGGCTGGATCGGCACCACGGGCTGGCCGGCCGCGAGAGCCTGCTCGTAACCGAGGCCCTCGGCGACGATTGGCAGACGCTCGATCTGGCCTTGTCGCAAGCCGAAGGCCGGCAGCACCTTGCACTGGTGGACGCAGTAGCCCGGACCATCCGCCGACTGCACGACAGTGGTCTTTCGCACCGCGACCTGAAGGCCCAGAATCTGCTGGTCCGGCTGGAACGGACCGACGCGGCCAGACCGGGGCAGGCCGACGGCCGCCGGTGTGGACATTGGCAGGTGGCCCTGGTGGATATGGAAGGGCTGATGCGGCACGCCGCCTCGGCCCCGCGCGACCGGCGCGTGCAGAACCTGATGCGCCTGGCCTTCTCCTGGAGCGGCGTGGGCATAAGCGGACAGGCGAGCGGGCTCACCCGCGGCGACCGTCTGCGATTCCTGAAGGTCTACCTTGGCGGCTACATGCGTCAGACGATCACCATGAAATCGCGGCAAGTGCGGGGTGGGGCCACGGTGCCTGCTGCCGCGGCATCCAACACGGCCCGGTTGCGCCGCTGGTGGCAGCGGATTGAAGCGGCCCTGCGGCAGAAGGCGACGCGGGCCCGGGTATAGCGGCCGGCGGCAATGTCTGTTTCTTCACCCTTCTCACCTGCCCTGAGCCCGTCGAAGGGCTTGACGGGAGAAGGTGGCCCGCAGGGCCGGATGAGGGTGAGGTCGGTCGCAGAGAGGGCGGCAGTTTTCCGCGCGGCGTCACCCCCACCTGTCTCCGCTTCGCGGAGACATCCTCCCCCCGTCAAGGGGGAGGGGTTGCAACGGCAGCATCAAAGAAACGGCATTCCCCGGCAGTGCCGGGGGCTTTAGAACGGCGACAGCAACATCAAAAGAAACGGCATCCCCGGCAGGCGCGCTGGAGAATCGGGATGTCCGGCCCTGAACGTGCCCGGAATGTGCCCGGAAAATGGCCGGAAAATGACGAAATTGCAGACGTCCGGCTTTTTGCGGTATAGAATGAGGCAGGCAGGGGGCTGGAACCGTGCAGGACCAGTAGCAGAATGGGTTGAATGTTCATGATTCAGGCGGACCTTTCTAATACGCTGATTATAAAACCATCGAGCCTCGGCGACGTCATTCAGGCCTTGCCGGTGGCTTGGGCTCTGCGCGCCCTGAATGAGCGTGCCCGCATCGACTGGATGGTCATGCCGGGTTGTGCCGGGGTGCTGGAAGGGCTGGAGCCGATAAACGAGGTGGTCCTGTTCGACCGTCGCCGCTATGGCCGCATGTGGCGCAATCCGGCTGCTTTGGCGGATTTTGCAAAGTTTGTCCGCCGGTTGCGTAAAGCCCGTTATACCACGGTGATAGACCTTCAGGGTCTGCTGCGCAGCGGTCTGCTGGCCTGGCTCAGCGGGGCCCGCACGCGGATTGGTCTGGCCGGGGCCCGCGAGGGGGCAGGCCGATTCTACAGCCATACGGTGCCGGTGCCAGGGGAGATAAGCAGCGTTGACCGCTATATGCTGGCGGCCGAGGCCGTGGGGGCCGAGGCGGGGCAGGAGCGTCAGTTCGATCTGTCCATTTCGCCCCAGCACTACCAGGCGGCTTGCGATCTGCTTACCGACCATGGTTTCAACAGCAGACAGCAGTACGTGGTGCTGGTGCCGGGCGCTCGTTGGGCAAGCAAGCGCTGGCCGGTGGAAAGCTGGGCCTCGCTTATCGCCTGTATTCGTCGCGACCTGGACATGGTGCCGGTAATTATCGGCGGTCCGGATGAACGCCAGACGGCCGAGCAGATTCGGGCTCTGGATTGCGGGCCGGTAATCGACCTTGTCGGCCAGACCAGCCTGAAAGTTTTGGCGGCGGTGCTGGAGGGTGCCCGGGTTGTCGTCACCAACGATACCGGTCCGATGCACCTGGCAAGTGCTGTGGGGCGGCCTGTTGTGGCCATTTTCGGACCCACTAACGTGCATCGCACCGGTCCTTACGGCGCAGGTCATGTGTTGCTGGAGGGCCGGGCCGATTGTGCCCCGTGTTACAGCCGCGAGTGCTGCTTTGCGGGCGGCGCGGAGGAGTTGGTCTGCCTTCGTCGCATTACGGTGGGCGAGGTGGTCGAGAGTCTTAATCGTTTGCGGGAGGTCTGTCCATGAGGCGCTGGCGGCGAATGATGCGTCGTGGCCGCGTCCTCTTCCTGCGCATATTGCGGGCTGATGACAGTTCGGCCCGGTTGGCCCTGGGGGCTGCCGTTGGCGTTTTTGTGGCCATGACCCCCACCATCGGCCTGCAGATGGTACTGGTTCTGCTCATCCTGCTGGTCATTCCCGGCAATAAACTGGCCGGCATGCCAATGGTCTGGATCAGCAATCCGGCCACCGCAGTGCCAATTTATACCTTT
The DNA here is from genome assembly GCA_041690105.1 of Phycisphaerae bacterium. Lineage (GTDB taxonomy): Bacteria > Planctomycetota > Phycisphaerae > FEN-1346 > JAACEH01 > JAWLHX01. Next base: position 40,091 of record JAWLHX010000004.1, read on the forward strand.
AATTACTGGCTCGGAGCCAAGCTGACTGGTCAGCCGCTGCTTGAGAACATAGGCAGCCAATGGCGCAGCGTGGTTGAACAGACTCCGAGCATCGGCGGCCTCTTTACCGCTCCTGGCGAGTGGTTCGGCGAATTCTGGCACTGGCTGTCGCTGCTCTGGCTGGCCATGCGCGACATCCTGATGCCGCTGTGGGTGGGCAGTTTGCTGACGGGCATAGTCGCCGGCGTAATCAGTTATTTCATTTGCTATTATCTCATCGAGTTCTACCGCAAAAAGTTGCGCCTGCTGGCCGAGCTTCTGCGCCGCCGTAAGCTGCTTGCCGCCAGTGCCGCGGCCGAGGCGGCTGCTGATGAGCCGGCCAAGAGCGACGCCAATGATGCCGATGGCCCGCCGAAAGAGCAGGCGGCCAACGTATCGCCCAGGAAGCAGGCGGCCCCAGGCGGCGAGGAATAGTTCTACCGGGCATCGGCTTTCCTTGTAACGCCAGCACCCACAAACGAGTTTGTGGGGGTCAACGGTGAAGCAATTCTCAGCAGCGGCTGGAAACCGGCCGCAGCTCGGCAAATGGGGGTTGAGCGACTTTTTGTTGCTCTCGCCGCCGCTTCGGCCGATAATCACTTTTAGAGAATAGGTTGGTTTTTTCTGGGAGCGGATTGATGGCGGACCCGCGGGTCGACATTCTGGCTATTGGTACTTTGTCTAAGAATCGTTTCTGGGACGAAAAATCGCCGGTGCGTCAGGAGATGGCCACGGCCACCTTGGTGCGCTCCGAAGAGGTCGTTCTGGTGGTCGATCCGGGTTGGCCGCCGGAGGTGCTGGAGGCGGTACTTTTTTACCGGGCCGGACTGAAGGCGAGCGATGTGACGCACGTCTTTGTGACTCACATCGACCCGGCGCACATTATAGGAATTGGACTGTTTCCGAAGGCCAAGTGGATGGCTCATTCGGAGGAGTTGGTGTACGCCAAGGCCGAAATGGCCGACGACGACACCATGGCCTCGGTGCTGCGCAAGATGCGTAAGGCTCCTGACCGTATAGCGCCGGGGGTGGAGATTTTCCCCACTCCGGGCCATTCGCCGGGTCATACGTCACTGATGGTCAACACCCCTGTGACCACCACCATGCTTGCCGGCGACGTTGTGCTGACTCGCGATTACCTTGAGCATGGCGACCTGGGGCCCACCCTGTACGACCGCGACCGGGCCGAGGAGTCGTTCCGCGAGGTGCTGGAGATAGCCGATCTGATAGTTCCCGGGCACGACAACCTGCTCTGGCAGCGAAGTGCCGGCGGGTTCATGCTTTAGCCCACACTACTGAATGAATGAGATGCTGCTCAACTTCGGTCCGCGTCTTCTGGCTCTGGCCATCCTGCTGGTTATCTCTGCCTTCTTCAGCGGCAGCGAAACGGCCTTTTTCAGCCTGTCGCGCGACCGTCTGCGCCGTTTCAGGCTCAGTTCGCGCCGGCTGGAGCGCCTGGCCGCCCACCTGGTGGACGATCCGCGTGCCCTGCTGGTGACGATTCTTTTCGGCAACATGATCGTTAACATTACCTTTTTCGCCATCAGCGGCGAAATTATCTGGGCCGCCGGTGCCACCTGGGGCGAGGCCGGCAGTGTCGGTGTCAGCCTCATAATGCTGCTGTCGGTGATAATCTTCGGCGAAGTGACGCCCAAGACCATTGCTGCCACCACGCCGGTCAACATGGCTCGTCTGGCAGCTTTCCCCCTCTATATAATGCGGCGGGTATTGACGCCCATCGTCTGGCTGCTCGACCACCTGCTGGTGGAGCCGCTGACGCGACTGGTTACCGGGCGGCGCAGCCGCACAGGCGGCACCATTTTTGTTACCACCGACGAGCTTCAGGCGATAGTCGAGCTGGCCCGCGAAGAAGGGGCCGTCAGTCGCGACGAGAGCGACATGATCAACGAGGTGCTGGAACTGCACGAAGTCCGCCTGCCGGAACTGATGGTGCCGCGGGTCGACATGGTGGCCATCGATGTCGCCAGCCCGACGTCCGAGCTGCTCGAATTGTTCCGTCAGCATCGCTTCAAGCGGATTGTCGTTTACCGCGAGCAGATTGACGAGGTGGTCGGCGTAATCAATGCCCGCAAGGCCTTTCTGCATCCCGAGCTGTCGCTGGCCGAGCTGGCCGAGACGGTGCTTTTTGTGCCGGAGCAGCAGACGGTGGAGGCCTTGCTGAAGGAGTTTCGCCGCCAGGGCGTGCAGTTTGCCGTGGTGGTTGATGAATATGGCGGCACTGCCGGCCTGGTGACGCTGGAAGATTGCGTGGAAGAGATTGTGGGCGAGCTTCGCGAGGAGCACGAGCCGGTCGAGCAGCCCGTGCGTCGCCTGGACGAACGTCGCTTCGAGCTGGCCGGCGACCTCGGTATCCGGGCCTGGCGCGATTATCTGCCGAATGCCCTGGATGACGACATGGACGTGACGACCCTGGGCGGCTTTGTGACGCGGCTCCTGGGCCACATTCCAAGTCCCGGCGACACGTGCATTTATGCCAACCTGCGCTTTACGGTGCTGGAGGTCAGCGTGCGGCCATACGGCCCGTTCGGCCGACCCGTGCGGGTAATGGTAGAGGTTCTGGATCAGCCGGGGCGGTCGCCGGGCAGCTCCGACGAACAGCCGCCGGAGAAGCCTGAATTGCCGGAATCGCCCGATTCGCCTGAGTCGCCGGATTCTCGGCCGCCCTCATCGCCGCCGCAGGAAGGGGGCCGGTCATGAGATACCTGGCTGCCGAGATGTGGCCGACAATCCGCCTTGTTCTGCCCTGGCTGCTGCTTCTGCTGGGCGTGCTGGGATCCGTGTTTTACAGCGGATCGGAGACCGGCGCTTATCGCTTGAACAGGGTGCGTCTGCGCCTGGCGGCCAGCGCCGGCAACCGGCGTGCCCGTCTGCTGAATCGCATGCTGGGCGACATGTCGGGGCTGATTGTGGTGGTGCTGATCGGCAATAACATTGCCAACTATCTGGCCACCGCTTTTGCCACCTGGCTGCTGCATCAGCAGGACCCATCGCGGCCGGCAATTTACGCCGAGCTTCTGGCCACGCTGATCATGGCCCCGATGCTGTTTGTTTTTGCCGAGGTGTTGCCGAAGAATATTCTGAACACCGAGGCCGACCGCATGATGTTGCGCATGGCCCGGCCCCTGTGGTTCTCCAACCGGGTCTTCCGCATCCTGGGACTGGTGGCCTTGCTCAAGGGCATAAGCCACATGTGGTCGCGTCTGCTCCATCGCAGTCAGCCGGCCGACCCGTTTCCGGCCCGGGCCCGGCTGCGAGGCATTCTGCGCGAAAGTGCAGCCGAGGGTGTCGTCAGCGCTTACCAGAACGAACTGGTGGACAAGATTCTGAACCTGCACCAGGTGACGGTCTCGCAGGCCATGGTGCCCATGCGTCAGGTGGCAACTGTGCCGCCGGAGATGAGCGGGGCGACATTCCGCAATCGCATCGAGAACCAGCCCTTCAGCCGCTATCCGGTGGTAGACGGGCAGACCGGCCAGGTGCTGGGCATTCTGCCGGTGCATGCTATCCTGCGGGAGTCTCCCATCAACCAGCCGCGACTCGATTTGCGGCAATATCTGCAACCGGCTCACTTTGTGCTGCCCGAGATGACCATTACCCAGGCCCTGTTCGCCCTGCAGCGGTGGCGCTCGCCGATGGCTGTCGTGCGCAATGCCCGCGGCAATCCGGTGGGCATGGTGACCGCCAAGGACCTGGTTGAGGAGATTGTCGGCGAACTGGAAGCCGGAATGTAGTCGGCCGAGCCCGTCGAAGGCCCCCACGCGCAAGTTTTGCGCCTCTGGCAGGCGAATCTTGCCGTTGGTGCCGGTTGTCCCGACTTGCTGCGGTGCTGTCCTTATGCAATTCCTCCCCCGCTTCTCTGTCGCGTTAAAGTCATTCCTGAAAACAACTTAAGGTCTCCTGCCAATCGTCAATCGGATGGCTGATGCCGCTTCTGCCGGGCTTCTGGCACGCCTCTTGCTTCAAATGTCAGCCTGACAGTCGCACCCGATTTCTGCGTCAGGAGACAGACATGCACCGAGCAACACCGCCCGCAATCGAAGAAATTGTCGCCGAGGCCGCCGCTGAGCAGGCCTCGGACACGCTCCAGGATCGCCTGCCCGAACTGATGGACCAGGCACTGGGACGTTTGCGGGAAGTTGGCATCGACCGAATCCTGATGCTGGCCGAAGCCATGGTTCAAGAGCGTTTGCAGGAGCCGGCCGAGGCTCATCTGACCAGCAGCATCCGCGGCAACTGACGGAGACGCAGCATGATTTACGGCCTCTATCTATCTACGGCAGGCATGATCAGCCAGCAGTACCGGCAGGATGTCATTGCCAACAACGTGGCCAACGTCGATACGGCGGGCTTTAAGCGCGACGTCGCCGTGTTCCGGGCTCGGCAGGCGGCGGCCATGGAACGGCCGGGTGCCATGCGCTATGCCCAGCCAGTGCTGGACGACCTTGGCGGCGGCATTCTGGCTAATCCCACTTACACCGTTTTTCGGCAGGGGGCGCCGGAGCTTACGTACAACGATCTGGACGTCACCATAATCGGCTCGGGTTTTCTGGCCGTTCGCTCTCCCGACGGCACCACAAGCTATACGCGCGACGGCCGCATGACGGTTGACACCCAGGGCTATCTGACCATGGCCACCAGCAGCAATCGCGTGCTGGACACGGCCGGCGGCGAGGTCCAGCTGGACCCCGGCCTGCCGGTGCAGATTGCTGCCGACGGCACCGTGAGCCAGGCGGGTCAGGTGATTAACGTGCTGGGGGTCAGCGACTTCGACCAGCCGCAAGCTCTGCGGAAGGTTGGCGAGAATCTTTTCCAGGCCCCGCCGCAACTGGCCGCACGCAGCGTGGCCGGGCACTTCAAGCCGGGTAGCTTCGAGCGCAGTACAGTCGATCCGACCACCGAACTGGTGGCCATGATTCAGGCTCAGCGGGCCTACGAAGCAAATGCTTCGCTTATCCGCGTTCAGGATCAGACCCTGGGCCGAGTCGTCAACGATCTGGCCCGTAACATTTAAGCTTATTTTCAGCAAGTCAAGCCAAGCAGGAGGCCGCGCACAATGCAATCGCTCTCGACCGCAGCAACCGGCATGAAAGCCATGGACATGCAGGTCGAAATCATCGCTAACAACCTGGCCAACGTGGACACCAACGGCTTTAAGCGCTCGCGGGCTCTGTTTCAGGATCTCTTCTACCAGCAGATCCGCCAGCCCGGCACCATCAACGGCCTCGGCGGATCCACCAACCCCTCCGGCATCCAGATTGGCCTGGGCGTGCAACTGGCCAGCACCATGGACGTCTTCAGCGTGGGCGACCTGGAAGATACCGGCCGCCCGCTGGACGTGGCCATCCGTGGGCACGGATTCTTCCAGGTGCGTATTTACGACGACATTGGCGGCGGCATCGGCTACACGCGCGACGGTTCGCTCTTCACCAACGCCAATGGCGACCTGGTCGTCGGCGGGCCCGATGGCTTCATCCTCGAGCCGAACATCAATATTCCCGAAGACGCCCTGACAGTCGACATTACCCCCGACGGGCGGGTCAACGTCACCACGGCCGGCAGCAACACGCCGCAATCAATCGGAGTAATCGAGCTGGCCACCTTCATTAATCCTGAAGGCCTGGTGAAGATTGGCAGCAACGTCTACGTGGCCAGCGAGGCAGCCGGCGAGCCAATGATCAACGAGCCCGGGGCCGGCGGAGCGGGCACGCTGCTGAATCGTTTCATCGAGCGCAGCAACGTTGACGCCGTACGCGAGTTGACCAAGCTGATCCAGGCTCAGAGGTCGTTTGAGCTTAACGGTCGGGTAATCGAAACTGCCGACCAGATGCTGCAGGTGACCAACCGGCTGAAGGCGTAACGCCTCTGACGGCCCGAGGGCTGAGGGGCCGGAAGGTTGTCATTCACCCGGCGGCATGATGAGGAGCAAGACGGGCAGGTAATAAACCTGCCAGTGAGGAAGAGCGGAATGAAGCACAACATGACACAGGCAGCGACGGCAACACAAACCACCAGGGCGATCTTAATGGCCGTGGCCCTGCTGGCCGCAATTCCGGCAATGGCCATGGCCGCCCCGACGGTTGAACTGCTGAGCGAGACGGCCGTCAGCGGCAACGTGGTGCGGCTATCGGATGTAGCCATAGTGCAGGGCGATGGCAGCGACCTTCTGACAGGTCAGATCATCTGCCCGGCCCCGGCCGAAGGCGAAACCTTGCTGCTCTCGGCCGAGCGTGTGCGTCGGCGGCTTCTGGCCCTCAGCGGGCGGGCCGACATAGCCATCAGCGGCGCACCCGCCTGTCGTATCGGCAAGGCCGCGGCCGCCACCCGGACGGCGACGGAGCCCGATACCGGCCGCACGCTGCGCCAGACGCTGCTGGCTCACATTACAACCAGCGTCAGCCGGCCTGCCGAGCGCCTGCGGGTGGAGTTTGATGATCGAGACGCGGAGCTTCTGGCGGCCACCGAAACGCATTACATCTTCCGGCTGCGGGGCGACAGTCCGCCGGCCATCGGCTCCAACAGCATTACGGTCGATGTTTACGAGGCCGACCGTCCGCAGCGACTCTTCCGCACTTCGCACATTCGGTTCCGCGTGCTGCTGCTGGAGGACGTCGTGGTGACGGTTCGCGACATTCGCCCGGGCGAAATTCTGAAGGCCGAGGACGTGCGGCTGGAGCGACGCGAATTCAGCAGCGACGACCTGAGCCGCAACTTCCGCGACCCGCAGCACATGGTGGGGGCCACGGCCCGTGTTGCCATGGCGGCCGGTAAGGTGGTGGACATTGGCGATTTGAGCAAGACGCTGCTGGTGCAGCGCGGCAGCGCTGTGACAGTGTATGTTGAGGCCCGCGGCCTGACCGTGCGGACCATATCCCGGGCACTTGAGAGCGGGGAACTGGGCGACGTGGTTGCCGTGCAGGGCAAGGAGGGGCGGGGCCAGTTTTACGCCGAGGTCATAGGCTCGGCGACAGTGCGTGTACGCATGGCGGGAGCCGAGGCCCAGGCGGCTGCGTCGCCGGCATCGGATGACAATCAATCGGTCAGCATGGCCCGCAGGAGATAAACCAGATGAATCAGAACGACAGCAACTCGAAGCGTAGCAGGTGGAAGTTGGTAGCCATTCCGGCCGCAGCCGTGGTGGTGCTGCTGACGCTGGCGGCACTGGTGCAGGCGGAATCGCTTTTCCGCAGTGGCCGCACAGCACCGGAGCCGGTGGTTAACGAACGCGGCGAAGAGGTGACGGTTCGTACCGCCCCCACGCTGCGAACGGTGAGCATGATCAGCGTCGAAGAGCCTCAGCCGCGACAGTTCAACGTGCACGACCAGATTACGGTAATTGTGCGCGAGGAATCTTCGAGCCGCAGCGAGAACGAGAGCGAAATAGCCAAGGATGCCGCCCTGAAGGCCAACCTTCGGGAGTGGATTCTGTTCAAGGACAAGCGGCTCATACCCGACGAGGGCATTGCCTCCAACACGCCGGCCATCGATGTTTCAGGCAGTGCCGAGTACGAAGGCAGCGCCGAGGTAACGCGGAAGGATTCGTTCATCGGCCGCATTACGGTCAAGGTGATTGACGTAAAGCCCAATGGCGTGCTGGTTATCGAGGGCACGAATTCGGTGCAGATGGACGAGGAGAAGATTGTTATGACTCTGACCGGCTCGATTCGTCCGGCCGACGTCCGGGGCGACAACACTGTCAGTTCATCAACCGTAGCCGACCTGGCGGTAACCAAGACCACCGAAGGCATTGCCAGCGACGGGGCCCGCCATGGCTGGCTGGTGCGTCTCTTCAGGGCCATAAGCCCATTCTGATTCTCGTGAGGTCTGCACTTGGCCGGTGAGCTGGCATTTACCTGATGAAGCAAGGAACTGCAGAATGCACATGACAAATAAAATCGGACGCCGGGTGGCATCAGTCGTGGTGGCACTGGCGGTGGTTGTGGGAGCAACTGCCGGCCTGGCTCAGGCTGCCCGCATAGGCGATATCACGCGTGTTGAAAGCCAGCGGGTCAACAAGCTTCACGGCCTGGGGCTGGTGGTTGGCCTGAGCAAGACCGGCGACAGCGGCCGATTCATGCCCACCATTCGCCCTCTGGCTTCGTTGCTGACGCGGCTGCAGGACCCTGTGGCCAGTCCGCTGGAGCTTGCGGGCGTGAAAAACGTGGCCCTGGTTACCGTGACGGCCACCGTTCCGGCGAGCGGCGTGCGGACCGGCGATCGCATCGACGTGCAGGTGCAGAGCATCGGCGACGCCAAGAGCCTGAAGGGCGGGCGTCTGTTCATCGTGCCTCTGCAGGGCCCGCAGCGCAACAGTATTGTGTACGCCCTTGCCGAGGGCAACATCAGGCTGGAGGACCCGACCACGCCGACGGTTGGCGTTGTGGACGGCGGGGCGGTCATCGAAGAAGAAATTCTGATGGACGTGGTCGACACTCAGCACCGTTTCCGCCTGGTGCTGGACGATGGCGTGGCCGACTTCCGCATGTCCAGCGCCGTCTCCGAGGCCATCAACCTTGACTCCCGCCGCGAAATGGAAGGTGCGGCCATCGCCCGGGCCCTCGATGCCCGGACGGTGGAGGTGCAGGTGCCGGAGGAGTACCAGGAGAACCCGGTGCCGTTTCTGGGTCGGGTGCTGGACATCCAGTTGCTGATGCCTAACGCTCCTGCTCGCGTCGAGATCAACGAGCGCACGGGCACAATCGCCATCAGCGGCCACGTGGAAATTGCCCCGGTGGTCATAAGTCATGCTTCGCTGGTGGTGCGTACGCAGCCGGTCGTACAGGCTTCGGCCGGCACACCAGCCGGCCCGGTCGTCAGCAGTGCCACGACGTCCTCGGCAAACGAGACCACGTTCGTCGGCATCGACCCGCGCGGCGAGGGCGGCACCATGCTGCAGGATCTGGTTGACGCCCTGAACGTATTGCGCGTGCCGGCCAAGGACCGCATCGACATCATCAAGCAACTGGCCCGGGCCGGACATATAAGGGCCGAGGTCAATTTTGCCGACTGACGCCGCCGGCGACTGACAGCGCAACGAGCAGAGCAGAGGCATAACAAGAGCAGGTACGGGGAGCAGGGACATGAGCATCTTGAGCAGCGGCGGCATAATGATGGCGGAGGGCCAGTTGAATCGTCCCGCTCCGCAGGCGCCGCGATTTGCGACAGGTCCGGAGGCTGCCCAGGGCGATGCCTATCAGCAGACCCGCGACAAGATGCGGCAATTTGTCGGCGAGACATTTTACGGGGCCCTCATGCAGCAGTTTCAGAAGGGGCTCGATCAGCACAACCCCATGAGCGGCGGACGCGGCGAAGAGATTTTTCGCGGCGAGTTGAATCAGGTGCTGGTCAGGCGTCTGGCGGCCCGTTCGCATTTTCCGATGGCCGACTTTGCCGCCGATGCCATTTTGAAGAATACGCCCTACAGCAAAGTTGTTTCGCCGGAGCGAGCCGGCATATCGGTAAAGGCCTGAGAGGATGGTACAGATGAGCCCACACGTGCAAACCCTGCTGCGTGAACTTCAGGACCTGCTGCGTCTGCACGAGCGCATGCTGGACTCGGCCGAGCGGCGACAGAAAGCCATGGCCGGCCGACAGGTCGATGAGCTTGAGCGGCTGATGACCGACGAACTGGCCATTGCCCAGGCCATCCAGGAGCTTGAGCGCAGGCGGCAGATAACCATGCTGCGTATAGGGGCCGAGCTTGGCCGCCAGCCGCGCGACATGGTTGGTGTAACGGTCGAAGAGCTGGCCTCCTGGTTGCCGGAGCCGACGGCCCGAACTTTGCTGGCAACGCGTGGTCGTCTGCAGGAGTTGCTGGAACAGATTCGCCAGAAGAATCAGGCCATGACCATGCTGGCCCAGCGCTGCCTGCCGTGGTTCGAGGAGTTGCTCGGCGTGCTGCTGGGGGCCACGGGCGGCCAGAACTGTTACACCTCGCGGGGTCAGTCGGCGGCGCCTTCGGCCGGAGCCATGGGCGTTGTGGACATTCAGATCTAAAAGGAATCGTTTGGCATGGGTATCTATTCGGCCCTGAGCATCGGACAAACCGCGCTGGCGGCTTCGCAGACGGCCCTGGAAGTCGTCGGCAACAACATTGCCAATGCCAGCACGCCCAACTACAGCCGCCAGGACGTGCAGATGGTGCCGGTGCGCGGCTCGCGCGGTGCACTTTCAATCGGTCGTGGCGTCCAGGTGTCGCAGATACTGAGGCGCTATGATGCCGCAATCGAGGCCCGTTTGCGCGGCGCCATGAGCGATGCCAACAGCAAGGTTGTTCAGCAGCAGACGCTCGACCGACTGGAGGGTCTGTATAACGAGCTTACCGACAACGACCTCTCCAGCGCCCTGACCGGCCTGTTCAACAGTTTCTCGGAACTGGCCACCAATCCTCAGGATCTGGCCGTCCGCACCATCGTCCTGGAGAAGGCCAAGAGCGCGGCCGACCTGATCGTCCGCCTGCGGCAGGGCATGGACGAAATCCGGACCGAGATCAACAGCTCGGTCAAGGCGACGGTGGAAGAAGTCAATCGTCTGGCCAGCGAAATAGCCAAGCTCAACATACAGATAACCGAGGCCGAACAAGGGCGCGAAGGCTCCGCCCCGGGCCTGCGCGACGAACGCGACTCCAAATTGCGCGACCTGTCGCAACTGGTCGCAATCCGGGCCGTGACACAGGACAACGGCAGTGTAAACGTGGTGGTCGGCAACCAGACGCTGGTCGATTCGCAGTACGTCCGCGAGCTTGGCCTGACATCCATCAAGGACCATGGCCTGGGCGTCAGCGAAGTACGATTTACCGACAACGGAGAAAAGCTCACCGTTCTGGGCGGCACGCTGCAGGGCCAGCTTGTAAGTCGTGATCAGTGGGTGACGACGCAGGTCGATTACCTCGACCAGATGGCCAGCTCGCTGGTTTTCGAAGTCAACCGCCTACACAGCGAGGGCATCGGCATTGCCCAACCGCAAAGCATTCGCAGTAACCTCTTCGTGGTCGACCGGACCGCAGCCCTGACCGACCCCGAGGCCGGCATGGCCAACACTCCGCGGCACGGCTCGTTTCTGGTGCATACCACCAACACCGTATCGGGCCTGACCGAGACGACAGTGATAAACGTTACGCTGAACGGTTCGGCAGCCGACGACTCGCTCGAGAGCCTGGCCGCCAAGCTTGACCTGGTGGATAACGTGAGCTCGTACGTTGATGCCACGGGTCACCTGGTCATCGAAGGTTCTACCAGCGAATATCGCGTCAGCTTTACCGAAGATACCAGCGAGGTGCTGGCCTGCCTGGGCGTCAACGGCCTTTTCACTGGCTACGATTCGCTGACCATTGGCGTGGCCGACGAGCTGATGAAAGATCCCATGCGACTGGCGGCCGGCCTTTCGGACAAGCCCGGCGACAGCGAAAACGCCCTGCGCATGGCCGCTCTGGCCGACGCTCCGCTGCGCACCCTGGGTGGCGCTCTGCTGCTGGATTATCATAAGCAGGGCAGCACCAGGCTGGCCGTCAACACGGCTGCCGCCCGCAGCGCCCGTACATCGTCCGAGGCCTTTATGGCCACCATGAGCGACCAGCGCGAAAGTATCAGCGGCGTCAACTTGGACGAGGAGGCAATCAACCTCATCCGCTACCAGAAAGCCTTTGCGGCGGCGGCAAAGTTCATGAGCGCCATGTCGGAAATGATCGACAAGATCATGGATATTTAATGGCGGCAAGCAGGGCCGGGGACTTCACGAAGGGCAGCCGGCAGAAGCGGAGCAGCATGCAGGAGAGTGAGATATGACAATCGGAGCCAGCGGAACTCGCGTCTCCAACAGCACATTGGCCCAGTCGGCCATTCGCAACATAAATCGCAACATGGAGCAGATGCTCGATCTGCAAAACCAGCTTGCCACCGGTCTGCGACTGTACAAGATCAGCAAAGACCCGGCCGGCAGCAACATGGCCATGGCTTTTCAGACGCTGCTGGAGCGGCAGGGGCAGTCCATTACCAACCTCAAGCGCAGCAACGAGTCTCTGGCCGCCACCGATAACGCTCTCGGCGATTTGCAGGACCTGTTGAACCAGGCCGTGAGCGTGGGCATCACAAACGTGGGCACGGCCAGCGATGCCGAACGCCAGAACGCCGCCACGGTAGTCGGAGCCCTGATCGAGCAACTGACCCAGATTGGCAACCGCCAGTACCAGGGCCGCTACATCTTTGGTGGCCGGTCAACCAGCGTTGCCCCGTTCAATCTTACTGAAAGCCAGGTCCGGTTCGTCGGCGACAACGCTCAGTTGTTCGCCTCCGCCGGGTCGAATTCCCTGGTGCCCTACAACATTACTGCCGCCGAGGCCTTCGGCTCGCTCACCGGCAGCGTCACCAGTGCAGTCGATTTGCAACCGGCCGTCAGTGGCGATACCCGTCTGCGCGAGCTGAACAATGGCGAGGGCGTCCGCCTCGGAAGCATCGAAATCAGCGATGGCACCGATTCGACCATCATCGACCTGAGCCACTGCGACACGCTGCAGGATGTCATCGACACCATCAATAATAATGGTACGGTAAACGTGATGGCGGGCATCAGCATTACGCCCAATGGCTTGACCATAAGCGGCGATGCTGCCGCAACCTTGCGCCTGGTCGACCTGCCGGGTGGCTTTGCCGCTCGCGATCTGGGCATTTACACCGGCAACGCTCTGGCCGCCGGCGTCAGCATTGTTGGCACAGACACCAACCGGCAGCTTACTGGCCTGACGCGACTTTCGCAGCTGCGCGGCGGGGCCGGCATCGACACCACCGGCTTTGTCATCCGTGTCGGCGGCGAGGCGGCCATGATCGACCTCAGCGGCGCCGAAACCGTGCAGGACCTGCTGAACACCATCAACTTCAGCGGCATCGGTGTGACAGCCAGCATCGACTCCCAGAGCCACACTCTCACCATCGCCAACACCGTAGCCAGCGATGGCATGACCATCGGCGAAATTGGCGGCCAGACGGCCACCCAACTGGGCGTGCGCACCATGACAACCACCACCGAACTCAGCGGACTTAACAGTGGGCTCGGGGTCAACAGTATCAGCGGCGTGAGCGACTTTAGAATCACCACCCGCAGCGGCAGCACGCTGGATGTCGATGTCTCGACCTGCGCCACGGTGGGCGATGTCATCGACCGCATCAACAACGACCCCGCCAATGCCGGCAAGGTGTTCGCCCAACTGAACGTCTCCGGCAATGGCATCCGCCTGCGGGACTTTACGGCCGGTGGCGGCGGCTTTGGCGTTACGTCGCTCAACAACAGTTCGGCGGCCAAAGACCTGGGCATTCTCAAGAGCGTGCCTTTCCCGGGCAACATCGTTACCGGCAACGATGTCAGCGCCGTCCGCGAAACGGGCGTCTTCGCCCTCCTGTTTTCTCTGCGCGATGCCCTGAACAGCAACGACAGTCCGGCCATTACCCGGGCCGCCAGCGGCCTGCAGGACGAAATTGAGCGCGTGGCCCGCATGCGCGGCATTGTCGGCGGCCGCATGCAGCTTCTGGAGAATAACAGTAAACGGGCTGAGGACGAATCGTTGCAGATCAAGAGCTTGCTGTCGGAGGTGCGCGACCTGGATTATGCCGACGCCGTGGCACGGTTTCAAACCTTGCAGGCAACCTTCCAGGCCAGCCTACAGGCAGCCGGCAACATTCTGCCGACTTCGCTGATGGACTTCATGAGGTTCTGACCGACCACCGTCGGCCCGACACGTTAACCATTGGGAGATTGTGCAATGGAGAGGATGATGAAAATCGAAACAAGCCGTTTTGGATGTCTGGAAATTGCCGCCGACCGGGTCATCCAGTTTCCGCTGGGTATACTCGGTTTCCCCGAGTGCCAGAGCTGGATTCTGCTGCAGAGCGATCCGCAGAGTTGCTTCTTCTGGCTGCAGAGCGTGGACGATGCCGAACTGGCCTTCATCGTCGTTCAGCCGCAGAATTTCTTCCCGGCCTACCATGTGCGGGCCCAGGCCGAAGAGATGAAGCTCATCGGGCTGGATTCGCCCGAGGCCGGCGAGGTCTTCGCCATCTGCAACCGGGTTGGCAACAGCATTACGGCCAACCTGCAGGGCCCGCTCGTTTTCAACGCCCAGACTCGCCAGGCCCGCCAGGTTGTGCTTTGCGACAGGCAGTACCACACCAGGCACGAGCTCTGCCTGGTCGAACCGGCGTTGGCCGCAGGAAGCTGAACGAGCGCGGCAAAAGTACCGGCGCAGCGGATGTCCGCGGCCCGGCGAACAACAAGCCCAGGCAACTCACGGAGGATGAGCCAATGCTGGTTCTGTCACGACAGAAAGATCAGACAATCATGATCGGCGATCTTATCGAGATCACCGTGGTCGAAGTACGCGGAGACAAGGTGCGACTCGGTATTGCAGCCCCGGTCAGCATACCCGTGCATCGCAAGGAAGTTTACGAAGCCATTCAGCGCGAAAACCAGGAGGCCGCCCGGGCCACTGTCGATGACGTATCGACCCTGGAAAGAAGCATACGACGCCAGAGCGATGCCCCAGCCCGGCAGCAAACCGACGAACGGCCCGGCTCGCAGCACAGGCGCATACTCGACACCGCCGCCACAATCACCGCCGCCGCACGCATGGCCGATATTCCCACCACCGCGGCCCAGTCTCGGAGCGACAGCAAATGACACGCATCAACACCAACATGCCCAGTCTCATAGGCGCTCAGCACCTGAACCGCAACATGCAGTTGCTCAATACGGTGCTCGAACGACTGGCCACCGGCAAGCGAATCAACAGCGCCAAGGATGACCCCTCGGGCATCATCATCAGCGATGTCTTCCGCGGCGAGCTGACCGGCGTGCAGGGAGCCATCACAAACGCCGAGCGGGCCAACAATCTGATTGGCACGGCCGAAAGCGCCATGGGCGAAATTGCCGCTCTGCTGCTGGATGTAAAGCAGATTGTGCACGAAGTGGCCAACGACGGCACGCTGACGTACGAAGAGGTCAAGGCCAAGCAGCAGCAGATCGATAACTTTGTCGCCGCCATCGACAAAATCTCCGATAACACCAGCTACGCCGGCCTCAAGCCCATTGACGGCAGCCTCGACTACGCAACCAGCTCGGTCGATAACACCCGCATTGCCGGCATGGCTATACATAAGGCGCCCGTTGGAACGGTATCCGGGGCTCTGCCCATGCGGGTCGAAATGGTCGCCCCGGCCACACGCGGCGAACTGGTTTTGCCGCAAGGCAGCATTGCCGCCGACATCAACGTGGAAGTCGTCGGACCAAAAGGCAAGGTGGCCCTGGAATTCGGGGCCGGCGCCACCAGCAGCGACCTGGTGCTGGCCATCAACAGCTCCAGCGACAGGACCGGTCTGCAGGCCGAACTGATCACAGCCGGCACTCCGGCCGACGGCATGAGAATTGTCACCGAGGACTATGGCAGCCGCAAAACCGTGGCCATTAACGTGCTCAGCGGCAGCGCCAGCACTATGCCCTTTGAGGACCGCGACGGTCAGCCGGCAACACGCAGCAGCGGCACCGACGTGCAAGCCCTGGTAAATGGCGGCACGGCCAGCGGCGACGGGCTCACGGTCCGCTATCTCAGCGTATCGATGAACATGGAAGTTGCCCTCACCGAGGCCTTCAACAATGCCGGGGCAGGGGAGCTTACCACCTTCCAGATCGATAGCGGCGGGGCCATGTTTCAGCTCGGGCCGCGCATCGGCAGCGATCAGCAGGACACCATTGGCATCGGCGGCATGGGCAGCAGCAGTCTGGGCTGGGCCGATGTTGGCTTTCTCAGCGACATAACCAGCGGCGGGTCGATGTCGCTGACCAATGCCCGCATCGACAAAATTGCCGACATCGTCGACACGGCTATAGGCCGCCTGGGCTCCGACCGGGCCAGGCTCGGAAGCTTCCAGAACAACAATCTGTCCATGGTCCTGAACACCCTGAAGCAATCCTACGAAAGCATTTCGGCCTCGCGCAGCAGCGTTGTCGATGCCGACCTGGCCGAAGAGGTAGCCCTGATGACTCGCCTGCAGGTGCTCAGCGAAGCTACCCGCAGCGCCATGGCCCTGGCCCAGAGTGTGCCACAAAACGTTCTGAGTCTCTTGATCAATTACTGAGCAAGCCATGCTGGCCGGGTGCCCGGCGCAAATAAGCAAATGTGACCCAGGAAGGGAGGCTACGCCAACGACTCAGGCGGCCTCCCTTCCGGCTTTACAGTAGCAATGCGGCCGCTGTCAGATAATAACATGCCGCCTATTTTGTAGGAAAAATTTGCCCGTCCGCGTCCGATGCCCTACGCATTTACCCCACCGCCAGTACCTCCGCCGCCTCTTGTGGAAATTTCGTAACACCCTGTGGCAAATGCTCTTATGGCTTTTGCGGGCGGTCCTTGTATGAGTCTCCGGGGAGTCTTTTGTGCCAACGTCCGATAACTTCCAGGACGTGAATTACTACAGCCGAACCGCCCACCCGGCCGATTTTCAACCCCAACGGAGCAGTTCGCTTCGCGGCGTCTGCAAATGGAAACATGAATCGGGGGATTCCGATTCGAGTCCGAGCAGAGAAGTCTCAAGTTCCACGCTAAGGAGGTGGTTGCCTGCGTGGACCGTTGGCGGCGGACCGCCGGCGCTCTCTAACGGATGCAGTGACGTTGCTGATCGTCACCAGTCCTTGGGCCAACGAAGGGCCGGGACTAATCGGCCACGCCCAGGCGGCAGTGGCAGGACTCGATTCGCGGATGAGGCAAGATGCCTCTCCGGCAAACGAAACCAAACAAGGAGGTTGTGCAATGAGTCGCATTAACACTAACGTCACCAGTCTTCTCGCTCAGCGTAATCTGGCTACGGCCAATGCATCGGTCAACAAGAGCATGGAACGCCTCAGCACCGGTCTTAAGATTAACCGCGGTGCCGACGACCCGGCCGGCCTTATCGCCAGCGAACGCATGCGTTCGGAAAAGGTCGCTCTGACCAGCGCCATTACCAACGCCAGCCGGGCAACCAACCTCATCGGCACGGCCGAAGGTGCTTTGAACGAAATCAACAGCCTTCTGCTCGACGTCCAGAGCATGGTCAACACGGCCGCCAACAGCGGTGTTATGACCAGCGAGGAAGTTGCCGCCAACCAGCTGCAGATTGACGAAGCCCTTTCCAGTATCAACCGTATTGCCTCCACCACGCAGTTTAACGGCAAAAAGCTGCTCGATGGTTCGCTGGGCTTCAATACCAACAGTGTGACTGCCGCGGATATTACCTCCCTGACCGTCAACCAGGCGACCTTTACCGGTGCCTCCAAGAGCGTGGCGGTTGCTGCTACGGTCGGCACGGCTGCCAAGGCCTCAATTACGCAGTTGGCTGCCGAATTCGCACTGGCCGATGGCACCGTTCGGGTGGAAGGTAACAAGGGCGCAGCTCTTGTGCAGTTCACTGCGGGCGAAAGCCAGGCCAGCATGATTTCCAAGGTCAACGGTGTCAGTGATTTAACCGGTGTTGTGGCTGCAGCCGCGACTGACGACGTGACTTTTACCTCGGCTGAGTATGGCGCCTCGCAGTTCGTCAAGTTCAGCACCGTCAACGGCGCCACCTTCGGCGTAGCTGCCGGCCTTTATGATGCTGGTGCCGATGCTAGCGCCGTTTCGGTCGATGGCAGCACCACCGGCGTCTCGGTCGACGGCCTTAACGTCACCGTCAAGCGCGACGGCCTGGACATGAGCTTCCGTCTTGGCACCGGTGCCGCCGCGACGACCAGCTTCAACATCGAGCAGGGCGGTGCCACCTTCCAGGTTGGCCCGCAGGTCAACACGGCCAACCAGGTCAGCATCGGCGTCCAGAATGTTGGCGCCAACTACCTGGGCAATTCCACCGATGGCTTCCTGAGCTCGCTCGCCATTGGCGGCACAAACGACCTCGACAGCGAGAACTTCAGCACTGCTGCCACGATCGTGGCCAAGGCTGTCGACCAGGTCTCCAGCCTGCGTGGTCGTCTGGGTGCTGTCCAGAAGAACACCCTGGAAGCTTCCATTCGTTCGCTCGGCACTACGCTGGAAAACATCACGAGTGCAGAGTCGGCCATTCGCGATACCGACTTCGCGACCGAGACGGCCAACATGACCCGCGGACAGATTCTGGTCCAGGCCGGCACCAGCGTTCTGGCCATGGCCAATCAGGCTCCGCAGAACGTGCTGTCGCTGTTGCGTTAATAGCCGGCCCGTTACGGGCTGCTTAACAACGCAAAGTTGGTTGCTGCACGATGTAAACAGTAAAAAGCGGGCCGCTAACGGTCCGAAGATGCAGAAATCGCAAGGGCGGGAGGCCGATATCTGGCTTCCCGCCCTTCAATATTATGGCGTTGTTATTGTTGGAGCCGGGGCCGGCTGATGTTTACCGGCTTTCGGGTTCTTCGCTCAGCGATTCGTCGCAGGATAGTTTGGACGAGCAGCCACCACAGGAGGAACTGCTGCACGAGGTGGCGCAGCAGGAACTGGACGATTTGCCGCTGAAGCGTCGCCAGGCAATGCGCCCCAGCAGTGCGGCGGCCAGGGTGACAATCAGTACGACAAGCAGGGTTTCCATGGCGTGGGTACCTCCATCAACTGTTGCTGCTCAGCGGCAATACCATGATTTTCTCGCTGATGCCGTGGCCCAGGGCCAGCCGTGTGCGCAAGGCCTGAACAACCATTGTGCGGCCACCCTGGCGGCGAACAACCTCGATGACCGAGCCGGGGGCCAGCCCCATGCTGGTCAGCCGTCCGCGAAGCCCCTGGCCGGAGTTGATGCAATGGAGTCGGCCGCACTGGCCGGCGGCCAGACTCGAAAGCGGAATGGCCGCTTCGCCGGAATCAGCACATTTTGGCAGCATTCCCGACCCGCAGCAGGGCTGGGCAGCGTCATCTGCAGATTTTGCGCCGGGCGAATCGTGCTGGGGCTTCGCCTCGGGCCTGTCGTTCGGGGGCACGATTCTGATCGCAGCGGCACCACAACCGTCGGCCTGTCCAAGAGCGTATTGTCCGTGCTCCTGCGGCGCCTTGTGGTGCTGGCCGTGACGATGCCTGTTACGACTGTTCATCCTGTTTAGCCCTTTCGACGAAATTTTCGAGCCACCGTCTTCGTACCTCGGGGGCCTGGTCGACAAAATCGATAAAAGCCATCAGCCGATCCATGACGGCCGGGCTTACGGCGTGCTCCATGCGGCAGGCGTTATCGTCGGCCTCGCTGCCGGTGACGCCGAGGAATCGTTCCAGAAAAGTGCGTAAAGTGTTGTGGCGGCGGACCATGCGGCGGGCGATCTTCTCGCCTTGGGCGGTCAGTCGCACCACGCTGTAAGGCTCGTAGAGAATAAGTTCGCGAGCGGCCAGGGTGCGCAGTGCACCAGTGACACTTGGCACCAGCACGCCCATCTGCTGGGCAATGTCCTTGGAACGGGCGAAGCCCTGATCGCGACTCAGGTTGTAAATGGCTTCGAGGTAGTCTTCCATGTTCCCGCTTAGCTTGCGGACCTCGGCCGGGCGAGACTTGGCCGCAGAACGCTGGCGGGATTGATGTTGTGACTGGAAGTTAGGCATACACAACATTGTAAGGGAAGACAAAGTTTTGTCAACAGTTTCCCACCGGGGGACGGGAGATTTCAGCGTGTGCCCGATTCCGCAGCTTCCCAGTGGCACGGCCATCCTGGCCCTGAGTGCCAGAGGCGCCGTGCCCATGAGTGCCACGGGCGTCGACCCTGGCCGTTGCCGTTGCCGTTCTAAAGCCCCCGGCAGTGTGTACAGACCGGGGGATGTCTTGGCCGTGGCCGTTCTAAAGCCCCCGGCATTGCCGGGGGATGCCTTGGCCGTTGTGCTGTGGTCATTGTTTATTGATGACGTGGAATCGCTGAGCTCCGATCCCCCGGCAGTGCCGGGGGCTTCAACGACTTCAGCATGTGAGAATTGTTCAGCATCTGTCTTCGATGCCGTGAAGCAATTCCTGGCCACCAGTGTAATCCGTCCGCACCCGACGGCAACCAACCTGCGAAGTGCGGTTGACAGGCCCGACCCGTAGCGGGTATGCTCTGCCAACTCGGGCAGGTTAATACCAACTTTGGCGCAAGGGGCAGGTTGTCCGCCGCCGGCGCCCCCCCCGCAGCGCCGGAAGGAAAATGTATCATGATTGAAGTTCGTCAGATGACGGTTGATGATGTCGACTTCGGCCTCGAGCTTTGCCGCCTGTCCAACTGGAACCAGACGCGCGACGACTGGCTGCATCTGCTGGAACTGGAACCCGAGGGCATGTTTGTGGCCGAGTGCGACGGTCGCCTCTGCGGCACAGCCAGCACCACGGCCTATGGTCGGCGGGCGGCCTGGATCGGCATGGTCCTGGTGCATCCGGACTTCCGCCGTCGCGGCATAGGCAGCGCCCTTATGACCCGCTGTATTCATTATCTGCAGCAGGCGGGTCTGGAGAGCATAAAGCTGGACGCCACCGACCAGGGCCGGCCGGTCTACCTCAAGCTGGGCTTTCTCGATGAACGACAAATCAATCGCTATCGTCGTCCCGCGGGCCCACTTTCCGCGGCTCCGCCGGCCGCTGGCCGGGGCTCGCTCGAGCTGACGGTGCGGCAACTTGCGGCCGAGGACTGGCCGTCCATTGCCGCCATCGACGCCGAAGCCTTCGGAGCCGACCGGCTACCCCTGCTGAAGCTTCTGGCCCGCGACGGCCGTGCCCTGGTCGCCGAGCAGCAGGGCCGCCTGCTGGCCTATGGCTTCAGCCGCCGCGGGCACCTGGCCGATTATCTTGGGCCGGTGGTTGCCGTGGATGCCGGCAGTGCCCGTCCGCTGGTCAGCGCGTTGCTGCAGGGCATGGCCCAGGTTGATGTCTTCTGGGATCTAATGCCCGACAATGCCGCCGCCCTGGAGCTGGCCGCCACGCTGGGCTTTGTCGAAGTTCGCAGCCTGATGCGCATGTACCTTGGGCAGGCGATGAACCCGGGCCGAGTCGAGCAGACATTTGCTGCCGCCGATTTCGCCCTGGGCTGATCGTCGCCCCACCAGGGCGGCAGTCGGCTTCGGCCGCAACCGCCAACTGCGCCAAGGGGTATGCCTGCTGGACGACCTGCCAAGGTGCGTTATAATAGCAGGATCACAATGCATTCCGGGCGAGCGACGAAAGTTGGAGCAATGGCAAAGATGAACGAGCTTCCGCAAGTGGTTGATTCGCAGGCAACGTGCCGACCTCAACAATCGGGCCGAGCTCCGCGCCTGCTCGTGCCGTTCGCCCTGTTTGCAGTAATTATTGCGGGTGCCGGCTGCAGCGAACGTCCGGACGAGGCGGCCGATGCCTGGGAGCCGCCCGTGGCTTCCATACGCGTGGCGCCGCGACTGCAGCCGCTGGCAATTGGCGAAGACCTCATTCTGTACGAGCCGGGCTACGACTATAAGGCCCTGGTGCGTACCGACAAGGGCGAGTTTACCATCGAGTTGTTCGATCAGGAGACGCCCGAGACGGTGGCCAACTTCATCATGCTGGCCAGCTACGATCAGTATGACGATAACATTTTCTTCGAAGTGCTGGCCGATACATACGTTGTCACCGGCGATGCCTCGGGTTTTGGCACGCCGGACATCGGCATTACCATCAGGGGCGAATTCACCGAGCGCGAGTTTGTGGCCGGCACGGTCGGCATGTCGCGCAGTGCGGACGACCCGGACTCGGCCAGCGGCCTGTGGTTTGTTACCCTGGAGCCGCGTCCCGAATTCAAGGGCCGCTATGCCGCCTTCGGCCAGGTGGTTGAGGGGCTGGATGTTGTCCGCCAGATATCGCGCGTGCCCACGCACGACCGTGGCGACGTGAGTGCCCGCATTCAGCGGCGGCCGGTCAACCCGCCCAAGGTGCTGGACGTCGAGATTACCCGCACCCAGCGTCCGCTTACGCAGCAGGAGATTGAACGCTTTAATCTGCAGCCTGATGGCCGCCCGGCGGCGGACGACCCCGCTGCTCCGGGCCCTGTTCAGGAACAATAGAGAGCCTGCAAATTACCAGCCAACAACATTGAGGGAGCACCGCACGATGAGCGACAATTCCACTTACCTTGCCTTCGATCTTGGAGCCGAGAGCGGGCGGGCAATCGCCGCCAGGCTGTCCGACGGCCGGCTCAGCCTGGAGGAGGTGCATCGCTTTGCCAATCTGCCCATCACGCTGCAGGGCACCATGTACTGGGATATTTACGGCCTGCTGCGGGAGCTGCGCACCGGCCTGAAGATGTTCAACGACTCCCGCGGCCGCCCGGCTGGTGTGGGCATCGACACCTGGGGCGTCGATTTTGGTCTGCTGGCCGCCGATGGTTCGCTGCTGGCGCCGCCGGTCTGTTATCGCGACCATCGCAACGACGGCATGGTCGAGCACGTCCAGAGCCTGCTCGGCACCGAGCGCATTTACGACCGCACCGGCGTCCAGTTCATGCAGATCAACAGCATCTGCCAGTTGGCCGGCATCCAGAAGCGCACCCCCGAAGTGCTGCGGGCGGCCGGGTCGCTGCTTTTTGTCGGCGACCTGCTGGCCTGGTACTTCTGCGGGCGGAGGGTGAACGAGTATACCATTGCCAGCACCAGTCAGCTGATCGATCCGCGAACGCGCGACTGGGCTGACGATCTGCTGAAGGATCTGGGCATTCCGCGCGAAATCTTCCCCGAGATCGTCCAGCCGGGCAGCATCCTCGGTCCGCTTTCGGCCGAGTTTGGCCAGAACGACGTGCCGCTGGTGGCCGTGGCTCATCACGATACCGGCAGCGCCGTGGCCGCCGTGCCGGCCGAAGGCGATGACTGGGCCTGCATATCGTGCGGCACGTGGAGCATTATGGGCGCCGAGCTCAAATCTCCGAAGATCGAACCCAAGGGGCTGGCCTACAATTTCACCAACGAAGGCGGCGTGGCCGGCACAACCCGCTTCATGAAGAACATTGCCGGGCTCTGGCCGCTGCAGCGTTGCCGCGCCGTCTGGGCCGAGAAGGATCCCGCGCTCGACTACACGCAGATTACCAGAATGGCATCGGAGGCCAAACCGTTTGCGGCCATCATCGACGTCGACTTCCCCGGATTCCTGAACCCGCCCGACATGCCGGCGGCCATTGCCGACTACTGCCGCCAGACGGGCCAGCGGGCCCCGGAATCGGTCGGTGGCATGGCCCGCACAATTCTGGAAGGTCTGGCCATGAGCTACCGCCGCGTGCTCGATTGGCTGGAAGAATTGATGGGCCGTCGCTACGACAAGGTGCACATTGTGGGTGGCGGCACGCAGAACGAGTTGCTGATGCAGTTTGCCGCCAACGCCATGAACCGAACGGTGGTGGCCGGTCCGATCGAGGCCACGGCCATCGGCAATGCCATGATGCAGGCCATTGCCACGGGGCAGGTGACGTCACTGGCCGAAGCCCGGAAGATAATCCGCGACAGTTTCCCGCTGAAGATTTTTGAGCCGCAGGATGTGGCCCAATGGCAGAAGGCGTTTCAGCAGCATGGGCAGCTTAGCGCGCCGCAATAACGGCGGCCGCAAGCTGTGAGCGGTCATGATCAGGCCCGGGACATTCTGACGAAAGGTGAATATTGCCAATGCCGCACCACGGTCGAATAGCGGTGGCCCTTCTGCTCGCGGCTCTGCTGGTGAGCCTGCTGCTGCCGCTTGCCGGCTGCGGCGCCTTGCAGGATGAACAGCGACAGATGGACATGCTCCGCCTTGGTAAGCGGATTATCAATTTTCGGGCTCGGCACGGGCAATATCCGGCCAGCCTGCAGATGCTGGCCAGTGCCGAGCAGTTGACCGCTCCGGAGCGGGACCTGATTGAGAAGGACGCGGTTGCTTACGTTCCTCCCGCCAGCGCGGTGGTGCCCTCCGGCTATGTTCTGCTGTACGAGAGCTACCAGGCTTGGCCGCGGTTCGGGGTGTTCGTTATTTTCGCCGATGGTTCGGCCCAAACATTCGCCGACGAGCAGGAGTTCCTTGAAGTGCTGCAGTCCACGCGCGACTTCAACCAGCGCCACAGTGGCCTGTCGGAGACTGATCCTCAGGACGATACCGGCCAGACCGACGATGCCACCGGTCAGTCGCCGCCGGAGTCCTACCATCCATACCCGCCCGAAGAGCGCTGAAGTGGTATTGCCCTTGCCGCTGGCGGAAGGGCAGGGCGATTCCTGGCAACTATGGGATTGCAGTAGAAGCAGTCAATGCAAAGGCGGCGCAGCCTCGGTGTGATCAAAAACCGAAACTGCGCCGCCTCTTTGCTGGCCGCCATCGTTGCGCGGCCCGAAACTGCCATTAATCCTGGTCGGCGTTCTGCCCGCGGACAATCGTGGGGCCGTGACCGACCACGTTGACAAAGACGTTGCGGTCGCCGGCCGCTTCGGCCGCCTCGCGGAATTCATCCACGCCGCTTACGCGCCTGCCGGCCACCTGGTTTATGACCATGTCCTTGCGCAGAGCCGCCCTTGCTCCGGGGCTGCCCTCCTCCACCTTCTGCACCACAACGCCGGTTACCGTGTCCTCAAGTCCCAGTCGCTGCCGTGTTGCAGCCGATATATCCGACACGCCAATGCCGCGCCAGGTGAATGCCGCCTGCTCGGGCTCGCGCTGCTGACCGCCGGGGCGGCCATTCAGGCTGGCAATATCGCGCCTGCCGACCTCAATCTCGGTCGTCCGCTTCTGTCCGTTGCGGAAAAACTCGATCTCAACTTTGCTGCCCGGCCGAATGCGTCCGACAACCGACACCAGTTGGTCGGCCGAGGTGATGCGCTTGTCTCCCACCCTGATTATCAAGTCGGCGGGCATCAGTCCGGCCTCGTCGCCCGGACCGCCTTTGGTCACGTCCTGCACAAAAGCACCAGTGGCAGGCGGTGCGCCGGCGGTGCGGCTCTCCTCGGGCGAGGGGTCCTTGATCGAAACGCCAATAAAGCCATACTCAACCTCTTCGCCGCGTCGCAGTGTATTAATGATGTCCATGGTGGCTTCGTTAATCGGAATGGCAAAGGCCAGGCCCATGTTGCCGCCGCTGCGGCTCACGATTGCAACGTTGATGCCGATGACTCGTCCGTCAAGGTTGCACAGTGGGCCGCCCGAGTTGCCCGGGTTGATGGCCGCATCGGTCTGGATAAGGCGGCCGTAAAAGCGGTCGTCGCTCATGCCCAGCGGCAGCCGTCGGCCAGTGCCGCTGATGATGCCGAAGCTGACGCTTGCCTGCCCGTCGGCCCCAAAACCGAAGGGGCTGCCCAGGGCCAGCACAAACACGCCGCGCTTGATCGTTTCGCGCGGGCTAAGGGTGGCCACCGGCAAATCGTTCTGCTCAATCTTGATGACCGCCAGGTCGCTGCGCGGGTCGGCCCCCACCAGTTTTCCGGGGAAGCTGCGACCATCGGCCAGCGTCACCTCGATTTCTTCGGAATCCTGAATGACGTGCTGATTGGTCAGAATGTGCCCCTCGGCGCTGATGATGACGCCGGCACCCAGGCCGCGCGGAACAAGCGGCGAGTCGCCCGGCTCGCCCTGACCTTCAGGAGTCCGCTTTGGCAGAAGGTCGCGGAACTCCGGCGGCAGTCGCTCCAGCAAGTCTTCGTCGAACGGCCCGACCTGGCGGCCGGCCCGACTGCGAGTGGTTATGCTCACCACGCTGCGGCCAACATCCTCGGCCACCGCCTCAATACGATCCTGAAGGGCCCGGATGACCTGCTCCTCCTGTGCAGCAACCGGCCCGGTCGCCACGCACAGCATCATCAGGCTCATCATGCACCACACCACTGTTGTCGTCCGAATCTTCATGCTTCATCCTCCTTCGCTGCCAATACAAATCCCAGAAAAAGAAAACGGGCGCCGTATCAGAACAGGGGGCTTGTCGCCCGACGCGTGGCTTTCGCCATGCTCCATTCTAATACGACACCCGTCCGCATCGGTGCGACTCTTTGAGCTCAGGCTTATTCTTTGTCATCCAGCAGCAACACATTTGCCCATCGAGCGTCTGCTCTACCGCTAGTTACTGTTCAGTCTATTCCGCCGCTTCGTCGGCTACGGCCACCTCTTCGGCTTCGGCTTCGGCCGTGGCCGCAGGCTTCAAGCCCTTGGCTTCCTTGATCTTATGGGCAATCTCTTCAGCCATATCGACATTGTCCTTCAGGAACACCTTGGCGTTTTCGCGACCCTGGCCCAGCCGCACGTCGCCGTAGCTGTACCAGGCCCCGGTCTTGCTGATGACCCCGTTATCGCTGCCGAGATCCACCAGGTCGCCCTCGTAACTTATGCCGCTATCGTACATTATGTCAAATTCGGCCTGCGTGAAGGGCGGGGCCACCTTGTTCTTGACCACCTTGGCCCGCACCCGGCTGCCGCTCACAGTGTCGCCATCTTTAATGGCTGCAATGCGGCGAATGTCCACTCGGACCGAGCTGTAGAACTTCAGGGCGTTGCCGCCGGGCGTCGTCTCGGGGTTGCCGAACATGACGCCGATCTTCATGCGAATCTGGTTGATGAAGATGACGCTGGTTCGCGTTTTGGCCACAATAGCCGTCAGCTTGCGCAAGGCCTGACTCATCAGCCGGGCCTGCAGGCCGACGTGCGTATCGCCCATGTTGCCTTCAATTTCGGCCCGCGGCGTAAGGGCGGCCACGCTGTCCACCACAATCACGTCCAGCGAGTTGCTGCGCACCAGCATATCGCAGATTTCCAGGGCTTGCTCGCCGCTGTCGGGCTGGCTGACCAGCAGATTCTCGATATTGACGCCCAGCCGGCGGCACCACGAGGGGTCCAGAGCGTGCTCAGCATCAATAAAGGCCGCTATGCCGCCCTTCTTCTGGGCCTGGGCGATAATGTGCAGGGCCAGCGTCGTCTTGCCGCTCGATTCCGGACCGTAGAGCTCGATGACCCGCCCCCGCGGCATGCCGCGACCGCCCAGGGCAATGTCCAGCGCCAGGCTGCCCGTCGGAATGCCCGGAACGTCGGCGAAACGCTCCTCGCCAAGGCTCATGATGGAGCCCTTGCCATACTGCTTCTCGATCTGCATCAAAACGCGATCCAAGCCCTTCTCGCCGCCTTTTTCGCCCTTGCCAACTTCCTTGGCCATACCAAAAAACCTCCTGGTTCGCGCCCGAATCTCTATAGGAATCTGGTAATAAATCAGAACTGCCGACGGCTCATCGGTGCCGCCCAGCCCAAAAGAGTTTAATCATCCACATCGGCAAAGGCCAGAGTAATTTTGCTAAAAAAAAGGAATTTGTTAGGGTTTGGCGAATTGGGCTTATTATATTGACCCGGCCGCATGCCGAGAGGTCCAAAAGGCAATGGCCAGGGCCCGCGGCCATTGGCGGCACAGCTCCTTTGCCGCCGGTCGCGGCTTATGTTACCATGCCGTCTGGGATTCTACCGCGTCGGTCAGGTTGCGGCAAAATTGACGCTTCGCTGGCCCCGAAACCCAGAACAATCGGAGGCGAGACCATGGTTTTCCGATCATCGCAATACCCGTGCTGCACATCATCGGCGGGGCCGTGCTTGCGGCGAGCCTTGCTGATGGTGGCGGCCTCCGCCGTCATGCTGCTGGCTGCGGCCGGCGCTGCCTGGGCCGGGGGTGGGCCCGACAATGTAATGATAGTGGCCAACAGTGCCTCGGAAGACTCGCTGGCCGTGGCCAACACCTACCGCACCTCGCGGCAGATACCGCAGCGCAACCTGTGCCTGATCAATGTCGAACCAGCCCTCTTCCGCACCGATCAGTCGGTCGACTGGGACGTCTACATGGCCGACATCCGCGGACCGATTGTCCGTTTCCTCAACAATCATCCTTCCCCGCAAACCATCCATTTCATCGTCCTGACCATCGACCTCCCGCTGCGCGTGAAGATGCCGGCCGACGGCGTCCCGGCCAACGCCCCCACGCATCGCAGCTTGTCAAGCATGCTGACTTTGCTGCCCGACCGCCCGCCGCCGGTAGTTGTGCCGAACCCGTACAACAGCAAGGTCAGCGGATTCGCCCGCTGGCTGGCCCTCACGCCCGCTGATCGGCGACCGGCCGGCATGCGCCTGGTCACGGTCCTCAGCGGCTACAGTCGGCAGGACGCTCTCGGCCTGATTCAGCGCAGTATGGAGGCCGACAACACATCGCCGCAGGGCATCTTCTACTTTATTGAGAGCCCGCACACGGTGGGCCTGCGCGAGGCGGCCGAACGCCTGGAGGAAGAGGGTTTCGAGGCACGCCACATGGAAGACCTGCAGGGCGTGCAGCAATTTGCCGACGTCATGGGCCACTTCAGTGGCGGGGCATACAGCAAACTCACCTGGCCGCAAATCCAATCCAGCACCATCCGCCCCGGGGCCCTGGTCGATATGCTCCAGAGCTACGGCGCACGCGACCTGAATTGGCGCGGCTTCGGCTTTGCCTCGCACGTGCCCGTGGGCTGGTGGATACATGCCGGAGCCAGCGGAGTGCACGGGGCCACCGGCGAGCCATACGCCCACACCTTCCCCACCTCCGGAATGCTCCAGTTTCTGCTGGCCAACTACCTGGGCGGATCAAACCTGGCCGAAAGCTACTGGTCGTCGTTGCGGCAACTGGCCTGGCAGAATGTCATCTTCGGCGATCCGCTATGCGCCCCCTATGCCCGCCGGGCCGAGCTGGAACTCGTCGCTCATCCGCAGGAGGGCGGCCAGGTGCTGCTGAGCCTGCAGGTGATAATGCCGCAGGGGCGCGATATTTCAGATGTCAGGCTGATGATAGACGGCAAGCCGTACAACGAGGTGGAGCCGACAATCGTCAAACCGCCTGAAGCCGCCGGTGCGCCCGCTGAAGTCGACGATGCTGCCGCGCCAACCGGCAATGCCGACCCCGCCGATGCTGCCGCGCCGGCCGAGGGCAATAAAAATCCGCCACAACCGATGCCGACAATCTACCGCTGGCAGATTTCGCTGGAAGGTATGGTGCCCGGTCATCATCGGGCCAGGGCCATAGTGTTGGGCGACACGGCCGCCGCCGTCGAGTCGCAGGCCACGGTCGATTTTCCCAGCTTCGTGCCCGGCCGCATGCTGGTCCTCAGCCTGGCCCCAACCGACCTGCAACCAATGGCCGCCGGCGATCAGGTCGAGTTCGTCGCAAGGTACGAGGGGCAGGCCGCGCCGCACGCCATCCTGCTTCGCCGCGGTCTGGAGACGCTCGGGGTGTTCGATGCCAATGGCAATCTGGCCATCGAGACCAGGCCCCTGGGCCCGGGGACGCACGAATTCCAGGCCGTTGCTGTCGATGAGCAGCAGACCCCGCTGATGGTCAGCCCGCCGCAAATGCTTACCCTGGTCGAGCCGCTGAAGGTGCTGGAGGCTTGGCCGTCGAACGTCAGCGGACGCAATGGCCGCGTCGCCTTGATCTACAATCGCCCCTTGCCTTACCAGGCCGCCAGCCTGCGCAATGCGGCCCGCTTTATTCAGGGCGAACGGCAGATTCCGACCACCGTCACTGTTGAGGAGAATGTGCTTGTGCTAACGCTGCGGGCTGCCCTGGCCGCGGGACCGGCGGTGCTGGAGGTAAGCTTGCCGCAACGCCCCGAGCGATCGCGCAACTTTGGCCTGGAGCTCGATATCGCAGACGATTCGGACCTGCTCTACACAATGCCCGACGACATAGCCTTGCGCAGCGTCGTCTCCGGCTACGCGTCGTACGCTGGCGGCCGCCTGCTGGGTCGCGAAGTCCGCCCGGCCCTGGTGGCCGTGGGACCGGTCGAGGTTAATCTGCCCGACCGCCCGGCCCAGTGGAGCGTACCCGCCTACCAGGTTGCGGCCACGCTGACCATTGGGGCCGCGGTCCGCAAATCGGGGCCCGCCGACCACGGTGCCGGCCTGGGCGTGCATTATCAGGACATCAATAATTACGCCGTGGTGCGCGTGGAGAAGGAGCGGGTGGCCGCCTACGAGGTGGTTGACGGCAAGCGTCGCGAGGTCGGGGCCTGGCCCGCCGCCGGCAGCACCAGCGGCAATGTGCCGATGAGCCTGACGGTGGTCGGCCGCCGCGTCGCGGTCAGCGTGCACGGTCGCCAGGTGGGCCAGTTCGAGCTGAGCGAAACACTGGATCACGGATTGCCGCTGGTCGACCTGGCCGCCCCGCGCGGCGTGTCGGCCACCGGCGTGCAGGTCTCCCGGCCTGAGTAGGGCCAGGTTCTCGGGGAGGAACATGCAACATTGGACGTGCTGCGCGAGTTTTTGGGGGCGCGGCGCAGCTTTCCTAAAGGGCTGAATCATACAATTAATCAACTCCCTTGACTTTGCAGGCTCATCAGATATACTGGCGAAAGTCCAGAGGCGTAACCGTTGGGGAATAGTGTAACGGCAGCACGGCTGACTCTGGCTCAGTCTGTCTAGGTTCGAATCCTAGTTCCCCAGCCACAATGTAA
This sequence comes from Phycisphaerae bacterium, assembly GCA_041690105.1. Classification (GTDB taxonomy): domain Bacteria; phylum Planctomycetota; class Phycisphaerae; order FEN-1346; family JAACEH01; genus JAWLHX01. The sequence goes on from JAWLHX010000004.1 coordinate 70,503, forward strand.
AGCCCCGTAGGCCTAGAGCTTACGGGGCTTTTTTGCTGCTCTCATTTCGGCCCTGATTTTGCCTGGCGCAATGCTTGCGCAAGGCGGGAAGATTTGTCGGGCACTTTGTGGGTTTTTGCCTGGCCGCTCGATCGCCCGGCAGCAGGCGCCGTCGGACATGTCCGAAACTTTCTGCAACTGGTCCGGAGCCTGGACGATTGCCCCGACTGGATCCGCCGGCAACGGTGGCCACCGCTCCAGCAGCTCGAGGGCCTCGAGGTCCACCAGCTCCGCGGCTGCCAGGTCCACCAGCGGCGCCGATCGCCGCGGCCGTCATCACCACCGGCCCGCCCTGAGCATCGCCGACCGTGCTGTCTGGCCGCCTGGCAAGCCCGCCGCCCCCGGCTCGATACTTGGGGCCGCCGCCGGCCGGCAGTGCGTTAAATCGGCTTTCGTGGGTTCGGCCGCCGTGGGCCCGGCCCTGCTGAACCCCTGAAAAGCTACGGGCCGCCATGGCTATTTACCTGGCGGCCCGTAACGATCTCTTCTGTACGCATGGTCAAGGCGTTGCATCGTTCTTTTTTTTGTACTGTTCAACAATGCTGAAGCCATGAAGAACCTGCAGCGAAAAAGCATCAAGCACTATGCAGCTCGCCCGCAATTGCTTCGCACACTCTGCCAGAACCCCGATCTTGTGTTGAAACTCCCCGGTGCCTCTTGCGTCCAGGGCATCCGCCAGGGCCTTACGAACGACAGTCTCAGCTTCGATATGCTCATCGATCGTCGACAAGCCATCTTGCAGCATGCCATTAACGACATCGCTCATCTGTTGCAGCGTCATCGGTTTATACGTCGGCAAGTTTTCCAGAACCAAAGTTCAGCCCTCTCCGCCGTTATAACGTCATCTCTGTTGCCGGTCGCCGCACCAGGTCATCGATGCCCCGGGCCATTCGATCTGTATTCCTTGCCACCTGCTCCATCGGCCTCTGCAGAGCCACGTCGAAAGCTCCACGCTTGGCGGCCGTGGTGCTGAAGGTGCCGCGGGCAGCCAGGGCACGCTCAACCAAGTCATTGCCAGTCGCAGCCTGTGCCTGCAAATCGATATAGGCCGCGGCCTTCTGCCGCATCAGCTCTTTCTGCTGCCCAGATAAACCCTCCAGGGCATCGATCCGCCGATATTCAGACTCAAGCGCTTGCTCAGCTGCCAGGGCCGCCCGTTTGGCCTCAAGGGCAGCTTTCTCCGATCCCTTGGCCAGGGCGATACGGGCATCGAGCTCGCGGGCCTGAAGGTCGACTTGGTAATCGGTAGCGGCCTGGGCCTGATCGGCAATTCGCCTGGCAGCATGTTCCGCTTGCTTGGCAGCAACGTCGGATTCCATCTTGCGAAGAATTTCAGCCTTAGCAGCTTTCATGTCTACCAACCGGCCAGCCTCAGCCTCGGCTGCGATAAGCCGCTCGACGGCCGCCAGCTCCTCGAAGGCAGCGTCCTGAATAGCCTGGACCTCTCGGCCTTCTGCGTCGAGACGTTCACGTCGCTGTCTTTCCCGAACATCGAAAAGAGCCATCCGGGCGTCGAATACCTTCTTGCTTGCTTTTTCGCTGGTGATAGCACCAGGCGTTGCTGTTTGAAGCTTGGCAGCCGTGCCGCCGGTCAGGGCGGATGAGTCGCCGGCCAGCAGGGCGTCGAGACGGGCCTGGGCCGCCTGCAGATCAGCGTTGGCGGCCATCCTCTGGGCCATGTAGCTGTCAAGTTGCTCGCGGTCGTATTCATCACCACGTCCCTGCATGATAGCCATGCCACGTTGCCGCTTCTGCTCGAAGGACATGCGACCTGTGCCGAAGTCATCATAGGCCCGCTGGGCCTTTTCGCGGTTTGCTTTGGCTTCGAAGATGGCCGCCTGTGCCTGAGCCTTGGCGGCAGTGAGCATCCGCTCATTCATCTGCTGCTGAGCCTTCGACAGCCCCAGCACCTTGCCAGTTGTTTTGTCGATCGTCAGCCCGAGCCCCTGATATTCCTTGTTCAGCATGCCGACGATGCGGGCCATTTCCTCCTGCTCACCGGCGGTTCGGCTGGTCTGTGCATCAAGTTCCTTGAGCCTGTCCAGCAGGGCAATGGTATTGGCCCGCTGTTTGTCACCAGCCTCAAGAGCTTTTTTCGCCGTGCTGGATTGTCGATACTGTGCCTGGTGCGCCTTGTCCATGGCTTTCGTCAAAGCCAGAAAAGCCACAATCAATCCAGCCACACCTGCCCCCACCAAAACCATGGGATTCGCCGCCAGCCAGGTCAGGGCCAAGCCGATCTGCTTAATCGCAAGAATCACGCCAGCGGCCACGCTGACAATCTTCCCGAAAACCAGCAGAATCCCGCCGACCGCCAAGGCAGTAACGCCGATCTTCAGGGCCAGGGCTCCGACCGTGGCAATCAGCTCCTGATTACGTTCGGCCCATCCAGTTACTGCCTCGACTACTTTTTTCAGGCTCTTCATCAGCGCATTAATTTCAGGAGCAATGGCCTGGCCTACACTTGTTGCCAGAGCAAGAATGCCTTCTTTTAGCTCACCAAACTTCGTCGCCATTGTTCCAGCCATTTGCGCAAAGGCCTTTTCTGTTGCCCCGGCCGAAGCATCCATGCCCTGCAGGTCTTTCTGTAATCCAGCCAGATCGCCAGACAGCGCCGCAATGCCAGAAGCCGCATCCGCTTCAGGCACAATGGCCATGATCTGCTCGAGGTCCATGCCCTCGAATTTCTTGATCGTGCCAAGCAAGTCCTTTGCCGCAGACGGCATGGCACGAAAGATCGCATTCAGCTTGGTCGAGGCCTGCTCAGCGTTAATGCCCTGGCGGGTCATGGTTGCCAACGCCGCCAGCATATCCTCGATGCCGACGCCGGCGGCCCGGGCCATGGGCGCAACCTTACCGACGTTCGAGGCCAGCTCAGCAAAGGTGATCTTGCCGGCCTTAACGGTGGTGAACATCAGATCGCTAACTCTGGTGGCGTCGGCCGCGGACAGCTGATATGCATTTAGAATGCTGGTGATGCCGTCGACTGCGACACCGGTATCTGTGACGCCAGCCCGGGCCGCCATCGCCGCCACCCGGAGCACGTCCAGCGCCTTGGATGAATCGACGCCGGCGGACAGCAGATCGTAAAGGCCCTTGCTCAGGGTCGCCGTTGATTCGCCGAACTCGACAGCCAGGGCCCGGACACCATCGCCCATGCTTTTAAGCTGCTGCTGCGGCCGCTCGAGCATGGTGGCCACGTTGGCCATCTGTGATTCGAAGTCGGCCGCGGCCTTGCTGACAGCAACAATCGGAGCCAGCATGGCACCACCGAGCATGGCCATGTTACGGCCCATCTCTGATACCGACCGGCCGAACTTGCGAACGCTCATCTCTGCTCGCCGCAAGCCCTGAGCCAGCGGCGACGAATCGGCGAAGAGCTCGACGTATGCCTTGCCTGCCCGGATTCCTTGCTTCGATGCCATGATTGCTGCTCTCCCAATATCGGCCAGCATTGCCCCGGCCGGTGCCTGCGTTTACCTGCCCCGGCGGCCGCGCATCCGGATCGCCGCCGAAAAGCTTTGCTTGCCCTTCCCGCTGGCGGTCGCTGCCGGCAGTAGCGACTTGATCCTCTCGGCCTGCTCCGCGCTCTGCTGCTTCAGCTGCTGGATCTCCGCGGCCTGCGCCTTAATCGTTACCGCCTGTACCGAGTTGGCGGCCTGAAGCCTGGCAAGGTCCGGAGACTGTGCCCGGGCCTGGCTGCCATCACTGGCAACGGCGCCGCGTGATTTCTTCAGCCTGGCAATCTGCACGTCCTGGCTTCTGATCGTTGCGGCCAGGCGGTTGCATTCCCGCTGCAATCTGGCAATGGTCTGTTGCGAAGTCTCGGGCCCCGCGGCTTTGCTCTTCTGAATCGTAATCGTCGACATTCGCTTCTGCTCCTGGTTCTGCCGCCACCGGCGGCCGTCAGTGTTTATAGCTGGCCGCAAACCGGCCCCGTCAGGCGGGAAGCAATCAGCTGCTGAAGGTCCAGCTTTCGATATCTGACCGACCTGCCAATTTTCACCTCCGGCAGAATGTGCGGGCCTCGACTGTGCCAGGCTGCCAGTGTTGCCGGGCTCAGTCCCAGTACGTTCGCGGCCTCTTCTCTTGTCAGCAGTTTTTCCATCACATGATTCTCCCTGTAAAAAATCCTACCCCACATGGTATTCCTCGCGCAAAGTCCAGCAACCAAAATCATGCTTGTGCCTGCAGAATTAAATCGGTTTGCGATTTAATTTTTCCACTGGTCCATTGCCGTACATCAGAAGCAAGTAAAGCACTGAGGGCCGCCACGGCTCTCAGCCCCTGGCGGCCCTCCTGGATGAATCATTTGTCTCTGTCGGCTACGGCTCCACTCCAAGCTTTTTTGCCAGCGCTTCCAAGCTCGGCACGTCCGAGATGAAATGATCCTCGTGAGGATTGCAAATGTACCACTTCCCGTACCGCTGGAAGTCTTTAGAGTTCTTTCGACGGCAGCGGAGTTCTATGCCGGTGCCCTCCTGGTCGTACCACTCGCGAATCGCTGCTGCCAGTTTCTTTTCTGTCATCACCTTTGCCGCCATGTCTCACCGCCTCCCACTATCACATGTTGTTCCAGACCGGCGGCACGTTGCCGCTGGTCGCTTTAACCTCAGCACTTCACCACCGCGGCGGGCTCCACCGTTCGATAAGCGTGCAGGTCCTGCATGGCCTGCAACTGCTCATCGCCTGATCGCTGCAGCATGGCCAGAATACCAGCCTCAATAATCCGATGCTTGAAGATCCCGGTCCGCCTGGCCATTTCGTCAAGGTCCCTGTTCAACCGCGGGTCAATCGTGATTTCCATGTCAATCAGCTTCATCGTGTCAATGCCTCCACTGTCATCGTTTTCCGTTCCCGACCGCGGCCCTGTTGCCGCCGATCGGCTGCAGCTTCAGCATGTCGCCGGCGTGGTCGCTCGAGAAAACGCCCATGATAGCAGCGGCTTCATGGCCTTCAACTGCCCGCGGCTCCTGGCGTGGGCCTCGAGCACCAGCCTGGCCGCTTCCCGCGTGCTGCCACCGGCCCGCCTGGCCGCGGCTATCGCTGCCCGCAAAGCCTTCCGTTCGGCCGAATCCTCGAGGGCCTCGACGTCCGCCACCAGATCGGCCAGGCTACGCGTCTTGCCTTGCCGCTCTTTGTACTGTGCCCCTGCCACCAGCACGTTTACCGCCACCAGTCCGCCCTCGTTCAAAGCCTTCGTTGCTGTCGCCATGGTCTGATTCTCCCCTGATCTGAATTGCTCCCTGCTTGCACCTGGCCGCCCCGGTGGCGGTCTTTACGTTCGCTTTATGCCATCTTGACAAAATGTTGTCAATAGTAATCTACAAAGAAAATACACCGTCAATGGCTTGTGTCTTTATCAAGTGTGGGTTATACTTCCCGCATCATGGCTGAACGACGCCTGAAAAACTTCAACTTCCCCGCGGCCGTCGCCGACCAGCTCGCCCAGGTTGTAGAGCGCGAGGGCGGCCGGCCGGTCACAGAAAAGGCGGTCGTTATGGCCAGCCTCGAGCTGTTCCTGAGTCGGCCCCAGGCTGAACAGTCGGCAAGGATCGCCGCCGCTGTTTTCGGCAAACCCTACACTGGCAAATAGATCATCCGCCGCCGGCGGTTTCGTCGGCTGCCAGCAGCTTGCGAGCCAGGGCCTCGCCCTGCTCAGTCAGTTTTAAGTGCGTGGTTCGCCTTGCACCGTACAAGCTCACCCGCTCCGCCAGCCCCTTCGCCTCGAGACTCGCATAAGCCCGGCAGTAAAGAACCCGCTCGTTCTGCGTCGGCATGTGGCCGATCCAGTCGGCCAGGCTCAGCGGAATCAGCCCATCGCGGGCATTCAGAATTTCCGTGCGATAAGCGCCCAGCCGTGTGCGAGGGATGCCCGGTTGCCAGGGATCGCGGCCGGCCAGCCGTTGCCGAGCGCGGAAAGCCGCGGGCAGGATCAGGGCTTCAGATGTGGAAAGTTGCACGTGGAAAATCCTTTCACGGAAAATGTAACAAACAAACTTTGTTGCACACCTTGGCTGTTCCCTCTGCCCGCAGATAGGCCCCCCCTTCAGGAGGACCCGCTGTCCCCCGGGGGGGCACCTTACCGGCCAGCAGCACCACCAGCTGTGCACGTTGCCGCCTGTGACGCGTGCGGCCTCTGGTCCGATGCTCCGGCCGCATCAGCCTTGCGTGCGTTTACAGCCCCGCCTGGCCGCTCTGGTCTGCCGGTCCCCCTGCCACCACGAGCGGCAGGGGGATTTGGTCCGGCAGGGAACACAAGCACCTATTGCCGCGGCCGATCCTCGGAATCATCGGTTCGCGGTTGCATGTTTTGAATTCGCTCCAGCGTCTCAAAGACATTGAAGATTCCCGCCCTGCTCGTCTGGTCAATCAGGGCATGTGCCCGCTCGCGTAGATCATCACGCTTCGGAGCTGGTGCCGGCGATACCGCCGACGTTGCTGGCGTGGGCTCGATGGCCATCGACGGCTTGCGTCTGAAAAGGTTCAGTAGTCCCATGGTTCACCCATCAGCCAGGAAGATAAAAGTTGTGGCCACCACCCCGCCTGAGGCGGGCTAGGCTTTCGACGGGGTTGCCGGATCGCTCCAGCTGGTGGCCACCCCTTGGAGTCAGTCAGGAGCGGGGACCGCACCGCCGCGTCGACGCCGAGTTCCGGCGACGGTTGCCAGGCCAGAGCTGAGCCCGGCCGGCGGTCCCTACCGAGATAACTTACTTCATCAGATCGCTGATCGCTTTGGCCAGGGCCGCAGCGACGGCCTCGGCATCCCGCCTGGCCGCCGACCGCAGCCGCTTCATTTCGCTCCACCGCCCGCCGATGTTCACCTTCCGAGACTGAGCAGCTATCACCGGCTTGGATCCACAAACTTTGCGCATCAGCTGATGTTCGGCAACGGTCGGATTGATTCCATAGGCAGGCTCAGCGTCCAGTGCTATGCCGTCATCATCAAGCTTTTTCCGCTGGCTTGCCTTCACCGCCTCCAGCTCATCCTCAGCCGCCTTCAACTGCTCAGCCGCAGCTTCCGTCAGCCGCAGCAACAGCGGCACACGCGACCGCACCAGCTGCAGCCGCTCACGGTAAAGGTCCACCCGGTCGGCCTGCAGATGCTGAGCCCGGGCCATCAGCTGGCGGCCTGCCAGGTCCTGCAGCGGCATCTCGGACCGATCGCGGCGCCAGCTCTTCCACCGGCTTTCATGTTCCGCCACCAGGCGATTGAATGCCGCCACCTCGTCGGCCAGGTCGGCCGGCGGATCAAAGCCCGGCACCAGTGCCAGGGCCCGACGTTCGCAGGCTACAGCCAGGGCGTCGGCTTCTGCCCGGTCGAGCTGGCCGATGTGGCCCGCCATCAGCTGGAGCTGCTCGTTTACTTCCACCGCCGCCGGCATGGCCTCGGGCTCTGCCACCATCGTGGCCGCCTGGTCCTGGTCCTGGTTCTTTGCTCTCTTGGTTGCCATACGTGCTCCATTTCTCCCCTTGTGGGGGCTCAGTTCCCCGGCCACTATTGGCCAGCGTGTTTCTGTCGTTCTGCAATCAGCAGTCGCCGCAACTCTTCAGCTTCTCGCCTGTGGTTGTCCCGTTGCCGTTCCAGGGTGGCGATACGTCGCCGCATCATCCGCAGCTGATCCCGCTCCTGCCATTCTGCCGCCTGCTGGTCTGTCGCCTGTTCCATGATCTTTGTCCTCATCACAGATTGCCCAGCCATCGCCATCTTGTGGCCCGCATCTTCGTCGCCTTGGTCACACGCTCCAGGAGACGTTCAGCCCATAGAAAGTTCATCAGTCGCCACACCTTGACGTGATCCGCTATACCCATCTCCGCGGCAGCCGTCCTGCAGGAGAGAAAGAATTCCGGCCTGACAGCGATATCCCTGGCCGCTCTTCTGATCTCGCCTTCGTCGACGGTCTGATTCTGTTCTGCCGCCGATTGCTCCAAGGCCCGCTTGACGGCGTTCCATTGAAGATCACGGCAGATCATCGCCAGTCGCTGAACGTCCTCTTCGTAGTCCACAGCCTCAGAAGGAACACCTATGCCAGCTCGAATGATCCCGGCCAGCGGTTTGGCCCCTTGCGGCATATTCACCTTTTCCCAGCACAGCCTCAGCTCGCCATAGCACTCGGCAAAGGAAACCGCTGTAGCCTTGTCGCCTTGCCGTTCCTCAAGCTTCGATGCTTGGTGCCACAGCCTCAACAGCTCGCGGTATACTTCCGGCGGAGCATCCGGCCTCAGCCCCTGCAGCACTCGTGCCAGGTGGAAGATTGCTTTCTTCCATGGCCTCGATCGGCAGGTCGCATTGAACGCAGCAGCGACGGCGCCGGCGCTTGAATCAGACAGTGACAGTTCCTTACAACAGAGAGACAGAGAAGCAGAGAGGGAGAGAACCTGAGAGCCTGAGGATTCTTCTACTGATAAAATACTCTCTGTCTCTGTTGCAGAAAAACTTTTGTTTTTCATCGCTCGCCCTCGAGGATCGCCGTGCGAATCTTGTGCCGGACCTTCTCCAGTTCGAGGGCCTCGGCCCGTTCGGCTTCGACTTCCACCCGAAAACGCTCCATGTCGATGGTCGCTTCGATCGCATCCACGACAAGCCCCTGCAGCTGCTCAGGGCTCAGGGCCTCCAGCTCGTATACCGCCCGGCCGTGCCTGGCCACGAATCCCGCCTTGCGGCTGCCCCGCTTGGCGTCGGCGTCGGTGTTCGGAGGCAGGTTGAACCGCTCCACCTGGCCGGCAGTCAATGCCACCTTCAGCACCTGGACGTGTGCCAGGTCGAAGTCATCGCGAAAGCCCGCGGCCAGGTCCCGCGGAATGTCCTGGCCTTCGGCGTCGAAGTCCGCCGCTACCAGCACTGTCATGCGGGCCTTGCCGCTTGCCCTGTACCTAGCCACCATCGCCGCCCGTGGCGGAATGCTGGCATAGCCCCGATTGATCGTCAGCGGCAGCCTGTAGTGATAGGCCATCCGCTCCAGGGTGGCGCGAACCGAATCTTTTTCCCCGACCAGTTCGACGTGGGCGGGTTGTGTCTGCAGCAGATCGCGGCGATAGTCGCTGCCGAATTCCTGCAGCAGACGGCGCGAAATGTAACCGTCGACGGTCCGGTCCGATCGCCACTGAATTGACGCCCGGGTGTTGTCATCCAGGGCGGCCATAGGTACCGTGCCGGCGAACCTGGCCCGGGTCAGCAGGTCGCTCAGATGCTTGTAACTCTTCTGATCGTTGGCATAGCGCGTCCGCCTTCTGGAGTTTCGCAGCGGCTTGCGGTTCAGCAGTCGGTAATGGAGCTGCCGCAAGCTGATCGGCAGATGCTCCTGCAGATCCTTGAGAACATCGAAGACCGCCGCCAGGAATTCGCCCTCAGTCGCGGCAATCGGCCGGCGGGTCCGCGTCTCGCCGGCGTCGACGTGATCGATTGCCAGCTCTTGCGGCAGGGCCCTCAGCCTGAATTCAGCTTCGCGGGATTCCCGCAGTCGGCGATATGCCGCATCGGCGTCGGCGGCACCGCTTACTGCCAGCTCCCGGAGCTTCTCGACCGCCGTCTTGTGGCGGTAGCAGTTCGATTCCAGCAGGGCCCGGGTGAATCGCTCCGGATGATCCCGGCCACACCAGTCAACTACAATCACCGGCAGCCGCTCCACACCAGCCAGCCCCGCCGCTCCCCATCGCCGATGCCCGCTGATAATCCAGCCTTCCGAATCAGCCAGCAGTGGCGCCAATACGCCCGCCCTGGCAATGCTCGCAGCCAGGGCCAACGTTTCGGCAGATCGCGGCAGCACTGGCCCGTAGAAGTCCATATTTTGAGGCGACGGCCGCAGCCATTGCCTATCGACTTCCACGAATCTGGCCCCCTCCAGAAGTGATTCAGCGTCTGATTTTCGGACATGTCCGAAAACTTCCGCATGGCCATCGCCGCGGCGGTTTGTGGCGCTCTTCCGGCCCTGTTTTCGGACATGTCCGATAACGGGTGCCGGCTCAGCCTTTTCGGCCTCATTTTTTTTCCGTGGTTTTGTGCCATTATTTTTGCTCGGCTTGTGTGCCGGGTTTTTGCTTGCTCGTGAATGGACCAATAGCCCGCCTCCAGTTGGTGCCCAGCTCCAGGGGATAAATCTACGCTTTGCGGCCAGTTGCAGCCGCGGCTTGTTCAGCCCGACCCAGCCTGATTCGCAGATCTATAACCGTTCGCTCAGCGGCTTGGAGCTGATTGCAGAGCTTCATGAAATACCAGTGCCGCGACACATCATGCTCTTCGGCCCGCCGCGTCTGATCCTCGATCCAAGTCAATAATTCCGCTTTTGGATAGCGGACCAGCCGCCCGACGTGCAGCCAGGGCGGGCCTTTGCCCTCAGATCGCCACCGCCAAAGAGCCTGGCCCTTGACGTGTAGCAGGGCCTCGACCTGCTTGACCGTCAGCAGCTCGGGCTCGGGCCCAGCTGGCGAATCGCTTGGAAGGTCATGTTGATTTATCATCGCGTTAGCCCGCCTCCGAAATAGTTGCCGCGCCGGAGGTCTGAAAGGGAAGGAGATTTAACCCCCGTGCGCTCCAAGCGCACTCCCCGGCGCGGCAACGTGATCCTATGCCTCGACAGCCTGCCCGATTTCATGGGCTGCAAGGTATGCCTCCAGGTCGCAGCGTCGATACCTGATCGCGCGGCTGCCAACTCTGATTGCCTTAGGTCCGCTTCGCCCCTTGCAGGTCCAGTTAGCCAAGGTCTGAGCCTTCAGTCCGAGAAACTCTGCCGCTTCTTCGCGCGTCATAAGCCGATCCGTCATTTGTATTGCTCCCTTCTCATGAAACTTGCATGTGACTACCTCAGTTAGTTCCACGATACCCGGCCTTAGATTGTGATCAAGCAGCGAAAAATCAATAGCCTTGAATGGCAGCCAACGGCGGCGAATATGGCTTCAGAAGAACATCAGAAATGAATTAAGGGCCGCCCGATCGTTTGCCGGACGGCCCTGGAAGAAGGTGATTTATAGGCGGATTGTTACGGCAACTTCTCAAAGAACGTGTGATTCTTATCGAAGTGCCAAAGTTTTCTCGAATGCTTCTTAACCGCCTCTGGATGATCCCTCAAGTAATCATCCAGGGTTTCCACTGAAACGCCCTGGCATTGTGCAGCCGCATCAATCTTGCTCACCAGCTTTGACCAGTTCGGACGATAACTCTCCGCCGATATTGCTTGCCCGGTCGGCGGCTTCAGCTTCTCCGCCTGCCATTCCGCCCGCAGCTTCGCCTCGAGGCGGTCCAGCAGCCCCCAGGCCTCCTGGAATCGCTCCCGGGCCTCGGGCCAGGTTGCCCATGCTTTCCTGCCGACTTCGACGATCGGTCGGCAGTCAATGCCGCGGCCCTCCAGGGCGACGGCCAGAATATCACCGCCGGCAGTAACAAATGTCAGGGCCTCCGCTCCCACCGCTTCGCTTGCGGCCTGGCCCTCAGGCAGCTTGTCCAGGTACCGGCCGGCAGCTCGCCAAAGCTCCATCACCCGCATCAGGTCCGCGGCGGCCGTCACCGCTGGCGTGCGGCCGTATGGTACAAACGGCACTCGCTGAAAAAAGCTCTGCCACTCTGCCGCGGCCGGCTCGTCATGCTCAAAAGGAATATGCCAGCATGATGCCTCGCGCAGCATCTCGTCGACCAGCTCAATCCGCGTCCTGGCCTCGACTCGCTCCGGAGTTCTCGCCGTGGTTTTCTTGCTGCCCGCCCTGGTCGCCCGCTTCGTTGCTTTCGCCATTGTTGCCCGCCTCCAAAGTTACACCGTCTACCAGCCCCACCAGACCGCCCGCGGCGGTTACTCACTTCTCGCCCTGGTCTGCATCATCATCGGGCCCGACGTCCACCAGCTCGGGCAGGGCCTGCTCCACCTGGCCGCCGGCGTGCAGTATGGCCGCCGTTGCCCCCTCGACTGCCACCCGTACCGGATCAAGATTTAGCCTGGCATAGATCGCAGTTGTCGACTGGTCCCGATGCCCCAGCGTTTTGCCAATGATCGGCAGCGAAACGCCCCCGGCAACCATCCAGCTTGCCAGGGTCCGGCGAAGATCGTGCAGCCTGAGCCCGTCTATCTTCGCCAGCTTCAGCAGCTGGCGCCATGGCTTTGTGGCGTCGGTAATGTGGTTGCCGTGCCGCCGGCCAGGAAATACCCATGGCCGCCGCTTCTCTTCCTGCAGGGCTTCATTCTCCACCTTCCGGCGCTCGAGGATCGTAACTGCTGTCGCTGGCAGCACCACCGTCATAGGCTTCTTGTTCTTGAATTGCTCCGCCGGAATGCACCACACTCCCCGTTCAAGGTTCAGATCCTCCCAGCGCATCGTCATCAGATTCATTCGCCTGGCCCCGGTCAGCAGGGCCAGCTCGAAAAAGTCCCGCCACAGTTGTGGCGTCTGCTCATTCTGCAGGGCCGCAAAGAATCGCTTGATCTCTGCCCCGTCCATAAACCGCTCGCGCTCGATTTCCTCAAATCGCTTCACCTTGTGGCATGGGTTCGGCCCGTCAAAGCCCATGCCGCCGGCGTAGCTGAAGAGGGTTGATATCAGGGCCAGCAGCCGATTAGCGGCATAGGGTCCATTGTTGCGGCCCACCCGCGCGTGCAGGGCCGCCACGTCGCCGCGTCGAATACTCGAAAGCTTGCGGGCCGCCCATGGCTTCAAAAATTGGTTGTAACGGTTCTGATCCTCTTGCCAGGTCCTCTTGTGCACCTTCGAATGATGCTCCAGATAGATGCTGAAGAGGTTGCCAAATAGCGTTTCGGCCCTGGCTTCGCGCCGCTGATCGGCGGGGTTCTGGCCGCGGGCCAGGTCGCCGGCCATCGATTGAGCAATCTTGCGGGCCGCCTCGACAGTGACTTGCGGAAAGCGCCCTATCTTCAGCCTGGCCGCCCGGCCGTCCATCCACCGCACCACCTGGAACGTCTTGCAGCCAGTGGTTGAAACGCACACCACCAGCCCCGGCATTTTGCCGTCCCGATAGTACACTCGACCTTTTCCCGGCAACGGCAGTTTGCCGACCGCGGCCTGAGTGAAAGTGAATTGTTCAGCCATCCGATTTCCCCTGTCAATTAGTCTGCCAAGTGAATCAGTTTGCCTTGCAGCGCAATGCCTGCGCAATGCGCAAGGTCAAAAACGAGGTATTTCGACATTGCGCAAAGTAACTCGGATTTTCTGGAAGTGCAAGAAAATAAGCCTTGCGGTAACAAAAGGTATCAGTCTGTCATGGGCCGTTTCTTGACTCTGGCTCAGTCTGTCTAGGTTCGAATCCTAGTTCCCCAGCCAACAAAATAAAGCCCCGCAGGTCCTGACCGACCCGCGGGGCTTTTTTTAATCACTGGCCTCGATGGCGTGTGGCCGCAATCGTGACGCCGCACGCTCCAGCGTTTACGGCGGATCAATGCCGTTCAGCAGGGCGTTCATCAGGGCTTTGTCCGTCGGCTCCACAAAACCGTTGCCATTAAGATCGAAGGCCCTTGCCGGCAGTCCGGTTTCAATATTGTTGAGGTGCTTGATCAGCAGAGCTTTGTCTATGGCGTTGACCGCCCCGCTGGGCCTGATGTCGCCCAGCAGTCGCACATCAACCGCTACCTCTTCGCTGGATTCACCGGCCACATTGCCCGCTATTTGCACCGTCACCACTGCCTGGCCGATTGAGCCAACGCCGCGACGGCTGCCCACCAGGTGCCAGACCATGGGGTCTTCGGTGGCCACCACCTGCACCTCGCCCTCGCCGGCGGTCTGCTCCACGGTAATCTCGTAGCCGGTATTGTCGTTGAGATCGTCACCCATCTGGATGCGCAGCACCACCAGGTGCCGGTCCTGGGTTGTCTGTGGCGTGTTCTGGTATACAAAGTCGGAGTCGGTCAGCAGTTCCACCGGCAGCGGGTAGATGATTTTTTCGAAAGTTGCCGTCACCGTGCAATTGGCTGTCATTGTAATGGATGTCTCGGCAGCCTGCGTATCGGCCACGGTGTCAATGTCGCCCGTCCAGGCGACAAACTGGTACTTCTCGGGCACATTGGCCGCAATCTGGACCACCGTGCCTTCATCGTAGATGCCACTGCCGCTGCCGTTGTTTACCGCCAGATTGAGCTGGAAAGCGAAGACCACCTCGACCGTTTTATGATCGTCCATGGTCAGCTCCAGGGCTGGCTGATCGTTGGCCATCAGTCCGTTGATTTTCCAGCCGACAAACCTGTAGCCGTCGTCCGCCGTGGCCTCCTGGTTAACCACCGATCCGTAACGATACTCTCCGGCGGGGTCGCCAGCCACCTGGCCTCCCGCAGCATCCACTATGGACAGGTTGACCATCAAGTCGCCCAGGGCCAGCGAGTGCTTATTGCCGGCCGCCACGGCCGTCGCCGCAAACAGGTGCGGCACTTCGACCGGCGAAAGCCTGCTGTTGCGGTCACCCAGGCCCAGCTCGCCCTGATAGTTATAGCCCCAGGCATAGGCCTTGCCATCGGCGGCCACGGCCAGGCTGTGAGTATTACCGGCGGCAACGGCGACGACGTCAGCAACTTCGGCCACAATCACGGGCCTCAGCCTGCGTGTGGTGAAGTGGGCACCACAGTTCCACAGCGTGCCATCGGCCGCAATCACCAGCGAATGATTTCCACCGGCGCTCACCTGCACCGCCTGATCGATATTTGACATCTGGACCGGCGTCAGCCGAACCGACATGCCGCCATCGCCGAGCTGCCCGTAGATGCCGTAGCCCCAGCCCCAGACCGTTCCGTCCTCGGCAATGGCCAGGGTATGATTGTTGCCGCAGTCGACTTGAACCAGGCCGCGCGGTTGTGCGGCCCGCACCGGCAAGTGCCGCAAAAGTTGCGTGCCATCGCCAAGCTGCCCGCTATTGTTTGTGCCGCAACTCCAGACGCCTCCGTCGGCCCCCAGGGCAGCCGAGAAATACTGACCCGCCGACACATTCACCGCCTGCCTGAACTGCGTTACCACCGGCCTGCTGCGCGTTACTGCCGTGCCATCGCCAAGCTGGCCGTAGCTGTTGCGTCCCCAGGCCAGCACCGTGCCGTCGGCCTTCAGGGCCAGGCCGTGCGATTCGCCGGCGGCAATGTCAATAATCTGTGACAGACCCTCAATTTTCGCCGGTGTTGGCCGATTGGCGACGGTGCCATCGCCGAGCTGCGAATAGGCGTTGCAGCCCCAGGACCAGACGTTTCCATCCTCGTCCAGAGCCAGAGAAAAGTCGCCGCCAGCCGCCAATTTCACCATGCGCGGCAGGCCGGGTACCCCGCCCGGAGTGAGTCGGTCATCGGTGCTGCCATTGCCAAGCTGGCCGAAGGCACCATCGCCCCAGCTGAATGGCCGGCCGGGCTCGGTGGCTGTCTGGTCGCGCTCGAAAACAGCCACGGCCAGCACGTTGCCATGCACGTCGAATTCCGTGCTGGCGCCGCCGCTGGTATCAAAGCCGAAACCACGCCAGCCGACGAAGTTCCATCCTGCAGCAGGTTGGGCCTCAATCGCCACATGCGAGCCAATATTCACCGCCGCCGACGATGGCGTGGCCACCACGTTGCCTGCGCTCGGCGGCCAGGCCCGCGTAACAATGCGGCACAGGGTCTGCTCGAAGTTGACCCGTACATCCAGATCGCGGTAAATATTGAAGCGCAGCTTGGTCACGCCGTCAACCGTCACTTGCTGATACTCGACACCCTCAAGCCCGTCCACCGAGGCCACGGTCCACTGCGGGTCGAGGGGGCGGGCAGTTATTTCGACCGCAGCGCCAGGAATCAGCGCGCTGTAATTCGCTGTTGCCTGGCCGCGCTCGGCAGGTGCGGCGGCAACCTTCAGACTGTGCGTTGTCCCCGTAATGGCCCAGGCGGTGATGTCGCCCGATGCAAGGCCTGTTACCGTAGTAAGCGAGCTGACATGCGTCGGCGTAAGTCGCTCGTTCGTGTCGTCCAGTCCTAACTGGCCGTAGCTGTTGTTGCCCCAGGTGTAGAGCCGGCCATCAATCGTCAGTGCCATCGTCATTCTGGGCCGGATTAAGGCCGAGGCAATGTTGCTCATTCCGGGCACCAGGCGAGGCGTGCTGCGGAAGATCTTACTGCCATCGCCCAACTGCCCGAAGGTGTTATCGCCCCAGGCCCACAGGCGATGCTGATCATCGATGGCCATTCTGGTGCCGCTGGTACTTACAGCCCTCAGAGGCAAGTTGCGGAAGTGACGCGAAAGCGTGGGCAGGCCCGGATTGAACGGCGTGTCGGCAAAATCATCCAGAAGCTTACCCCAGCCCCACAGCCGGCCGTTGGAGTCGATGGCGTAGACATAATCTTCGCCGGCGCTGATGGCTGCAATTTTCGGCAGCCCTTCCACCATGGCCGGTTCCGTGCGATGGGTTGTGGTGCCATCGCCAAGCTGCTGATCGGAATTGCTGCCCCAGGTCCAGACGGAGCCATCGGCCCTTAGCGCAACGGCAAAGTAGTGGCCGACGCAAATACTGGTAATGCCGTTCAGGTCGGGTATGGGCGCTGGTATGGGATCGTAGGAGCCAGCTACGGTTCTGCCCAGCCGACCCCGGTACGACGATCCCCACGACCAGACGGTGCCGTCGGCCTTCAAGGCGTAGCCACGCTCAACCTGCACCACATCCGACAGGGCGGGTACCTGTGCGGGCGTCGATCGAGCGTCAAACGTCCCATCGCCCAGCAGACCATCGGTGCCCGGCCCCCAGGTCCAGACTGTGCCGTCCGACTTAAGGGCAATCATCTGGCCCATCTGCACCACTCTTGTCAGGCCGCTCAGGGCCACCGGATAATTGCGACTGAGGGTTGTGCCATCGCCCACATGGCCCCATACGTTGTAACCCCAGCCATACGGTGTGCCGCCGTTAAGCAGCCCGGCGGGGTCAAGCCTGAACCTGGCCACCACCACCGTATCTTTGTCCATGGTCAGAGACAGATTGGCTGCATCGTGGCTGACAAGGTTCCGGCCCTGCATAACATCAAGGCTTACGAACTGCCAGCCATGGGCGGCCTGGGCCACGAACGAAACCTCGTCGCCGGGTTCGTAAGAGGCTTTTCTCGGGGCTACCTCGATCCATCCCGCACCTGCCGAAGATACTTTCGTCTCCAGCAGCAGGCGGGTTTTGAGGAAGACCGCCTGGGCCTCGACGTCACGCGTGGCGTGGAACGAAACCCTCTCGCCATTGCCGCTGACATCCAGCCCCTCCAACCCTGTCCAGTACTGGAAATCATGATCGGCGGCCGTGCCGGCGTCGATAGTTACCAACTCGCCATGGGTACAGTTATCGTTCGGAGTTATTGTCGGACGCCCTCCGGCCAATGGCGAAGCAGTCAGTTGAATATCGTACTTCTTCGGGGCTATCGCATAATATTGACCATCAGCTGCTTTTATAGCCCTTGTGCCTTCAGGGACGGCAATTTGTTTGGGCAGGCTACCGTTTTCATGATAGTTAATGTAACCCCAGATCCAGGCCTCACCACCGGAGGTCAGGGCCATGCTGTTCATTATGCCGGTCGAGACAGCAATAACGTTTGTCGGGCCCTGTACCCTGACCGGCAAATAGTTCTGAATCGTCTTGTTGCCAACCTGGTTCCAGCTGTTATTTCCCCAGGCCCAGACCGTTCCGTCATTTTTCAGCACCAGACTATGGTTGCCTCCGGCCGCAATTGCCTTGACGCTCGTCAGACCCGATACGGCGACAGGTTCAATTCGGCCAACGTCGGTACCGTCTCCCAACTCGCCGTTATAGTTCTGACCCCAACTCCTGACGGTGCCATCGTTCAGCAGAGCAAGATTGAAGTAACTGCCACACGAAATAGCCTTGACTGGCGGCAGGTCCACCAGTCGCGGCTCAGGGATTGGTGGCGTATCAAAGCGATGAGAGCCATCATACTGATAGCCCCAGACCCACACACTGCCATCGGCCTTAAGGGCCATCGAACTGGATGTACCGGCGCTTATCGCAACAACACTATCCAGCCCCTGCACCTGAACTGCCGTCCGGCTGAAGTCGGTCGTACCATTGCCCAGTTGACCGTAGTCGTTCTGGCCCCAGGCCCATACAGTGCCATCGCCACGAAGGGCCAGAACATGGTAGCTACGCAAATTGGGCACCCAAGCCATAGCTACTTCAACAATGTGCGAGGGCAGATCAAGTTTCGTCAGGGTCAATACACGATCGCCGCCCTCGGTAATCATTTCGTCATAGTTTCTGCCGCAAGCCCACACGGTGCCATCTTCGCGGACGATATAAGTTGCATCAGCGGTTGCCGATACAGACACCACGCGGCTCATGTTAACAGCCTGCACAAACTCATTGAGATGTTCAATCTGTGTACCATCGCCCAGGGCACCATAGCTATTTGTCCCCTGGCCCCAGAGCGTCCGCTCGGGCAGCAATTTGTTGCTTCGCTCGAACATGGCCACGGCCGTGACGTTGGCTTCAACCGTCAGGCTGGTGGCGGCCTCATCGCTTGTGCCGAAACTGCCGAACCAGCCGGCAAAGGCCCAGCCCTCGGCCGGCGTGGCGGTCAGCGTAACCGAGTCGCCGGCGGTGTATTTCGATTTATGTGGCGTCCGCGTCACCACCCCGCCTTCCGGCGGCCAGGGGCGGGCATGGAGGGTATAATCGCTTGCCAGGGCCGGCGCGGCCAGGGCCGAAAACGTCAGCAGTAATACAATAAATGTAACCAGGGCACGAGCCGGAAGCTTAAGTGTCGGCGATTTGCGTAAAGGCATGGCGATTTCTTCCCCCGCACTGATTTAAGAATCAAATAACGAATGCCACCTTCGCGCCCTCCTGGTTGACCGGGAGACGCAGCCGGCAGCCGTAAATTGTCCAGCATGCATCAGATGTCCAGAGCGCCGCGGTGCCCCCCCGGCAGGCCGCCCCCCCGCCGCCATCCCGGCCGCCATCCTGCTAGCGCACACCCCTGCAGGCCGCCTGCTATTGTGCCTGGCGACGAAGCCGCCGCCGGAGGGCCAGCAGGGCCAGCCCGCCAGATAAGAGCGAGGTGCTCACGGGTTCGGGAATGACCATGTCGTTATTGTCGACCACGGCATAAACCGGATCGGCATTCTGATCGAACAGGTAGGGCTGAGACTCGCCCATATCGCCGCTGATGTGAATGGTGATGGATTGCCCGCCAACCAGGGGCAGGCCGTCCCAGGCATACACAAAACGGCCCAGCAACTCGCCCGGGGCCGGCACGGTGGGAGTCAGGTCCAAGTCGAACATGCTGAAGGTGGTCAGGCCGGAGATGCCGCCAAAGTTGCCCGAATTGGACAATTCGTCAAAGCTGGCCCAGGCGAATGTCTGCGGCTCAAGCATTGTCGCCCAATCGGGCCCGCTTAGCCGCATGCCCGGGGCGTTGGTCTGCAGATGAGCCAGACCGTTGCCGCTCAGCGTAGCCCCCAGGCCGATGCCGCCAAGCTTCTGGCCGGCCAGGGCCCCCGCATCGGCAAGGGCCACATCTATATAGAAGGTGTTGCCCTGAAAGCCGGTGCTCTGAATGGTAACCACCGGCGACTGAGCCGAAGCCCCGCACACCACCGACAATAGAATCCCCACCGCAATAGCCGCCCGCAGCATAGTTGCTCCCCTCAAGTTGTTGGCTTGCCGGCCATTCCCCGGTGGCCGCCCGCATCCGCTGTTGCCGTTTTGCTGTAAGAGAGATGACATAAGCTATAAATGTACTACTTATCAGCTTGAACAATACATCATTCTGCCGGATTGTCAACTTTCCAGACGTTTTTGTGGCAGCCCGCCCCGATTCGCACCGAAGCGCACCAAGTGCCGAGGCTGGCTTGCGCCGCCCCCGAACCCGAAAAAATGCGGACCGACCGCAGAAATCAGCCGGCCGTTGCTGCTGGGGCCTCAGGCACCCGAGGCTCGTCGCAGCAACGGCCAAGGCCGGGAAATCACGCCCTCCGGCGGCGCAGAAGCAGCCCTGTCAGGCCCAGGCCAATGTCAAGTGTCACAACATGGTTTACAGTTTGTGCCACGACATGGGTAACACCCTGAGCCGTTGGGGCGTCGCGGAAGGCGCAGCCTGGAGCGACGCCCC
>JAWLHX010000005.1:0-89850 GCA_041690105.1 Phycisphaerae bacterium
GTGGCCTTGGCCACGGCGGTCAGCATGTCCAGCCCTTCGGTGTAAGGCGAAGTGCGAATCAGCAGCCTGCCAAGCCGGTCCTGCAGATTGAGCCTCGCTGCATCATCGTTGGCGGCGGCCAGCATTTCGCGCAGCAGCGCTACGGCCTTGGCCGGCTGACCAGCCTGAATGTGAGCATCGGCAAGTTTTCGCCGCAGCACGCCAAGGTGGGCATGGCCGTTGGCGTATTTGCTGATGGAAACCTCCAGCAGTTGGGCGGCCCCTGCGGCATTTTCGGCCGAAGATTGACGCAGAAAATCATCGGCCAGCGTTTCGATGGACTTTGAATCGGCATTGCGCCGCTGAACGGCAACCAGAGAACGCCACAGCGCCACCCTGACTTCGGCTTCTGCCTCGCCACCCGCCGGGCTCAGCCTGGCAGCCAGCGGCGCAACGACAGCATCGCCGCCAATCCGCCCGACAGTATCAACCACGCTCAGGCGCACGCCCTTATCGGCGTCGTCCAGGCGCTTCAGCAGAGCAGCTACAATTGCCTCGTCAGCCTTGCCGATGTTGCCCAGCCCCTGGGCTGCGAACAGCCGGATGATGGCCGCCGAATCTTCCAGCGCCTTGACCAGCGAACCGGCACTTTCCTCCCGACCGATCCGCATCAGGGCCCTGATGCCTGCCTCGCGACGGGCCAGACCCTGCTCGCCCGGGTTCTGCTCCAGCAACTCGGCCAATGGCACAAGTGCCGGCACAATACTGTCGGCCGAGGCCGTACCGCGCTCGCCAATGCGGCCAAGGGCCTGCGCCGCCCGTATTGTCAGGCTGGGGTCGCCACCCTGTAGAACCTTGACCAGATCGGCCACGGCCGCCCCGTAACGAAGCTCGCCCAGGGCATCGATTATGGCAGCCCGGACGGCAGGCTCGGCCTCTTCGCCAAGGCGTTTCAGGAGCTGCTCGGGAATATCGCGATTGTCCGGCACGACGGCAAGCGCCACGGCGGCCTCGGAGCGGACCTGGACCGATTCGTCGGTCAGCCGCCCAAGCAGCTTTGCGATAAGCTCGCCCGCGGGCGCCTCTTTCTGTTCGGCCAGCAAACGCCGGCACTCCTGGGCCGCCAGTCGCCGCATCTCCGGCACCTGATCATCCAGCAGACGCATGATGGCCGCCTGCCGGTCGGCAACGGGCATTTCTTTCAGAGCGGCCGACTGCAGCGCCACGGCCCGGTTGACCATCTCGGCCAATTGCTGATCGCGCTGGTTCAACTGGCTCTGCACGGCCCGCACGCGTTCGCTCAGCCACTGTTCTCGGGGCTCGTACCTGTGAGCGGCCCACCAGGTGCGCCACTTTTCGGCCGACTCGCCCAGACCGTCAACAAGAGTAATCCGCCGAAGGGCTTCGGCCGCCGAGGCCCGGACGGCAGGCGACTCGTTTTCAAGCAGGCCGATTATCGGCTCCACGGCCATCTTCTCGCCAACCAGCCCCAGGGCGGTGGCCAGAACAATCTGCTCGCCAGGCAGGCTCGACTCCCGCAGGGTTTTCAAAACCTGTTCCAGCAGAGCGGTATTGCGATATGCTGCGATGGCCGCGGGCAAGGCTTCCTTGGCCCTTGGGGCCATGGCTTCGTTGCGGGCCAGGCGCAAGACTTCGGCGTGCAGAATGGCGTCGGGCGACTTCTGGCCGGCAATAACGCCCAGCACGGCCAGTTGCACCTCTGGCCGATCGGTTCGCTGCAGGGCGGCCGAGAGAATGGCCCGGGCGGCATCGCTGTTGCGATTCATAAGCAGCACGGCCGCATCCTGCCGATTAGCCGGCGTCGATTCGGGCCGCGTAAGTATGGCCTCAACCAGGCGCAATTCGTTTTCGGCACTGTCGTCAGTAACTGGTTCCTGGGTGGGAGTTTCAACCGGGACTTCGGTGGAATTGTCGGCCGCAGCACTGCCAGCGGGCTCCGATGGCGCCCCAACCTGCTCCGACGGCACCACAACCTGCCCCGAAAGCGGCACCGCGGCACAGCCAAAGAGCACCATCAGGGTGAACGATGCCAGAGCGACCAGATTGAATGTTCTGTGCTTACTCAGCATGTATCAGGACCCGTTGGTTCATTTTGAACTGCGATTGCCGATTCCCTGTTTATTCCAGACGTCCACCTGCTGCTATTATTCGGCCATATCCTGGCTATGGCACCCGCAAAAGTCTGTTGCAGAACATCCGGCGGCAAGCCAGCGGCCACAATTATTCCGCCGGCGGCAACTTCTGCGAGCTGAAGCTGTCCACCTTGACTTCATCGGCATCCGAGCGCGAAACAAGATAATAAAGCAGATCCACCGTCTGTTCGCCCTGCAGGATGACCCGTGGCGGTATCGATTTCTCGAAAACTTCCTGGCCTTTCAGCCTGACCGAGAGCGGCGCTATGGCGTTGGCCGACTTACCCTCGGCCAGCACCTTTACCTGTCCCGGCTCCACGTAATAATAGCTACGATCATCGGACTTCGAAGGGCTAAATAATAATTGCACTAAAACGTATTGGCCGCCAACGCCGGCATCGGTCTTCATTACGCGGGTGCCAATGGTGACCTCCGGCAGAACCTGCACTTTGCTGACCCGCAGCCCGTGGCTGCTGGAGCGGGCCTGGCGACTATCGAGCTGCAGATACCACTCGGGAGCGGTCTCGGGCAGGTCGCCGGCCAAGGACCAGGCAACATCGCGGAAGTTCGTGCCGCGCTTCACCTGAGACACAAACTGTACCTTGGCGGTAGCCCCCTTTGTAAGCACCATCTGCCAGTCGGCGCTCAGCAGGGCCATCTTCTTCTTGTCCTTATCGTGCTTTGCTTCAATCTCCTGGCCGAGCCGGACAAATTGCCGTTTCGATGAATCGTGGTAGACGTAACCTTTAAGGGCGTCAGCATCGTCGGTAAAGTCAAGCTCATCGTTGAGCAACGACACCCGGAAGGCATCGCCCTGCCCCTTGGCTTTCAGTTGCAGATCTTCGCTTCCAAGGCCTATCGGAGCGTTACCCTTATTCTCAATTCGGGCTTCGACTACGAAGAATTCCTCGTCGCTCCCGCTGCTCAGGTCAAACTGATTCAGCCGCGGCATGCGGTCGGCCTTATCCACCGTCAGCTCGAGCTGGCCAAGCGTCGCCACGGCCTTGGGCATAAGCCCCTGCGGCGGCTCGCTGGAGGAGGTCCCCGCGACTACATCGTCCGAAGAGTAGCGCAAGGCATAATTCCACGGTTGGCTCAGGTGCGGAACCAGAAAAACCAGCGTCGTCCGGACCTGCGAGCGATCGCTCGCCGGAGGGAAGCGCCAGACGGCGCTGTCGGCAACAAAAAACAGCTCTTGACCATCGCGCAGCCCGCTGAAATCCTCCGGGCGCTGGTACGTAACCGAACCATCAATAACATGCTCGCCCACCGTCGGCGGAAGCTGGAAGCGGCTCTCCAAGTTGCTCCACGTGCCAACGCCAATCAGCTTGGGCCGGGCATGTTCGAAGAAGTACCTTTGCTCGCGGCGGGCGGTCGGCTCGGGTTTCACCAGGTTGGACGACAGCTTGAAGTTGGCAAGTGGCACATCCATCGAAGCATCCGTCTCAGGCTGGAAGGTGACATCGACCAGCAGCAAATCGTGCCGCTCGGCCTCTGCCTCCATCTGCCCGCCACTCTGGTCCAGCCATTTCAGGTCGGCAGGCGATATGGCCGTACGCTCGTCGCGATCGATTTGCGGCGAGATAATCGCCGGCACAATCCGTGCACCTTCAATTTTAATTCGCAGGTTATCCTGAACCGACTGGCCGGCAATAAGGGCGGCGCCGATTCCGGCGCTGGAGGACATCGGCCCCTTGCCCTCCTGATCCAGGAAGGTCAGGGCAACGCGACGCCGGAAGTACTCGTAAAGAATGTCGTCACTGTTGCGGCCGCGATAGGGGTTGTCTCGCACGGCAGTGCTGGCAACGGCCAGAGCATTTTCGGGGTAACGGTTCGGGTAGCGCCCCGGCAGGCCGGCTTCGTCGGTCGACAAGGCTCCACGGCTGAGCCCGCTGTACATGCCGAGCACCGCATCATCGTACCGCAGGCTCATGCGCTGCTCGCGGTCGCGACCATCGAAGCCGAATGGCTGATAACCCAGGACCGAGGGCGGCATGGGCATCATCTGGGCCACGACAACCACAACGCCGGCGGCAAAATATCCGGCTACCACACCACCAACCGCCCCCAACGCTCCATCAATAAGGTCCGGCAGACTCATCCGGCGACGCAGTTGGGCGCCCATCAGCAGTCGTAGCAACCCCAAGCTTACGATAAACAGAATAAGCAAAGCCAGCCCATCGGCCCAATAGTACGATTTGGACACTGGGTCGGGGTTGCTGACCATCAGCCTGGATACCGGCAGATAAAAGCCGAAGGCCACTGCCCCGCTGACAATCACCGTCCACAGGCTCATTACGCCTGCCCAGGCGCCAGCTTTGAAATGAAGCAGAGCGCTGGCCAGCACTATTACTATGGCCAAAATCTCAAGGAACACGCCGCACCCTCCCTACTTTGCCGGCTTCAGCACGCGAAGCAGTTCTGTCACGCTGGTTTCGCCGCTGACGACTTTTCGCAATCCCTCTTCCTGCAGGAAGTCCTGCCCCTGCTTGCGAAGATGAGAACGTACTTCGGTCAGCGATTTGCCCGACGACAGTTGACGCCGGGCCTCGTCATCAAAAACAACTACTTCGTAAATGAATGTCCGACCGTGATAGCCTTCGTTGTTGCACAGCGGGCAGACAATAACCTCGCCCTTTTTGTCCACTGGTCGGCTTTTCGGCTCACGGTACAGGACCTCGACCTGCGAAGCCTGCAGATTGGCCTTGCGCAGAAAATCAGGATTCGGACGATAGCCCTCGCGACAACCCGGGCACAGCTTGCGCATCATCCGCTGATTGGTGGCCGCACGAAGCAGGCTTGCTGCACTGCGGACATCGCCGCTGGCCTGCAGAAACTTTTCGATCGCATCGGCCGCATCGTTGGCGTTAAGTCCGGCAACCATCATCTTGCCTGCCGCCGCCCCGTTTATCAGCACCTTGGCCGCGGCCGCTTCTTCAAGCGTCTCGAGCATGACCACGTCCGGGTCGGCTCGCAAGGCAGCCTGCATCGTCTGGGCCACAACGTCGCCGCCCTGGCGACCGGCTTCCAACTGCTGAATGTCGGGGTATTCGATGCTGATTTGCGTCGTCACAGCCATTACGTTCTTACTGAACAGGTCGAACTCGCGCATGGCGGCGTACATGCTGATGAGCCGCCGGTTGTAATTCGGTGAGCCCATCAGCACCATTCCGCCTTGCGGACTGTTGAGGGCCTCGCGCAGGGCGGCCACCTGCTCCGGCCGCATACCCGAATCTTCCAGCCTCATCTCAATCAGCTCGCGCGGATGCAGCCGCATCAGCAACTGCTCGCCGCGGACGCTGCCGGCGGCCTCAACCGTGATGAAGGTGCTGCGTTCGCCTTCCAGCACAATGAGGCGGCCATTCTGCGGCTTTCGATGCT
Source organism: Phycisphaerae bacterium (assembly GCA_041690105.1). GTDB lineage: Bacteria > Planctomycetota > Phycisphaerae > FEN-1346 > JAACEH01 > JAWLHX01. Next base: position 5,514 of record JAWLHX010000005.1, read on the forward strand.
CCTTCACATCCAGATCGGCCAGCCGCTTGAAGAAAGCCGTCACGCCAGCCGCCTGGGCCGGCTCGACAGTGCCGCCGTCTCGCAGAATACCGTCGCCACGGTAGCGCACCTGCAACTGCTGGCCCTGCGGAATCAGGTAAAGCTCCTCGGCATCCAGGCGCAGGGCCTCGTGCAGCAAACGTTCTGCCTGCGAAAATTCCGCCTCCTGCTGCTCGTTTTCCGGGCGCAGGCGGATGGGGAAATCGTTCGTCTTCATGTAAACCAGTTTGAGCTGCTCGGTGAGCTGCGACCTGGCCGCTACATGCACGGCCCGTTCGGCGGCCGACTCACCCTCCTGCTCGCGACGGAGCAGCCGATTTTTGACCCGTTCGGCATGGGCGGCAGTGAAAATGCGAACCCGGGCCGGCACCAGTGGGTTGCGCCACGAGGCATACCAGGCCATCACACCGCCCACCATGGCCAAGGCCAGCAGCAGGCCGACAATCAGCCAGGGCACGACCAGCACGATGATCAGGGCCAAGGCCGCCACGGCCAGCATGGTCGAAAGCCACTGCACGACATTCTTCTGCAGCAGAACCACGTCGCCCGCCAACCAGTTGCCGGTAGCCCCGACAACCATCATAAGCAGCACCAGGGCGATTATTTTCCACATGCTCAGTGCTGCGCCCTGGGCCAGGTCTTCCGTTGGCTCGACCGGCGAAGCGGCCGCCATGGCAGCAGGGGCGAAAACTGCCGCCACCAAGAGGGCCAAGGTCACCATCAGCAGAACCGATGCAGCGCGACTTCGTATCATGTGCCTGTCTCTCCCGCCTTCTGGCCTCAGCGGATAATTCCTTGCTTCACCGCAATGCCCTTCAGGGCCATTCGCAGCGCGTCCTGGTTGGGCGCATATTCGTAAGCCGTCTGATGATTAATCCAGCCCTTGCTGACAAGTTCGGCAAAGCTGGTGGTGAAGTCGATCATGCCCTCATTTACTCCGGCGGCTATCACTTCGCCAAGCTTATCGTCTTCGCTGTCGCGAATAAGCCGCCTGGCCATGCCGGTGCCCATCAATATTTCCAGGGCCGGAACCCGCTTGGCCTCGGGCATCTCGCTCGGCACCAGAATCTGCACGATAATACCGGCCAGACTGAAGGCCAGGCTCTGCCGCACAGCCTTCTGCTGATCGTCCGGATAAAGGTCCAGAATGCGACCAATGGCCGACCCGGCGCTGGAGGCGTGCAGGGTGGCAAACACCAGGTGACCGGTCTCGGCGGCCTGAATTGCCGCCTCGAAGGTATCGCGGTCGCGCATTTCGCCAATCAGCACAACGTCGGGGTCCTCGCGCATCAGGTACTTCAGGGCCAACTCCATGCTCTCGACATCGGTACCGACCTCGCGCTGGCTGACAAAGGCCCGCTTGTCCTCGTAGAGGAATTCGATCGGATCCTCGATCGTCACAATGTGGCACGAGCGAGTCTGGTTGATGTGTTCCAGCATACTGGCGATACTGGTGCTTTTGCCGCTGCCCGTCTGGCCGGCAAAAATTATCAGCCCCTGGTGCATTTTGGCAAGCCTCTGCAGCGGGGCCTCGGGCAGATGCAGCTCGGAAAATGTGGGTATGCGACGTTCGACCCGGCGGCAACTGACGCTGGTGAAGCCGCGTTGCCGGAATACGTTGATGCGGAAGCGGTCGCCGTTTTCGGCCGTGTGAGCAAAATCGGTGCTGCCGATGCGCTCGTAGTCGGACTTCAGGCGGTCATCCATGACGGCCAGCACAAGTTGCTCGATCTCCGGGCTTTCGAGAGCCCGCACGCTTGTCTGCTTAATCTGCCCCTCGACCCTCAGGGCCGGAGCCATGCCATGCTTCAGATGCAGATCGCTGGCCTTGAATTGCACGGCTATGCTGAGCAGGCGATCAATCGTCAACTCGACCGAGCGACCGTTAATCTCCACCTGCACCATCAGGAAAATCCCTTCCGTCGTCAGACGCCAGCGGCCGAGGAGGCCTCTGCCAAAGCTAGACCGCCTCCCGGTGTCGCACCGGAACTCCGCGGCCCTGAAGATAACCTTTGACCTCGGCAATGCTGAACTGCCGGTAATGGAAAATGCTGGCCGCCAGGGCGGCATCGGCCCCGCCCTCAACCAGCGCTGCCCGCATGTGCTCCGGACTGCCACAACCGCCGCTGGCAATAACCGGCACGCTTACGGCCTCGGCCACTGCCCGGGTCATTTCAAGATCGTAGCCATCCTGCGTGCCGTCGGCATCCATGCTTGTCAGCAGAATTTCGCCCGCCCCAAGGGCAACCACCTGCTCGGCCCAGCTTACGGCCTCCAAGCCGGTCGGCAGACGCCCGCCGTCAATATGAACTTCCCAGAAGTCGCGGCCCTCGCGCTGCACCCGTTTCGGATCGATTGCCACCACTATGCACTGCGACCCGAACCGGCTGGCAGCCTGGCGAACGAAATCCGGATTGCGCACGGCCGGCGAATTGATTGAAACCTTATCGGCACCGGCCTTCAGAATTTCGCGAATGTCGTCCAGCGTCCTTATGCCGCCGCCAACCGTCAGCGGCATGAAGCATCGATCGGCCGTACGGCGGACCACATCCAGTATAATGGGCCGCTTCTCGTGGCTTGCGGTAATGTCCAGAAAAACAAGCTCGTCGGCCTCTTCCTGCTCGTAACGCTCGGCCACCTCGACGGGGTCACCGGCGTCGCGCAACTCAAGGAATCGCGTCCCTTTAACGACGCGGCCTTCCTTGATGTCCAGACAGGGTATTATCCGCCTCTTGAGCATTAAGACATTCCCGAAAAGAGTCGATTATATCTGTCGCAAAAGGGATTGCAAGCTTCCGGCACGGCAAAGACGGCCCTCGGGTGATATTATTCCTGCCGCGACACATGTCCGCCGCGCCACCCGGGGCCCAGCGGCCACCGCTTTTCAGCTCCTGACCCTGTTGCGGATTCGGCCAAGGCCGCTTATTTCGCACTCCACCACGTCGCCCGGCTGAAGGTAAATCGGCGGCTCTCGATAGTGCCCGACGCCCGATGGCGTGCCCAGCGAAATGCAATCGCCGGCCTCAAGAGTCATAAACTGGCTGATGTAACTGATGGTCGCCTCGGGGGTGAAGATTATGTCCTCGCCGGCATTGGCCTGCTGCACGACCTGGCCGGCGTCGCTCCCGGCCTCACCGTGATACAGTCGGCAGGTCAGGTCCATCTTCTGCCATGGGCCGGCTTCGTCAATGGTCACCAGCGCGGGGCCCATCGGGGCGAAGGTGTCCGGGCTTTTACCCCGGTGCCACTGGCTGGCGGCAAACTGCCAGTCGCGGGCCGATACGTCATTCATCACCGTATAGCCGGCCACATACGACAGGGCCTCGCCTTCGGAGACCTTCTTGCACGTGCGGCCAATCACCACGCACAGTTCCACCTCCCAGTCGACCTTATCGGTGCCCTGGGGGATGACAATGTCGCCGGTCGGGCCGTTAAGGGCCGTGACTGCCTTTGAGAACAGCAGCGGGGCCGTGGGCAGCGGCTTGTCGTTTTCTTCGGCGTGGCTGTGAAAGTTGAGGCCAAGGCAGACGATTTTGCCCGGCCTGTCCACGGGCGCCCATAGCGTTACATCGGCAGGCAGCAGGGCCTCGGCCGGTACGCTCTTGGCACTGATTTCACGCAATTCTTCCAGCCGCCCCTGGGCCAGAATATCCACCACTCGCCGCGGACCGGCAGGCCAGGCAATCGACAGATCGACTATTGCGCCATCGGTCTGCAGCCCTGCCCGGCGGCCCTTCGAATCGTTAATGGTCACAAGACGCATAGCAAGCTCCTTTTCATGGGCCTCACCAGTCGCCACTGCATCGCCGCAGATGGCCGGCATAAGGTGGTCAGCATACCATGAAGCCAACCGAGCCGCAAAAAAAACGTGCCCGTCCGCGAGGACTCAACTTATAATGTGCCAGATGGATCATCTTGATGAGAAGATTCTCGACGTCATTCAGCGCGGCTTTCCCATCGATCCGCAGCCCTACGCACGCATAGCCGAAACCGTAGGCGCGGACGAGCAGGAGGTCTATCAGCGCGTCATGGCTCTGCTCGATTGCGGCGTGCTGCGCAGGCTGGGGGCCAGTTTTAACAGTCGGCGTTTGGGCTTTACCAGCACGCTGGTTGCCCTCCGCCTGCCGGAGGTAGAGGTAGCACGCGTGGCCGGCATGGTAAACCGCTATGCCCAGGTGACGCACAACTATCAGCGCGGCGGGCAGTGGAATCTCTGGTTCACGCTGATTTCTCGCAGTCGGCAGGAAATTCAGCAGATTCTCTCCGAGATCAGGCAACAGGCCGCCTTGGACCAGGCCGACATGATGGAACTGCCAGTGCAGCGGATGTTCAAGATCGACGTTCAGTTCCGACCATCCTGCAGCAACTGATAATCCGCCGCCCAGGCGCCGTTGCAGCCGGTGCCGCATCCGGAGGAGGTATTGAACTGTGAAACCCGCACTTCCGCCACGCTCGACAGCGCTAATATCGGCCGCTGCGGCTCTTGTGCTCGTGTGTGCGGCCGGTTGCGATAATGCCCTCTCCTCACTCGACTACGTCAACCAGCCAACCGGTGTGCGCAAGGTTTCCAGCAAAGAGTCGGCCTGGCGATATGCCGACGGCGGCCGCATCGAGGTGGTTGTCAACGAGCAATGGGAGATGCCTGGCGGCGAGGCCGTGCCCGATATTGATTACATCTATTTGCTGCTGCCCGACCAGCCGGGCCAGTATGTACTGGAAAGCGACCCGATAATTTTTTATCGTCTTGTTCGCCGCAACCGGGAGGAGTTGGTTTACACGCCGCAAAGCGCGACGGTGACGCTGGAGCACCGCAGCAACGGCCGCATTGCAGTGCACTTTTCGGGCCTTCTTTTTGCCATCGGCCGGCCTGTGGCGCTGGACGGTACAGCCAAACACCTGGAATTCTGGCAGACGATCAAGCAGGATGACAACCTGGTCCGCCGGCTTCTGATACGTCATCACGAGCGTCTTCGCACGCTTAAACAAGAGATTCAGGACTGATCTATTGCAGACAGGAAAGGACAATCAGTATGAGTAACATGCTTCGCGTTGGCATCATCGGCAGTGGGAGTTGGGCCCGGTTCCATGCCCGCTGCCTGCAGGAAATCGAAAACGTTTCGCTGATCGCCTGCTGCGACGTGCACGACGAAACCTGCCAGTCGTTCGCCAAGGATTTCAAAATCGAGTCGACCTACAGCGATTACCGCGAAATGCTGGAAAAGGAAGATCTGGACGCCGTCAGCATTGTGGCCAGCGACGTGGTGCACTGCCCGGCTGCCCTGGCCGCACTCGACCGCGGGTTGCACGTCATGTGTGAGAAGCCCATGGCCGTCACGCTCGATGAAGCCGAGCAGATGTATGCCGCCGCCACAAAGGCCGGCACCATGAACATGATCCAGTTCAGCTATCGCTCGGCCCCCGCACTTGAACAGGCGCGTCAACTGGTGGCCGAGGGACGGCTCGGGCGCATAATGCACGTTGAGGCCTCGTACCTGCAGTCGTGGCTGGTCTCTAACGCCTGGGGCGATTGGCGGAAAAGCTCGGCCTGGCTCTGGCGCCAGAGCAAAGCCCACCACGGCGGGACGCTGGTGGACATCGGTTGCCACATTTTCGACTTCGCCGCATACGTTGCCGGAGACATTACCGAGGTCTCCTGCTCGATGAAGAACTTCGAGAAGACGCCCGGCAACATCCACGGTGAATGGACCCTTGATGCCGATGACAGCTTCGTCTGCCGGACAGGTTTTGCCAACGGCGCAATCGGTGTCGTGCACAGCTCGCGATGGGCCACCGGCCATCTCAACTCGCTCCGCCTGAGGGTCTTCGGCGACAAGGGCGGCTTGGCGATCGATACCGACCGTGGCAATGATAAGCTCAGCGTATGCGTGGACGATTTCCACACCCAGAACGCTCTCTGGACCGAGATGCCGGTCAAACTGACCGTGCCCAACAACTTTGTCCGCTTCATCCGCAGCATTCGTTCGGGCAAGGCCGAGGGTGCGACTTTTGAGGATGGCCTGAAGATTCAGCGCGTGCTGGACGCCTGCGTACGCTCCAGCAAAGAGGGCCGCTGCGTAAGCCTCCCGGCCAACGCCGAAGAGACCGCCGCCGCCAGCGTCTGATGCGCAAGGCTTGATGCCTCAGTGAAGAAACAATAAAAAGGTGCCGCGAGCTGGAACAATCAGCCGCGACACCTTTTTGTTTTTGAGATTTTCCGCTACCCGTCATCCCGTCGGGTGCCACCCACAAACTCGTTTGTGGGTGCTCTACCTCAACCGTGACTAATTCAGCATATAACAACATGAACCACAGCCAACTAGACCTGCATCAACCTTGCAACAACGGATCAACAATACCGGCCTCGGCAAAGGCACTGCTTCGCAATTCGCAGCTCGAGCAATCCTGGCAAGGCACATCTTCCTGCCTGTAGCACGACCAGGTCAGCTCGAAGGGGGCATTAAGCCGGTCGCCCAGGCGGACAATCTCCGGCTTGCTCAACTTTATCAGCGGCCCCTCCACCCGGATATTTGTCTCGGGACGGGTGCCCTGGCGAATCAGGGCGTTCATGGACTCAAGGTACTCGGCCCGGCAATCGGGGTAGCCGGGAGCATCCTCCTCCACCACGCCGATGAAAATCTTCTCGGCACCAAGCACTTCGCCCCAGCTCACAGCAATGCTGATCAGGTGCGTGTTGCGGAAAGGCACGTACGAGGCCGGCACGCCCCCACTGTGCTGCCCCTTGCGCGGGACCTCGATGCGACTATCAGTCAGGGCGCTGCCGCCAATCTCGGCCAGGTATCGCACGTCGGCCACCAGGCGGTGCTTTACATCGTAATAGCCGGCAATCTGGTAAAAGCTGATGAGCTCGCGGGCCTCGGTCCGCTGGCCGTAATTAACGTGCAGCAAGGCCAGCTCGTAGCCCTCATCGGCGGCCACGGCGGCGGTGACGCAGGAATCCATGCCCCCGCTCAGCAGCACGATGGCCAGCTTATTGTCGCCCTTGTCCATCTATCCGCCTTTCCGGTTGCCTATCAGCATAGCCTGCCGACCGGCCCTGCCGCCGTCGCGCCTGTAACTGTGCAGACGGCTGTCGCAATGCGTGCAGTGGCCACTCAACATAATATTTTCTGATAACAGCCCCAGCGACACCAGTTGATAACATAGCACCGCCTCCAGATCAAGATGCAGTCCACCGTCCAGCGGCACAAAATGTTCCGGCAGTGCCCGGCCATCCGGCAGCAACTGGCCCTTTAGATCGGCCCCGACCTGGTAGCAGCACGGGCCGATGCTCGGGCCGACCAAAGCCCGCAAGCTATTCACCCGCGCTCCGCGGGAGATCATCAGCTCGACAGTAGCCTGCAGCACACCCGCCGCCAACCCACGCCAGCCGGCATGGGCCACGGCCACCAGCGGCTTGCGGTGGGCGGCATCATTATCACGACCATGCCCCTGCTCTTCCCACAGCGCCACCAGCGGACAATCGGCCGATAGCGCAACCAGGGCCACCTGCTGGTCGTCGGTAACCAGGGCGTCGGCCCCGGCGATTGCGCCACTGCGCTCTGACAGACCGGCCCCGGCGTCGGCCGAATCCACCCATGACGCCCGCCCGGCATGTACCTGCTCCATGAAGACAAGTTGCTGCCCGGCGAGTCCCGCCAGTTCAGCCAGGCGCTCGCGATCGGCCGGAGATGCTGCCCGACCGTCGGCCGCGTAGCCAAGATCAGGCCGATGCTGCGACCCGCCTATTGTGAAGGCGATAAAGGGGCCGTCGGGCGAGCACACATCCGGAGCGGGACGCAAGTGTGGCAGATTATCCGCCCCCTGCCCGTCGGCCGAAACCATTGCCCAGGGACTGCCCGATGCTCGTGTTGGAGTGCTGGAGCTCATTTGCCGCCACTGTTGCGCAGGACGATTTTCAGATTCTCGGGCCGCTGGGCCGCCTCGAAGGCCTCCGCGGCCTTTTCCAGCGGAAAGCTGCCGCTAATAAGCCCGTCCAGGTTGATGCTGCCTTCATTCAGGGCGGCAATGGCCTGCGGAAATGGTCCGCAGCGCGAGCCAAGTACCGTTATCTCGTTAACCACCACTGGAGCCAGGTTGATTCCACTATCGGCGGCAATGGTGCTTTTGAGCACAATTGTGCCGCGCGAGCGGACGTAATCCATAGCCATCCTGAAACCGTCGGCGCTGCCACTGGCCTCAACCACCAGGTGGGCATCGTTGCGCGGGCGAGCCTCGTCGACCGTCAGGCAACTTATGCCCATACGCTCCAGCCGGCGGAGTTTCTCGGCGTGTTTGCCGATAACCAGCGGGCGCACACCGTGCGACTGCATTACCTGGGCAATAAGCTGACCGAGTCGCCCATCGCCAATTACCACGCTCTGCTGCCGGGGGTTAAGCTTAACCTGCTGGGCCACCTGGAAGGCGGCCGCCAGAGGTTCCACCAGCACGGCCTCCTCGTCCGACACGCCGTCGGCAATGCGATGCACATTATCAACCGGGATGGCCACCCGCTGCGCCATGCAGCCATCGCGCCCGCTGATGCCCAGAACAGTACGCCGCTGGCAATGAGTGCTGAGGCCCATGCGGCACATTTCGCACTGCCCGCACACGCAGTTGATTTCGCCCACCACGCGTCGGCCAACCAAGGGCCGGCCTTCGTGCCCGCCGCAGGAGCGTACCGTGCCCACGAACTCGTGCCCCAGAACGCCCCGGAAGTCCATGTAGCCGCGCGTAATTTCAATGTCGGTCTGGCAGATGCCCGCCAGGTGCACGTCGACGATGACCTCCTGGGCCGCGGCCACAGGCTCCGGATAATCGTCGACCACTCGAAGTTTCCCATCAAAGACGACAGCCTTCACTCGATCCTCTCCATTTCGGCCGAAACGCTGCTCAGTCGAACGGACCTTCTTCGCGCTCCAGCGGGAAAAGGTCGCCGAGTATCTGCCGCGTCTTCTGCTGACGTTCTTCGGTCATGCCCAGGGTCGGCTCGGCCGCTTTGCGCTGCTTGGGCGGATTACCGTAATCGGCCAGCGGATTTTCAGTTTCCTGCAGATAGCTCGCCCAGGCCTCGCGATCGTAGCCGAAATCGTGCCCGGTCATGTATCGCAGGCTATCGGCCGCATAATAGCGGACGGCCGGGTCGTCTTCGCTCGGCTCCAGGGCTACCAGCAGAGCCTCGGCCGACTGCCCGTCACGATGCTGGCGAAGGGACTGCGCCGCTGCCAGGCGCACATCGGAACGCGGGTCGCCACGCAGTGCACCGGCCAGGGCAGCCTGGGCCTCGTTGCTTTCGATCTCACCCAAAGCTTGGGCACATTCGCTGCGGACATGAACATCGGGGTCTTTCTCCAGGCACAGTCGCAGCTCTTCGACACTGCTCTGCCGCCCCCAGATGCCCAGCGTCCGGGCCACCTGGGCCCGCACCAGCGGATCGGTCTCGCCCAGCAGGCTCAGTTCGACCAGGTCGACCAGTTCTTCGCCCGGATCGCTCCACCTGCTCATCTCGTAGAAGGCTTTGCGCCGGGCGTCGGCATCGTCCTGATCGACCGAAGCCTCGATAACCGCCGCTCGCTTGCTGCCGGATGTCCCGAAAGGCGAGCCCAGTTCGTATTCCTGACCGTCGTAACAGCCTGCCAGCGTCGCCACCAACAGTGTGGCCGCCAACAGCATCTGTGCCCCGGGGCGCCTGCCGCTTGTGATCATCTTCTCACCTCAACTGGTAGTGTTTAACTGCTCCGTCCGGCAAATGGCCGGATGCTCATTCAGGAAGAAGTCATCCGGCTCAACCAGTGTAACATCGCGCAGGGTCTCGCCCTGCATGAATCGTTCGCCAATGGCCCGGAACCGGTCCGGATTATCGCTGACATAACAGCGCAGGCCGCCGGCAGAACCATCTGGAGCCATAAGTTGCTGACGCTCCAGCATTTGCAGAACATCGCTGGCAACCTCTTCGGCCGAATCGACCAGGCTGACCTGCGGCCCCATGAAGTCGGCCAGGGCCTCCTTCAGCAACGGATAATGCGTGCAGCCGAGCACCAGGGACGATATCCGCCCCTTAACCGGTTCGAGGTACTCGCCCACAGCGGCCCGCACAATGGGGTCGGCAACGCTGCGACCTTCCTCCACCAGGGGCACCAGCAGGGGACAGGCACGTTCCCATATCTCATTGCGGCAACCAAGGTTACGAATTGCACGATAATAGCTGCGAGAGGCTATGGTCGATTCCGTGCCGACAATGCCTATGGCCCCATCGGCCGGGCAGTCGGCCACCGCCCGGCGGGCGCCGGGTTCAATAACTCCAACCACCGGCAGCGAAGCGGCTTGCGATACGACATCCAAGCCCGCCGCCGTGGCCGTGTTGCAGGCCACGACAATCATCTTCAGGTCGAATCGCATCAGGAACTGCGTGTTCTGCAGGCTGTATCGGCGGACGGTGATAGGGCTTTTTGTGCCGTAAGGCACGCGGGCTGTGTCGCCAAAGTAGATGAATCGCTCTTTTGGCAACTTTCGGCGCAGGGCGGCCAGCACTGTCAAGCCGCCTATGCCGCTGTCAAATACACCAATAGCCCGGTGCATGGCCCGCCTCTCGTGAGAAATTCCGGATAAAAATCTTTGCCGTCGCAGAAGATTTACCGGAGGCATCATAAGTGGGCAAAAGGCTTAATGCAAGCGATTAAGAGGCCATCGGGGGAGACCTGCGTCCGATAACTCTGCTCTATCTGCCATTATGCCACTCTTGACATTTAGTCTTCCCAAATGCTATATTGTAAGGCTCAAGTGCCCTGCTGTCCTTTGTCGGGAGAGAACAAGGAGCTTTTGGAATGCGCAAAGAAGAGTTGCAACGTTTCCGCAAGCTGCTGCTGGCCAAACGGGCCCTGATTTCCGGAGACGTAAGTACTTTACAGCGTGAGGCTTTGCGTCAGGGACGCGGAGACTCGGGAACATCCAGTATGCCTATTCACATGGCAGACCTGGGAAGCGATAACTTTGAACAGGAATTCGCTCTCGGATTGATCGAAAACGAAGAGATTACTCTTCGTGAAATCGACATCGCACTGGCTGCCATTGACGACGGAACATACGGCATCTGCTCAGCTTGCTCAAAGAAGATCCCGGTTGCCCGCCTGAAGGCTAAGCCACAGGCCAAGTTATGCATCGATTGCAGAAGACTGGAAGAGAAGGGCCTGCTCTAAAATCGGCTGCCGCATGGATCCGTTTCGCGGTCATTGTAATTGCCGCGTCGGCTGCCGATCTGTGGACCAAGGCCTGGGCTCAGCACTGGCTTGAAACCGGCAACCGGTATGCCGATGCTCAGGGTGCGCCCCGGCACAGCCTGCCACTGCTCGATCTGCTATGGCAGGCAAACCACGGGGCCGTCTTCGGCATTGGCCAGCACCGGACGGGCCTCTTCATCGTCTTTACGCTGGCCGCCCTCGGCCTGCTCGCCTGGCTTTACGCCCAGAGCCGACGCCGGGCATTTATCATGCAGATTATGCTGTCGCTGATTGTAGCCGGAGCCCTGGGCAACCTCTACGACCGGGTCACCTTTGGCTTTGTGCGGGATTTTCTGCGACTTAAAGCCACGGCCGACTGGGCCTTCTGGGGCGGGCCGGAAGGTTACCTCTGGCCCTACGTCTTCAATGTGGCCGACGTCTGGATCAGCATTGGCGTAGTCGGCCTGGCCATCCTCTGGCTGCTGGGCGAACCCGTTTGCGGGCAAAAGTGCGCCGGCGGCAAGGAGCAGAGCGAGGCCGAGACGCAAAAGAAGCCCTCCCCTTCATCACCATCAGACAAAGCGAGCTAGGTTGCCATGGACCCACGCGACACCCAGAGCCAGACAGATCTGCGGTGGATGCGGCAAGCCCTCGAGATTTCCCGCCGGGGCCTTGGCGGGGTCGAACCGAACCCGAAGGTCGGGGCGGTTGTGGCCGATGGCGAGCAGTTCATCTCCGAGGGCTGGCACCAGCGTTTTGGCGGTCCGCATGCCGAGGTAATGGCCCTGGAAGCCGCCGGCGAGCGTGCCCGCGGGGCAACTATCTACGTTACCCTTGAGCCCTGCTGCCATCACGGCAAAACGCCCCCCTGCAGTGATCGAGTGTTGGCCAGTGGAGTTCGCCGAGTGGTGGTTGCTATGTGCGACCCATTCGGCAAAGTTTGCGGCCAGGGCATTGCCATGCTGCAGGCGGCCGGGCTTGAAGTTGTGCTCGGAGTGCTGGAAGACGAGGCCCGCCTGCTGAACCAACCGTTCATCAAGTACGTGACAACCAGCCGTCCTTACGTTACGGCCAAGTGGGCCATGACACTCGATGGTCGCCTGGCCAGCAGCACGGGCGACTCCCGGTGGATCAGCGGCCCGGCCAGTCGCCAGTGGGTCCACAGTCTGCGCAGTCGCATGGACGCCATAATTGTTGGTGCCGGCACGGCCCTGGCCGATGATCCGATGCTGAATGTCAGGCTGGCCCCACAGGCAGCCGAAGCCGAAGCCGCATACCCTGATTACGGTCGTCGTCCGCTGCGCGTGGTGCTCGATGAGGGGCTGGAACTTTCGCCCCAAAGCAAACTGGTCGGCAGCGCCCGGGAGATTCCGCTGCTGCTGGTTACCGTGGATGAAAGCCTGCTTGCCAGCGATGCCGCCCAAGCCCTTAGAGCGGCCGGGGCCGAAATCATCGCCCTGCCGGCCTCAGCTTCGCGAATATCGATTGATGGCTTGCTGGCCGAGCTTGGCCGTCGCGGCTTGACGAATGTATTGGTTGAAGGTGGACGCGCAACGCTGGACAGCTTTTTTGCAGCCGAGGTCATCGACAGCCTGGCCGTGTTTATTGCACCAAAGTTGATTGGCGGCGAGCCCTGTCATGTCGCCCCCGGCCCGCTTGGGCTCAGCCAGATGTCAAGCGCCCTCAGCATTATCAATCCAGCCTATTCGCCCATCGGCGATGATCTGCTGGTGACCGGCCTGCTGCGCCAGTACTGAACAACTTGCGGCGGTGGTCAGGCCCGGGCACAACTAACGCATCCGTGGGCACTATCTCAACCACACGCACAATCAGTTGGACATAGAGTTGTTCAGACGGCGGCGGAGGAGGCGGACGTCGTTGCCGGTGACGCTGCCCGAAGAGTCGATGTCGCAGCGAGCGGCCAGGCCCGTAGTTGCGTCTGCTCCGGCCTGCTGTCGCACCAGTAACATGTCGCTGGTGGCGACAACTCCATCGCTATCGCAGTCGCCCGTCAGCGTCCGAAGCTCCACCTGCACTACACCGCCAACCGAGGCCCCGTCATCTCCGGCAATGGCCGTGTTTATGGCAAGCTGGTAGTGACCGGCGTCGGGCAGACGCGCGGGCAAGACGAATGTGAGCGTTGTGCGCGGGCCGTCAAGCGTGTGCGTGGCGCCCGATGTATCGACCGGCACAGGCTCCGGCCCGCCAAGCTGATGAATGACCAGGGCCCCCTCGGCCGGAATTGTCGAGGCATCAATGGGCAGACTGAAGACGAGTTGCACGGTGCGGGCGCCATCCAGTCGAGGCTCGATAAAACCATCGACAACGTCGAGCCCCACCGCGCCTGCCCCGGCCTGCCCCGCCAGCGATTTCCAGCCTGTAACCTGCGGGCCATTGCCGCCGACCGTGCCAACGGGTGGGCCGAAAGCATGAAGCCCCGTTGCGCCGATTGTGTACAGGTTGCCGTTGGCGTAAGCCGGGCTGGAGCCGGCACCCACGAAGTGCCCTTTGACGAACCCCTCGTCAGCCGGAGTTTTGCTGAGGTCGAGGGCGTAAAGATTGCCGGCCGGCGTGGTCGGATTTGCGCTTGCCCCGTCGCCCACGTAGAGCGTCTGGCCCACGAGCACAGGCTGCATGGTCCAGCCTCCGGCAGTCGTCCACTGCCACAGCTTGACTCCGTCGGAGCGGCGGAAGGCCTCGATTTTGGGCTGGCTGCCGTAGCCGACTACTCCACCCGAAAGGTAGACCGTATCGGCCGTGACGATTGGCTGGGTATCGGTGCGCTCGCACAGCGAGCTCCAGACCTGCTCTCCGCTGGCGGCATTGATGCAGACGAGGATGGCCGCGCCGTAAAAGTTGTATGTGGCCGCAAATGCCTGTTCGCCGGCCACCGCTAATCCGCCATTAAAGCCGCCATTTGGCAGAAAACTGCCTGCCCCGGGCAAAGCGAATACCCAGCCGGCCGATCCCGTGGGCGTAAACTGGCGGATATAGCCGGCCATGTCGGTGGACAGAATGTGGCTTCCGGAGGAGGTCTCCGCAACAGCCGCCTCCGAGCCCACGCTGCGCATCAGCGGCTGCGACCAGACCATTGCCCCATCAGCGTACTGCTGGTCATCCGGGTCGAGGTTCAGACAATACAGTTTTGCGCCAGTGCTCATGGGGCGATGATCGGCGACATAGGCCCGGGCACCATGCACCAGCACCGTACCATTGACTATCGGGCTGATGCCGAGAGTCGTCTGCCATGCCCTCTGCCCCGTTGCAGCACTGATGGCCGTCACCTTGTTGCCCGATGGCATAAGCACCAGGCCACGCTGCTCGGCGATGGTGGGGGCGCTCCAACTGTCGCCCTCCCGGGAGGCGACATCAGCCGTCCAGAGATGCGCACCGTCGGCCTCGCTGAAGGCGATTACATGGCTGGTGGTAACAGTGTCGACCGTGCGAATGGCATAGACGAAGATGCGTCCATCGTGCACCACCGGAGCGCTCTGGCCGACAAGCTGATAGCCATCCGGGGCCGCGGCGACAAAGCGAGGCTCGGCAATCTCAGGGGCGACGGCTCCGGCAGCAGCCATCGAATTGCGGGCCTGTGTAGCCCCGCGATGCGTCCAGGCGTCATCGGCCAGCGCCGTGTGCGGCACAAGCAGAGCGACGGTCACGATTATCATCAGGCGAAGGTAAAGCATGTTGTTTGCTCCGGGCGAGGCCATGCGTACAGAAAAGGTAAGACATAACGCAAGAAAAGACGTGCACGGCGGGGCAAGCGTCCCGCCGTGCCACATCAGCTTAATGCGACTGTGCCACGTACAATTACAGTTACTTCTGCCGCTGCAGGCGGCCACGTTTGCGGGCGCCGATGACGGCCCCGGCACCAATAAGGAGCATGGTCATTGTGGCCGGCTCGGGCACGGCTGCCACATCCGAGAAACCATGCAAGGCGTTTGTCTCGCCCTGCACGCGGACGTAACGAATCCAGTCCAGGCTGGCGGCATTCTGGTTCTCGTCCAGCAAGTTGGACAGATCGATGCCCAGACCGCCACCGCTGCCATCGTAGAGATCAATGGCATCGGCAACGCTGATGTTGGCAAAGTCGGCCCAGGTGAGACTCGGGTTGACCGGCCTGGTGTAGTCGCTGGGCGTGGCCCCGTTAGCATAGGCGTCGCGGGTGTAATCCAGGTAGCCCTGCATGGGGAAGATGGGGCTGGCCAGCACGGCCGTGTACCAGTTCAGGTCATCCTGGCTGACGCTGATTGTACCGATGTTGCCGCCAAAGTATCCGTAAAACCCGTTCGGGTCGGCAATGTTGTCGTTGGCCGGATAATCGCTGGAGCCGAAACCGAGGTTCGTGAACACCAGCAGGTCGACGCCGTAAGGGTTGAGCGAGTCGTTCTGCACGTTCTGGCTGAAGCTGACGACCAGTTCACCTGTCTGGCCGATGGTCAGCAACTGCTCGGCCAGCCAGACCGGTTCGGTCAGGCGCGCGCTCACGGTCTCGCCTGTGCTGGGATAGTTGACGGATTCGTGCGTAGTGCGGTCGGGCTGTCCCAGGACGACATTGGCATCGTTGAAAGAGGTGGCGCCACCGGCATTGTAGCGGACCACGCTGTCGGCCCACGGATGATCGGCCCGGGCCGAGGCAGCGGTTACCGCCAGCAGTGTGGCGGTAGCGACAAAAAGGTACAGGGCGAACTTAACGAGCGGTTTCATCAGCAAGCAACCTCCATGTTGTGGACAGCCCGGCACCCTGCCTGGCCGACCGCGGGGTGTGCGCTGCATGCCGATCCGCGCGGACCGGTCATCGCGATGCAGAACACATTCTGACAGTTGCGTGCAGTGGGAGGTCTTCAGACTAAGCTGCAGGCGGGCGGCGTTTGTCGGCGGGTGGCCGAAAAAGCAAAAAGCCCGCCTTCGCCATGGAAGGAGGGCCGCAGCCTGATGTCGGCTGCCCCAACTCTGGAGCGGTCGACAGAAGGACGTGAGGGTCTTTTCCGCGAAGACGTTCTGCACACTTTTTGTCACAGGCAGGTCTTCTGACTCGGGCTCACCTCCCGGCACCTTCCCATCCGCTGGCTCTTGATCAAAGAGCGGACAGTGGTTATTTGCCGGGAAAACAGGCCCATCACAGCGGCGCGTCCGTGCCGGATTCTCACCGGCTTCCCTCTTCGCCCGTTCCGGCCGATGGCACTGCGCCCACCATCCGCCACAACAGGAACCCGCGACAGCTTCACTTGTCAATCCTCACTTTATAACCTATGGTGGCCGGAAAGTCAAATTGTCGTTCTTTCTGTATTCAGCATGGGTGCGGCCGTTTTTCAGTGGGCACGGACTCGTGATGGTTGACCTTGCGTGGTTATGGATTGAGCGGCATTTGGGCCGTCAGGGTCTGGGGCAGACCACGGCGCCGATAAAGAAAATGCACAGAAACGGGCCGAGGGGCAAGATGCCCCCCGGCACTCACGGCCAGGATGGCCGTGCCACGGTAAAGATGCCCCCTGCAACGTGTTGTTAAAGCCCCCGGCACTGCCGGGGGATGCTGTTGCTGCTGTTGTTTTGCGCCTTGAGGTTAAGAGAAGTTCGATCCCCCGGCAATGCCGGGGGCTTCAAAAGCAACGGCAAAAGCAAAAGCAACGGCAGAAGCAAAGGCAAAGGCAAAAGCAAAGGCAAAGGCAGCGGCAACGGCAACAGAAACGGGCCGAGGGGCAAGATGCCCCCGGCACTCACGGCCAGGATGGCCGTGCCACGGTAAAGAAGCCCACGGAGCATGCCACTTAAAATCGGCCGCACACCCTCGCCGATCAACATTATGCCGTTCTTGCATTTCCGGGTACGAATTCTACAATGAACCAGGCCAGCCGACGCCGTCCGCTCATCTGCCGCATACCTGCTTCGGCCCTGGCAATGACCGGCCTGTAATCCTTACCCCCGGCGGCTGACCGGAGGGCCTTGGGAGGCACGCTACTGGTGATTCTTCATCCGCGATGGATATTGCTGTTGTTTGTTGCCGTGGGTCTGGCGGCACTGGCCGTGTCGATGGGCGGCGGCTGCGCCGACGATGCAGGCGACGCCCCTGCCGGCCACACCGACCATGGCGACGCCAATTGCCCGGAGCATCAGGATTCCGCTGCCGGCGAGGTTCGACAGGATGATGACGATTGGCTTGCGGCGCAATTGGCTCGGGCCGCTAACGTCAATGCCCCCCTGTTGCCGGGCGAGCGTCGGGCAGACATCATCTACTCCGGCGGCCTGTACGGCATGATTGAATCCTGCGGCTGCGCCGGCAACCCCAATGGCGGCATGGCCAAGGAGTTGACAGTTGTCGAGCATCGGCGGAATTCGGGCATCCCCACCATATACGTTCAGCCAGGCAAACTGTTTTCGTTTGAGCCTCGCCCGCTGAAGCGGCCCTTTGTGGCTCGGGCCGCCAGGCGCATGGGCTGGGACGCTATTGGCCTTGGCAGCCACGAACTGGTGGCAGGTGTTGAGCCGCTGCAGAAGCTTGCCGACCGTCACAATCTGCCGCTGGTAAGTGCCAATGTTCTCGACCTTCAGGGCCGCCCGGTTGCCAAGCCTTATATTATTCGCGATCTTGACGGCATCCGCGTGGGCATCTTCAGCCTGCTGGGCGACGAGCAGTACCTTTTTGTGCAGCGCGAATTTCTGGATCATGTGCAGGTGGTACCCCCGCTTGAGGCGGCGGGCCAGGTGCTCGGGGAGTTGAGCGGCAAGGTCGATTACATTATTGTGCTCAGCCAGCAGGCCCCGCACCTGGACCGGCAACTGGCCCTTAAGTTCCCGCAGATCAACCTGATCGTCGGTGGTAACGAGTCCAGGATGATTAACATTCCCGTGCGTGAAGGCAGCACACTGATTGTCAATGCCGGCGTCAATGGCTCGTTCAGCGGGGTTGTGCGGCTGGCAATCGACCCTTCGCGTCATGTGCGGGTTCTGGGGCACGAATTTTTGAACGCCGCGGCGGCCGTGCCGCGACATCCGGAGATGCAGGCCATCTACAAGGCTTACCTCAAGGAGAGCAAGGAGAAGCCGCTGGACGAAGGCGGGCAGGATCCGCTGCCACCAATCTACCAGCCAAGTTCGGCCTGCCAGCCATGCCATCGGGAGATTTACGCCCAATACCAGAAGACCGCTCATGCCTCGGCCTGGCAGACCCTGGTCAAGGCGGGCCGGGCCGACAATCCGGAATGCTCGTACTGCCACGCCATGGGCCTTGGCCGCAAATCGGGCTTTCAGAGCATCGAGAAGACGCCCGAACTGGCCAACGTATCGTGCCAGGCGTGTCACCTTGTGGCCAGCGACCATAACCTGCGCGGCATCAAGCCCGACCTGGAGTACGCCACCAGCCAGCGCACCTGTGAGCATTGCCATACGCCGGTGACCAGCCCCAATTTCGACTTCTGGGGCGGAGCGGCCAAAGTCGATCACAGTGACGTAAAACAGAAGTCGAACGATCCGCCGCCCGGTTACGAGCCGCGACTTATTGAGCCGGTCGTGCCGCCAAAGCCGGCCCCGCAGGCACCGGCAGAAAATTGAGTTATCCAAGCATCCAAGCGGCATACAGGAGAGCACGATCATGCAACAAGTTCAGACGAATCGGCAATCGCGGCGGACGGCTTCGGTTTTCACTGCGGCCCTGCCCTTTGTTCTTCTGGTACTGTTTTGCCCCGCGGTCGCCCTGGCCGACGAGCCACAGGCCGGTGCGGACCCGAGTCGCCCCAAAGCCGTTTCGTCCGATGGAGTGGCTATTGCCGCAACTTTGGCCGAACAGCTTAAGACCACTCGCGTTCCGCTGTTGGAAGATTACGCAGAGGCGCGTCCGCGGCTGCTTTTTGGTCCTGCCGACCGTGAGCGTCTGGCAGCCAAGGCCGAAAAGCAAAAGGACATGTGGGCCGAAGTGTTGAAGAAAGCTGCCACGGCCGGCGCGTCAAATGTGCCCACCGACGATGTAATCGAGGGCGGTAAAACCTACTGGCGGATTGAGCGTGTGCAGTCGGCCGCCCTAACTCATTTTGTCACAGGCCAGCAGCGTTACGCCAGCGGCGCCGCCGTCTGGATGCTGGCTCATGGCAAGGTTGATACCTGGGGCACGGGTTACCGGCCGAATGTCGATCTGGCCGCCTCCTGGTACCTGTATCACATTGCCATTGCGTACGATGCCCTGCACAGCTCGTTGTCGGAAGCCGACCGGGCGGTCATTCGCAAGGGTCTGGCCGATCATGCGGCGGCCATTGCCGTGGGTCTGCGCGAAGGCGAGGACCGGGGCATACGCTACGAGCAGAATCATACCTACATACCGGCCACAGCCCTGACGGCAGCCGCCCTGGCACTGAAGGGCGAGGTGGCCGAGGCAGACGACTGGCTCAACCTGAGTTGGGCCATAATGATGCGCTCGCGCTACGCCCTTGGCGAAGACGGCTACTATTACGAGGGAACGGGCTATTGGGCCTATGCTCTGCACTGGCATGTCCGCTGGGCCGAGATGATGTCGAGGGCCACCGGCCGCAAGCTGATGGAACTGCCGGCCCTGAGCGAGAACTGGCGATACGCCCTGCTGATGACCCTGCCGGGAGCCCCCGGTGTCTTCGACATTGGCGACACCAGCATGTGGCGCGATGGCGTCAGGCCGACAATATCGCTGCCCAACACATCGATGCTCCGAGCCGTGGCCGGCCAGCTCAAACGCCCCGAGCAACAGACGGCAGGCGACCTGATGTACCAACGTCAGCCCGAAACCGATTACCCTGCCGCGGCTTTCCTCTGGCACGATGAGACGGTCGAAGCGGCACCACTGGCGAAGATCGACCCCTGGCACCATTTTAAGGACCACGACGTGGTAGCCTGGCGCAGCGGCTGGGACAGCCGGGACAGCGCTTTTGTCTTCCGCTGTGGTCCGCCGCAAGGACATGCGGCCACCGAGAAGCTGGAAATTATGAAAGACTGGACCATGAATTCCGGCCACGTGCATCCGGACATAGGCGCCTTCTGGATTTACGCCCGCAGCAACTACCTGGCCGTCGACACCGGATACCTGGATCAGAAGTGGACGCGGAATCACAACACCCTGCTGGTGGGCGGCAAAGGCCAGGGCATCGATGGCTCGTACTGGAACGACCGCGGCTGGCCCTACCGGAAATTCGATCAGGCCCGCATCACTGTAAGTCGTCTGCAAAAAGATTACGGCTATGCCTCAGGCGAGTTCTCATCAATCTACCCGGAAGAGCTTGGCCTGAAAAATTTGCGCCGCAGCGTAGTCATGACTGCCAACTGGATGATAGTCATCGACGACATGCAGGCCGACCAGCCGCAAACGCTGACCTGGCTCTGCCACAGCGATTCGCCGTTCGAGCAGGTGGCCGGGGGCGATGGCGCTTCGGCAGTTTTCCTCAGCCGCACCAACCAGGCTGGCCTGGCGGTACTGCCCCTGGGGCCAACCGCCGCAAAAGGCAAAAACGAACGCACAGTGGTGATTGCCGGCACCTCACCGGGCCGCGGCAAGGAGATGGAGCTCAATCATCACCTGCGGCTCGATACCGAGGCGGCGACCAGGCAGCGGCTGGTTACTGTGGTGGCCATACTTGCTGATGGCCAGGCGCCGCCGGCGGCCCGGCTGGTCAAGTCGGACGACAAGCAGGTGACGGTTGAAATCAGCCGCTCGGTTGAGGGACAACCGGCGGTCGCAACGACTGTATCTATTGACTTGGCAACCGGCGAACTTAAACACCACGATCAATCGAATCCGTCGAGGTAATCGCTGCTTGTGCGACAAGCGTGGCATCGTATAATGTGCCGCGACAGATTTTGTCCGCCGTAGTTTTTCGTTATTTTTCAGCAACGGCTTTACCTGACCGGCATAGCTGGCAGGGCAGAAATGGAGATTGATGCCGATGAACGTTCGTGACCGTTTCTGGGCGGCGATGCGACGTCAGCCCTGCGACAGGCTTCCTCTGGTGGAGTGGGCGCCGTGGTGGAAGGATGCCACGATTGCCCGCTGGTATGGTGAAGGCCTGCCGCGGGAGTTGAGCGACGACGTGTCGCTAAGGGCTTACTTCGGCCTGGACGATTGGCGTCAGTGCTGGTTGCGGGCCATCTCCCCCGACGCTCCCGAACCCGAAAGCCATGGCGCTCCGATCATCTCCAACAAGGCCGACTACGATCGATTCCAGCGATACCTGTGGCCCGACCCGCAGCCCTGGCTCGAGGAGTTGCAGCAATGGGCCGACTTGCACGCCAGGGGCGACTGCGTGGTCTGGATTACGCTGGAGGGCTTCTTCTGGCTGCCGCGGCGATTGCTGGGCATCGAAAATCACATGTACGCCTTTTACGATCAGCCGGACCTGATGAAGGAGATTAACGCGCGGCTGACGGAATACCACCTGCAATGTCTGCAAAGCGTCAGTCAGATACTGCGTCCGGACTTCATGACCTTTGCCGAAGATATGTCCTACAACCTCGGGCCCATGCTGTCGCGCGATACGTTCGATGAGTTCGTCGCCCCCTATTACCGCCAGCTCATTCCGGAGATCAAGGCCCTGGGCATGGTGCCGATTATTGACAGCGATGGCCAGGTGGAGCCGATGATTGACTGGCTGGTCGATTCGGGCATAGAGGGCGTGCTGCCGCTGGAGCGACAAGCTGGCGTCGATGTGGCGGCCATACGGCAGAAGAGCGCCGACTTCAAGATGATTGGGGCCTACGACAAGATGGTGATGAACAAGGGCGAAGCGGCCATGCGGGCCGAATTCGAGCGTCTCTTGCCCACCATGGCCAGCGGCGGATTTATCCCCAGTTGCGACCACCAGACACCACCTGGCGTCTCGCTCGAACAGTACCGCACATATATTTCGCTGCTGGAGGAATACGCCACACGAGCCGTGGCCGACTGGTAAGGCGGCGACCGAACGTGGGCGGCATCGGCCGCGCGGGGCCCGATTTTAAAGACGGCGGTAAAGGTCGTTAATGTCGAATTGCTTACCGGGGCAATCGGTGGCTTTCAGGCTGCCATGTCCGTGTATGCGGCTCTTGGGAATGCTGTAACGCCCCTGGAGTTGCTGAATCAGGGCCGCCAGGCTTCGCATCTGGGCTTCGCTCGGCTTGCCATTATTGAAGTTTCCGACCAGGCAGATGCCGATGCCTACCTCGTTGAATTCCGGCCTTCCGCGCACCCTGCAATGGGCGCCGGTATTCTGCTCGCGCCACCGCGGGCCAAGCTCTATCTGCCCATCGGCTACACCCATGGTGCCATTGCCAATTGTAAAGTGGTATCCCAACCCACCAGTCCAGCCCTGGCTGCGATGCACGCGGTCGAAAAAAGCGGCACTGCCCTTGTCGGTCGCCGAGTGGTGCACGACGATAAACCGCCACTTACGCTCTTTGACGCCGGGCAGCCAATTGGGCACACGGGTTGAAGCGGCCCTGGCAACAACCAGTTGTTCGGGGGCCGGCTTGTAGGTTGCCTGAGGACGGTAGTAACTCGATTGCCGCTGCGGGCCGCTGGGTGGAGCAGGCAGGTTGCGCACCAGGGCCGTCCCGTCGCCGCACCCGACGAGCATCGACATAATGAGTGAACAGAGCAGGAAGCTTTTTCTAAAGCCCGTTGGCGTCAACATCGTCACCTTTCGCTTCTGATCAGGTGTGGCGCGACGCACGAGTGTCCCATGTCCGGACAACATCGGGGCAGCAACCATCCGGGTGATGAGCCATGAGGCGCATTCTGCGCGAACTCTCGGCGCTTCGTTAATATCGACCGGTCAGTACCCGCTCATGCAGAAAAACTCTCGACACATGCTGAAGACGGGTGGGGGTGACGCTGCTGCACTGTCGCGAGTTACCTGATGGATGGGGTGCTTCGTCGACACCCACAAGCAAACAGCCGCTTGTGGGTGGCACCCAACAAATTATGAGCAATGGAGCACCAGCCTGCGGAAGCTGTCGGCCTCCTGCCCGACCAAAGCCTCACCCTCATCCGGCCCCACGGGCCACCTTCTCCCGTCAAGCCCTTCGACGGGGCTCAGGGTGGGATGAGAAGGGTAACGGAAGAAACAGATGCCCTTCAGCGTCTAGCCATGTTCGGGCGACGGATTTCGTGCACGCGGGACATCAGGGTCTGGTACGGAAACAGCCGACCGGGACAATCGGTCTTGGCGCCTTGCACCTGGTTGTGCCCAATCACCTTTTCGTCCGGAATGTTGTACTGCTGCTGGAGGTAAGCCACCAGCCTGGCCGCATTTTCGAGCTGCTGGCGGGTCGGTCGCGCGAGATTGAAATCGCCCACCAGACAAATGCCTATTCCATAGCGGTTCCAGTAATTGTCATCGGTCTTGCTGACGCGGACATGGGCTCCGTGCTTTTGCACCGGCCAACGCGGACCGACGGTCACTTTGCCGTCCACTCCGCCATTGCCGTTGGTTATCACAAAATGGTAGCCAAGCTCATCCCAGCCATTGTTTACGCGGTGATCTCGATCGATCATGGCTGCATTGCCGCGGTCGGCAGCGCTGTGGTGGAGGATGATGTGCGTCCAGCGGTGGCCATCAGTCACCGCCCAATCAGCTGCGAGCGGCTGGACACGATTCTGAACAGGAGTTGGCTGCGGGCGCGGCGACGGCGCTTCGCTGTGGTCAACCACCGGCCGCTGAACGACCCGCAATTCCTGCGGCAGCTGCCGATAAACAATGGGCGGCGGCGGAGTTATCTCAGGTTTGGGCACAGCCCCCACTCGCGCTCCATTGGGAGGCACTGTGCAGCCAGCCGCAATTGCCGTCACACTCAGAAGCAATAGTAACGTCAGCCACCTGCTGATGCTCATGCCCGCCCTGCCCTTCGCTGTTATGCCCGATTCATCGCCCAGGCTTGCAACGCCGGGGCGGCAAAAAAGCTGGTATTTGAGAAATTGAACTATCGCGGAAACCGATCCGGATAAAAAGGAGAAAGCACTGGGTCAGAAAACCCGTCCATGGAGTCACAATTGCGTCTGATGATAGCTGTGGAGGCAGGCAACCGATTTCTTTGGCTAATCAGTTGAACAAATCACGGGAAAATCTGCACCAGAAGACCACTTTCCGTCCGCTTCGCTCCGCCCCGCTTCAGGCCCCTTTTCCGGCGACCACCATAGTAGCCGATCATAATGGGTTTTCGGTCACTGTCAAGCCGCGATGTCAGCTATTGCCCAGGGCGGTTTGACTAAACCTTAACCCACTTACCGGCCGACTGTTGTAAGTAACTGCGCCTCTTAGACAAAATGCGCAAAATGGGAGAAACATGACAACCCGAGTAGAACCAATTCAACTGAGAATCGCCGGCGATGGCATGAAGCTCAGCGTCACGGTGCATGGGCCGCTGGATGCCGAGACGGCCATCGATCAGCAGTACCTGCTGGACCGTCTGGAGGAGATGGAAATCGAGCTTACGCCCTCCCTGCGGCAGAAGACGGCCGAGTTGGCTGCTCGCCTGGCCGCCGGAGAGCTTCCCGCCGAACCAGTTCTGCTGGCCGAGGGCATTGCCCCGGAGCATGGCCGCGATGGCTGCATAGAATGGCAAGAGCAGTTTTCGCCCGACCGGCTGCAGGCGCAAGCGCAGCAACAGGATGACGACGATCAGGCGGCGGTCGACCATTATTCCCGCACCAACGTCATCAGTGTGAAGGAAGCCGACCTGCTCTGCACCATTGTGCCGCCCACCGCAGGACGGTCCGGGCGTAATCTCCTCGGAGCGGAAGTTGCCGCGCGCAAGGGGAAGTCGGCCGGTTTTCATTTCGGCCAGGGGACGGTTGTGCTGGATGATGGCCGGGTGGTGGCCACCATGGGCGGACGCCTGCACGTGGTTGGCCAGAACGTCTGGGTAAACCCGCTGCTGGTTGTGCAGGGCAATGTCGATTTCGAGTCAGGCAACGTGGACTTCGACGGAGATGTCCTTATCGAGGGCAACGTGCTGGACCTGTTCAGCGTTCGCTGCTCGAAAAATGCGGTTATTCGCGGCATTGTTGAGGCCGCCCGAATCAGTTGCGCTGGCGACCTGGAGGTGCTTGGCGGCATCAACGGTAAGCAGAAAGCACAGATCGAAGTCGGAGGCCGGCTTAAAGCCCGCTTTCTGGACAACACCACCATCAGCGCCGGTGGCGATGTGCTCATCCAGAGCGAGATGGTCAACAGCAATCTCACCACGTCCCGCAGGGTCAGGGTGCTGGGGGACATAAAGGCCAGCCGCATCGAGGCTGCCGGCGGCGTGGAAGCTGGCAACATCGGCTCCGAGAGCGGAGTGCGGGCCACCATTGTCGTGGGCAACGATCGGCTGGCAGCCGAGCGGCTGTCGCAGGTCGAACGCGAACTGGAATCGCTCGATCAGCAGGTCCGCCTGGATCAGGCCAAAGCCGCCCCGCTGGTGCAGCGTCAGCATGCCATGGTCGAGCTACAAAAGGTCCGGCTCATCAAACTTCTGACCGGCCTGAAAGAGGCCATGCACAGGATGGAACAGTTGAAGAAGGAACGCGAGGCATTGTCGGTCGCTGCGCGGGTCAATCGGCAGGCCAACGTCAAGGTGCGCGAACTGATCCGCGACGGTACGAGCGTACAGATTGGCGTTGTCTGCACTACGCTGCGGGAATCGCTCCGCGGTCCGCTGACGATGAGCTTCTCGATGATCGATAACCAGCCCCGCATTGTCGTCGGCAGCGGACAGGGCGGCATGCTGGTTCTGGACAGTCACGAAAAATGACCTGTTCCGCGGCTGCCCAAGAGCGTAGAATTCCAGGAATGGCCGTCCGTCATCGCCCGGAGACGTACCCGCCAATACTGCCCTGCTTGACATGAGATACCGGCGGATTTACCGCCTGCTTTGGTTGTGCTGATTTTGCTGCCATTGGCCCCGCCGGCCATGGCCGGTGTGTAATTGTCTGCAACGAGGGGGCGATGCGCTATCGTCGCCAATCCGGGTTTAACTGGGGGAGCACTGAAATATGTGCGGAATAATCGCTTACCTTGGACAGCGTCAGGCCGAGCCCATACTTATTGAAGGTCTGAAGCGACTGGAGTACCGCGGCTACGATTCGGCCGGCGTCGCTCTGCGCTGCGCCGACGCCTTGCGTACGGTCAAATCGGTTGGCCGCATCCTTAATCTGGAAAACCGGCTGAGCGAGGAGCCTTGCCAGGAGGGCCACCTGGGCATTGCCCACACCCGTTGGGCGACTCACGGCGGCCCCACCGAGATTAACGCCCATCCGCACACCGATACCGCCGGCAAGATTGCAGTGGTGCATAACGGCATCATCGAAAACCACGGCGCACTGCGCAAACTGCTGGAACAGGAGGGCGTAACCTTCCGGAGCGAAACCGACAGCGAAGTGCTCCCGCACCTGTTCGCCAAGTATTATCGGGGAGACCTGGCCGAGGCCGTCAGACGCGGACTGAAGGACGTGCGCGGCACATACGGCATTGCCGTCATTCACTATGATCAGCCCGGCGTTCTGGTTGCAGCACGTAACGGCAGCCCCCTGATCGTCGGCGTGGGCAGCGGCGAGTTCGTGGTAGCCAGCGACGCCTCGGCTATCATCTCGCACACCACCAGCGTTATTTACCTGGCCGACCGTGAGATTATTTCGATCAGCTGCGACGGCTTCCAGACTACTACCATCGATGCAGTGCCCACCACCAAGGAGGTTCAGCAGGTGGAGTGGGATCTGGAACAGATTGAGCGCAAGGGCTTTGCCCACTTCATGCTGAAGGAAATATGCGAGCAGCCCGAGAGCCTGAGCGACACCATGCGCGGCCGCATCGATCTGGAGGATGCACAGGCCGTGCTCGGCGGTGTGCGCAATTTTGCCAAGGAACTGACCCGGGCCCGCAGAATTATCCTCACCGGTTGCGGCACGGCCTGGCATGCCGGGCTGATTGGCGAGTATCTGCTGGAAGACCTGGCCCGAGTGCCGGCCGAGGTCGAGTACGCCAGCGAGTTCCGCTATCGCAATCCGATAATTGAAGATGGCACCGTGGTCATTGCCATCAGCCAGAGCGGCGAGACAGCCGACACCCTGGCCGCCATTCGCGAGGCAAAAAACAAGGGTGCCCTGACCCTGGGCATTGTCAACACGGTGGGCTCGACCATCGCCCGCGAAACCGATGCCGGAGTGTACCTGCACGCCGGTCCGGAAATCGGCGTGGCCAGCACCAAGGCCTTCACCAGTCAACTGGCCGTCCTCTTCCTGATGACGCTGTTTATTGGCCGGCGGCGACACATGGCTCATCATCATGCCACCGACATCATCCACGCCCTGTCGCGAATTCCGGGACAGGTGCGGGAGATTGTCGAGCGGGCCCCGCAGATTGAAGAGATTGCCGCCTGCTATAAGGATCGGGAAAACTGGCTTTACCTGGGCCGCGGCTACAACTTCCCGGTGGCCCTGGAGGGAGCCCTGAAGCTGAAGGAAATCAGCTACGTACATGCCGAAGGCCTGCCTGCGGCCGAGATGAAGCACGGCCCCATTGCCCTCATAACCAAGGGTATGCCGGTGGTCTTCCTGGCCAACCGCGGCCTGCAGTACGAGAAAATTCTGAGCAATATCGAGGAGGTCCGCAGCCGCGGCGGAGTGGTCATCGCCATTGCCACCGAGGGCGACGAGGAGATAGCCGAGAAGGCCAACCACGTCTTCTATGTGCCCGACGTGGACGAACCGCTGCAGCCGCTGGTTAACGTCATCCCGCTGCAAATGCTGGCCTATCATGTAGCCGTCATGCGTGGCTGCGAGGTCGACAAGCCCCGCAACCTGGCCAAAAGCGTAACCGTTGAATGATTGCGGCAGGGCCAGGCTGCGAATGATCTGTCAGGGCCCAGACTGTGCGGCGGGCCTCAGACTGCGCGGCGGTTCCGACTTTCGGGCTGCAAGCAGTGTGGCCGGTTCGCGGAAGTACAATTGGCTGATTATCAATTGGCCAACCAGCAGCCTTGAAAAGCATTGAAGTGCAGAGTATGATGTCTCAGATAATTAACGTACTCGGGGTGTAGCTCAGCTTGGCTAGAGCGCCTGCTTTGGGAGCAGGAGGTCACAGGTTCGAATCCTGCCACCCCGACTTTTCCTCACGACAAAGCCTTCCGCCAGAAACGGAGGGCTTTCTTCTTGCGCAGGTTTAATTTATAATCGCCCTCATAATCGCTCGGTTCGAACTCGCCGGGGAGGCGACTGGATTTACGAACCCGGAGGGTGGAGCTGCACAGAGAAGGCTGACCCGGATGGCCAACAGGGACATCATTCTTCGGATGCACCAACTGCTCGACGCCTACGAGGCTGGCGAAATGAGTCCGGAGCAGGTCGAGAAATCAGTCCAGTTCCACATGGAAGCGCTGGAGCGTCTTCCCTACAAGCGAATCAAGGAGGCAGATAGCTTGTGTCACCGGCTCGTGACTGTCCACATGTTAATGGGTGAGGAGGAGTTCATCAGCCCTGAAGAGGTCCGGGACGTCCTGAAGCAGTTTCGAGCATTCCTGTCCGCGTTGCCATCCTGATCCATTGCGGAAGTGGCTGCTGGATGAACACCGCCACGTACGGCTGTACTCCCTCCCGCGGTTTGAAGTTCGGCCAGTCGCCCCGACCATATTCAAAGAAGCCGCGCGGCGGATATGCTGGGCGGCTTTTTCCTTGTTTTCATGGGGCTGGCGGCGGTACCATCGCCATGGCTCGTTCGAATTTCAAGTGCTTTGAGCCGCTCGCGTTCGAACCGTGCAAAGGTGCGGGGGTACGCCTGCTCTGTGCGCTCTGCCGTTGCCGTTCGGCGGAGGCATGGCCGCAAGCGGCTATGGCACCCGGCAGCTGCCCCAGCAGCAACCCAACCGACCCGGCCTAGCCGGAAGCGCATTGAGGAGAGCGACGATGACTTGTGCGGCACAGCGATGGTTGACGGTTCCATTCATACTTCTGGCCGCCATGGCGCTTGGCTGTGTTGCCGCGGCAGACGTCTCGCCGGCGAAGAATCCCGCTGCCGCTGACACGCCACAAACCATTTCGCCGGAGACTCCCGCGTCTGAGACTCCAGCGTCTGAAGACCCGGCTACGCCGTGGTCCCCCGCACCAGCCTCACCGCTGACGCAGGAAGAATTCCCGCTGCCACGTCACGATCCGCGCCCGCTGATGCAGAAGCTTATCGAGCGAAAGGAGCCCACCGCCAGCACGCCTTTCACCTTTGTGGTCCTCGCCGACTGGCATGCCCGCGCGGATGCCCCGGGCATCTTCAATCTCACCGACAAACTCCAGCCCGATTTCATCCTGACGCTTGGCGACATGGTCAATACCGCAGGGCCAGGTCTTGATGACTGGCGGACGCTGGAGCGTGTTGCAGGGGACCTGTTTCGCAAGTATCCAACCTGGTCGGTAATGGGCAATCACGATGGCGGCTCGCACCGGCAACAGCGCGGTCGCCAGTACCACTCAGCCTATTGGGCACAACCGCATAACGACATTTTTCATTTCACCTATGCCAACGCCACGTTCATCGGCCTGCCGTGGTATTGGTCGCCGGAGTTTGAAAACGTGCCGAAGAAGTTGGAGCAGGCCCTGGCCGCGGCCCAGGGCACGCATATCTTCGTCTTCAGCCACTATGTTCCCTGGGCCATGGGCCTGCATCCCCGCGAGCAGCACATTCACCTGCTTGCCAAGTACAACGTGCTGGCGGTACTGGACGCCCACATCCATACCTACCGGCGGGGCCAGCGATATGGCGTCCAGCACATCTCCGCCGGGATCAACGGCCCGCGAAGACCTCCAGACGAGGGCAACAAACAGTTTCTCATACAGTTCACCGTGGACGGCGAGCGCGTCACGCTTCGCCTTCTGGATGCCGAGGGTAAGGAGTGGGACCGGGCCACGCTGGCAGGGCCGCAGGCCCCTGCGGCGGCAGAAGCCGATCGGCAATCGGCCGATCCACCGTTGGCCCCCGCCCCTGCCGCCGAAGAGACACCTACCCCGACCAGCAACTGAAGAAAGCCGTTCGGCGATACCGTCGAATGGCTCTCTTTATAAGACAAACACTTGTGTCGCTCTCCGTGCGGTTCAAACTCACCGCTTCTAATGACCTCCCGTCTCCGGGCCTTGTTTGAACCGCGCCGGAGGCCATTCTTGACACCTGCCGCCCATACCATATAATCCACGCTTTCGGCCTCATCAAGGGGCGCCGGTTACGGTTGCCAGGTCCAGGCAAAGGTGAATAGACAATGAATGTTCTGTGGAAATGGCTGCTGGAATATGTACGGTACGATGGCCCGCGCGATATGGCAATTCAGCGCATGACCATGGCCGGCCTGAACGTCGACGACGTGCAGGAACTCACGCAGGGCGATGCCCTGCTCGACGTCGAAGTCACCAGCAACCGCCCCGACTGCCTGGGCTACATGGGCATTGCGCGCGAACTTGCAGCCCTGACCGACAGCGAGTTCGTTACGCCGGATGCTGCTATCGACCAGGCCGCTGGCCAGCAGTCGCCAGCTACCGTCGAAGTGACAGATGCCTCCGGCTGCCCACGCTACACGGCCCGACTGATTCGCGGCGTCCGCATCGGTCCGAGCCCCGCCTGGCTTGCCGCCCGACTCGAAGCCATAGGCTTGCGTTCGGTAAATAACGTGGTTGATGTTACAAACTATGTCATGTACGAGTGCGGCCAACCTCTGCACGCTTTTGATTACAATCTGCTGGACGAAGGACGAATTATTGTCCGGCGGGCCAGCGAGGGTGAAGCCTTCGAGGCCATTGACCATTCCCAGCACAAGCTAAAGTCGAACGATCTGGTTATTGCCGATGCCTCGGGGCCGGTTGCCCTGGCCGGCATTATGGGCGGAGTGCGGAGCGAAGTTTCGGAGCAGACGGTTGACGTCCTGCTCGAAGCGGCCATTTTCGACCCCCTCAGCGTGCGCACCACCAGCCGTCGCGTGCAGCTTATGAGCGACAGCAGCTACCGATTTGAGCGGCGCGTTGATTACGATGGCGTGGCCTGGGCCAGCCAGCGGGCCTGCAGCCTGATTCAGCAGGTGGCGGGCGGCCAGGTTGTGGGCGAGTTGGTGGATGTTGCCGAGCCCCAGTCGCAGGTCGAGTCGATCAGCTTCCGCTTCGGCCAGTTGCCGCGAGTGCTGGGCATCGAGGTTCCCGAGGACGAGGTGCTCCGCATTCTGTCGGCCCTGGGCTGCCAGGTGCAGATGCACGACGCCGGATTCATCACGGTTGTGCCGCCCACTTTCCGCCGCGACCTTTCGCGCGAGATCGACCTGCTGGAAGAAGTGGCCCGCATCTACGGCTACGATAAGATTCCTTATCTCTCGACAATCCCCAGCACCGCGCCGGTGGCTAATCAGCAGGAGACCATCACCCGGCTCATTCAGGATACAATGGTTGCCGCCGGATACCACGAGGCCTTGTCGCACACGCTGGTCGACGCCGAAAGTGCGGCCATGTTCGGGGCCGGTCGCGCCTCCGCCCCGCTGGTCACCCGGCTCACCCTGCAGGGCGTGGCCTATATCCGCAAGAGCGTGCTGAGCGGACTGCTGCAGGCCAAGCGCGTCAATCAGGACATCGGTCACGGCAAGGTTGACTTCTTCGAAATTGCCCGCGCCTTCCGCGACAATGACCGCAACGAGGGCGACAGCGACTTGCCGCACGAGGAGATGCACCTGGCCTTGGTGACCGATGAGGAGCCGCTGCTTGGCAAGGGCACGCTCGAGCTTCTGCTTGAGCGCCTTGGCCTGGCCGAACGGTTGACCCTGAAGACTACCGAACGAGTTGAGGAACTGGACCCGCAGTGGCAGGCCGATGTTCTACTGGATGGCCAGGTAATCGGCTTCTGCGGTTTGCTGAACAAGGCCACCGCCGAGAAGTTCAAGTTCCGCCGCAGCCCATGGGTTGCCGAGATTGACATTCTCCCGCTCATCGACAAGGCACAGTTGTCGCGGCGATTCGAGGACCTTCCACAATACCCGGCCATGGAGCGCGACCTGGCCTTGGTGGTGGACGAGGCGGTGAGCTGGGACCAGGTGGCCGAATGCGTGCAAAGTGCCGGTCTGGATCAGTTGGAGGCGGTGGAATTCTTGAGCTTGTACCGTGGCGAACAGATTCCGCCCGAGCGCAAGTGTCTGGCACTGCGAATGCGGTTCCGCAGCGCCGATCGGACGCTCACGCACGAAGAAGCCGATCGTTTCCAGCAGCAGGTGCTGCAATGCGCGGGCGGCAAGCTCGGGGCCACGCTTCGCACATGACAAAAGCAGCCTCTGCCACCGATTGCAATGAAGCGTCTGGGGCGGCTCTTTTTCCTGATGCAAACAGCCCTTCAGTGGGTTAGAATGCCCCGGCCGGGGGACCATCGACGTCGGTGTGCTTCCTGCGGCTTCCCTTTAATCGACAACATGACGGCATATCCATGATCCGACACAGACTGCTGCTAATCGAACTCCTGATCATCGCCGCCCTTGCCGGCATCCTGTTTGTGCAGCCAACGGTTGCCCAGGAGGCTGCCCAGCCAGAGGTTGTGAGCGAGGTCATCATCGAGGGCAATGAGCGGGTCGACGCCCACCGCATTCTGTCGCAGATGCGGCTGCGGCCCGGGGCCACCTTTTCGCCCGAAGCCCTGAACGATGACTATTACCGCATCTTCGCTTTGCGCGAATTTGACAATGTTCGAATTCAACCTGAACCTGGAGATGATGGAATTCTGCTGCGGGTAATGGTCGACGAGTTGCCACTGCTTAACGATGTCGTCTTCGAGGGTAATGAAAAGCTGTCCGACAAGCGGCTTCAGGAACTTACCGGCCTGAGTGCCGGAGTGCCGCTGGACCGCAATCGCCTGGTGCAGGCACCGCGGCTCATCGAGGATGAATATCGCGACAAAGGCTATTACTTTGCCAGCGTGTCGCTCGACCGCCAGGCAGTGGAAGAGACGGGCGTGGCTCGCTTTCAGGTGCGTGAAGGGCCGCGAGTACTGGTCAGGGGCATCGAGTTCAAGGGCAATGCCTCCATTCCCGACAGTCGCCTGAAGGAGCAGATTGAAACCAAGAAGCGTTTCTGGCCATTTATCACCGGAGCCTACAGTGAAGAGCAGTTGCAGCGCGACGTCCAGAAGCTCCGGGCTTATTATGTCGGCCAGGGTTTTCTCGATGTGGAAGTAAGCCGGGCGGTCAGCTTTGATGATCGGCGAGAGCGGGCTTATGTTGAATTCATCGTCAGCGAGGGCATTCGCTATCGGGTCGCCTCGGTCACCATACGCGATCCGCGCAGCATTCTTTCGGCCGCCTATCTGGCCGAGCAGATGCGCCTGCAGCCGGGCGGCTTCCTTACTACCGATGACCTGCAGGGTGATGCCCGCGACATTGCCGAAGCCTATGGGCGCATCGGCTATGTTCATTCCGAGGTCGCCCCGCGGACGGAATACACGGCCGAGCCCGGGACAGTTGACGTGATGATCCAGATTGATGCCGGCCCCAAGGTGCGCATTGGCGAAATCATGGTTCGCGGCAACGAGCAGACGCTGGACAAAGTTGTACTGCGCGAGCTCAGGTTCTTCCCGGAGGAGATTGCCGACTCGCGGGAGATTAACGACGGTCGCCGCAGGCTGAACCAGTCGAGATTGTTCAGCAATGCCCAGGTCAGCCTGCTTCCGACAGAAGATCCGAACGTGGACGATGTGCTGGTGACGGTCGAAGAGGCTCAGACGGGCAGTTTTATTATCGGTGCAGGCGTTAACTCGAACAGCGGCCTGGTGGGTAACGTGATGCTGGAACAGAATAATTTCGACATCACCCGTCTGCCCCGCTACTGGGGCGACGACATGGCCTTCCGCGGCGCCGGCCAGCGAGCGTATCTGTCGCTGGAACCCGGTACCGAAATGCAGCAATATCGTGTCGGCTTCATGGAGCCCTATCTTTTCGACCGTTCCATCCGGATGCACACCTCGGCCCATTACTACGAGCGCGACCGGCACATTTATGATGAGCGCAGGCTTGGCGGCCAGCTTTCTCTAGGGCACGAGATTCGCCGCGATGTGATGGCCACGGTGGGCTTCAGGGCCGACCAGATAGAAATTGACGATGTCGACTTTGATGCCCCGACCGACGTCTTCGACGTGGAAGGCCGCAGCATCCTGACCAGCATCAGCCTGGCCCTGACGCGCGACAAGACCGACAACATCTGGCAACCCACCACCGGCAGCCGCGTTACCGGCGAAATTGAGCAGGCCGGAGCTATGGGCGGCGATTACACCTTCACAAAGTTCTACCTGGACGCCCGACGCTATTGGACCATTACCGAGGACGACCTCGGCAGGCGCAGCGTTTTCAATCTGCGAGGCCGGGCCGGCTATGCCGCGGGCGACCCACCCATCTTCGAGCGATTCTACGCCGGAGGCCAGGGCTCAATTCGAGGCTTCCGGTATCGCGGCGTCGGGCCGTTTGAACGCGACGAACCTATCGGCGGCGACTTCCTGTTGCTGGCCGGCGGAGAATACGAATTCCCGCTGTACGGAAAAAATCTCCGCGGTGTACTATTCCTCGATACCGGTACTGTCGAATCTTCGACTACAATATCTACCTACAGGGCGGCTGCAGGTTTCGGCTTCAGGCTGACACTGGACGTGTTCGGCCAGCCACTGCCGTTCATGTTCGATTTCGGCTTCCCGATTTCAAAGGCCGACGACGACGAAACGCAGATTTTCAGCTTCAATATCGCCTGGAACTTCTGATTCGTACCAGGACGGTCCCGGGGGGACAGGCAATGGTGTTAACGACAAGGGGATGAAAATGAAGAAGTATGTCTTGATCGCTGCAGTTGCCTCCATGCTGTTCGGCGGAGCTTTCCTGATGGGACAGGCTCGCTCCGAACCGCCTGTCGCTCAGCCCTCGCGCGTAGCCGTGTTGCGGCTGGCCGATGTGCTGAATTCCTACAAGAAACTGCAGGCCCGCCGGGCTCGCTTTTCTTCAGACCAGAAACTTTACAAGAGCGAGTTTGATGCCCGCCGGGCGACTGTCGAGCAGCTCAAGCAGCAGTTGGACGAACTGCAGCGTGGCACGCCCGCCTACCAGCAGCACGAGGAACGCTGGTGGAAAGAGGGACTGGAAGCCAAGGCCTACATGGAGGTAATGCAGAACAAGCTGGAACGCGGGGCCATGGAAAGCCTGATCGAGTCCTACAAGGACATTATCGATGAAGTGAAGCTGTTCAGCCAGGAGAGCGGCATCGACCTGGTGCAGATTCAGGGCGAGGTTCCGCTGGAGAACGCTCGCAACATTCAGGAACTAGAGCAGATCATCAACGGCAAGCGCATCATCCATCACAGCAAGTCGATCGACATAAGCGACAGCATCATCAACCGGCTCAACCGCAAGTTTGATGAGCTGACCGGCCGCACCGCGCCCTAGGCCGTAGCGGCTTGCTCCGCCGCACGCCGGCGCAAGAATCTGTCAGGTGGCAGGACAAGCTGTTACAGAAGTCGCTCCATAAAAGAAGGCACGGCAGGTAGATGATTACCCGCCGTGCCTTCTTTTTTCTTGGTCGCTCCAACCAACTTACGGTCGAAGCCCATGTGCCGAGTGGCTCATTCTGCCGCCGCGCCTGTTATGCCTGGGCCTGCATCTGGCGAATCTGCTCAACAATACGTTCGGCCAGGCCTACGGCATTCATACCGTCGCGTCCGGTAACCGTAACCGACGACTCGCCGCGAATTGCCCTGACGAAGTGCTTCAACTGCTCGCCCAGAGCATCATGCTCATTAATTGTAATCTGCTGGCTGTCCAGCATCTGCTCGTATTCGGCCCCCTGCACCAGATCGCTGTTAAAGCGGCCGGTCCGCATGGCATCGGCCTTAATGGCCTGCATGGTTTCGCTCGGCCTGATAAGCGTCGCCCGTTTGGCGTTAAAATCCACAGCAACGTAGCCTTCGTTACTGTAGATGCGAATGCGCCGCTCAACCTTCAGCGCCGCCCGACTGGCTATCATGTCGGCCACGCAACCGTTGGCAAAGCGCACCCGCACGTTAGCCATGTCTTCGACCGCCCCCAGCACATTCACGCCCACGGCATCTACGCCGGTGACCTCGCTGCGAGCCAGGCTCAGCACCAGATCGATGTCGTGAATCATCAGATCCATGACCACGCCGACATCCATGCTGCGGAACCGGCACGGGCTGATCCGCTCGGTCTCGATGAATCGTGGAGTCAGCCCGAGCGGCCCGAGAGCCATGAAAGCCGGGTTGAAACGCTCCACGTGCCCGACCTGCAACACCGCCCTGCTCTGCTCGGCGGCATCAACCAGGCGGGCGGCCTCAACCGAATCCATAGCCAGAGGCTTCTCGATCAGGCAGGCCAGGCCGGCCTTCAGCAACGGTTCGGCCACGGCCAGGTGGGCCTCGGTCGGAACCGCCACCACGGCGGCGTCAATCCTGCCGTCAAGCTGATCAACTGTCATAACCTGCGAGCCGTACTGGCCGGCCACTTCCTGGGCCCGGACGGCATCGGCATCAACCACAGCCACCAGTTCAACATCATCGTTTGCAGCACAGGCCCGGGCGTGGTAACCGCCCATGCGTCCGGTGCCAATAACCGCCATGCGGATTTTCTCGGCCATCGTAGTCCCCGTCTCAAATTTACTTGCGCAACGATTCGCGATGCCGGCCGTGCTTGCCGGAGGCGCTGCGTTTGAGGCTGTCAATCAGGTGCCTGATCTCCGGCACCAGGTTCGGCCGCGCCTCCAGTTGCGGCAACACAACGCTGCGCGGCTGACCATAGCAATAGATCCAGCGGTAGGCCTCTTCCAGGGCCTCGATGGATTTCTCATCGGCCCCGCTTCGCCGCAGGCCCACAACGTTTACGCCGCGAATGCGGGCCGGATGACCTTCAACAATCATGTAGGGCGGAATGTCATGCACAATGCGGGTCAGCCCGCCAACAAAGCTGAAGCAGCCGACGGTAGTGAAATGATGCATGGCCGCCCCACCGCTCACCACGGCATGGTGTTCAACGTGAATATGGCCAGCCAGCAGCACATTGTTTTCCAGCAGAACATGGTCCTCAATCGTGCAGTCGTGAGCCACGTGGGCCATGGCCATCAGGAAGTTGCTGTTACCGATGGTCGTCACTCCATCGCTCTTGGTGGTACCGCGATGGACGGTCACGCATTCCCGGAACAAGTTGCCATTGCCGATGCGCACCAGAGTTGGCTCGTCATGATATTTGACGTCCTGTGGCGGCAGGCCGATGCACGTGCCGGGAAAAAACATATTATCGCTGCCCATTTCGACCCGGCCCCACAGACTGACTCGCTCAAACAGCCTGCAGTTTGGACCAATGCGGGCTCCGGCGCCGATGTAGCAGAATGGGCCTATCTCGACGCTGGGGTCGATTTCGGCACCGGGTTCGATAATTGCTGTGGGATGTATTGCCATTTCACTATTCTCCTGCCAAGCGATTTGCTCAGCTTTCAGCCTCAATCAACATGAATCGCAGGTCAGCCTCGGCAGCCTGATCGCTGCTGACCGTAGCCCGGCAGCGTACGTGTGCCCGCCGGGCCTGGGCCTTGACCACCTCGGCCTCGAGCTGAAGCTGATCGCCCGGCACCACAGGACGGCGCAGGCGCACCTTGTCAATGCTGATCAGCACCGCAACCTGACCGGTATGCTCCAGCTTGCGAAGCAGAAGCACCCCGGCCAACTGGGCCATGGCCTCCACAATCAGCACGCCCGGCATGATCGGCGTGCCCGGGTAGTGCCCCTGGAAGAACTGCTCGTTTATTGTTACATTCTTAATGCCTGTCACACGATCATCGCCGGTTATCTCGACAATGCGGTCAACCATCAACATGGGGTAACGGTGCGGCAGAACCTTCTGAATCTGCCTGATGTCCATCAGCGTCTGGGCCTCGGCAATCTGCCGCCGGTTTTCGCTGAGCATCATCTTGCGCAGCCTGCGCACAAGCTCCTGGTTCAGTCTATGGCCACTGCGAACGG
Source organism: Phycisphaerae bacterium (assembly GCA_041690105.1). GTDB lineage: Bacteria > Planctomycetota > Phycisphaerae > FEN-1346 > JAACEH01 > JAWLHX01. The sequence continues at coordinate 43,735 of JAWLHX010000005.1, forward strand.
CCACAATGCGGCCGCGGATGTCGCTGTTGAGCAGCATCAGGTCGCCAATCAGGTCCAGCACCTTGTGCCGCACAGGCTCATCCGGAAAGCGCAGAGTGTTCTGAATAACGCCCTGCGGCCCGAAGACCAGTATGTCCTCGTAGGTCAGCAGTTTGCCGAAGCCCATCTCCCGGAGCTTATCGGCCTCGTTCTCCAGAATAAAGGTGCGGCTGGCGGCAATCTCCCGGGCGAAGCTGTCGCGGTTCAGGGTGATGGAAAAAGTTTGCGGCCGCACGGGGCTGCCACTGCCGTAATCGAGCTGGTAGATGATTGACAGCGAATCTTCGTCGCTGGGCAGAGCGGCAACCATGGCTCCGCCATCCTCCACCGTAACCGGCTCTTTAATGACCAGCGTGCGCCGCGTGGCGTCGAGCGTCTTGATGCCGGCCTGCTGAAAAAGCCGCACATAGCTGGCCGAGCTGCCATCGCAAGCCGGCAACTCTTCGCCATAAAGCTCTACAATCAGGTTATCGATACCCAGCCCCGCCACCGCCCCCAGCAAATGTTCGACCGTGTGCACCTGCAGCGATCCATTGCCCAGGCTGGTCCGCTGGAAGGCCGGCACTACGCTGTCGATGGTGGCCGGAATGCGCAAGCCGGGATCGACATCGGGCCGACAGAGAATTATGCCGGTATTCGCCGGTGCGGGCTTGAAGCGGACAGTGACCGGCTCGCTTGAAAAGAGCCCATGCCCCTCCATCTCCGCCTCGCGCTCAATTGTCTGTTGCATACGAGGTTCGGCCAACGCTCAGCCTCCCGTAAAACGTTCTGCAATTTCGGCCAGCCGTCTTTCCAGACGCTCCAGCCGTCGCGACGCCCCAATCAGGTTACGCATCTCGGCCCGCATTCGCAAATCATCCTTCTGCAATTGAGCCGGAAAACCTCCGATTACACTGTTATCGGCGACATCCTTTGTAACTCCACTTTTTGCGGCAATACGAACATTGTTGCCAATCTTCAGATGACCATCGACCGCCACCTGGCCGCCAAGCATGCAGTTTCGCCCCAGCGTGGTGCTGCCGGCAATGGCGCAAAGGGCAACAATAATGCAGTTTTCGCCGATACGCACATTATGAGCAATCTGTACCAGATTGTCTATTTTCACGTTGCGACCAATGACCGTGGCATCAAAACGGGCCCGGTCGATGGTCACATTGGCCCCGATTTCGGCATCATCTTCTATGACCACGCGGCCAATCTGCGGAATCTTGACCGGGCGACCAGTCTCAAACGTGTAGCCGAAACCGTCTGAGCCGACCACCGTGCCGCTATGTATGATGACCCGGTCACCAATCAGGCAATGCTCCCGAATGGTTACCCGGGGGTAAACAAGGCAACCGCGGCCCAGCCTGGCACCCCGCCCGACGTAACTTCCGGGGCGCAAAACAGTTCCGTCGCCTATGACGGCATCCTGTTCGACGACCGCACCGGCCTGTATGCTGACCCCCCGCCCCAACTGGGCAGTCTCGTGCACAATTGCTGCCGGATGACACCCGGCCGGGTCTTCGGGTGCGGGCGGAGCGAAAACTGCAGCCGCCCGGGCGAAGGCGGCATCGGCATTATCAACCCGGATAAGCGCCGCCGATGAGGGAACACGGCCCTTGTAAGCATGCCCTATGACCACGGCCGCAGCTTGCGTCGTGGCCACCAGCTCTGTGTACTTCGCATTGGCCAGAAAAGTGACATCGGCCGGCCCGGCCTCCTGCAGACTGCTGATGCCTGTAACGAGCCGACTGCCGTCTCCCTCGATCTGCCCGCCGATTTTTTCAGCCAGTTCGTCTATGGTAATTGACACTGCTTATTGCCCTTATCCCCGAAAAACGTCGGCAAGCACACTCGCCGCCACGGCCTGCAACACCACCGGATGCAACTGCAGCAGCCGCGGCAAGATGCACATTATAAAGCCGGCGGCCCCTAAAGCAACCCATTTGACCGGGCCGACCCCACAGCACGTTTTCCTCTTGCACCGGTTTTGCATTAGACTGGAGCTTGCAGCCCACTGACAGCCGACAGGCAGAGGAGCAGGCGACAATGCCAGGACGCGCCATCTGGAAGGGCATAATCACCTTCGGGCCAATCTCGGTCCCGGTAAAGCTTTACAGCGTGCTGGAGAGCGCCAGGGTCAACTTCCACCTGCTGCACGACCAGGACCGCCAGCGTCTGCGCCAGCAGATGGTCTGCCCTCTGGAGGAGCGGCCGGTGGAGCGGGAGGAGACGGTAAAGGGCTATGAGGTGGAAAAAGGCCTCTACGTCATTGTTGAACCGTCGGAGTTGGAGGAGGCGCAACCGCCATCGGGCCGCGCCGTCGAGGTGCGACAGTTTGTTGCGGCCGATTCCATCGACCCGCGCTACTACGACCGGCCCTATTACCTTGGCCCTGATGAAAATGAGCGGGCCTTTGCCGCCCTGGCCGAGTGCCTCTCAAAGGAAGGCGTGGCGGGAATCTGCAACTGGGTCATGCGGAAAAAGTCGTACCTGGGAGCCCTGCGCCTGGTCGACAGAACGCTGTGCCTGATCAGCATGCATTACCACAGCGAGATAACGCCGGTGCAGGAGTTGGAGTTGCCACAGGCCAAGCTGGATAAACGCGAGCTCGAGGTGGCCAATTATCTTATCGAGACCCTGGCGGCCGACTGGAACCCGGATGCTTATCATAATGAATACGATGACCAGGTGCGCGAGCTGATCGAGCGTAAGTCGCGCGGCGAGCCCGTGCCGATCAAGCGGCGACGGCGCCCGCGGTCAACACGTCCAGACCGCCTGCTGGAGACACTGGAGGCCAGTGTGCGGGCCGCCGGCAAGAAGCGGAAGTCGAAGAAGGAATCTCATGCCAAAACCGGAAAATAAGCCCCGCCGGCGCAAGGGCGGAGAGCCGTCTGTGGCCCAGATTCGATCACCAGCCGGCACCAGAGGTGGCAAAGCACGGCCCGCGGCCAGCCTAGGACGGAACACCCGCGCCGGCGTTGACGCAGCTTCGGGCGAGATGGTATGTCCTTTCTGCGCCACCGGTTACCATTATGCTCAGGAGCGACGCTGCTGGGAGTGCGATGGCCCATCCTGCCCCCAGTGCGTCTCGCCCGACAACCACCCGCTCTGCCCCGAATGCGTCCAGAATCTGTCGCTGCCGCGCCACATACAGCCCATGCTGGCCACCCTCAGCAAATTGCCCGCCAGCCAGAGCGGCTGGGCCTACGAGTTCAAGTGGGACGGAGTCCGGGCCTTGTGCTACTGGGATGGCAAACGATTGCTGCTGGAGAGCCGCAATCTGCTCAACATCACCTTTCGCTATCCCGAGTTTCACGATCTGGCCCTGCAACTGGGAGATCGCCCGGTAGTGCTGGACGGCGAAATTGTGGCCCTGGACCGACAAGGGAGTCCCAGTTTTCCGCTCCTTCAGCAAAGGATGCACATCAGCCCCGACCGGGTTGCCGAACGGGCCAGGCAGGTGCCCGCCCATTATTTCGTCTTCGATATTCTGCACCTTGGCCGTAAGTCGCTGATGCAGGAACCGTATCTGGCGCGTCGCAAAGCACTTGAATCGCTGGGAATCGATCATCCGCAGGTCAAGGTGCCTCCGCATGAGCTTGAAGATGGCGAAGCCATGCTTCAGACGGCTCGCGACCATCGGCTCGAAGGTATTGTGGCCAAGCGTACCGACAGCCCTTACGAGCCCGGTCGCCGCAGTCGGCAGTGGCTGAAAATCAAGATTGTGCAGGCCCAGGAACTGGTCATTGGCGGATGGACGCCCGAAATCAACAATGCCGGCCGCATTGGGTCGCTGCTGGTAGGCTATTACGAAGACAGCCCCCACGGCCCACGCTTGCGCTATGCCGGCAGTGTAGGCACGGGGTTTACCGATGCCGAAAACAAACTGCTGGTGCCCAGGCTGAAGCAACTGGAGCGCTCGGCCAGTCCGTTCGCCGATACTCCCCGCCGCAAGAACATGCGCCCGGTTGCGCCGCAACTGGTGGCCCACGTGGCCTACCGCCGCTGGCCCGCCGGCGGGCAGATACATCAGGCCTCGTACAAGGGACTGCGTGCCGATAAGCCTCCGCACGAAGTAGTCCGCGAAAGGCCACGGTGACCGCCATGCCTCCACGCAGCCTATGGAGTGGAACAATCAGCTTTGGACTGGTGAGTATTCCGGTCAACATGGTGCCGGCAGTGCGAGCGCAACGGCTGCAGTTCCACATGCTGCACCGCAAGGACAACGCCCGGCTGCATCGCCGCATGTACTGCCCCGAGCACAACACCGTGGTGCATCCCGAGCACATCGTTCGGGGTTACGAGGTGGAGCCCGAGCAGTGGGTAACGGTGACCGAGGAGGAGCTTGACTCGCTGGAGCCTAAGCGTAGCCGCAGCATAGAGATAACCGATTTCGTGCAGCTCGACGACATCCCGGCCCTGTACTACGATCGGCCATATTACCTGTTGCCCGACGGCGCCGGCAAGCCCTACAACCTGCTGGTCGAGGCCCTGTCGCGCAGCAAACGTGCAGGCCTTGCCCGCTTTGTGATGCATGGCCGTGAGCACCTGGTGGCCGTGCGGGCGATTGAGTCGGCCCTGTGCCTGATAATGCTGCATTACCCGAGCGAAATCCGACCGGCCGACGACCTGCAGACGGACGCATCGCAGGCCGACAAAGATGCCGTCAAGACATTCCGCCGGGCGGCCAGCGGGCTGAAGTGGGATTTCGACCCGCAGGCTCATGAAAACCAATCGCTCGTGCGCCTGCAGCAGATAATCGAGAAGAAGCGGAAAAAGGTCGGCACGGTCGAAGCACCCGAGTCGTCCGAAGCGGAGACACAGGAAGAGGAGGCCGAGGAAGAGACCGGCGAATCGGTCGACCTGGTGGCCGCACTGGAAGCAAGCCTGGCCCGGGCCAAAAACAAGCGCCGCAAGTAAGGCATTTGACCGAACCTCAAGTGCAGCAAGCAGATTGGAAGAGAACCGGATGGCCAAACAGAAGACCACTGTGGAAGTTGCCGGAAAGAAGCTCGAACTGTCCAACCTGGACAAGGTTCTGTACCCAGAGACCGGCTTCACCAAAGGGCAGACCATCGACTATTACCGCCGCATGGCCCCGCTCATATTGCCTCACCTTGAGGGCCACCCACTCACGCTGAAGCGCTACCCGCACGGTGTGGCGGAAGATTTCTTCTACGAGAAGCGTTGCCCAAGTTACCGGCCCGAGTGGATGGAAACCCGGCAGGTTGACACGCGCAGCGACAAGCCGCTCAAATATTGCGTGGTGAACGATGAGCCGGGCCTCGTCTGGGTGGCGAACCTGGCCAGCATCGAGCTTCACTCTCTGCTGTATCGCAAGGAGCATCTGGACAGGCCTACAGCTCTGGTCTTCGACCTGGACCCGGGTCCGCCCGCCGGACTGCTGCAATGCGCGGAGGTTGCCCTGGCAATGCGCGACATGCTGGGCGAACTGGGCCTGGAGAGTTTCCCCAAGTCCAGTGGCGGCAACGGCCTGCACTTTTACGTGCCGCTGAACACGCCGGTCACCTTCGACGACACGAAAGGCTTTGCCCGAGCCGTGGCCCGTACTTTCGAGAAGCATCAGGGTGACCAGGTGACAAGCGTGATGAAAAAATCGGAACGCACCGGAAAGGTCTTCATCGACTGGAGCCAGAACGACCAGCACAAGACGACTGTTTGCGTCTATTCGCTGCGGGCTCGCCAAAGGCCGACGGTATCGGCGCCATTGGAATGGAAGGAAGTTGAGCAGGCGGTTAAGCGCGAAGATGCATCAGGGCTTATTTTTGAAGCCGAGCAGATGCTGCAGCGGGCCGACAAAAAGGGCGACCTGTTCGCGCCGGTGCTTACGCTCAAGCAGAAGCTCCCAGCAATCTGAGAGATTGGTCAACAGCGGGCCCATTGAGCATGGCGCCCGCCATTGAAGCAGCGCCCTTCGATCACATCCAGTACGGGTCAACGCCGTAGAAATCGTGCACCTGCATGGCCCAGCGCTGATTAGCCATGTCGGGCCAATGGTCTTTGTCGAAACCCGGCGCATCCTTCAGCACTGCCTTATCGACATTGAGCACAAAATGCTTCTTCTCCCGGTCCAGCGACAGCGCCCCCCAGGGCACGGCAAAATACTTGTCGCCCATGCCTAGAAAACCGCCGAAGCTCAGCACCACGTAGGCGATGCATCCCCGCTCGATGTCGATGGCCATATCCTGGATCTCGCCGAGCTTTTCGCCCTGCATGTTCACAACGTCTTCCCGGGTTACAGCGCTGACAGCTATTATCTTTGCACCAGACATCTTCCTGCCCTCCGAATGTATATCGCGTCCAATAACGCGACTTAGCTAATAAGGAAACCGTCCTGCCAGTATAAGAAGCAGCAGAACTATGAGCAGCAGAGCCAGAATGCCGCTCGGAAAGTAGCCCCAGGTGCGGCTATAGGGCCAGTTTGGCAGCAGGCCGATCAGCATGATGATCAGGATTATAAGCAGAAGCCAGCGTATCATGTTTTTCCCCCAATTGAGTAGCTGGAGACGCCAAGGTAAGCCGCCCGTACCCCCTCGCGCCAGGGGCTAATGCAGATCCGCCGCCTCCGTCGCCTTGGCCGCCTTTTCCAGCGAGTCGCCCTGCTCCTGCTCTTCGCCCAGACCTTCAAAATCTCCTCGCAAGGCCTTCAGGGCGTAGCGCTCCTTGTTGATCTCGTGCATGGTCCTGATGCCCAACCGCCGCATGATTGGCAGTGGCGGGCACCAGCCCTGAATCGCGTGCTGGAGCAGAAAGGCAGTCACCACCATGGGCAGCACCAGGGCTTTCTTCCAGAAAATCCCGAGGCCGAGGCCGAACAGAGCCAGAATGCTGGCATTGGTCTCCAGCGAGCGTTCAACGTCCCATTCCTGATCCAACTCCTCCAACCTCTCTTCAATCTGGTCCAGACGCTGAGCAAAATAGGCCACGTTGGCCTCGATCTGGCGCCGGTTTCGGGCGTTCACCATCTGCTCGCTGTTGGACTCGACTCGCCTTGCAGTTTCGGATGCTTCCATGCTCATCCTCCCCTCTTATGGGCTGGTTACTTGATCGGCACCCCCTCTAGCGGTGCGAAGATTGCCCTCCCCATCCGCTGCAAATGGCTGAGAAGAGGTGGCCAAGCTTCAATCTAAACCCATTTCAGTTTCAGAACAATACCCGTGCACGGGACCGTCACCATGTCACAATGCACGTAACGCCACCCCTGTCGCATGAAAAATGCATCGCCTGACGACATCCGCGGCCGGTGGCTGCACAGAGCGGGCAACATCTGTCGCGGAGCGGCGCAATCTGCTTGACTGCAGCAGCTTCGGCATCTACCATCCCAAGGAATATTGCTCTGATTGGTCGGGCGATTGTTGAAAAAGGATTGGCTATGAGGTATTTCTGCCTGATACTGCTGCTTATGGTCGCCGGCTGCACTGCCGAGCAGGCCCGGGGGATATCGCGCCTGCAGGAACTGGAAAAGGATTTTGAGCGCGGCCAGCCCAACTACTACTCTGAAGAAGAGATGGCCCGTATGAAGGCCGACTACCCGCAAATACTGGACGAAAGGCGTCCGGCCAACCCAGAGGGACAGGCCGCTTCGGCTGCTGTTTGCCATGAATCGCCCGACGCTACTACCGGGAATTAGAGTGAAGCCACACGGAAGATGCAGCAGGCAGCCATAACGGCCCCTCTACTTGACCAGCACCTCGCGCATAAACTGTTCGATCTGCGGCTCTACGCTCTGCAGCGCCTCGCGCGGGCCACCCGCCTCCACAACTGTCACCCGGTCATCGTGAACCCAGACGGCCAGCCTGTAGGCCATGTCAGCATTATTCTGCCGGACCACAAAATCGAGACGCCGGCCGGGCACACTGTCGGCGCTGTTAAGCTGGCTTTCGGATTCCAGGGCATAGCCGCGATTGTTGGTCAACTCGTTGCCAATGGCTTTTGACCAGAAGTCGAGATTGCCACCGGCGGCGTCTTGCGAGATACGGCGGCCAAGGTATACACCATCAGCCGAAACCGCCCGATCTGAATAAAGATAGCCCGGGCGATCGAGTTTAACGAAGCCTTCCGGCGGCTCGAAGCCTGGCCTGCAGCCTACCGCAACGATCATCAAACCAATCATACAAACCATGCACGCCGCCACTGCTGCCCTGCCGCTCATATTCTGCTCCTTCTGATGATTCAAGTGATCATCCTTTTTTGTTGTCAACGAGATCGAGGGAGTCTCTCAGTATGTGGATCCGGCAGTCAGATCCTCTAAACCAAGGCGGTAGAGCCACCAGAACGGCAAACGGGGCATTAAGTGGCGATGAGCAACTTCGGTTGACGGAACCACCTCAAGGTCGATTCGGCTGAAGACCACCTGGTTGGCCAAGTTCCTCAATTGAGCCTGCAACTGTTCGATCTCGACTTCCAGTTCAACAATAGCCTTTTCAAGTTTAAGCATGTCATCCATACCTTCGGCCCGGGCCAGCATCTGACGATAGCGTTCCAGCATGGCCTGCCTGGACTTCAGCCGCAGTTCCAGATCGGCGTAGGCCTCGGTCACGTCCTGGGCCTTGACGCTGCGATCAATCACGGTACCAAGCTGCGCCAACTGATCGAGAGTCTCCTCAAAGCGGTCGCCGGGCACACGCAGGGTAATGCTGTTCAGGGTCATCTCCTGCGCATACCCGCCAAGTCGTTGGGCTATACTGCGCGCCTGGACAACGGCCTCCTCGGGTTGAGTTGCGCCGATGGTGAGCGCGCCATTATGAATGAGTTTGCGTCCGGCCAAAGGAGACTGGCCATCGGCCACCTGGCCGGACATATCGGCCGGCGGCTCAGAGCCTTCTCTGACGGTCTCAGCAGCAGCCGGCCTTGACATGGGAAGCACTGAGGAATCCTGCCGGAATACAGTGGAACTGTCACCACAGCCGGTCAGCAGCGGGAGAGCGAGCAGTAGCAGCGGCAGACACCTGAAGCATTTTGCATTCATCTGGTTCTCTCCTCTTACAGGCGCGGCGCTTAGGCTATGTGCGCGCAGCCTGCCGCTCAAATTCGTGACTCATACCAATGACTCGCCAGTCACATCACACTGAAACATTCACACTGATTTAACTTCTGCAGACACCTTTGTCAAGGCATATTAAGTCATTGACTTCATCGGTCAGCTCAGCGGTATGGTTGCGCATGCCTTTATGTTTACAGCAGTCGGCGTGCGGCGACAGTTTTTTGATTTTGTCATGCCCGACAGCTTGTGCGATACTTCAGCCGGCACAATGGGTTAATCTATGCCAGTGGCGTAGGGGTCGTTTTTTATGACGCTGGCAACCGGCTTGCGAAAGAATTGCAGATTAAAGGGAGATGAGATGATTGTAAGACGCGGTTATAGGGAATTGATGCGTAAGGTGGTGGTGATGCTGGCACTGACTTGGATATTGGCAATATCGACCACGGCGATGGCAAACGAGGTTACCGCCGCCGGTACCCCCGTCATGGTCAAAGAAGTCCGTCAGCACGACGTTACCTGGACCTTTGCCGAGCCGGTGCGGGCCGGCCAGTTCGTCAACGGCGACTGGTGGATATGCCCCGCCGAGGGCAGCGAGAGCGTGAAGGTAGTCAGTGTTGATCCAGCTCCCGCCAAAACAGCCGATGGCAAGCTGATGAACGGTTCGATGATCAACCCGATGCCCGGCGGCCATGGTTTCGATGAGCGGGCCTCGCAGTGGAAGGCCGAGGTCACGGTCTCCTATCCGCTGGAATTGAAGGTCAACCAGTCGCTGGTCTCGGCCGTCTGCCATGGCGAGGGCGAGGGTAAGACCCGCTGGGGCACACGGCCGATGAAGTACATTGCCGTGCTGACCTGCCTGGCCGAGCCGGCCGCGCCAACCGATTTCCGCCCGCCGTACGTCGGCGTCGACAAGCCGCTCTACAGCAGCCTGAATCTGCGGCGCGATTTGCTGCCAAAGCTCAAGCCGGTGCAGGATACGCCGAACCTGGCCCAGGTGGCCAATGCTCGTTTCAGCAGGCCCTGGATCGAATTCCCGGTGGGCTGGTCGGCCGGGGCCATTCGCGGGCAGTGGGAATCGGGCTATGGTCGCGAAAAGGCGGTGGATGTCGGCGGGGCCGGGTTGCTGTTGTGTTTGGACCCGGAGGAAGTTGGCGACAAGGAGCTGCTGATTATCGGCATGGTCCAGACCGGCATCGACCTCTACCATAATCTGGAAAGTGGCGGCCGCTGGCCCTGCGATGGTGGCCATGCCATGGGCCGCAAGTTGCCCATCCTCATCGCCGGCCTGCTGCTCGATGACAAGGATATGCTGGGCATTGGCAAAAAGTACGGCCCTAAGGACAACCGCTTCCAGGAAGACGTGATGGCCTTCATTGTGACGAAGGACGATGTCGGCCGCAAACTGAAAGTGACCATCGATGGTCCGGTGCTGGCCGCCACGGAAGATACGGTAGGCGTGGCCGGTGGCTCGGCCGGGCCGCACGGACTGCCGGGCTACACGCGACTGAAGGGCAATCAGATCAAGATAACCGAGGGCCCCGGCGCCGGGCAGGTGCGTTACATCAAGAATGATAACGCCGGCTGGAAGCGCACCGGCGACATTGCCGCCGTGGTCACCTGCACGGTCGAGCCAGCCTGGGAGGTGACGCCGGTCGTGGGTGAATCCAAATACCAGGTGCTCGGCTACCAGGAGCAGCACATAGGCAAAGCCGAGTGGGGCGGCGGGCACGCCATCCGCCCCGAAGGCGATAATCCCAGCTACTTCCAGCAGTACCGGCATCTCAACAAGTACGCCTGGCCGGGACAGGTGCTGGCCGCCCAGCTTCTGGGCCTGAAGGACGCCTGGAATCAGCCGGCCGTGTTCAAGCTGATGGACGAATGGATGGCCGAGACCGCACCCGGCGGCAGGTATCACGAGCAGTTCGGCAACTCGCGCACCTGGAGTTCCGGCGGCAGCAATCCGGACTACAAAATCAGCGGTTCGTTCATCAGCAGAATGTGGGATACCTACCGGAAGGAAGTGAAGGACACGCCGGCGGCGGCCGAGGCGACGAGGGAGAAGTAACAGCCTCCAGGGCAGCTAACGCCGGAACGGCCGGATTACATCATGAAAGGGGCCATAGCTGTGAACGCAGCCATGGCCCCTGTTTTTTGCTGGGCTAGATGATTTCCAAGTAATCCTTGTCCGGCAGCTTCGGGAAGGGCTGCGTCGGAAGCGTCTGATACCAGTAGGCGACCGATGCAATGTCGTCCTGCAGGGGCAGATATCGCCGTCCGCTGCGCCAGCCAAGGGCCTGAATCGTAACGCGAAGATCCTTCTGGAAGCGTACCGGATCGGTCAGGTGCCAGCGATAGAGCCCGAAGCGCGTCTGCGAGTTGTAGACGCCATCGGGCCGAATAACCTGTGGCATTCCGGCGTAGGGCGTGCTGAATTCCTGGTACTGCTTCGTCTCCTTGTTCTCGAAATTATAGGAGCCGCAGAAGTAGTCTTCCGTCCCCGTCCCGCAGATTGTCGGGAACTCGCGGTCGCCGTCCATGTAGAACTTGATCTCGCCTTCGCCCCACCAGCCGGAATTATTGACCCCCCAGGCCATATAGGTGCCCACGTACCTGCCCTGCCCCTGCAGGCCGTCGAGAATGGTGTAGACCTCCTTGTACGGCAACGGGTTTACGCGGCGGAACTGGGCATGGAAGTAGCCCGCCTGCTCCTGGACCGGCCCCAGGCTGTAATTAATCTGATAGTAGAGGATCATGTCTTCCGCGGCGATATTCTCCAGCGTCACGCGGCACCTTTTGCGGAAAGGCATGGGCCAGTAGCAGTTGAAGGCGCTGCCGGGATTCACGCAGACGGCCAGCGACGAGAGCGGGGCGAACTTGCCCCAGCCGCAGGCGAAGAAGTCGCCCACCGGACACTCCACCGACGGCTGCTCCTGGTCGTCCCAGTAGATTCGCAGAATCGAAAAGCGCCAGTTGCCCGTCGGCGTCATCCATATCTGCTCCACCTGCCCCGGCCCGCTCACGTCGGCCAGGGTAAAGGTGGACCCCGCAGCAACCTTTACACTGGGAGAAACCTTCCAGCCCAGCCCCAGGTCGCGGGCGCACTCGGCCCCCGTGCCCTCGGTCGCCGCCCCGCCGCGGCCCTTTTCGCCGCTGAAATTCTCCGGGCTGACAGATCGCGATTGGCGGCTATCGAGAATGCTCAGGTCGTTCAGGTTCATTGTGCTTGGTTCCCATTATTCAATTATTCATTTCCTCGTTCACGGCAGCATTGTTGTCGTGAAGCAATCGGGCAGAGGCCTGCCACTGAAGTAGCGACCAGACGCAGGGCTCCAGTGTACCGCCGGCCACAGGGCTGTCAATTCCCCGCAGTATATATAATGAACAGACGCGATGCGTGCGATGCCAACGACGTGCTGGGGCTAAAGCGTGCGGCCGGCCTGAGTCAAATTGTCGTGGCAAGCACGCTTGACGTCGACTGAATCGGCCGATACATTAGGTCGCTACCATCAGGCGGATACGCGGCGACCCACGCGCCAGAACGGGCGGGCCGAGATTTTTACTGCCGAATTCGCGAATTTGTACCATGTCTGACTCAGGCGGAGGGGTGGCCGAGTGGTCTAAGGCGGCGGTCTTGAAAACCGCTGTGCGGTTATACCGCACCGGGGGTTCGAATCCCTTCCCCTCCGCTCTTTTTTCTGCCTTCGCACGCCCGTTGCCGGATAGGCGACAGATTGTCTCAAGTCCACCTAATAACCAGAACGCGCGGAGGCATGGGGGCGGGTCTGTTGGGGGGTCTTAGATGCCGGGGATGATTGAGACTCCATAGATGTTCTTCAGGATGTAATAAATGCCGGCCAGGAGGAAGACAATTCCGGTAGTGCGACGGAACCACATTTCCACCTTGGCCAGGCTGTTGAACGATTTGCCGAGATACTGCCCTCCAAAGGCGATGACAAATGCGAAGCCGATGACGGGCACGGCGGTGCCGATGCCGTAGATGATGGGCGGCAGGATAAGAGAACCATGCTTTAGTGAGATACCCAGGGCGCTGAGGAACATGGCGATGGACGGCGGGCAGAAGGCCAGGGCAAAAAGGCTGCCCAGCGGGAGGGCCCAGATGGCGCCGCCGCGGGCGATGCGATCCTGAAGCCGGGTGCCGCCGACGCTGAGCGATAGATTGATTTCCAGCAGATTCAGCAGAACGAGACCCACCAGCAGCAGCGCCGGCCCCAGAACCAGTTTGCCGTATCGCTGAAAGGCCCTTGACATGGGGCTGGCGAATTGGTCGAGGGCATCCTGTTCTCCGGCCATCGCCCTAAAGGCCCAGAGAAGGGCCACGCCCAGCACGACATAGACCAGTGTGCGGCCCAGGGTGTAGAGCAGCGCCGCCAGCATCACGCGGCGCGTGTCGCCAACATTGCGGCTGAGGAACGAGATGGCGGCGATGTTGGTGGTGAGCGGACAGGGGCTGATGGCCGTGCCCAGCCCCAGCAGAAAGACGAATCCCATGGCGGCCAGCAGGGTCATTCGTTGCTGCCCTCCAGCGTTGAACGGATGCCCTGGCGGATGTAGCCGGGCAGATCGGCGGGGGCCTGCGCAGCCAGCTCCATGACTCTGTCCAACCGCACGCGCTGGACTTCCTGACCGTTAAGGAAGCGGACCACGATGACCGTATTGGTGCCCACCTTGTACTTGTCGGCCAGGGGCTCGTTCTGCTTCTCCAGGTAGTTGAGCGAGGCGTAGATCATGCGACCGGACTTCACTTGGTCGGCAAACTCGTCGCGGACAATTGCCGCCGCGGTGCTGTCGATTCTGGTGCAGGTAACGCATGGAATGCCATGCATGTAGTAGACGATGATCTTCTCTTCAGAGGGGATTGCGGCAGGCAGTGTGGCTGCAGAATCGGCAGAATTATCGGCAACCTGGTCCGGATCAGATGTTGCGGTAGCAGCGTCCTGTTCCTGTGGCTGCTCGACTGCCTTGCTGTTCTGGCCCGAGCCATCTGCCGATCTGCGCAGCAAATCCTGTTCAACATCTGTGACCACAGGTGCCGTCTCGCGGCCAATTGCGAAACCAACGCTGACCAGCATAAAGGCCAGCAGCAGGTATCCTATAACCTTCTTTGCCTTCATGGCATCCTCCGTAGTCCGGGCCCGCTGCGGTGGGTTATTCGCCTCGGCCTCTGAGACGATCCAGGCGCAGTGCAGTCAGCTCCTTGCGGATGGCCCCGGCAACATACTCCTGGAACAAAGCAGGCTGCCCGTAGAGCGACCACGTTCCCTCCAGCACCTGGTGCGATACTTCCCGCTCATCGCGATACGAGACCAGCACCAGCGAGCTGGTGTTCAGGCCGTAGCGCTCGGCCATGTCTTCGTGCAACTGATAGTTCAGGGTCTGCCATTGGATAGTTCCGGCAGACATTTCCTCGGCGAAAGTGTTTTCAACCAATTCGCGCGACATCTGTTCGATCTTCAGGCACGTTGGACAGCGGAATTCCCGGTGCATGTAGTAGACCACGACCCCGTCCTGCAAAGGGCTGTCCTGCTCCGATGCCGACACGTCTCCGGCGGCCGAGGTCTGTTCCGGATCGACTTGCGTAGACTGGCATCCGAACAGCGCAATGCCGGCCAGACTTGCCACTAATGCTATCGCGAATAAGCGCATATCAGCTCTCCCTGATGACGGCGTCGGTTACTTTGGGGCACACTGGCCCAGCTTGCAGGCCTTGGCAATTTGTGCAGGCGACATCCTCATTTTATCGGCAATGGCCTGATCGATGGTGATCATGTGGCCGACTTCGGTCGGGTTCTGATCGGCCCACGTCTTAAGATTATCGAGGCTGGTAAAGAAGCCCTGGTGGAAGCAGCCGGCCGATACGTACTTGCCGTCGGCGGTCTTCTTCTTGCCATACCAGGCGACAGCCGTGGCCGGCTCCAGCGATTTCACGTATCCGTCCATGGTCTTGACGACGACCATCTCGCCTGTCAGCCGGTCGGGCTGATGGACTTCAATGTCCTTGCCCGTACGCGAAGCCACGCCCAGGGCACAATGCGAGCAGCAGCCCCAACTGTAAACACCGTCGATCTTGACCAGGGCCGCATCTTCCGGGTAGACGGAACGGTCGCAGAAGCCGCAACGGGTGGCAAGCTCCTTGCGCTTGAGCATCTCGTAGCCGACCAGATTGCCGCCAGTGGCCTTGCGTTCGGCCTCCGCGGCGTCGCGGCTGGCGAAGGCTTTGATTGTCGGGCGACCACTTTCGGCCAGGCCATACAAGTATACGGCGTCGACCATCGGAGTCATCCTGCCCGTGGCCCAATCGGCCACCGAGGCACGGGCGTCGAAGCCGGTCTTATCCTCGGTGAGGCAGGAATACATGATGAAATAGCAGTGCGGGTCGCAGACGCGGACGTCGCCCTTGTCGCTCTTGACGACGACGGTCGTCTTGGGATTCACGTCGCCATCGCAGAAGTAGCAGATTTCGTCCTTGGCCCGCTCATCGGGTTTGGCGTCCAGGCGGCTATAGGCCGGCTTGAGGGCTTCCTCGGCGAAAGCATAGCCCAAGTCGCGGAACTTCTCGAGCATGGCATGGCGAGAGATGAAGCCCTCGTGACGCCAGAGTTCCTTGCCATCGGCATCCAGGAAGACCTGCGTCGGAATCATCTTCACGCTGTATTGGCGGGCAAGAGCGGCATTCTCGCGCTTACCGACATCGACGAACTCGACGGTCAGCTTGCCGGTGAACTCTTCCTTCATCTTCTCCAGAGCTGGCCACATGAGCTTGCAGGGAACGCATTCGGTGGAACCAAGGTCAATCAGCTTTGGCACACCCGTGCGCACCACGGCCGGGGCGGAGGCGGGCGGCGGATCGGCCGCGGCGCCGGGCATTGCCAGCAGACTAAGGCATGCCATTGCCGTCAGCGCCACAAATGCAAAGAGACTTACGCCTTTCATCGCTGCCCTGTTCATGCTCGTGCTCCTTGAGGTTCAGTTTGTCTTGACGTACCAAATTGAAAACGCCGGACTACTGCTCTCCTGTGGCCCTGGCGATGTTGCCAGGCACAAACCACCTTTGCCACAAGCGGTTTACTGAAGCATAGGCTTGATAGCCTCGGCGTCAGGCACCTTGCCTACGACCTTGATCTGGCCGTCCACGGCCAGGGCCGGCGTCATCATTACGCCGAACTTCATAATCTCGTTAATGTCCGTGACCTTCTCCAACTCGTACTCGATGCCCAGCGCCTTGGCGGCGGCTTCGGTGTTCTCGGCCAGCTTTTTGCACTTGGGGCACCCGGTGCCCAGAATCTGCAGCTTCTTCATGAGCGTTGTCCTTTCAAACTTTTGCACGCTAAACGGTCTGTTCCATCAGCTTCTCGCGGGCGACGGTCGCGACCTGCTCGACCTGTTCGGCTGTGCAGCGGACGCCCTTGACCTTCTCGATGCCCAGGTCAGTTACCTTAATCTGCGTGTAATTGGTGATGCCGTGGCGGTCGAAGGCCTTCTTTGCGCAGTCCATCGGGCAGCCGTCAATCACCAGATTCACGTCGGCATCGCGGGCGGTCTGGATCATGCCCTGAATGTCGCCGCCCAGGCCCGCCAGGCAGAACATCGTGCCCTTGCCCTCAAACATCAATTCGCGGGCGGCCCGGTCCGAAATCTCGCCCACGTTGGCCCCGCCGGAGCAGGCATACAACAGCACGATCTTCTTTGCCTCGCTCCCGCAGTCGCAGGACTTGCTACTGGTTGTTTTCGGTGTTCCGCAGCATTCGCTCATTTGATTCTCCATCAGTTGGGCGAGATTCTTTTCGGATGGCGCTGCCGGCGCCCGTCCGGACAGCGCTATTGTCACCATACACACCTCGGGTAATATTCACTTTGCGCGGTAATAAGGCCAAGTCTCCTTTGCCGCTAGAAGAACGACCCATAAACTATCCCGCTGATGGTAGCCATGACGACCACCAGCGAACAGAAGACCACGGTCTTCTGCGTGCCCATGATGCTGCGGATTACCAGCATATTCGGCAGCGACAGCGCCGGGCCGGCCAGCAGCAGGGCCAGCGCCGGCCCCTTGCCCATGCCGGAGCCTATCAGGCCCTGCAAAATAGGCACCTCCGTCAGCGTGGCAAAATACATGAAGGCCCCGAAGACGCTGGCAAAGAGGTTGGTCCAGAGCGGCCAGACGGCCACCGCCAGACTCTCAAACGTGCCGCCGCCCCAGCCGGTCATGTCGAGCATCATTCGCGGACTGTCGCCAACCAGCATCTCAACGTATTTCTGCGGAATGAAGCCCTGGCTGCCCGGCCGGCCAAGCAGGAATCCCGCCACCAGCACGCCGAAGAACAAGAGCGGCAGTATCTGCTTGGCGAAAGTCCAGGTTGACGAGAACCATTCCTCGCCCTCGCCCTTGCTTCTGGCCAGGATGATCGACAGGCCGACAATGGCCGCCGAGAATGGCACCAGCACCCACAGATCGTGCATCGGCAGCACAATTGCCAGCAGCACCGGCGGCACGGCCACCAGCAGCACCTTCCAAGCTGGGATGCTGAACCAGAAGATAATGATGAGGCCGAAGATGGCGGCAAACAGGGCCGTCACCAGCCACTTGTTGCTCCACAGCGAAGCCCAGACGCCAGGGGTCGGGTCTCGCAACTGCTTGAATTTATTGGCCGCAATTTCAAAATCCTCCGAGCCGTCATCCGGCGCGCCCTCTGGACGCACGGTATAGGTGGCATCCGTTGCATCGGCATCAAATGGCGCTTTAACCACCTCGACACGCAGCGCGTTGTTGGCCTTGGCCGCTTCCTGCACCCGGCTTGATGCCGCATCAAGGTTTATTGTGGCATTACCGTCCGGCTGTTGCAGTGGCATATCCCAGGTGTTGGGCGAGCCCCAGTTGGCAAAAACCAGAATGGCCACCATGACGAAGAAAAAGGCAGCATTGTGCACCAGCGGGCGACTCACTTCAGGCTCGGGAGCGGCCATTTGTCCCTGGGCCCGGGCGGCCTCCTCCTTGCGGTAGACCAGGTGCATGATGACGCCGATGACAATCGAGAAGACCACCGCCCCGATGGCCCGGGCGATGCCAAGCTCAAAGCCGAGGATGCGGGCAGTTAGGATAATGGCCAGCACGTTAATGGCCGGCCCGCTGTAGAGAAATGCGCTGGCCGGCCCCAGACCCGCGCCCATCCGCCAGATGCCTGCAAAAAGCGGCAACACCGTGCACGAGCAGACCGCCAGCACCGACCCCGAGACGCTTGCCACGCCATAGGCCAGCACCTTGTTGGCCTTGGCCCCCAGATACTTCATGACCGAGGCCTGGCTGACAAAGACGCCGATGGCCCCGGCAATGAAGAATGCCGGCACCAGGCACAAGAGGACGTGTTCGCGGGCGTACCACTTGGCCAGGTGCAGCGACTCCGTGATGCCGTCCGTGAAACGTCCCCAGCCCACCGGCAGCCAGAAGAAAAGGAGAAAGATGGCTACGATCCAGATGAGCTTTTTGCTTTCCTGCTTCCAGTCCACGTCATGCTCCCTGCTCTTCGGTCCAAATCGCCGGCTGTGGCAGCCACCCAAAAACGATACCAGCTGATTGAGTTCTCCCAGATACCTGCAAACAATCAGCGCTTGCCCAGCACCACGGCCTCGCTTTCGAGCCTTTCTTTAAGCACCTGCGTCACACAATCAATAAACTTCATGATGCACGGCGTCCGAAGGCGGTACATGGCCCGCAGGCCGTCTTTGCGGAACTCGAGCACTCCGGATTTCAGCATCAGGTTAAGGTGCCGCGAGACGTTACTGCGCTGGGCCACGATATGCTTGGCAATATCACAGACGCACTGCTCGCCGTCCTTCAGATAGTCGAGAATAGCCAGACGGATTGGATGCGCTGCCGCCTGGATGACTTCCGCCTGCAGATGATAAAGTCGCTGAAGTTCGTTGCTCATCGCCCTGCCCCATTGGTGAGTAATCAATCACATAATATCGTAGTCTCGGGCGTCGTCAAGAGGAATTCCCCTGGCATTTGGTCGGCCTGCTATCGCTACAGCGCTACTCTGGAAATTCATGGAACAGGCAGTTATAGTGGAGGCCCATTGCTATGCAGGTTCGTTCGCTTTTTTGAGGAGGCCGGCCATGGCCAAGGACGATCTGGGCTTTGAGCGAACGCCGGCGATGTCCGCGCGGCGCAGAACGACCATCACCCTGAGAGACGGAACATGATGACTATCGGAACAGACACCTTGGGGATAACAGCCGCGGCGGACGGTGCGGAGGTCCGCGTGACTGATGTGCTGCGCCACTGCCAGTGGGTGTGGCGCAGCGACGGGGCGACGTTCATGCAGGCAGGCGAGCAGGCCCCACGTCCGCTGGGCCGCCCGACCATCCTGATGAGCACCGATACGATGGAAGTCGTCTTCACCGCCGGCGGCGGCACGGTTAGTTATGTGTGGTCGGTGGAAGGTGACTCCGTTGTCATTCGCCTGCGGTGTGACGCGCCGCAGATTGAATCAGTATGCCTGCCGGGGGCCTTTGCCCCGGCCGAGGGCACGGCCAGGGCGGCGGTGCCGGTGTACCAGGGACTGCTGCTGCGGGGCAGCGGCCACACGTGGCGGCGTCGCGTCGGCCATGGCGGCCACGAGGGATTCACCATGGCCATGGGCGCCATGCTGGGTGACCGTGGCGGATTGCTGGTCGTCCACGACAGCCCGTGCAACTGGATGGCCTGGTACGGCCAGAATGCCAGCGGTCCGGCATTTGGCTTTGAGCACCTGCGCTGTCCGGTTGAGGGCTGGGTGGATGCTTCGGTGCGGCTGTTCGCGGTCGATGCCGATGTCACCGCCGCCTGCAAGCGCTACCGCCGTCGCGTCATCGAGCAGGGCAACTTCGTGTCCTGGAGCGAGAAGATCGCACGCAAGCCGCTCGTCAAGGAACTCTTTGGAGCCCTGATTGCCTTCATCGGCTACAATCACGATGATTCGCTTGATTATGCCGCCTCAGCCGCTGCTCTGCATAGCCAGGGCTTTGAGTCGGTTTTCTACTACCCCGCCCGGATGTGCAGCTACACTCTGAACTTCCTCATGGGCGGGGATAAGCCGATCTGGCTGAGCGATGCACAGATCGAGGCGATGCGGGCGGTGCCCGGAGCGCACCTGTCGCCGTGGGGCTGGACGTTCGAGGGTCTGGACGATGGCTCGGAGGCCATGCGGTCGATCTTCCGCCATAACGAGTCGGGGCCTGCGGCCGGTTGGAAGATCGGCGAATTCCAATGGTACCAGGTCTGCACGCCATACCAGATCGAGCACATCCGCAAACGGTTCGCCGGCGACATGGCGGCCATGGACTGGATCCACTATGACGTCAGCGCCAGTGTCGGCGGGCGTCCCTGCCTGACCTCCGGCCATGCCACTCACGGCAATGGGCCGCTTGGACGGCGGGGCGACACGCAGTGGATTCGCAGGCTGTTTGACCCCGAAACCGTGGGCAATCGTGTCGTCTCCAGCGAGGGCTTCGGCGATCATTTTGCGGGACACTACGACATTGGATCGACCAAGTGCATGCCTTTGTGGGGCGGTGCGGCCAACTGCGTGCCAATCCCGATGACCATGCTGGTCTTCCACGATTCCTGCATCCACGACTGGTGGGAACTGCACAACTACAACACCAACCCCGGATTCGGCCTGCAGCCGCTGCCGGAAGGCGTAGCACTGACTGGCGCGGGGCTGCCACAGCTCAAGGCGGCGATGGACGCCCTGTACGGTTGCCCGCCTAACGTGTTTCCCTTTGGCCGACAGTACGCATGGGTGGACAAGTTCGGCGGCGACACCTTCGCCTTCACCATTCGCCCCGACGACCCATCTGTAGAGGAGGCCCTGGCTGCGGCATTGCCGGTGGCCCGGCTGCACGGGAAGATCGGGCAGTGCGAGATGACTTCGTGGGAGTCGCTCAGCGATGATGACGCCGTGCAGCGTACGGTCTTCGCCGACGGCACGGCCGTTGTCGCCAACCTCGGCGATGCTCCGTGCGAAATTGCCGGTTGCGAAAGGCTGATCGGCCATTCGTGGCGGCTGACGAATTGACTTTCCTGGGAGAATGAGATGAGCAGGCGCATTTCGACTTTGCCTGTTGCGAAAGTGCAGGTAAGCGCAGCGGAGGTTACAGGGCCGCTGGAAACCTGGCGTCATGCCCTCGGCCACGGTGGAGTGAATTCCCATCCGCTGCCTGCCGGCGTTATCGACGGGGCCAAGCGGCTCCGGCCACGGCTGGTGCGGATATTCATCCAGGAGTTCTTCCGCCTCTATACTGCCACGGACCAATATGATTTTACGCGACTGGACCCGTACATGGAGGCGCTGGGGCGGACCGGCGCCAAGGTGGTCGCGGCCATCTGTGTCAAACCGCCCCTGCTCTTTCCGCAGATTGACGAGACACAGTGGCGGCCCAACGACCCCGGGCAGTGGCACCGCTTAATTGTCGCCATGGTGCAGCGGTATACAGTTGAGCGGGCGCTGGTGACGCACTGGGAGGTGGGCAACGAGGTGGACATTGGTGAGGGGGGCGGCTGCCCGTACCTGATCCGCGACGGCGACGACTACTTCGAGTATTACCGCATGACGGTCGCAGCCATTCGTGAAGCAGCACCGGAGGTTAAGGTCGGTGGGCCGGCTGTGGCCGCTCTGGCCAATCCACCGATGGCAGACTTCATCCGCCGCTGCCGCGAGACCGGCGAGCCGCTGGATTTCATCTCCTACCATTTGTACTCCGACGACCCGGAGTTGCACGGTCGCTTGGTCCATCAGGCGCGGGCCCTGCTGGATGACTTTCCTGAGCCGCGGCCGGAGATTATGGTCACCGAGTTCAGCCCGATGTTCGAGCCGACCAGCACAGTCGATCAGGCAATGGAACCGCGACGGGCCGGCTGCGTAGCCGCGGCTATTCACGAGATGCTTGGCAGCGGCCTGGACTGGTCGTTTCATTACCACCTCTGGGATCAGACCTGTTATGCCGAGGAGTTCCAGCCGTTCTACTCGGAAAAAAACCTCTCAACGCTGATGATGCGGCACTGGAACGAGATTCCCCACCGCTTCGGCCTGTTCGGCGTATCCGGCGAGGTGCGACCGCAATACTTCGTGTATTGGATGCTTCACCGGCTGGGCAACGAGCAACTGGCGGCCACCACCGACCAGCCGGACGTACGGGTTCTGGCCGCCCGCGGGCCGCACAAGGTGTCGGTCATGCTGATCAACTACAGTCCCGAGCGGGAGCTTGACCAGGTGGCCTCGGTGCAAATGATGGGTTTGCCCAAAGGCCGCAAACAATTGGCTTGCTACCGCATTGACGACGACCAGCGATGGGACGCGGCGACGCTTGAGATGGTACCGCTGGAGACTCGTGAAGTCGACACGCTCGGGCCGTACGAGTGCCAGGTCTACTTGCCCGCCGGAGCCGTGGCCCTGGTGGAGTTGACCGAGACATGCTCATGACAGTCGCGTCCATTACTATCAGGCAATAGCTTGGTTGCGAAAGGACTTCGACGGAGACGCCGGTGCGATAACTGGTATCCTGCATGACATTAGTGCTTGTCGGGAATTCAAGAACACAATACCGGCCCCCGCGGGGAGATACGGCGAAACCGGGATGGTTTCCGGGGGGTTTAACATTTCATGCCGCCAGCCAAGGAAGCTCTTTGCGAGCACCTGAAGGGGGCCAGGCATCGATTACTGCAACGAACATGTCGGTCCAGACCATTTGCGAGCTTCGGACGCACTGAATCGGACACCATGAAAAGGAGGGGATAAATGCGACGGCTATACTGGATGTCGGCACTGATGCTGATTTGCCTTGGACCACTGGCCGCGGCGGCGCAAGCGGCGGAGGCAGTGCTCCTGGACACCGCGGGCATGTGGCGGATGCACCACACGCTTCGGGCGCCCGTTATGCAGACATCCGACGGGCTTGTCGACATCCCGCGGTATGACCCGGCGCAGAAGCTGTCGTGGCAGGAAGGTCAGCTCAAGGCCTGGTACGCCGGTCTGCTGGCGGGACGCACGGCGGAGGCAGGTGCCAACTGGATGAAGCCGGACTTTGATGATGCCGGCTGGGTCCGTGGAACCGCCGGCCTGGCCTGCCGCACGCCCTACCTGGAGCGGCTGCACCTGCGTGGCCGGTTCACCGTGGCCGATCCGGCCAAAGCTGGGGATTTGAGCCTCGCTGTCGAGTACCATGGCGGGGCCATCGTCTACGTCAACGGTGTCGAAATAGCCCGCGCGAATATCGCTGCCGACGGGCTCGCAGAACCTTATCCGAACGACGCGTGGGTCGATGCCGATGGCAAGCTCATTACGGTTCGGGGCGAGGCGCCGCTGTGGCGGAAAAAACCCTCGGACGACGTCACAGCACGGATCGAGGGTCGGGTGCGGCGTCTCGCGGCGAAGATTCCCCGCGAGCGGCTGCGGGCCGGCGTCAACGTTGTGGCGATCGAGCTCGTCCGTGCACCCTATGCCCAGGTGGTGGAGGAACAGAAGTCGCTCAGCAAGAACCACGGCCAGCATCACGTCTTCGAGCTGAGCTGGAACACTTGCCAGGTGAAACGCGTGCAACTCGTGGCGGCTGGCGGGTCGGGACTGGCGGGTAGTGCCGTCCGGCCCAGGGGCCTCCAGGTCTGGAACAGCGATCCGATGGCCGTCGACTACGACATGGACTTCGGAGATCCGGCCGAGCCACTGCGTCCCATTCGCATTGTGGTGCCGGTGAACGGCACTGCCTCGGGCAAGGTCGGCGTCGGGTCGGACGGCACGATTACAGGCCTGGCGGTCAAGACGGGCGAACTCAAGAGCGACTCCGGGGCGACCATCCCGGCGTCGGCCATCGGTATTCGTTATGGTATGCCCTGGGGCGGACCAGTTCAGGTCGATGCCGGGACGAACACCTTTATTGCCTATCCGGCGGAGGCCTCGCCGCTACTGGCTTTGTGGGACGTGCCGCCTGCCACAATTGCCCCGGCCGAGTTGACACCCAGCGATCGCTGTCTGAAGACGGAAGGACAGCCCGAGGCCGTGCCCGGCGCCGTTACCACCGTCTGGTGCACCGTCAAGACGCCCGCCGGCGCCGCTCCCGGCCTTTACAAGGGCAAGCTCCTTATTGAGACCACCGGGGCCGAGCCCATCGAAGTACCCCTGGAAGTTGTTGTCGTGCCGTGGAAGATCGACGATCCGCAGAAGTGGCGGACTTGGATGGAGGTCATTCAGTCGCCCGAGACCCTGGCCGTCGAGTACGACGTCGAGCGGTGGAGCGATGCCCACTGGCAGCTCATCGACCGCTCGCTGAGCCTCATCGGCGGCACAGGCAGCCGGGTGCTGCACGTGCCCCTGATTGCCCACTGCAATGTAGGCAACGAGGAGTCGATGGTCCGCTGGATCAAGAAGGCCGACGGCTCATACGAATACGATTTCTCCGCAGTCGAAAAGTACGTCGACATGGCCACCGCGCGGCTCGGCAAGCCCGAGGTCATCATCTTTAACGTCTGGGACCGCTATCTGACGCGCTCCGGTTCGGGTGGCCGCGACTTTCAGGTCAAAGCCGGCCTGAGGCAGGCCAAGGACGGGCCGATGGTCACGGTCCTTGACCGCGCGACGGGCAAGCTGGAGCTTATGACGATGGACGACTACCCCGTGGCGGAAAGCAAGGCCGCGTGGACGGCCCTCTTCACCCAGTTGCGGGAGCGTATGCGGGCTCGCGGCCTGGAAGAGACGATGCACCTGGGAATGGTCTCCGACTTTTGGGCTGCCCGCGAGCAGGTCGAAGCCCTCAACGAGATTACAGGCAAGCTCCCTTGGGCGAACGCCGCCCACCACTTCCAGAAGAACGGCCTCTACGACGGCCTGGCGCCGTGCGGCTATCAGTCCGCCTACTTCGGCACCCGGTTCCTGTACAACAAGAGCCAGAGCGGCTGGCGCGGCGAGAAGTTGATCGCCCAGTTCGACCGCGTTGGGCTTGACGCCTATTCGATGGTTCGCTGGCGGGTGTTTCCGGAACAGAGCGTGACATCTAATGTCCGTGGCGTGGGCCGCATCGGCGGCGACACTTGGCAGGTTGTAAAAGACCGCCGCGGCCGCCGCGTTGGCCGGGTCTGGGAACGCTTCGCCACCGGAAACTGGGGCTACCTCAACGCCAACTCGTCGGTTCTGGCACCCGGCCCGGATGGCGCAGTAGCCACCATGCGCTTCGAGTGCCTGAGGGAAGGAGCCCAGGAGGCCGAGGCCATTATCGCCCTGGAAGAGGCCCTCGGTGACGAGGCAGCCGTCGAGCGAATGGGGCCCGAGCTGGCCAAACGCTGCAAAGACGCGCTCGACGAGCGTCGCCTCAGCATGTGGAAGTCGCTGGCAATCTGGCACTCGGGCGCCGACAGTGGCCACGAGGCGACCAGTTGGCGCGGTCAGCCCGGCATCAGCGGCTACGTCTGGTATCTTGGCTCGGGGTGGCAGAATCGGACTGAGGAACTCTTCCGGCTCGCCGCGGAGGTCAGCCGCAAGTAGGCGTTAATATCTGCTGCCGCGCTGCCGTAACTCGGCGAATGGCCGCGCAATCTGGCTTATGGACGGCTCCGCAAGGTTTTGCTACGCCCGTCAGGCTCCGAAGGCCGCGTCAATTAAAACTGGAGGATTGTCCCATGTCAGGCAAACCCAAAAGGATTACCGAAATCGTCGCCGTCCCGGCCTGTGCCATGTTGGCGATATTCCTGCTGACCGCCAACGCCGAGCAGCCGCCGACCGACCCAACGCCCCCTCAACCGCCGCCGATCAAGTCGCCGGTCGGGTTTATCAAGGGCTACACCTGGGGCTGGAACTCGGGGCGCGGCGACTACATGAAGGAGATTGCCGCGGAGTCAATGACCCGCCTGGCCGAGACCGGCACCGAATGGATCGCCCTGGCCTACATGTGTCACATGCCCAACTGGAACGAGCCCGAGATCCGTTGGGGCGAGGCCGACCCGAAAATGGTCAGCGACGATGAAATCCGCCACGCCATCCAGATGGCCCGCAAGCACAATTTAAAAATAGTCCTCAAGCCCGTCGTTGATTTGGGCCCCGGCGCCCCGCCCGACAAGTGGCGAGGCGCGATCGACTTTACCACCCCCGACGGCAAGCCCGACGAGCAGAAGTGGCAGCGATGGTGGACGCAGTACGAAGCCTACATCGTGCACCATGCGAAGATTGCCGCCGAGACCGAGTGCGAGATGTTCAGCATCGGTTGCGAGATGCGCTCGACCGAACGTTTCGAGGACCAGTGGCGGCAACTGATCCGCAAGGTCCGCGAGGTCTACAAGGGCCCGCTGGTCTACAACGGCATGTTTGAGACGATGTGGTTCGTTAAGTGGTGGGACGCCGTCGACGTGGTCGGCCTGAGCGCCTACAGTTGGAACCCCGACCAGAAGGACTCATCGCTCGAGACACAAATGGCCTACTGGACCAAGCGCCGCGACAATCTGCGACTCTTCGTCAAGAAGTACCAGCGGCCGGTCTTTTTTATCGAGGTCGGTTGCCGTTCGGCTCGCGGGGCCTCGGCCACCAGCGGCGACTTCACCCACTGGGAGTGGCCCTGGGACGGCGAGGAACAGGCCCGATTCTACGAGGCCGTCTTCCGCGTCTTCTGGGACGAGCCCTGGTTCATCGGCATGACCTGGTGGGACTGGAATGTGAAGCTCTATAAGGAAGAGGACGCCGAGAAGAACAAGGAGTTCTGCTGTTACGCCAAACCGGCCGAGAAGGTGCTGCGCACCTGGTACGCCAAGGAAAGGAAGTAGGGACCCCTTCTCTTGCACCAAGATTATGGCTTCAACCGCCTGAACGCGTCGCCCGGCATCCCGTAATGCGGGGAGATTTCTGCTGCTATATAGTTGGCTTGAAACGGTGTAGCGGGCTTCACGGCGTTTCGACCAAGTTCTGCATGCAGCACTTGGCGCGTATGCCGTGGCGGCGGCACAGTTCCTTGAGGGGCGCGGTGACCCCGTCCTGAAGATCGGGCGGCAATCGCCAACTGCCACCGCGGAAGACAGGCCGCTGCGGCGCCGATACGTCCTGGTAGACCTTGCGCATGGCCTGCATGACCGGCGACAGCTGCCGCCCGCGCGGTTGGACGACCTTGGCGGGTGAGTAGACAACGTGCTCGACATTGAGCTCCCGCGCCAGAAGAACGAGTTGCTCCAGGTCATTGAGTGTCTGGGCCTCGACGAGGCCGTAGTCGGAGTGGTCGCGGGCCTGGTTGCCCAGAGTCCCCCGAGGAAACAGCGGATCGATCCGCAACACCAAGGGAATGCCGGCGTCGCGCAGACCGCGGAGCCCTTCGACACGGTCGTCAACGGACGGTGCGCCAGGGTCGTACAGCCGCCGGGCGTCCTCGCGCCAAAAGGCGAGGCTGACCTCCACCAAGACCACTGGACGCCCCGTTCGCTCGAACTCACCGTGCCAAGGATGGTTCTCCGGAAGTTGGCCAAGCTGCCGAAGAAGGTCGCAACAGCCGAGGTCGACGATCCGCTTCGGGTCCTTGGTCAGAATGACAACAGTGGTGAAGCGATGACGTCGCCCGAGCAGACCTTCGAGCGCCAGTCGGGCGTGGCCCGCCTGGTCTTCCAGCGGCTGGAACGGATCAGTGCTGTTGGACAGATGGACCGGGGCGGGCGGCACGTCGCAGGCGTCCAGGTTCAGCAGGTCCATCGACAACATCCTGGCGAACTGCCGCTTGACCGACGGCGCCGCTGGCTCGTACGAAGCGGCATAACAGTACTCGCACGCGTGGGCACAGCCGGTGTAAACATTGATGCAGTAACGATGGCCGCTCGGGAACACCTTCTGGTGGGCGAACGGGCAGTACCACTTCAGCACTCGCGGGCGGGTAGGGCCCAGGACAGCCTTCTTGGATTTGCGGGGCAGAAAGTACTGGGCCAGGGCGCGCTGGTATTCGGGCGGCTTGTCCTGCCAGACCGGCCTGAAGCGTTCGTCGATACGAGCGAGCAGCTCGGCGGGAAGGCCCACATCTCTGGGCTGAAGCTCGCTTAGATGATCCTCGGACATCAGGGGGGCGTCCTCTCATTGTGCTTTTGCCGACTGACAATCTGCCGCACGGTCACGTTGCCGGCGCCCGCACAACCGTGAACTCGTACCTGCCCGCCCCGATGGCGAAAGTTGTCCGCCCGGCCTCGCCCGGCACTGCCACCACGCTGTCGGCGCAACCGTCACCCGTGGCCACGTCGCGAACGTCCACGGCCCCGGCCACCGGCAGATGCACCGTGCCCCGGCTGCCGAACGGAACGGCGACGGCCAGGTGGAACCGCTCGGTCGACATCCGCCACTCGGCGGCAACCCGGCCGCGATGCGTGGCCACGGCGTAGCTGGCCCACGACACGCCATCGACCGGGCACGGGCGCACGATGACATGACGATACGCCGGCTCGTCCGGGTCCGCCTGCACGCCGGCCAAGTGGCGGTAGAGCCACGTCAGCCCGCCGCCGAACATGGGATGATTGTGCGACCCGTTTCCGTTCCACCACTCCCAGGTCGTCGTGGCCCCCTGGGCCAGCCACCAACCGTAACCCGGGGCGGACGTCTGCGTCATCATCGTCATGGCGACGTCGGCCCTGCCCTCGCGGCAGAGCATCTCGAAGAGCCACGGCGTGCCGATGATACCCGTATCGAGGTGCCCGTCGGCCCCGCGCAGAATGCCCCCGGCCATGGCCTCGACCACGGCCGGGCGCAGCGCCACCGGCGGGGCGTCGATGGCCAGCGCCAGGGCAGTCGCTCCCGCGGGACCGTACCAGGACTCGCCCGGGCGATAGAAGCGGGCATGGAACGCCTCGCGAATCCGCTCATACAGCGTCAGGTACGCCGCCCGGTCCTCGCCGAGCCCCAGCACGTCGGCCGAACGGGCGACGATGTGGGCGCAGCGGGCATACAAGTGCGTGTCGACCAGTGCGACCGGCGGCGACTCGCCCGGGGCACACCACTCGCCCAGGTTCACCCACGCGCCCGGCCGCTCCTTGACAACGATACCGTCACGGGCCCAGCCGCCCAGGTAGCCCACCCACCGCTTCATGCTCTCGTGGTGACGCTCGAGGATCCGCGGGTCGCCGTAGTGGACGTAGTGCATCCACGGCATGATGCAGCAGGCGGCGCCCCATGCCGCGCCGCCGCCCCCGCCCTGGAACGGCACCGTGTGCGGCACGTAGCCGTCGTCGGGGTCCTGGGCGTTGAGCATGTCCGTGAGCCATTTGGTGTAGAATGACGCCATGTCGAAGCTGTGCATGGCCGCTTCGGCGGCGACCTGCCCGTCGCCAGTGTAGCCCAGCCGCTCGCGGTGCGGACAGTCGCTCGCGACGCCGCCGTGCATGTTGCTCCGCTGACTCCAGAGGAACATCTTGTGGGCCCGGTTCAGCAACTCGTGCGACGAGCCGAACTCCCCCACCGTCTCCACTGCCGCGTGGACCACGCGGGCCTCGACGTCTTCGGCCCGCGGCGGCCCGCCCGGCCAGCCGCTGATGGTCATCGTCCGGAAGCCGTACCAGCTGAACCGCGGCTCGTACACCTCGGCGCCCCCGCCCTTCAGGACGTACTCGCCCGAGCCCGTCTGCGGACCCGGCTGGCCGTCGACCAGATCGTCCGCGAAGCGCATTATGATACGCGTGCCAGTCGGGCCGCGCACCCGCAACCGCACCCACCCGGCCAGCGCCTGGCCGAAGTCGACCAGGTATTCCCCCGCCGCCGCGTCGAGCGTGCGGATGGCCACCGGCCGTAGCGTCTGCATCACGCGGTCCGGCGGCGACATCTGGGCCTGCAAGACTCCGGTGGGAGGCTCAGCCAGCCGCGCCGCCTGCCACGAGGAACCGACAGCCAATGGCGGCGACGGTTCGTCGCCGGGCGTGTCCCAACCGGGCAGCTCGCGCCGGGCGTCGTAGAACTCGCCGGCGTAGAGATCGTCGCGGACGATCGGCCCCGTGGTGACCTGCCAGTCGGGCCCGCTGGCGATGACCTGCCGCGAGCCATCGGCCAGATCAACGTGCAACTGGCAGAGCAGCCGCGGCGAGCCGTAGCCATGACGGCCCTCGGCAGTCCGCGAGTGATGGTACCAGCCGTTGCCGAGGATCACGCCGACGACGTTCTCCCCCGCCGCCAGGTGCCCGGCCAGGTCGTAAGTCAGGTAGAGCACGCGGTGCCCAGCCTTGTCGGCGTAGTCGAAGTGGCGGTTCCACAGGTTGGGGCGTTCGCTGTAGTCGGTCTGGTTCGGCACGAGCACGTCGTCGCCGACCTTGCGGCCGTTGACGCGGAGCTCGAAGTAGCCCAGTCCGCAGACGTAGGCCCGGGCAGCACGGATGGCCGCCGGCAGTTGGAAGCGGGTGCGGAAGTGCGGCGCCGGTCCGCCGCCGCTTTCCTGGCTGTGCCACGGCGCGCCGATCCAGCGGGCTTGCCAGTCCTCGGGCGAGAGCAGCCCCATCTCCCACGTCGCCAAGCGGCTCCAGTCGCTGACCTCGCCCGAGTGGGTCCAGACGCGAACCTTCCAGCAGGCCCGCTCGCCCGACGCCAGCGCCCGGCCGCCGTAAATCACCGCCAGCGGATCGTCCGCCGCTTGCCGGCCCGGGCTCCAGAGGTCGCCGACGTCGTCGGCCAGCAGCGCCGCGCTCGTGGCCACGAGAATCTCGAAGCCCGCCGGCACTGCGCCGCAGCGGGCCGACTCGACTGCCCAGTTGAGCCGCGGCGCCGCCTGGTCGACACCCAACGGCTCCACGGTGAATTCGCAGCGCAGATTCGTCACACGCAGCGGCCGAATCGTCTCGGTCGACATGATCGCATCTCCTCCAGCAGGCGTCGTCAGTGGTACACTCACGTGGCACGCGGCGGCTCGCTCTGGCTGCCAGATTCTAGCCCAGTAAACCAGGACCGCCAACCATTTCTCCGGCGATCGCGCGGTGGATCATACCAGAGACGAACGTGCAGCCCCTACCGAGGCGGCTATGCCTGCATGAGCTCTCTTTTTCATGGCTTGCGAAAGAGGTACATAGCCCAACCCAGGCAGTTGCGGCCCCAGCGGAGATAGGCGTCGCGACTCCTGCGGGTGCTGCGAAGCAGAGCCTCCACATCGGGATCGTCTGGATGGTCGGCTGCATATCGCTCCGCGGCCTGCCACTGGAGCCCCTCGTAGCGGTCCCAATCATCCTGGCTGGCCACCAGAGCATAGAGGAGAGTAAGGCCGACATCCTCGCCAATGGCCACGTTCCCGGCGTGGGAACCCCACAGGTTGGGGTCTTCGCCGGTGAGTTTCAAGTACTGCGGGTCCGGATCAGTAATCCAGAATGGCTCGCCTACGAGCACCAGGCCGCCGGGACGGGTCATCTTCATCAGGGCCTCAAGCGTGCCCCGGTGATTCTGGTAGACCCAGGAGGCGCCGATGCAGGAAGCCAGATCCAGACTCTCGGGAGCATTCGGCTCGTACTTGCCGCCGTCCGCGTTGAGCAGCTCGATGCGGTCGGCCAGGCCCCGGGCTTGCACGTTTTTGCGGGCCGCCTCGATGGTGTGGGGCGAAAGCTCGACGCCGGTAGCCTTGACGTTGTACGCCTCGGCTACAAGGCAGAGGAACTCTGCTTTGCCGCAGGCCACGTCCAGGACGCGACCGCCCTCCGGCAGCCGCAGGAGACCCACGAGCTCCCGGGTCTTCTCCAGACTCAAGGGGTTCATGACAGTGTGATCAGTGTGGGTGATGCCGAAGTACTTCCACATGTCCATGCCCAAGTCCATGGTCGGGCCCTTTCTATCGGTTCCGCTTGATATAATGTCGGTCCTTACTTCACCACTCCCGCTGCCAACAGAGAACGCGTTTAAGAATTGACTGCGTTTGCGCATTCGCCATGCACGAGCGCCGTATGCAGGCTGACCACTGCCGCAGCAACTGTCAGCTCGATGCAGTCAAGCTGATTAATTTCCGGGCGGAATCACTTCGCACTCCATCCATTTTACATCTGCCATGTTCCGCACGCGGCGCTTGCCGGGCCGCCTGGGGTCAAGTTTGAAGACATATCGCATCAGGGCCACGACAGGCGTTCCAGCCCAGCCATGGCACCAACTGGCCCGCCCGTCAAAGCCTTCCCAGGCCGTATCAGAGCCGGCGTCCACCATTGGGCCCCATCCGCTGATGATCTCGCGGACGATCTCCTCCTTATGACCCAGGTGCCCCAGGGCCTCGAAGGTTACGTGCTTGCCGAATGGTGAAGACGGAATCAACTGCCCCTCTGGGGCGTTGGCCTGCCAGGCCCGGAAGCGCTCCCACGTCTCAGCCGCCTGCTCGCCCAGCACGCCCGTGGTGACGGCCAGAGCATGGCCCATCTCGCTGAATGTCAGCGGCACGTCGGTCTTAGCGCAGTCTCGTAACAGCCCACTTGCCTCGTCGTGGAAGGCAGCCGGAATGATCGCTGCCAGGCGCTGCCGCTCGGCCCGAACAAGTCGCGCGTCCGCCTTCCTGCCCAGCCGCCTGAAGCACATGGCGACATCGTCCAGAAACTGCAGATAGCGCAGATTCATCGTCAGGTAGGGCGTGTGGAACTGGTGTTTGATGATCCGGCCGTACAGCGTGTCCATCCAGTTGATGATCGGCGTGTGCGGATTGAAGAACAGCCCGCGGCCGTCGCGTTGCCGCAGGAACCAGCGATGCAGCATCTCCACATTGTCCGCCACTTCATCCAGCAGCGTGCGGTCGCCGGTGAACTGCTCATATTCCAGCACCGCCGTCAGCCATTCCATGCTCTGCAACGGATACTCTTCGTAGAGCGGCAGGCAGACCCACATGCGGCCGGACGGGTCCTGGAGCTGCACGTGTTGCCGCAACGTGGCCCGCACCAGATCGCGCTCGGTAAAGGCATAGTGGCTGATCAGGGCGATGCGCTGGGCATCGCCTATCCATTGCCGCTTCTCGCGCCATGGGCAGTCCATGATGTTATCCTGCATGCACATGCGGGCGGCGTTCAGGCAGATCTCGAAAATCCGCTCCAGCCGCTCATCGGACGAGCGGAAGCGAATTTTCGCCGCTACCGGATACTCGGCCTGCACCAGGCGGCAGTTGCGGACTGTCAGCGGGCGCGTCACGTTGCGGAACGTAAACTGCAGGTAACGCAGCCCCTTCCACTCGTCGCTCATGATCTCTTCGCTGCGCCCGCTCAGAATGTAGCGGTCAGCCGTATAAACGCGGGTGTCGCGCACCTCGAACCTGCCATCAACCAGCTTCTCGTGATAAGCGATGTCAACCACCGCTCCTTCGCAGCCCTCAGCCGCCAGTGCCGGATAGCCTTTGACGTACTTGCCAAGATCGAAAAGCACTGTCGCGGCCTGGCCAGCCGGCATTGCGGGAATTGTAAAGTCCCCTGCCCCGCGAATGCCCAGATCAGCGGGCACGATCTCTTCGCTGGAGACGGCCACGGCCGGAATCGGACTCTCTGCGGTGCGGTCCGTCACATGTCCGCTCGCGAGCACGGTGAAATTCCTGTAATCGACCAGCGGAGCCATGGCATAGGAACGCCGCTCCAGCCTCGGAAAACGCACGCCCGGTTGGCGCAGGGCCAGCGGCGTCTCGAATGTGCTCAGATCCTCCACCATCGGAAAGTCCGGCGGCAATCGGTGGTAATCCATGATCTCAACCAGGTCGAGATTGAACCACAGCGACCGCCGCTGAATCTGCGGCCAAGCGTCGAGCTTCAGCACGCCCCACGACTCGTCCGATGCGATCACCTCCTGCGAGCCATCGGCCTGCTCGACGAGCAGTTCGCAGAGCAGTCCCGGATCCTGCGGACACGATGCGCCGCTGGGCACGCCGATGTATCGAGCCAGCACGGCCAGGCTGTTGCGCCCCGGCCGCAAGGCGGCGACGATGTCTGCCTCTTCGTAGTAATGTTGAGCGGGATAGGAAACGGACGTAGTATGGTGGACGCGCTGGCCGTTCAGGTAGACGACGGCGAAACTTTCAACCGCGATGAACAATGTGGCCTTTGTGGCGGCCGCTCCAAGTTCGAAATCCTTGCGGAACAGCAGATGCTCGTTCACTGCCCGTTGACCTTCGTTCTGCCACAGCCACTTTGCCGACCAGTTACGCTCCGTCATGATGCTCAACCTTTCCAATCCTTCTGCACGGGTCATGATTAGGAATTGCCGCCGGCCCGTCTGCCGTATGGCAGCGGTGATTATAGTGCGGCCGTCTGCAATACACAATTAATGGTCCACTGCAACTCCGGCCGCCGCTGCCTGTGGCCGCATCACGGCAGATGATGAACAGCGCATCTCAAGAACTGAAACTGTCATCACGGTCGGCTTCAAGCGTTTCCATCCCTGGGAGCTGGAATCAGCGGATTTTATTTGACGCAGGCGGGCGGCCACAGTAGAAAACGCCTCCGGTGATCTCTCTGTGGAACCAAGTGCCCCCCTCCGGTTGACTCAGGGAACGGGACTTTTCACAAGAGCCAACCGCATACAAGCGCATACGGCCCTCTGCGCTAGACCGCTTGGCATTGGTCGCGCAGAAATCGGCCGACGGCGTGCAGGCCGACTGGGTCATGGCAACGCCATTGCTCAACGTCATTGTCTACCGGAGGCCCCCATGGCCGATCATCGACCGAACTTACTCCTCCTTATCGGCGAACAGCATCGAGGCAATTGCCTCTCCTGTGCCGGACACCCGGTCGTCCGTACGCCGCACATCGACCGCTTGGCGGCCGAGGGCACGCGCTTTGCAAGTTCCTACTGCACCACGCCGCTATGCGTGCCGAGCCGCGCCGCCATGCTCATCGACCGCTTCGCCCACGCCTCGGGGATCGTTGATAACATCTACGAGGACATGGTTCGCGACCAGATGACCGTGCCGCTGGCACTTCGCGCCGCGGGCTACCGCACGTGCCACGTCGGCAAGACACATCTGGCCATTGGCGAGTCGCTCAAGCCGGACCGCCCGCGGAACCGTCTGGATGAAGTCGGCTTCGACGACGAGTTTGCCACGAGCGGCAAGATCGGTGCTCCGCTGGCCGATGGGCACTACGGCCGGTACCTTGAGCGGCTGGGCCTGCGGGAGACGCTGCGTGTCGATTACGAGGCCCGTCAACAGGCGCGCAAGACGTCGCTCGGAGATAGCCGCCCGTCGGCCCTGCCGGTCGAGCACTATCATGATGAGTGGGTGAGTCGGAAGGCCAACGATTACCTGGCCGACCTGCCGTCCGATCAACCGTTCTACCTGGCCGTCAACTGGGCCGGGCCGCACGCCTTTCGTGACGCGCCGGGCCAGTACGCGACGATGTACGATGCGGGGACGATCGATCCGCCGATCGAAGATGCTCTGGGCAAGGCCCCGGAGTTTCTGCGGAAGCGGCAGAGGGAGACGCTGGCCAAGCTCGCCCCGGTCGACTGGCGCGGCCTGCGGGCCAGCTACTACGGCATGGTGAGCCTGATCGACGATGGCATCGGTCGCATGCTGGCGACACTGGAAAGGCGCGGCATGCTCGACAATACGCTGGTCGTCTTCACGGCCGACCACGGTGAAATGCTCTGCGACCACGGCTTCGTCTACAAGACGCTGATGTACGAGGGGTCGGTGTGCGTTCCGCTCATTGTGCGCTGGCCGGGCAAGTTTGCCGAGGGCCGCGTGGTCGACGACGCGGCATCGCTGATTGATGTGCCGCCAACCCTTCTTGAGGCTGCCGGCTGCGAGCCGTGGGACAACATGCAGGGCAGGTCCATGGCCAACCTGTTGCGCGACGGCAGGCCGGAGCCCGGCCGAGCAGTCTTCAGCGAATTCCACGACATGCGCATGATTCGCCACGGCCGCTGGAAGTATGTCCGCGACCCTTCCTGGGAGGTGCAGCAACTGTTTGACCTGGAGAACGATCCGCAAGAGCTGGTGAACCGAGTTGATGACGAGACGCAGGTCGCCTCCGAGCTTGATGCCCGGATTGACGCGTGGCTGTCGGCAACGGCGTGACAGTCTCGCTTTCCGGCTGAATCGACCAAACTGGCCGGCGGCGTCACCGCCGAACATCACCTATCATACCGGAGACGAACGTGCGGCGGGTGATAATCTTCGTTGAGGCCACGGCTCAGCGAATACGATGCCGCAGTCGACTGACTGGCGGGCAGGGCTGCTCTATCTTACACCAGATCATTGATGCTCCAGTGGAGATTGTCGAGAACAGCCTTCATGGCCCGGATCGTCGGCTGAGTCATCCCGTACCGCGGCTCGTAGCGGTGCACGGCAAACGCAATTGAGACGCCAAGCGCCGGACCGAGAAAGCGGTGCGGCCGGCTGAAACGGCCGTTGCAGAGGTGAATGAATGGCGTCTTGAGCTCGCGCTTCAGGGCTATTGTTGTCTGGATTGCTTCGGCAAACTCCTCCTCTGTATCGACCGTAGTCACGATCTTCACCACCTCTGGACCGCGGGATTCCAGCGCCCGCATGTGCTCAATGACCTGCTCGGTGGTCCGCGGGCACGACATGTGGGAGGAGATGACCACTTCGGCGCCCCGGTCATGAATCTGATCGATCAGACGCTTCTGCTTGTCGACGGCGGCGGGGCTGCGGGTGATCTCCATCGGCGATGGATCGTACAGGTCTCCCATGACGTCGATCATGGAGGCCCCGGCATCGGCGGCGGCAAGCAGCAACTCCTGCCGCGCATCATCGGTGGAAGCGGGCCACTTTTCGTCTCGATAGAAGAAGAACATGAACGGCAGATTGACTGCCTCAATAATGCCCTTGAGGGCCTGCGAATTACGGAACTCCTGCTTCAGATCGGCCAGAGAAATGGCGATGCCGCGGGCACCGTCAAACTCGGCATTCTTCGATTCCGCAATTAACTCCTGCGGCGTCTGACCGCCCATGATGCCGGTGATGACCGGTGGCGGTTGCTTGAGGAAGGACTTTCTCATTGGGTGGATCCTAAATCAGGGCTCACGACCGTCACAACCGCGGCAGCCGTCAATAAAAAGCTTGTCCGGGTGCTTGTGCTGGGCCAGCCATGTCCGTCAGTCAACCGTCAATACCACCTTGCCCAGGTTTTCCTGGCGCTGCAGAATTGCGTGGGCGGCATCCGCCGCCATAATCGGCAGCGTCTCGTGGATCAGCACCTTGATTTTGCCGTCAGCCAGAGCCGGCCACAACTGCTTTTCAAGTCCGGCCAGGATTTCGGCCTTCATTTGGCTTGAGCGACTGCGCAGCGTGCTGCCGATCAGCTTGATGCCGCGCCTGAAGAAGTCGTTGATGTTGAGCTCGCTCATCGGCCCACCAAGTGTGGCGATAACAATCCACCGTCCGCCGCGGGCCATGGTTTCCAGACACGGCCCCAGGTCCTTGCCAGCCACGCAGTCAAGGGCCACGTCCACCGGATGCTCTTTGAGCGCCACCGCAATATTCTGCTTTCTGCGGTTGATGACCACATCGGCTCCAAGGTCGCGGACAAAGCGCTCCTTGTCCTCAGAACCAACCGTAGTAACCACTTTGGCTCCGAAAGCCTTGGCGAGTTGGATGGCTGCCATGCCAAGGCCGCTGGCGCCGGCTTGGATAAAGACTGTCTCGCCGGCCTTCATGCCGCCTTCAATGCATAGATTAAGGTAGGACGTGGCGAACGCTTCCGGAACGGCCGCCGCCTCGGCCATGGTCAGTCCCGCGGGCACCGGCAGGACCATGTCGGCAGGGACGGCCACTTTCTCGGCATAACCGCCGCCGCCAAGCAGGGCGCAGACCTTGTCGCCGACTTTCCAGCGCGAGTCCGGAGGCGCCTGCAGCACCACGCCGGCCACCTCCAGCCCCATCCATTGCGGCCAGTCTGGGGGCGGCGGATAATTGCCTTCCCGCTGCATCAGGTCGGCCCGGTTGACGGCGGTGGCGTGAATGTCGATAACAACATCGCCCTGTTTCGGAAGCGGATCGGCCACCTCGCTCCAGGTCAGCTCCTTATTCTCGTTAACCAGTATCGCCTTCAATTCATCCTCTCCATTGGCCGTAGCCTGACGCCGCCAGGATCGCTGCCTCAGCAGGGCAGTAATGCCGGCAGAAGTATCCTCAATTTTGCGCTACCTTATACGGCTCCAGTCAAAAACAACTCCCAGCGGGGGATTACTCTCCTGTGCCAGACGCGCATAGACGGAATCAGCCGCCGCTGGAGAGACAACCTCCGAGATCAACGATCGCACCTGCATTCTTTCAGCCGCCAGCAGCTTCACAAACGTACGATAGTCGTCGCGCTCGGTCCATCGCCCGGGCGCCGAATCCAGCTTGGGCCTTGCATAGGTGTGAGCACCCAGCAGGGCAACGCCCCGGCGATGTACGTACTTGTAGAAATCGATCGGAACGTCGGAAATTCGCGTGCAGCCGAGAAGAGAAATCCGCCCTTCCCAAGCAATGTACTCCAGCGCTTGCTGCAGTGCTGCCGCAGACCCGGTGACTTCAACCACCGCATTTGGCCCCGTGCCCCCCGTTGCATCTCTGATCTTCTCGGCGAGCTCTTCTTCGTCGGGCGAAAACGCGGCGGCGGCCCCAAGGTCCCGGGCTAAAGCCCGCCGAGTCTCATCGAAATCCAAAGCCAGCACCGGCACTGCTCCGGAAAGCGCTGCGATCTGCAGGGCGAAGACGCCCAGAATGCCCATGCCGGCAACCACGGCCGATTCGCCAAGTTCCAGCCGCAGCTTCCTTACGCCGAGAAAAGAGAATGATGCGATGTGGGCGAAGGATGCGTCCATAAGGTTGATGGCGTTGTCATCAATTCTCAGCACATCCTCAGCTTTCTTTACAACATGAGAACGATGCCCGCCCCATGGTACAACCACACGATCGCCGGGGCACAGTTTCTCAACGCCGGTTCCAACATCAACCACGATTCCAGTGCCGCTATAACCCGGATAATGCGGAAAATCATTCTTGGCACTCACGGTATTGGGCAGTTGCTGCAGGTTGGCCACTTCCGTTCCCGCGCTGATGACCGAGTAAGAGGATTCCACCAGCACTTCGTCTGCTGCCAGGCATGGAATCTCGAACGATTCCAGACAGGCCTTACCTTGAGAGGGAAAAACAATCACTGCTGCGTTCATTTTAGGCTCCTGCGATAGCTAATAAAACGGCGGCCGCACGGTACGCTTCGCTTCATTCTCTCCATTGGCTGTAGCCTGACGCCGCCAGGACCACTTCCTGAACGAGGCAATCATGCTCACAGGAGTACTGGCAGCAGGGCTCTCCATGGATCATCTTTGCGAAGTTCAGCATCTGCCCCACGTAGCGGTTTTCCTGCACGCCGAAATCAACGGTATGCATCCCTGCAGCATACTCCGCATTGCTCTCTTTCAGCCGAAGTTGCATGCGAAGGGGCTCGCCGTCAAAGCGCTCCAGAGGACAGAGGTCGATGGAGCCTTTCGTGCCGCAGATCTTCAGACGCCTCTGGTTGATGCCGTCGATTTCCACATCGCAGGCTCGCAGCGTCACGGTGGCGTGAGGGTATTCCAGAATGGTCAGACAGTTATTGTACGCCGAGGCGGCGGCCCCGGCGGTCGACTTCATGAAAGGCGTTATCCGCTGCGGCCTGCCCAGCATGGGAAGGATGAAGTCGATCAGGTGGCAGCCGAGATTGAACATGATGCCACCCTTGAAGTGCGCCAGGTAGCGCTGGTATTCCTGGCCGCCATAGTCGTGGCTCATGCCAGAGTGAATCTCATAAACTTCCCCTAGCCATTTCTCCCGCAAAATCCTCTGGCAGAATTGAATGGCCGGGTTGCTGCGGAACATGTAACCCATCTGGAAAGGAAGGTTGCGCTTTTCACATCCTTCGCGCAGCGACCTGAACAGCGCCATATCCTCGCCCCCCGGCTTGTCCATGTGCATGGCCAAGCCGTGTTTCATGCAGCGGATGGCCGCGGGGACAAGATCAGCGTTGGGCACCTCAACCGTTACTGCCTGGAGACCGGCAGTGCCCAAGAGCTCCTCTTCGGTCATCCATTTCAGCCCGTCATACGGCGTGAGGTCGTCTCCCGCACGTCGGGCCGCAGCCATCCCGCGATCATCAACCACGCCGATAATCTCGAACGTCTCGGGCAGCTTGCGCAGAGCACAGATTGTGCCTGCGGCATGTTCATGGCAGATGCCGATCTGGCCTATCCTGATTCTGTTCATTGCAACGAAACTCCTGAGTGATTATCCGATCCATGGGAACTGCGGATTCTGCTTCTTTACGATTTCCGTGATTCTGACCACTTCCAGCGCATCTGAACTGGTGACAGGAAACGGGATGCCGTTGCGGAGGGCGTCGTGCAGCCGCTGGACAAGCTCGATTTCGACCTGCTCCCACATGTCCGTGGCGGGCTCAACTTCGCGCGTCTCCTCGACCCAGGGAAGCTCCTTGTCGACGTACATTGCCTCTCCGGAAAGCGGACTTCTCGCGTTGGCCTCAGCCTTGGGCCAGCGGAACTGCGGATCAAGGTACCTGAGCTGGATATGAGTCTGGTCCTGTCCGTACGTCAGCGCCCCGCGATCACCATAGACCGTGCAATATGGGCTGGCGAGCGCCACGGAGTTGCTGATCTCCAGCTCGACCACCACATCGTTTTCGCCGAACAGGATGATTCTTACGTGGTCGTCGCCATCACCCGGCGTCAGGATGCGTCGGAGGTAACTCTCCACCTTCCGCGCAGGGCCGCCGAGGAACTGCAGCCCCTGGTCAATAAGATGCGGCCCCCAGACGCTGAGCTGACCGCCGCCAAAGTCCAGCCGCATCTGCCAATCGTTGCGACGCATGAACTGATGATGCTTACAGAGCTTGACCACATTAATCTGGCCAAGCACCCCGGTGGCGATGATCTCGCGTGCATTTGTGAAGGCGGGCTCGAAACGATGGTTGTGTCCGAAGTAAAGCTTGCCGGGATAATCCCGCACCAACTGCTGCAGGAGCTTGTAATCCTCGGCTGTCACGCCGATTGGTTTTTCCAGCAGGACGGTCTTGCCTGCTGCGAGTGCCTGCTGGGCGTTTCTGGCATGATCCAGTGATCGGGTCGCAATGATCGTCAGTTCCATCTCCGGATTCTTCAGGAACTCTTCGTAACGGGTGTAAGCGGCGCAGCCGTAGTCTTTTGCCGGCCTGCTCACCCGGTCCGGGTCAATGTCGCACAATGCAACGACCTGGTACTTCTCTGCGGCCTGCGTAAAATGCCTGCAATGATTCTGGCCGAACCGGCCAAACCCGCAAATGCCGAACTTGATCCTGCCCATTTTGCTTATCCTTCGCCATAACATAGGCTTCATTTTCTTGCCTTGTAATGCCACCAACAGAGAAGCCGCCACCTTGTCGTCTGCAGGTACCCAACCACTCTTGAGGCGACAATATTATCGCAAAGGCGCTTTGACGGCAACCAAAAGAGATGCTTGGTGGATGTCTCGACGGCAACGCGATGTTCAAGCAACAGAACCATCTACGTGCGCTTCGCGAACAGGCACCTCACGATCGCGCCTTTGAGCGCCCTACGTCTCCATGGCATGTCCAGGTGAATAGCACCCATGGCCTCTGCCCTGGGAGCCCAGACATCATTGTTCCAACCGCAACCAGTGACCAGCGGCAATCCAGCAGCCACAAGAGGTGCCAGTGCCTCAAGCACTTCCTGAATTCTGTTGTCAAACTGCTGCGAGAAGTCAGTGGCCATTATGTTGTTGGGCACGACGATACCCAGGTCCATCTCTGCTGCCGAGACAGCCGCGAGTTCTTCAACCGTTTCCATCTCATGTACCTTCAGACTCCAGCGCGGAGGAAGCATTCCAGTGACTGCTGAAACAACAATATCATCTATACCGGAACCTCGACCGACTGCCAGCAGCAGACTGATAGCGTGTGGCATGTTTGATACACTACTGTCGCCATCAAATTTCAATTCGTGACGCATTTTG
Organism: Phycisphaerae bacterium; assembly: GCA_041690105.1. GTDB lineage: Bacteria > Planctomycetota > Phycisphaerae > FEN-1346 > JAACEH01 > JAWLHX01. The sequence continues at coordinate 85,682 of JAWLHX010000005.1, forward strand.
CTCAGAGGCTCGAGTAAACAATAATCATCCTCGCCCGACGCCGAGGTCACTTACTGGCAACCTGTGCCATCACCATGTCCTCGGGCAGTTTGGGCCGCATGGCAGCAAGCAGAGACTGCGCAGCATCCTCTACTATATGAATCGTCAGCTCCGACGTCGACAGGCTGATCTCAACTTTGTCGATGCAGCGGCGCAGCATGTGATCCGACCAGACCGCCGGGAATGACTCCATGATCTTGCAGATGGCCTGCAGTTGTCGCGGCTCTGCCTCATCGCCAAGCAGGGTCTGCCAGGTCGCTTCCTCGCAGAACATTTCGCGGATGAACTGCTCCACTTCATAGCACGGGTAGCGGATGCCTTTGCACGGTGCCCGCCCGCCGGCGTTTGAGCCGCAGCGGTAGTAGGACGTTCCAAGTCCATGCGTCTCGGATGTCCAGCGGGTAGTGCTGTGCGTGGTCAGCTTGCGGCCGCACTTGGGACAGACGATCTTCTGGCCCAGAGCGTAAGTGTGCCTTTGGCGCCTTGCCTTCTGATTGGTTCGACGCGAACCGATCGCCTCGGCTGCCTCCTCGAACAGAGACTGGGCGACTATTGGCGGATGGCTGCCTGGACGCGTCTCCTGACCATCGGCAAACTGGCCCAGGTAGACAGGGTTGCGGAGTATGGCCAGCACGGCCCGCGGAGTCCATCGACCGCCGCCGATCATCTTGCCCGAGCGACTGCGGTAGACCTTCGTTCGCCAGCCCTGCTTGTTCAGCATCCGAGCAATCTCGCGAGGAGCCTGGCCGCGCGCCGCCCTCTTGAAGATCGCCCGCACACGCCGCGCCTCGACCTCATTGGCAACGAATTGCCGGGTACTCGGATCAGCATCATAACCGTAAGGTGCCCTGCCCGCTATCCGCCGCCCACGCGCCTTCAAGTAGACACGCGAATCGGCAATGCGCGCGGCAATCATCTCGCGCTCAAACTCAGCGAAGGCCGCAAGGATGTGTCTCAGGAACCGACTCTCAGGTGAGGAGTTCAGTTCGGGCTGGTTGATCAGCACCAGTTCGACACCGGCGCGCTCAAGCTCATCCAGCAGCACAACCGCCTGGCGCATATTTCGCGACAGCCGATCCAGGGCCACCGCGTACAGCCGCTGGATGTCACCCTCGGCTACCATCTGCCGAAGCGCATGCAAGGCCGGCCGCTCCAGTGGCGCGCCCGAGTAGCCAACGTCATCGAACTGCCGGTCGACCCACTGCAACTCCGGCCGCCCGCTGGCTATGGCCACGTCACGGCAGGTGATGAACTGCACGTCGCACGAACTGAAACTGTCGCCGCGGTCGACCGACTGGCGGGTGTAGATGGCGTAGCGGATGATGCGTGGTGAAGTCGCTGACATGGCGGCGGATTTAATACCCCCCCAAGAACAGCAGTGATGCAGTGACAGCCATCTCCAGGTACTATCCACCGGCACTCGCGTTCTCGCGCCAGAGAGATGAGAGGATTCAGAGAACTAGGTCAAAAACCTCACATGCGCTCTTATGAACCGCAGTTTTAACCTGATCACCCCGCGGGACGGTAAGACACCGATGCCGCCCCATGCCTGCCTGTTGATTCCAATTAAGGCAAGAGATTCTGGAGACAGTTCGCAGCCACTTCCGCTCAATGCGTTCCTGTTCGCCGGCTCGCTCGTTATCATCCGCCCAGTTCGATGCAGCGGCGGCGATAGTGCATATAGTTTTCCAGCGAGACCTCTTCGGGCACGCCATGGTCGCAGGTGGGAATGTAACCTCCACGGCGGCGCATGGCGGGCAGGATTCGCTCCAGGTGGCGGTCGATGGCATCTTTGCCCTGTGCCAGCACACGTTTGTCGATGCCGCCAGTCATTACGAGCTGCGGCCATCGGCGGCCGATATCGACGACATCGCAGCCGGAGGCGACCTCGAAGGGGCTCATCGCGTCCATGCCGATTTCGCGGTAAAGGTCGATCAGCGGCACACACCAGCCGTCGGTGTCGATGTGGAAGTAGAGGTGGCGGGCGCGGTCAAGCTGCCTCGCTTTCAGATTGCTGATAAGCTGCTGGTAATAGGGCAGCAGGAACCGGCGGATCATCTCGGGCGAGATCAACGAGCCGTTGTTGTAACAGATGTCTTCGCCGAAGAAGAGCTCATCTATCGTCACTTGCCTTTGATGATGGGCGATAACGGCGTCGGCAAGCTGCAGCCAGGTCTGCATGCAGTCATGAACAAGATCCGGAGCGTCATAGAGCATGTAAAGCAGCTCTGTCGGGCCGACCAGGCTCCTTAGATACATGTATCCCCCGACAACGCGCTGTGTGATCATCAGCCCGCGGCGAGCGGCTGCGGCCGCCCTTTCGAGTGGTTCATCCAGAGCTTCGAGGCGTCCCGACGCCGCCGGATCGAGCCGCCACTTGACATTCTCCTGCCATGTCCGCCAATCCTTGACCGGATGGTCGATGTATTCGGGCATGAAGCCGGAGCGGCGGCCTTTGAAGCAGAGGACGTGCCGGCCGGCGAAATCCTGCACTACCTCGTGCTCGCCGCGATCCTCGATAATCTTTTCGGGGAAGGCCGGTCTGAAGCCCGCCTCACACCAGCCGAGGCCCCAGAGATTGGCGCTGCCGGGCGGATCGTAATGGAAAAGAGCGGCCAGGTCAGCGTCTCGCGGCAGGCCCTGCTCATACCAGCGTTCCAGACAGTAGAAGCCGAACTCGCGCCGCACAAGCGGGGCGTCGGGCGTGACGGCGTATGTATCGCGGAGTTTGAGGGCATCAGGGTCCATCTGCTCGCGCGGAAGCATTGAGTAAATGCCGGTATCGTCGGTTGTGCCAGCAGGGTTTTGAGCGTGCGGCTGGAGGTCAGACATTGTTGTACCTTTCAAAGCAGGTGGCCGGTTGTTCAGTGAATGTCATTCTATAGCCCGCGAATATTGCGACTCAGCAGAAATCGACGGCATGACGCCGCTTGGCACATAACCGAAGGTCCTGCGGAAGCAGTTGGCGAAGTATTGCTGCGAACTCCAGCCCGTCAGCCGCGTTACCTCCTTAACGGTGTAGCGACCGCGGGAAAGCAGTTCGTGAGCCCGGTTCAGCCGGATGTGGACCAAGGCCTGCCGCACCGTGCAGCCCCTCTCCTGCCGGAACAAAGCCGCAAGGTAGTTCGGCGAGCGCCCGACGGCCGCGGCTATCTGCTCAACCGACAGTCCGGGTTTGAAATAGGCCCCATGCATGACACCTTCAGCACGCTCAACCAGGCTGGCGGCCGCAGTGGTCGCCTCATGGGCCTCCTCCCGGGCCAGGCACAGCGCGGAGAATAGATACTGCACCCCGAAATGCCTGTAGGCCGATCGTGTCCGCTCGCCCGCCTGACTGATGCCGTTGTGCAGCAACCGCGCACAAAAGTCGGTCCATGCGGAGCCCAGCAGTTTCTGCCATGCCTGCAACAGAGGCGGAGCCAGCAGCACTCGCGTTGGCGCCTGGCCGGCCAGGTGACACTTGCGGGAGAAAGTGGCCAGCGTCAGTTGGCTATCGTCACCGTTGAGGACAATCATTACCAAGCCCTGCCGCCAATCCTCTGGCGATGTTGCTGCGTGAATGCGGCCGGGCGGAACTGCAATAATCGCTGGGGCATTGACCAGTTGTCCGCCATCATCGAGCAAGCAGCGCATGGCTCCGCGAACAACAATCTTGAGTTCCCAGTTATCGTGAAGGTGAGCCCCCGACGGCAAGCCGGCGACAACCGGCTTCTGTTCGGCCTGCGCACCGATGGAGAGTGGCCGGTCGGCCCGATAGTCCAGGGCATTAAGAAGCTGAAATGCGTCGCGATTTACGGCAGCCATGTCACACTCTTTCGCAGCAAAACGGGATTTCTGAACGGCATCGTAGATTATTACACACCTTTGCAATTGCTGTCCAGACAGTTACGGGACAGACTTGTTCAAGCTGAGTTGAACAGTTTCTATCGGGGGCTGCACTGGTGAGACGAGACTCACTGACATCACAAAAGAATATTGCAGCCAATCGGCCCGCATCCAATGCCGCTTTGACCATGCTGTACCTGCTGGCGGGGCCGTTCGTGGTCTTAAGTCAGCGCTATCTCACGCTGTCATGCGATTCGTACGTAATAAGCCACTATCGGGCGCTTACCGGCAGCGCGGTCATTCTG